>CAZLOH010000019.1:0-87833 GCA_964561105.1 uncultured Bifidobacterium sp. | reverse complement strand
CGGTTCGGTCAGCGGCATTGGCAACCTGTTCTACCCGGAGCTGGATTACGATCCGATGAGCTACCCGATCGCCAGCGACACAATCATGCTGGGCGACCTGGGCAAACTGGGCAGCGATGGAGTGCTTTACAAGGCACTCGGGGATGGTGAAACGCACGACATAACCCCGAAAGTGAAGGGAAGACGGTATTACACGTACGGTCAACCGGGACGATCAAAGCATACGCCCTATATCATCGCGAACGGCCATAACCTTGACAACGAGACGCCGGAGTTCTGCGTGGGCGAGCAGGTGGCGTTTGACTTTGCATTTTACGAGCCAATCAGCTACGTGGACTTGATCGGGCAATGGAGAATCCCCGACAAATTCGTCAATGAATCTTTTCAGTATTCAAGCACTTGCTTGAGTTACAGAAAGAATGACGATCTGCTGGTGAACACAAACTCAACCTCGTGCTGGTTCGTCAACGGCAATGGTGGCACTGTGAGTTTGGGGGTAAACCTCAAATTTACAAACGGCCAGATGGTCAGTTTGGCTGCAAAGGGAAAAGTTGAGGTCTATCGGCCAACATTGACTGGATTCACGAACAGAGCCCCGAGATCATTCATGTGGCTAAACCCCGGGGTGGACACGCTCGCTTATGGGGATCCTGCTGCGGGAAGTAATGGCACAAATGGCATGGTCTGGGCAGCAACCATTGATTCGGATTATGATGGTAGATTTGGGATTTCGCAAATATACAAAGCCAGATATCACGTTTCACCAGCCCCGTATGACAAGTTGAACACGCTGGACACCCTGGCCGCCGATTCCGGAGAATGGTACGATGGCTACACACGGCTTTACAGGGTGGACAGTGTTGATCCAAGCATGAAACTCGTGACGTTTCAGGATTATCCCTCACTATCCTGTCCGGGGACGTCTGCGGAAATTCTCGTCTCCTCCTCGGAGGATTACATCCGGTTCAAGCCGGGGCGTTACGAAAATGACGGTAACATTTACGTTACACTTGGAATCGTCTCGTGGAATGCGAACGGCAAATACAGCAGGACTTCCGGTTGGATTACAAATCTCACCCCGGCCGCAGCACCACCTGATGGCTCTGACCCGTTTCCATGGTGGGTCAAGATTGTATGGCCCAATCAATGAAAACTACACTCACACTATTACTGTCCAGTATCGTGTTAGCTGGGTCTGGCAACAACATGTCAAGTGAGCTACTCACTAATAACATTCCATTGGAGCAGGCAGGTTTGCGGCTCGTTATTTCGGACGGAGACCCGAGCAAGCCTGGCACAATGCTGACTGACAAAGAACTCTCAACCGGCCACCACCTTTGGTGGATGCTTCACGGTGACTCCACCAACCCTTGGACTAGCGTTATTTTCATCGGGATGAGCAACTCCTTTGATCTCCAGCTGAGGACGACAAACAAGGTTCTCATTCCTAAATCCGCAAAAGGTAAGAGTATGAGCGCGGGGCCTCAGGAACGCACGAACTTGTACTCGAATAGGTTCGTGCGAAGAGTTGGTGCCGGGATTCAAGACTTCCCAAAGTTGGATGAACTTTTCCTGTTTCCTTCCAACGGTCTATACGTGCTTGAGGTTCGATACTGGCTATGGGATAGCTCCAAGAACGAATTTCGTCGTTCGCAACCCATCAGACTGCGCGTCGTCAAGCCGGGTACAAATGACCTACACCGGCCAAATCTGACTCCATAACTGTCGTCGCCGGTAAGATTTGACGTATGAACTCGCAAGCCAAACCATCGCACGCGTGGGGCCAATGAAAATAAGCACTGGCGCAGGTGAGGCTTAACAGCCGCCAAAGATGGTGTCCCAAAGCTTGGTATTCGCTTCGCGAAGTGGCCTCGTCCTGCGAACCCTCCAACGAGGAAAGCTCGGACTACTCCCACAAAACATCCCAGTCCCATGCCCGCGCTCAACAAGGACACGCCCACGGGCCGGCAATTCCTGCTCTCCAAATACTCCAACAACAAAATCCGCGCCTGCGTCAATTCCACCAACGGCTGGTTCTACTTCACCGAGAGCCAGACGGTGCTGCAACCCAACACCTGGTATCATGTGGCCCTGACCTACGACGCCGCGACGAGCAGCCTGCGGACGTATATCAACGGCATCCTGGACACCAACGGCGCGGCGGTCGGCTCGATGGTGGCCACGGCTTCGCCGCTGAACCTGGGCGGCGCGGCCGCGTGGACGCCCTACTACCCCGACTACCGTTGGCAGGGCGGATTGGATGAACCGGCGATTTATGACCGCGCGCTCGGAGCATCCGAAATCCTGGCCCTCTACAACGCTGGAGCGGCGGGCAAGCTCAATCCCAACTGTGTCACCGCCCCCACGAACATCGTCGCGTGGTGGCCCGGCGATGGGAACGGTTACGATCTGGCCCGTACGAATTTCGCCACGTTGAACAATGCGACTTACGAATCCGCCGTGGTTGGCCAGGGATTTTCCTTCAACGGCACCAATGCCGGCGTGACCGCCGCCGATGACAAGGCGCTGAACCTGATCAGCGCGAGCGACGCCCTGACCATTGAAGCGTGGATCAAGCCGCTGACCAACACGACGACCTCTGGCGTCATGTCCGTGGCCGGCAAACGCTACTCGCCCAGCGTCTATTCTGCCATGGGCTACGAATTGTTTCTCGTGAACGGCGTCCCCGGCTTTCGGATTGCGAACGCCTCCGGTTACGCGAACTTCAATGCCACGGGCAATCTGCGGGATGGCGGCTACCATCATGTGGCGGTGACCCTGGACCGGAGTGCCACGAATGGCGGCCATCTCTATGTGGACGGGACTTCGATCCTGACCTTCAACCCCACGGTGGTCTCCGGCTCGTTGAGCAACGCGGAGCCCGTGCGTATTGGCGTGCATCCGCAGAGCGGTTTCAACGGCTGGTACAAAGGCGTGATTGACGAGGCGACCATCTATCGCCGCGCCCTGACCAGCACAGAAGTGACCGCGCTCTACACCGCCGGCAGCGCCGGCAAATGCAAGACCGACACCGATGGCGATGGGCTCACCGATTTGCAGGAGGATTTCCTCGGCACCGACCCCAACAACGCCGATTCGGACGGCGACGGCCTGACTGATGGCGACGAGGTTTTCGTCTATCACACCAACCCCAACAACACTGATTCGGACAGCGACGGGATGTCCGACGGCTGGGAATGGAATCACTTTGGCACGTTCAACCGGGATGGCACAGGTGACTATGACGATGATGGCGTGACCGACCTTGACGAGTTTTATGCGGGTTCGGATCCCAACAAAATTCGTTTCGACGTGATGTTTGATAATTTACGAATCAACGCCAACAGTGCAACGGGCACGGTGACCGTCATCAAAGGTGTGCCCGATCAAATGGCGATTTTGATGGACGACACCAACCTTACCGGCGCGTCCTGGCAGGCGTATACGCCGACGATCCTGGTAAACTTAGGTGTCAGTGACGGCCCACACCAGGTTTGGATCGGTCTCAAGGGACGCGCCCCCACCTCGGATGCCACCTGGTCCGCGTGGCCGCTGACCCGCGACACTGTCGCGCCAGTGATTGTTATCACCAATCCGGTCGTCACTACGCTTTCCCAGCCGATGATTCAGTTACAGGGCTTCAGTCTCGAGCCGTTGCTCAGCTTGCGTTACGACGTGACAAACGCGGCGGGCACCTTGACCAACGAGGAAGGCTATGTAACCAAACAATGGTTTGACACGAACCTCTTTGATCTGACCACGAACTGGTTTGAATGTGTGGACATCGGTCTGACCAATGGCACCAACCAGGTGACACTCCGGGCCACCGACCTTGCCGGCAACACGGCCACCAATATTTACACATACATCCTAAGTTTTGTCGGCGACACCAACGCGCCGATCATTACTTTGGATTGGCCGCAGAACGGGGATCAACTCAGTGGTACCAGCTTTACCTTGCGCGGACGGCTGGACGACGCGACCGCGACCGTTGCGGCCGAAATCGTAGATGCCAATGATGTGACCAACGTGCTGGGCGGCGTGCTGGAGCGCGACGGTTGGTTGTGGGTGGAAGATTTGCCTTTGGGTGCGGGGACGAATACATTGACCCTGACAATGACTGACGCTGCCGGCAATATAAGCATGACCAACCTGGCCGTTGTGCAGAGCACGGTGCTGCTCGGGATTGATGACTTGTCCGGGGCGGATTTGAACCAGTCCCGGATCACCGTCACAGGGACGATCAACGTGAGCGACCACACGGTGTGGGTGAACGGCGTAAAAGCCACGTTGAATGGCGACGGGACGTGGGCGGCGGAGGATGTCCCCGTGAACGCGGGAGGCACGGCCGCAATCCAGGCGCGGGCGATTCCCAACGCGGACAATGGCGGCAACGGCACGGGCGGCGGCGGCGGGAGCAATGCCAGCTTGGAGGACCCCGGCAACCCGGCTTCACCGGATGGCAAGACTGCGGAAGCGGTGCCGGAAAAGCCGCCGGAAGTGGTGCTGATTGATTATCACAAGGATTGGGATTACTCGGGAGATTCGCTGAACTCGACTGAGGACGCAACAGAACACATCCAATGGGAGCGGCACAAGGCGGGAACCTGGACGCTCGCGGACTGCTGGGGAGACCCGCTTTCAGATGATTACTATTTCGGGTGGAACGACGCGGAATGGGATGCGGAAGGCGAAGGCACGTTCGACTCGACCGTCAACCGTGGTCACAAGGCAGAAGTATGCGGCCTGAAAAGCAACCTCACCCAAGACCCTTATTCCGACTCCGGCTCGTGGCCGGGGGAAACCTGTTCCGGCGCAGATTCTCGGTTTTTTATCGGTGAAACCTATGATGTCTATACCCAGGTTGTGGACCGGAAAGCCCGCACAAGCTATGAACTGCACACGGGCGGCAAAAAAGTGAGCGGGCGTAAGAGTCTGTTTGTTTTGAGCGGTTCGGTCAGCGGCATTGGCAACCTGTTCTACCCGGAGCTGGATTACGATCCGTTGAGCTACCCGATCGCCAACGACACAATCATGCTGGGCGACTTGGGCAAACTGGGCAGCGATGGATTGCTATACAAGGCGCTGGGTGATGGGGAAACGCATGACGTGACGCCGAAAGTGGCGGGGAGACGGTACTACACGTACGGTCAGCCGGGACTAGTGAAACACAAACTGGTGCATCTCACGCAATGCACAGCTTTGTCGAACCCCGACAATACCCGCACGACGATTGGGGTGGGCGAGTACGTCAGCTTTGGCTTCGAGCCTCCGGTATTTATGACTTTTCCAGAGCAGCCTTGGTGGATTGTTTCGGAGGGGAGTCTTGATCCCGCTACAGGCTCGGGGACCTTGTTCACTGCGCCAAGCAATGCGGCTACGGCCTTGGTGCGCGTATTCGTGCGCGACGAACACTTGGATACGGTGTTTGGTGTTTTGGAGCCGAGTGGGATTGATCATGCAGATATCGCCCAGGTCGCAACAAATATTCAAGTAGGTGTGGCTGGAGCTGCGATGCAACTGGATGTTTTCATTGCTCCGACAACAGTTTCCTTCTCGCGAGTCACCATAATGGAGGTCGGCGAGAATGCGACGGAGGTTTCGGGTTGCTTCACGAATTTCTCGATAGCGGATTTGTCACATATCGGAAATGGCGCGGATGATCCAATCCCTTTGGATTGCCAAAACTGCTGGCAAGATGATGCTGGTGAAATTGGTGATCTCCCACCGTGGTACCTCGGAAGCTATACTTGGCCGATTCCAGCGGTGTGGTGGATCGGAGACGGCCCGACCAATTCAATGACCGGGTGGACCCAAGTTGTCTCTATTGATGGCAGCGGAACTGTGAGGATAACAAAATTTGACCGATGGGTCCAACGAACAACAAATAATGTTGTTACTACAAATTAATTTTATGAAGGTTTTGCTGACCATGTTGATTACGTGGGTTTCACTAAGTTCGACCACGGCTGAGCCACTGACGGGGCAGGTAATCGAATGGCGTATGAGCACAGACAAAGCTATGGGCGGCATCGTCCCAAAGCTTGATGTGGGCGCAGTGGAAATTGCGGGTCAATGGCTTAATGATGTCACGTCAGTTTCCGCAGGGCTGTTCCATAGTCTCGCCCTTAGAAGTAATGGAGTCGTTGCGAGATGGCCTGATCAATCTAACCCAGCCGTAGACTTAACGGCTGTAGTTGCGGTCGCTATTTCGGAAAATGGGTTCCAAGATGCTAATCTGGCTCTCAAGGAGAATGGAACCGTCGTCTCGTGGGGCAAGAATAATTACCAGATAGACATTCTGAGTCAGTTGAACAACTTGGTCAGCGTCGCAGCGGGGTGGAACCACTTTCTCGCACTCAAAGAGGATGGCGAAGTGGTGAGCGTCAGCGCTGCAATCCAGCCAATTATTGGCTTGAGCAATGTAGTTTCAATTGCAGCTGCTCCCACTGTTTATGGAAATGATTTAGCCCTTACGAGCAAAGGTGAAGTGTTTGAGTGGCGAGTGCGTGGCAATAAACAGGCACGTGTGGTTGCTCCAATCCGCGATGCGATCGCTATTGCAGCAGGAGCCAATCACGGTCTCGCCCTCAGAAGAGATGGGACAGTATTCGGTTGGGGGTTTAACGGCTCTGGTGGAGCAACAGGTGTAGAAACGACCCAAGCCCCGTACACCGCGAAGGGCTTGGTAATGATTGGTGGGGAAATCTTGAGCAACGCGGTGTCGGTGGCGGCCGGGAATGAATATAGTCTGGCGTTGAGAGCAGACGGTACGGTCGTCGCATGGGGGCGTCCGCATCGTAGCCGTTTGACTGGAACGTGGCCCGTCCCTGATGGCTTGACCAACATTGTGGCGATTGCTGCCGGAAACAATTTCAGTCTGGCCATCACCACCAACCGAGCGGTGGCAGAGCGGTTCAAGCACTGAACCAGGTTGATTCCACGACCAACTACGTCCAAGCTTACGATGTGGCACTGAGCACAAGCCTCAACGAGATGACCCTGACGGTGCGTGATCGCGCGGGCAACGTGACGGTGACCAACATTGCGGTGACGCTCGATTACACCACGGCGACGAACCCGCCGACGATGCAATTGCTCTGGTCCACGAACGGAACGCATCTCAGCGGCGACAGTTTCCATGTGCGCGGCCTCATCAACGACGAGACGGCCAGCGTGACGGCGCAACTGGTGGACACCAATGGCGCGACGAACGAAACCACCCTGACCCGGAGCAACATTGTGCGCAACGCGGCCAGCGCACTGCTATTCCAGCAGACCCGCCAGTATCTCGATTTGAGCAACTATGGGCGCGTCATCTCCCGGCAGATTACGGGCACCGGCGCTTCAGCGCTCACCAACCTCTGGTTCTACTACGACAACGAATCCACCGACGGCACCAACTACGGCAGCGTGAAGCTGAGCATTGAACCCAACGGATTCTGGAAAAGATTCGAATATGATCAAGCGGCGCGGCTCACCAACGAGGTGTCGCAATTCCTGAACGCGGCCACCAATGCGGCGGAAAGTTCGTGTCGCGTGGTGCGCTACGATTACACCGCTTTGGATGGCACGAACAATTGCCAAACGCGCATTGAACTGTTGCAAGGGGTCGAAATCGCCCGGGAATATACGGTCACCTATCCCGATGCCACTTACCAGATCCGCTGCACCACCCCCGGCGCGTCCTGGACCAACGCGAACAATCTGGTGACGATCACCTATTATCAAAGCGACACGAACTTCGTCGGAAAACTGCAACGGGTCCTCTCCCCGGATGGCACGCTGCAACTTTACCAATACCAGGATTCCGGGGATCGAACCATGACCGTCCTCTCCGGCCAGCCCAATGGCGGTTACACGGATGTCGTTGACGGCATGGAAACCGTCAGTGTCACCGACCCGTATGGCACCGCCCTTTCGCGCTATTCCTATGACATCGTGTTGGGAGACTCCTACCTGCTGGATTATGAAACCTACGCTCACGACAGCCTGGGCCGGCTCACGACCACCACCTATCTCGACGGCACGACCACCACCGTCAATTACGATTGTTGTGGCTTGGACAGCATGGTAGATCGCGACGGCGTCACCACCACTTATCTTTACGATCCGCTCCATCGCCAGATTGGCACCATCCGGAATGACATCACCACCACGAACCTGCTGGATGCCGTCGGGAACGTGCTCGCGACCATCCGGGTGGGCAGCGACGACACCACGCAACTACTTCGGCAGGCGAGCTATGACACCGCCGGTCGTTTGATCAACGAAACCAACGCGTTGTCGGGTGTGACCTCTTACGCGCAGGCGTTCGATGGCAGCGGGCAGACGGTCAAGACCAACACCTACCCTGATGGCGGCCAGCGGGTGGAAACCCACTATCAGGATGGCTCAGTCAAGAGTGTGGCCGGCAGCGCGACGTTTCCCGTGTATTACGATTACGGCACGTACAACAACGGCACGTTCACCAAGGAAACCAAGGGCGGCTCCGGCGGCTCGGAATGGGTGAAAACCTACGCCGACCTGCTCGGGCGTTCATGGAAAACCGAATACGCCGACGGTGCCGCCAGCACGAATTTCTACAATACCAAAGGCCAGCTTGATAAAGCCGTGGACCCGGATGGTGTGACGCGGCTCTACACTTACAACGGCCTGGGACAGCCGGACAAAACCATCGTGGATATGAACCGCAACGGTGTGGGCACAGACAGTGTGGACCGCATCACCCGGAGCACCAATGACGTCGTGAGCTATTCGGGTTACGCCGCCAGTCATTCCCGGGTCTATCAGACGGCGGACAACGGCTCGGAAATCCTGGTGAGTGAACGGATGACCATTCCGGCGCTGGATACTTCCATCGGCCTCAGCTATGGCCTGGGCACGACGAACGTTACCAGCTACAATCCCGGCAGCCAGCAACGCACTGTCACCACCACGCATCCGGACAGTTCGCAAACCGTGTCCGTCTATACCAATGGCCTCCTCGCCAGTGTCACACGCTCTGATGCGTCGTACGATGCACTCCCGGTCCTCAACTACGCCTACGATTCCCATGGCCGCCAGTATCAGGCAATTGACTCTCGGAATGGTGCGACCACCTACACCTACAATGCCGCCGATCAGGTGCAAACTGTCACCACACCTTCGCCGGATGGGGTGGCGGGGGGACTGGTCACCACCACGTATTACGACAAGTCCCTGCGCGCCACGAATGTCATCCAACCCGACACCACCAGCACGCGCAGTGATTACTTTGCCAATGGATTGCTGGATAAGACCTGGGGCAGTCGCATCTATCCGGTGGAGTATCTTTACGATCATGCCGGGCGCATGACGAACATGACCACCTGGCAGGACTTCAATGAATCCACCGGCGAGGGCACCTCGGGCTCGGCGGCCACGAAATGGCTTTACGACGCCTCGCGTGGCTGGCTCAACCAGAAGAAATACGCGGACAACACCGGGCCGGGTTACACCTACACGGCGGCGGGCCGGTTGAAATCCCGGGCCTGGGTACGCGGCGTGACGACCTGGTACACCAACAATAACGCCGGAGAACTCTGGGTGGTCAACTACACTGACACCACCGCCGACGTGACCAACACCTATGACCGGCGCGGGCGCCTCACCAACGTCCTTTCTGGCGCGACCAGTCTGACAAAAGTTTACAGTGACGCGGGTAATCTCTTGCAGGAATCCTATGCGGGTGGCCCGCTTAATGGCGTAATCGTGACGAACCACTATGACGCCTTGCTCAGGCGAGACAGCGTTGGCCTCAGCGTCGCCGCGTCTTTGCGGTTCAACCACGGCTACAGTTATGACGATGCCTCACAATTGGAAACCGTGAGTGACGGGGTCAACAGCGCGACGTACGCGCGGCTTGCCAACTCGCCCTTGGTGGGACAGATTGCCTTCGCCACGAACGGCACGACTGTGATGACGACGACGAAGGCTTATGATTTCCTGAACCGGCTGACCAATACGGCCTCAACATCGTCCTGGTCCTCGTCATCGTTCGCCTACAAATACAACTCGGCCAACCAGCGCACTTCGGTGACCAACGTGGACGGCAGCTATTGGGTTTACACCTATGACAGCATGGGCCAGGTGACGAGCGGCAAGAAGTACTGGAGCGATGGCTCAACCGTCGCTGGCCAGCAGTTTGATTACACGTTCGATGATATTGGCAATCGCAAGACCACGACACGGGACACGCGGTCGGCCACGTATTCGCCCAACGATTTGAACCAGTACACCAGCCGCACCGTGCCGGGATACGTGAACGTACTGGGCACGGCGACGAACACCGCCACGGTGAGCTTGTGGAGCAAGGAAAGCACGGCGCTCTACACCAGCACGACGCGCAAGGGCGATTATTTCCGGGGTGAAATGCCGTTCAACAACAGCACGGGTGCGCTATGGCTGACGATCACCAACGTGGCGGTGTTGAGCAATTACACCGGCGCGGACATTGTGACGAACATCGCGGGCAGTGATTTGCTGGCTAAAACACCGGAGACCTTCAGCTACGACGCCGACGGCAACCTGACCAGCGACAGCTTGTGGACCAACGTGTGGAACGGTGAGAACCGGCGAGTGACGGTGGAGAGTCGAGCCGGCGTGCCGTCGGCGGGCAAAGCCCGGGAGCAATGGACCATTCTGGCCGATGGTCGGTGGATCGAGCGCATTGTTTACACGAATAGTGGAACGAGCTATTTCCCCTCGCTGACCAACCGTTACGTCTGGGACGGACAGGTGTTGCTGGCAGTGCTGGATCACACGAATGGCGTGGTGTTGTCATTCATGCGGGGCTTAGATTTGAGCGGCAGTATTCAAGGCGCTGGTGGTGTGGGCGGCGTATTGGCCGTGAAGGCGGGAAGCTCTGCGCAATGCAGCTCGATGGCCAACACGACGCATTTCACCTGCTACGACGGGAATGGAAATGTAGCCGCGCTCGTGAACGCCGCGACGGGAGCAGAAAGCGCGCGATACGATTTCGGACCCTTCGCCGAGCGTCTTCGCGAAACCGGACCGATGGCGAAGCTCAACCCGATTCGTTTCAGCACGCAATACGCGGATGATGTCACGGGTGATGCCAAGTATCTGTTCCGGGATTTGCAAGCCGGGCGGTGGCCAAGCCGCGATCCACTCGGGGAACGGGGCTTCGAGTTGATCCGCAGCGACGAGGGCAACTCAAAGTTACAACAAGGGGAAGCAAACCTTTATTTGTTCGTTTCCAACGACGCTCTCAGCAAGTTTGATTATCTCGGCTTGAACCCGAACATCGCCCCCGGAACAACATTCACCGTAAAACTCCAGGGAGGCGGCAAAGTGACCGTGACGGTTGGCAGCCACTTCTCAAAGGCTGAACAGGACACGGGCCGACGTGGACTCTGTCTCGTGAGAAAGCTGCTGGGTTCTCCGCCTTATTCGCCGCCTTTCTCCGATACTTACTGGGCCACTTTTACCGGGACATCGATAGATGGGCTGACCTACGACGGGAGTGTCTTCATCTCCTCCAGCACCAAGCCGTCTTGCAGTTTCTCTTCGATTGCCAACTTTGGCGCTCTCCTTGCCCACGAAGCCGATCACTTTTACACAGGATCGGACGATGGTCCTGGCGGCCCGGCTGACAGAATTAACACGCCCGTTCTTGATGCAATGCGCAAAGCGTTGTCCGAGGCGATATGCGGATGTTGTCGCGGTCAGTGGCAGCTTGAGAATCTGCTGGGCAAGTATGCCTGTGATTGCGGTCTCACGCCGTGCAAGCCAAAACCATGTCCCAAACCACAATGAACCTGGGGACTGCTGTTCCGCCTACGAGAAGCACAAGTGGACTTGTGCTGTGGCTGGTTTGCGGGCTCGCCGTAGCTGGTCTTTACTCGTGGGTGAATCTGTCCGGCATCGGCCGATTCGGACTCGGTTGGGCAATTAAACCGGGTTTCATCGTTTTGTTTTTTATAATCGCTCTTGCGGCGATGGAGTTAAGAACGGTGCAGGTGCTGAAGATCCTTCAAGTCATGTTCTGCCTTCTCGCCGCAGTTTTCCTGGAATACTTCTCACTTCCTCGACCGCTTGACTCCTTTGTCGGAATTGCTCTCACCATGTTGGGTCTGTTGATCCTGTTCAACAGCGCACACAAAATCCGCATCCCGGAAGCATTGCTCTTGCTGGTGAGTTCCTACATTCAGTCGGTTTGCATCTACAATTTGTTTCGCGGCGAACAGATGATGTTCTTCTTCAAGCCAGGGTGGACGGTGTAGCGAACCCGCCCGGTGTCCCGCACAAACGGTGAGAAGGAATCTAGCGGCGCTTCCACCGTCGCAAGCTATGGCGGACAAGGCAGGCCGCGCCGAAGTTGGTCGGCCACCCGCGCCTGCCGCACAGCCCTCGCGCTCCGTCTTCGCTGCGGGGTGCGGCCAGCGGAGCGCACATTGATTTGTTGCAGTGGGAATGAAATGGTTGAAATAACATAGTCGCCCGACGCATGACGCGAAGCAACCAGTTCGATCACCTGAACCGACTGACGAATCTCGTCTGGAACGTCGGCGGGAGCAACGTCGCCAGCTTTGCGTATCAATACAACGATGCGAACCAACGAACGCGCGCCACGCTGGCGGACGGCAGTTACTGGCTCTACCAATACGACGCGCTCGGCCAGGTGACCTCCGCCAAGCGATACTGGAGCGATGATACACCCGTGGCGGGCCAGCAAACCACGTTCACCTTCGATGACATCGGCAACCGCAAGGTGACGACCAGCGGCGGAGACCAAACGGGAGCCAATCTCCGTTCCGCGAATTACGCGGCCAATACGTTGAATCAAATCACGAGCCGCGATGTTCCCGGCTACGTGAACATTTTGGGCACGGCCACGAACACGGCCACGGTGTCCTTGTGGAGCAAGGACAGCACGGCGCTCTACACCAGCACCACGCGCAAAGGCGATTATTTCCGGGGCGAACTGCCGTTCAACAACAGCACCGGCGCCGTCTGGCTCACGATCACGAACCTCGCCGCCCTCAGCAACTACACCGGCGCGGATGTAATCACGAACACCGTCGGCAGTAAGCTGCTGGCGAAAACACCAGAAGCCTTCACATACGACGCGGATGGCAACCTGACCAGTGACAGCCTGTGGACGAATGTGTGGAACGGTGAGAACCGGCGGATCACGATTGAAAGCAGGACCAGCGTCGCGCCGGTCACGCGGGTTCGCGAGCAATGGACCATTCTGGCCGATGGCCGGTGGATCGAGCGGGTTGTTTCCACCAACAACGGGACGGCTTACTATCCTTCGCTGACCAATCGCTATGTGTGGGACGGACAAGTCCTGCTGGCGGTGCTGGATAACACCAATGGTGTGGTGGTGTCCTTCATGCGTGGCTTGGATTTGAGCGGTTCGCTCCAAGGTGCGGGCGGCGTGGGCGGGGTGCTGGTGGTGAAAGCCGGGCCGTCGGCTCAATGCGGCGCGATGACCAACACCGCGCACTTCACGTGTTACGACGGAAACGGGAACGTGACGGCGCTGATGAACGCGGCGACCGGTGCGGAGAGTGCGCGGTATGAATGCGGCCCGTTTGCGGAACGCCTGCGCGAAACCGGCCCGATGGCGAAGCTGAATCCGATTCGATTTAGCACCCAATACGCCGATGATGTCACCGACGCGACCAAATATCTATTCCGGGATTTGGTGGATGGCAGATGGCCAAGCCGCGATCCACTCGAAGAAAAGGGCGGGTTCAATCTCTACGGTTTTGCTAATAACGACTCACCGAATTCGATAGACTACATCGGCCTTACTGAGATCAGCGTAAGCGCAGGTGTGGGACTTGGCCTTCATGCCGGAGGCTCGATTAGCCTCAAAATCAGTCAGGAAAATGGACTGAAGGTAATTGAACTCACCGCAGAAGGTTCTGCTGGAGTAGGTATTGGTTTGAAGGGACACGTTAAGGCATTCGGGAAAAGCTTTGGCCTCAACTTTGATTTTGAAGGGCCATCGCTCAAGCGCTCGCAGACTGTGAAATTAACAATCGCCTGCGATGGATATATCAACTTTCACGAGTCTATAGACCTTATCCGGTTCAGCGCAGATCAACAGTTCAGTGCGGGAATTGGACTCGGATTTGTGGCGATTAACGCAGATGTCGGTGTGCATGTCAATGGGGGCATTGCTTGGGAAATTAATGCTGTTCCACATATAATATCTACGTGGCTCGAGTGGAACGGAGAGCTTGGTGGTTACTATAAAATAACGGGCGGCTTTGGGGAGCGCACGGACGCTGTGTTGGCGGAGGGCCATACTCCTGATTCTCACGAGTTTCATAAGCTATTATTCGGCCCGCTGATCTATAGATTCTGATTCTATGCCAATCTTTAAGAAGTTATTGCTTTGGGCAGTGGCATTTTGCGTCACCTCGGCGCTTGTCTTCACCGCGCTGTATTTCATCGTGCCGGGATTTCCATTTTTCCCGAGAACCGTGTATCGGACAACCAACGAAAATTCCACCACCCGTTTGGAAGCTGGGGGCTATTACCTGCTATTTTTTATCCAAGGTCAAAAGGAACTGTCAGTTTCGCGGGGAGACGTCGGTTCTGTCGCTGTTATGCTAGTTAAAGCGGACGGCACAAAGGACTCCGTTTCTCTAATGCCGGCAAATTTTTTCTTCGACGATGCTCCGAACGCCAACGGAACAAGAGGACACGCGGTGGATTATTTTCAACTTTCAACACCTCACGAAATCGAAATCAGTAGCAGCTTCAAAAGTTATGGCTACGATGGCCTCCTAATAAGGACCGGATTCCGAAAAACGATTGTGACTATGCTTATCTATGAGGTTTTTGTTCTTTTTCTCTCAGTTGCACTGACAGTTGCTGCCTTGAAGTTGTACTTCAGCAAGCGGGTTGCCCCACTTGGCTGTCCCGCACAAAAGGTGTAAGTAAATCTAGCTCGCCTCAGGCCGGCTGCGATAGCAGTTCGGCCATAAAGGGGTCACCCATTAGCGTGAGCGGTCAAGTGCGAAAATAGCTTTCCGTCAGCCAGCTTTTCCGTCGAGGTCTTCGTTCTTCGCCTGGCGCTGATCGGGGTCAAGTGGGCGGACCGTCGCCATTCAGAACTCCACTTCTGGATGCGCGGCCAGCCAGGCCGTGAGGCCGGGCAGCGGAAATGAAAGTTGTGCCTGGGCTTTCGCACAATTCAGCGAAGTGTCGGGAGAGCGCGGCGCGCCGGTGTATTCGCGGAGCGATCCGACCGCGAACCCGGGGTTCAATCCGGGATGCCGCGTGGCGAGGAGTTGTCCGATTTGGGCGCGAGACAGGCGTTCGGCGCCGGCCAGATGGAACAGGCCGGTGGCGCCGCGATTCAACAGCTCCCAAGTGGCGCGGGCCGTGGCCGGTGCGGGAATCGGGGTGCGGTATTCGTCCACAAAGAGCCGGGGTGACTGCCCCGAAGTCCAGGCGCGTCGGAGTTGTTCGTTGAAACCGCTGTCGCCGCGCGGCGAGACGCCGCCGTTCAACGAGGTGCGAATGACGGTGTGGCGGGGATTGGCGAGGACAATTTGCTCGGCGGCGACCTTGGTTTCGGCGTAAATGCTCAAGGGGCCGACCGGATCGGTTTCGACATAGTTTCCCTTGCGGCCATTGAAGACGAGATCGGAGGAGAAGAAGATGAACGGAATATCGGCGGCAAGTTCAGCCAGCAGCGCGGTGGCTTCGACATTGACCTTGTGGGCAAGCGCGGGACTGGCCTGACACTCCGGACTCTTGCTCATCGCCGCGCCATGGATGATGGCGGCGGGTTTTTGTGCGTGAAACATCCGGCGCACGGCGGCGGAATCGAGCAAGTCCAGTTTGGCGCGCGTCAGGCCAACGGTTTCAAACTGCGGCGCAAACCGAGGCGCGAGTTGAACGAGTTGATTGCCGACAAGTCCGCCCGCGCCGGTGATCCAGACAAGAGGCGGACGCAACATGCGGGGTTAATCTTGTCCGAACAGGGCCGCGACTTTCACCCGGAAACCTTCGAGCAGGCGTGATTCGGCGGTTTCACCCATTTGCCAGCGGCCTACCAGTTGATATTGCCCGTCGGTGAGATACAAGGCTTCCACGGTGACGGCTTCGGGATCGAGCAGCCAGTATTCTTTTACGCCGTGTTGCTCGTAGAGATCGCGTTTGTCAATCCGGTCGCGGCGGCGGGACGCGGGGGAAATCACTTCGCAAACCAAATCTGCCGCGCCCATCAGCCGGGTTTGAATGATGGCCCGTCGCTCGTTGGAAATGAAAACCACGTCCGGTTGAGCGACCCGGGTGTTGGTGAGAACCATGTCGAGCGGCGCGGTGGCGGTTACCCCGAGGCGGCGCGGGCGGATGTGCGCCTTCAGCGCGCCGTGGAAGCGATCGGTGATGAGTTGATGAAAGAAGGAGGGGGCAGGTGACAAAACGAGTTCTCCATCCCAAAGCTCGGTGAGCAGGTTGCGCTCGGGCAGTTCGGCAACCATTTCATCAAACGTCCAGCGGCGGTCGGAAGCGCGGCGACCATGGGTTCTGGGCTTTACGGCAATCACGCGAAAAATAGAACGCCAAACCGGAGGTTGGTCAAGGGTTGACTTTGTAGGTGCCGGATTGCCGGCGCGGCGAAAAACTCAAATTCAAACGGCCCCGGCCAATCCTGCCAGAATCGTCAGCGCTATAAGGATGCGTTTGCGCCTGCGTTGTTGGAATCGCCTCTCACCACCTGTGAGACGCGTCGAGTCAGCAACTGTGCGAACGCCTGCTAGTCAATCAACCGCTTGGTGAGGTTGCCGTAGGCGTCAATCCGGCGGTCGCGCAGGAAGGGCCAGTGGGTGCGCGTCTGGTCCACTTGCGCGAGGTCCACGGGCACGATGAGCAGTTCTTCCTTGTTCGCGCTGGCCTTGGAAAGAATCTCGCCCGAGGTGCCGGCGACGAAGCTTTGCCCCCAGAACTCAATCCCATCGCCGCCGACGTTCGGGAGGATTTCGTGACCGATCCGATTTACCGAGGCGACGTAACAGCCGTTGGCCACGGCGTGGCTGCGCTGGATGAGTTCCCAGGCGCCGTGTTGTTTCACGCCGTTCTGCTTTTTCTCGCTCGGATGCCAACCGATGGCGGTGGGATAGAAAAGAATCTGCGCGCCCTGCATCGCCGTCAGCCGCGCCGCTTCGGGATACCACTGATCCCAGCAAATCAATACGCCGATCCGGCCGTGGCGTGTCTGCCACGCGCGGAAGCCCTGGTCGCCCGGCGTAAAATAAAACTTCTCGTAGAACAACGGGTCGTCCGGAATGTGCATCTTGCGGTACGTGCCGAGCAACGAGCCGTCCGCGTCAATGATGGCGGCGGTATTGTGGTAAACCCCCGCCGCGCGCTTTTCAAAGAGCGAAGCAACGATGACGACCCGGTGCCGCTGCGCGATTTTCTGGAAGGCCGTCGTGCTTGGCCCGGGAATGGATTCGGCGAGTTTGAACTGCTCGTAGTCTTCGCTCTGGCAGAAATACGGGGAGCGAAACAATTCCTGGGTGCAAATGATTTGCGCGCCCTGGCGGGCGGCGCGTTCGGCCAGGGCCAGCGTATGTTTGAGATTGGCCGCTGGGCTGGCGGCGCAGGCGTGCTGGAGCAGGCCGAGGGTGACCGTCGCGCCGGAGGAGGAACGCTTCATGGAAATCAACCCCGCGCTTTCACCAGCACGGTGCGTTCGAGCAGATCGGTGCGGTTGTTACGGATCGCGGGAATGGGCGGCGCGGATTGACCGAACAATTCGCGGATGAACTTGCCCAGCGTTTCGTTGGTGGGGCCGTAACCGCCGTGGTAGATGTAGTACTCGAGTTCGTACATCAGGTCATCCGCCGTGGCGAAGCGCCGGTTCAGGTCGCGCGTAAGGCAGCGTTGGAGGATGTCGTTGAGGCGTTCGTCCACGCGGGGATCGAGCGTGCGGAAATCCGGGATGGCCTGCTTGAGCACGCGCTGGCGGGATTCCTCGGCGCTGTGGCCTTTGAAAATGTTGTAGCCGAGAATCAGGTTGGCCAGCACGACGCCGGCGGAGAACAGGTCCGAACGTTTGTCGGTGATTTGAAAGTCCGCCTGTTCCGGGCTCATGTAATCGGCCTTGCCGGCGACCACTTCGCCCTCCTGATCGGTGAGAAATCCGCGCGCCTTGGCGATGCCGAAATCCGTGAGCTTCACGTCGCCTTCAAAGGCGATCATGATGTTCTTGAAACTCACGTCCCGGTGGACAATGCCGAGCGGCTTCCCGTCCTTGTCGGTCTTGGCGTGGGCGTAGGCGAGGCCGCGGGCGATCCGGCTGGTGATGAAGACGGCGAGCTCGAGCGGCAGTTGCCGGCGTTTGTCGTCCAGTTGCTGGGCGAATTGTTCCAAGTTGACCCCGCGGATCAATTCCATGGCGATGAAGAACACGCCGTTGGCCTCGCCGAGGTGGTAGGTCTGGACGATGTTGGTGTGGATGAGATCAGCGACGAGCTTGGCCTCGCCGACAAAGTTTTCCAAGAAAGTTTTCTGGCTCGCGTAATTGGCGCGAACAACTTTGATGGCGACGCGCTTGACGAAGTCGCGCGCGCCGCGTTGTTCGGCTTCGTACACGATACCCATGCCGCCCTCAAAGATTTTGCGGACGACATCGTAACGATATTCGCTTTGAATGGTGAAGAGCGCCACGTCGCGATGTTGTTGAAAGTCAACGGCAAGTCAAGTGTTGCGGCTGACTATTTCCCGGTTTTAAGCCAGCCGCGTGCCAAGTTCGGCCTTGTGTCATCCAAGGCCCGCGTTACTATCCGGGAGCAATGGCAGGCTTACAATTATCGCAACGTTTGAGCCAATCGCTGGTGTTGGCCCCCCAACTCCAGCAGTCACTGGCTTTGTTGCAGGCACCCACGTTGGAACTCAAGGCACTCGTCGAAGCGGAGCTGCAGCAGAATCCGGTGTTGGAGGAAATGGCCACCGAGAATCCCGAGCTGTCGGAAAAAATATCGGACGGCGAAGGTTCCTCCGAGGCGAATGACCCCGCTGAGCCGCCGGCGGACTTGCACTCCGATGCCGGCGAGGGTGGCGAAGCTGGCGAGAACGCGCCGGTGGATGACTTTCAAGCCGAGTTCGACAAGCTGGCGCAGATTGACCAGGACTGGCGGGATAATTTTTCGCAGGCCAATTCCCCCACCCGCGCCACGCCCGAAGACGAAGAGCGACGCCAGTTCATGTTCGACTCGCTCGTGGCCGGAACTTCCCTGGCGGAAAATCTCCTCGAACAGGTGCGCGACTCCAACCTGTCCGCGGCGGATCATCCCGTGGCCGACGCGATCATCGGCAACGTGGACGACTACGGTTACCTCAAGGCGACCATCGAGGAAATCTGCGCGCTCAGCAACGCGCCGGGCGAAAAGGTGCTCGAGGTGTTGAAGGTCGTGCAGACGTTCGAGCCGGCGGGCGTGGCGGCGCGCGATTTGCGCGAGTGCCTGTTGCTTCAGCTCGAGCGCGAGGGTGAACAGGAATCCCTCGAATACGAGATTGTGCGCGATTACATGGAGGCGCTCAGCAAACGGCGCATCCCTGAAATCGCGCGCGGCACCGGGGCGAGCATCGAGGAAGTCCAGGAATCGCTGGCGAGAATTGCGCGCCTGGAGCCGCGGCCCGGCCGCGCGTTTCTGGCCAACATGGATCAGTTCGTCCTGCCGGAAGTTTTCGTGAAGCGGAGCGGCGATGATTTTGTCGTCAGCACGAACAACGAACACATTCCCCACCTGCGCATCAGCAATGTGTACAAGGACCTGATGTCGCAAAGCTCGAACTCGGCCGAGGTCAAAAATTATATCCGCGAAAAAATCCGCGCCGGGAAATTCCTCATCAAGAGCCTGCACCAACGTCAGAGCACCATCGCCAACATCGCGAAAGAGATCGTCAAACGGCAGCGGGATTTCATGGATAAGGGCGTGGCGCATCTGCGGCCGCTCACCATGGTGCAGGTGGCCGAGGTGGTGGGGGTGCATGAAACCACCGTCAGTCGCGCCGTCTCCGGCAAATACATGGAGACGCCGCAGGGCGTGTTCGAGATGAAGTATTTTTTCACCGCCGGCCTGCAGACCGACAGCGGCGCGAACGTGTCCAACACCAGCGTCAAGGACATGATCGCGGAAATTTTCAAAGCCGAGGATGCCAGCAAGCCTTTGTCCGATCAGGAAGTGGTGAAGATGCTCAAGGACAAGGGCATTGTCATCGCGCGGCGGACCGTGGCGAAATACCGGATGGAACTCAACATCCTGCCGTCGAATTTGCGCAAGGTTTACTGACCGGGTTCCATCATTGAGCGGCTTCATCTGTTTGCGCTCGCTTGCCAATGGCAGCAGCGTTCCGCCGTTCGGGAGCTGCTCGAAACCGTAGCGGCAATCAGGTTACGACTCAAACCTCCGCGCTTTGACTGCCAGCCAGAACCAGCCGACCAGAAAACTCAACCCACCGATGGGCGTGATAGCTCCAAGCCATTTCACGCCGGTCAGCGCGAGCAGATAGAGCGAGCCGGAGAAGATCACGATGCCGGCAAAAAAGCTGAACCACGGACCGCTGGGCACGGGTCGCTGTCGGGCCAGCAGGAACAGCATCACCGTGTGGATGAAATGGTAGAGCACCGCCGTCTTCCACACCTCCAAAGTCTGATTTTTTTCCAGCACGTGGCTCAGGCCGTGCGCGCCAAATGCCCCGAGCGTCACCGCCAGGAATCCCAGGATCGCCGCCACGCGGACCGCCATGCTGTTGGTCATAAGTTTGCCCTCAATATCCAAGCCGCATCTACCGTCAAAGTCTTAACAAGGAATTAGCGGGTCGGCGAGGAAAACAGGCCGGCGACTGGCTGGCGCTCACTTCTGGCCGTTGTCTCCGGTGAGCTGGCGATCTTTGAGTTGCCGGATGAGATACCTGTCTTCGGTTGCCTGCTGCCATTCCGAGTACCACAAGTTGCCAAGCATCTGGCCGCCTCGGACCAGTTGAGCTTCGAGAAAGGCGCGGCCTTCGGCGGAATTTCCATTGCCCGGAGAGAGTTTTCCCGCCTTCTCCAACTGATACAGAGTTTCGACCTGCCGTTTGGTCTGGAGCAAATACGCCATCACTTCATGGAAGAGATCGTCGGGCTTCAAGGGATCACCAACAATCTTCGCCGGGCGGATGTTCGGGGCGAGGGCTGCGACGGGAATGCCTCCGATCTTGCGGAAAAAACCGCCGTCAATCCACCCGTGAAAACTGGCGTTGGTGGCGTAGTTCATCGGGTTGGCACCGATCCAGCCGTGATGATGGATGGTGACGTGCAACGGTTGCGCGCAATCACCGACGTAATGGCCCATGACACCCATGAGGTAGATGACGTTGGCCTGGGCATTGGCGATTTCCTCCGGCGTGCCGCCGTAATCCTGGAAGGCCTTGAGGTAGGAGAACGCCGAGCGCAGTTTCCCGCAGTATTCAGTGATGGCATAGGGCGCGAAGCCGATCAACTCCCGTGTATGATCCTTGTCCTTGAGCGGATCAATGGGCGCGAACTGTCCCGGGTGCGCGTTGCGATAGAGGGCCAGCCGGGCGACGAGGTCATAACGAAACGCTGGCACCGTCTGCGGGGTCAGGCCATAGTCCGCCAGTTGTTCCAGATCGAAGTAATGGTCCGGGCCATTGGCATGCGCGAGGGTGAGTTCGCCGCCCATGTTGCGCCAGCGATCCGGTTCGCCGGCGAGGAACGCAATGCGCTCCCGCGCCGCCGGCGTGGTGGCGAACGCGGGAAAATCGGCCGGCAGCGCGTTCAGGGCCAGGAGATTGACGGCGCGATGTCCTTCATAATCCCAGGCGCGCGCGTGCGGGAGGAGCGGGCAGAGCAGGGCGGCAACCAGCGTGATCCGGGTGAGTCGTCTTTTCATGCAAATGAGTTTCAAAGCCGGCGCACTTTAGAGTCGGATCGGCAAAAAGCAAAAGGCAAATGCGCGGAACGCGGAACAACAGTGGCGACGGCGCGCCTTTGCGCGGGGCGGTTGACCTTTTCGCCAACCGCTTCGGCGCCGCACCGCATCCGGTTCGGGCGTGGGGCGCACGCTCTCCGCCGCTTGCCGCTTGCAATCTTCCCGGGCTGGTACAACCCTTTAACCGTACGCATGAGTCCCAGTCCTCAAGCCACGCCCGAACACACGAACGGTTGTCGTGTCTCTTCGCGCGGCTTCACGCTCGTAGAACTGCTCGTCGTCGTCGCCATCATCGGGATTCTCGCCGCCCTGTTGCTGCCGTCGTTGATCAGCGCCAAGCGGCGCAGCCAGGGGATCAGTTGCATGAACAACCATCGTCAACTCGCGCTGGCCTGGCGCATGTATTCGGATGACAACCATGACCGGCTGCTCTACGCGAGCGGTTGGCCGCCCTACACCTCGCCCGATCCCGACGTCTGGGTCAGTGGCTGGATGAATTTTGATCCGCAAAACCGCTCCAACTGGGATGTGGAGCAAGACATCAAGAAGAGTCCCTTGTGGCCGTACTCCGGGCATTCCGTCGGCATCTGGAAATGTCCCGCCGACCGTTCGAGTGTGTTCGTCAATGGTGAACTGAAACCCCGCGTTCGGAGCATGTCCATGAACATCTGGGTGGGAGGCTTTCGCGGCGCCGATCTGGGCTTGTCG
The DNA here is from genome assembly GCA_964561105.1 of uncultured Bifidobacterium sp. Classification (GTDB taxonomy): domain Bacteria; phylum Verrucomicrobiota; class Verrucomicrobiia; order Limisphaerales; family JADLHS01; genus JADLHS01. Next base: position 65,169 of record CAZLOH010000019.1, on the reverse strand, counting down.
GGTAGCCGTAATCCGTTTGCGCGGGGAGGCGGCAATTGGCGGATTTATCTGACCATGGGTGATGTGGTTGATCCGGGGCCGAGCGGGACATTTTTGTTTCTGGACATGCGCGAAGACAGCATTGATGTCGGAAACTTTGCTCCCGACATGACGGGCTGGCCCGATCAACCCGGCAGTCGTGGTTTTTATGATCTGCCGGGCAACTACCATCATTATGCGTGCGGGTTTTCCTTCATTGATGGCCACGCGGAAATCCACCGCTGGCGTGACTCGCGCACCACACCACCCTTGGTCAAGGACGGTGAAGTGTTGGACGGCTTCAAATCACCGAACAACCCGGACGTGGCTTGGTTGCAGGAGCACTCCACCCGACTGTTGATCCCGTAGCAACGGTCGCCGCCCAATGGATTCCCGGCGTTGGAAAATCCACTGCGCGTGCGTGGTTTCGTCAGGTGGCTGGCGATTCCGCCGAGCCGAGCGGTAATTCAGCGACGGAGGAATCGGTGACGTGCGGCGGTTTCTCCTCCCTCGCCTCCGCCGGCGTCTGGCCGCTTTGCACCCGCACCAGCACGGGCCGGATGAGTTTTCCCTGGAAGGTGTAGCCCGTTACCACGACTTCGCTGATGGCGGCGCCCGCGGGAGCCTCGCCGTTTTCGGACAATTGATGACGTTTCGTGTCAAAGATTTCTCCGGGCGCGGCGAGCATGGGCAACAAGCCCACGCGCCGGGCGGCGTCGCGGCAGGCGTTCTGGAACTGGTTTAGTTGCGCGATCAAATTCTCCTGGCCGGACCGTTCCGCCGCGCGCGTCAGAGCGAAGATATGGTCGAGCACGTGAACCAGCACGCCGAGCCAGTCAGCCTCCGCGCGGCGCAACTTGTCCACTTCGAGCCGGAGCGTGATCTTTTCGCCGTCATTCGCCTTTTGCAGAAAGGTGGTGAACTCGCGCGCTTCGGCGGCCATGCGCTCGGTGATTTCCTTGGCTACACCGGCGGTTTTGTCCGCGTGAGCCTGGGCCGTCTGCAAATGTCCCGTGGCGCTGCTGATCTGGGCGACGCAAGTCTCGAGGTTGGCGAGTTTCTCGGTCGCGGCGCAGAGGGAACTGGTTTCGATGAGCTTGATGAGTGCGCCGTATTTCAGGATGGCGCGATACTCGAGCAGATAGGGCAGCACGCCCAGCAGGGCGCCGAGCGCCACGCACAGGCCGAGCGCCGAGATTTCCCAGTGGCCCAACGGCAGTTTGCTCTGCCGATAAACGTAATAACCCAGTCCCAGCATGATGGCGTCGCCGAGAAAGAACGGCCACTTGGGGACGGTCAGTTGCTTGAGGTCCTGCGCTTCTTGCATCGGAGCGAGCATAGCAATCCAATCGCCACACGACAAGTCGTCGCCTTTTGTAAACGGGAGTGTGTTTGCGGTTCGACTTCGGCAAGATTTCCGTCGCCTTGACCAACGCTCGACATTTGTCCGCCGACCGTGCAGACTCCAACCGCAAGTAACCACATAACTATGAATCTATTCACCACTACTTCTTCTCTGGGTGCTGTCCTGGTGCTCGCTTCGACGAGCCTGGCAGCCGACGTTGGCTCTCCTTTCTACGGCGATGCGCCGGATGATCATCATCCGTGGGCAATTCATGATCGGAATCGCCCGCAGCCACCCGTCATCACGCCCGGCACATTCAGTACGCAGGAACGGCCCGGCACGCCGCCGTCCGACGCGGTGATCCTCTTTGATGGCACGGACCTGTCGAAGTGGGAGGCCGATGAAGGCACGCACGTTCCGACCAAGTGGGTCATCAAGAATGGAGCGATGGAGTGCGTGCCCGGCTCGGGCTTCATTCGGACGAAGGATAAAATCGGCGATTGCCAGCTTCACATTGAATGGGCGTCGCCCACCAAGGTGGAAGGGAACAGCCAGGGGCGTGGCAACAGCGGGGTTTTCCTGATGGGGCTGGTCGAAGTTCAGGTGCTGGACAACTACAATAATCCGACCTATCCGGACGGTACGGCTGGGGCGGTTTATGGCGTGAACCCGCCGTTGGTGAACGCGCTGCGTCCGCCGGGTGAGTTTCAGACCTACGACATTATTTTTCGCCGGCCGATTTACAAGGACGGCCAGCCCGTGGACCCCGGCTCGATAACGGTGTTTGAAAATGGCGTGCTGGTGCAGGATCACACCCGGCTGGAAGGCGAGACCGGCCACATGCGCCGCAGCAAGCCCGGTCCGTTCCCGGCTGCCGGCCCGCTCAAGCTGCAGGATCACGGCAACCCCGTCCGCTATCGCAACATCTGGTACCGACCCTTGCCGCCGAACACCGTTGAAGGCGGCACGGATGGTTATCTCACCGAGGAAGCCACACTGGCCAAGCGCGAGGAGATTGCCGCCACGATCCGTCGCGACGCGGCGAAACTGAAGGACCCGTCCAATCTCGTGCCGGAAATGCTGCGCCTGGCCGAGTCACTCGTTTACGCGCAGGACCAAGACGCCATCCAGCGGGCGCAGGAACTTTCCCAGCAATACCTGGCCCGGGTTCAAAATCTTTCCCCGGCTGCCCTGGCCGCGAAGAAGGACGAGATCAAACATCTGCGTGATGTCACCCGTTATCTGGTTAAGTTCAATGTCATTCCCCCCGATGCCGAGGCGGTGAACGCGCTGGAGGAGATCATCCGGGATCAAGGTTGGGACAAGAAGAAATAGACCTCGACGGGGCGTGAACCCCGGCAATCCCGATTGCCGGGGTGGTTCGCCTCCGACCTGCACCATGAGCAAAGTCACTCCTCCACCGGCCGGCGGCACCCCCGCGACGCAGCGGCTCATGTCTCTTGATGCCCTGCGTGGGTTCGACATGTTCTGGATCATCGGGGCGGATGGCTTGGTGGAGGGGCTGCGAAAAATCTCGGACAGCGGTCCGGTCAAGTTGGTGGCGGACCAACTGGGACACAAGCCGTGGGCCGGTTTTCATTTCGAGGACCTGATTTTTCCGCTCTTCGTTTTCATCATAGGCGTCTCGCTGGTGTTCTCTTTGACGAAGACCATCGCGCAATCCGGCCGGCGGGCGGCGGTCATCCGCATCCTCCGGCGCTCCATCCTGCTCTATCTTTTGGGCATCATTTATTACGGCGGGCTCGCCACGCCATTCGAGCAAATCCGGCTGTTGGGCGTGCTGCAACGCCTCGCGCTTTGCTATCTGTTCGCCAGCCTGTTGTTTTGTTATCTCAAGCCCAAAGCCCTCGTGGGGGTGTGTGTTGGCCTGCTGATCGGTTACTGGGCGCTCCTGTCGTTCGTGCCGGTGCCGGGACATGGCGCGGGCAATTTTGCCGAAGGGATGAACCTGACCAATTACCTGGACCAGCAATACCTGCCGTTGCGCAAATGGGATGGCGACCACGATCCCGAGGGCCTGCTGAGCACACTGCCGGCCATCGCCAGTTGTCTGCTCGGCGTGTTCGCCGGTCTGCTGCTCAAGAATTCCGCCGTGCCGGATCGGAAAAAAGTCGGCTATCTGATCGCCGGCGGCCTCGGGTGTCTCGCGGTCGGCTGGCTCTGGAGCTTCAACTTTCCGGTCATCAAAAAAATCTGGACGTCAACCTTCGTGCTGGTCGCGGGCGGTTACAGTTGCCTCCTGCTGGCCGCGTTTTACCAGGTGATTGATGTCTGGAAATGGCAGAAGTGGGCGCTGCCCCTTGTCTGGATCGGCGTCAATCCCATCACCATTTACTTTGGCGGAAAGTATATTGATTTTTCAAAACTGGCCGCGGCGCTGGTCGGCGGCGAGGCGCACAGCTTGTTCGGGCGCTACAGCGAATTCGTACTGGCCGTGGCGGCGCTGGCGCTGGTCTTCTGGTTCCTGCGCTTTCTTTACCAGCGAAAAATCTTCCTGCGCCTCTGACCGTCCTCGTCACTGCGGCGCGGTTGAGATGTATTCGAGCAGGTCGGCCATGGCCTGCGGCGTCAGCCCGGCTTCCAGGCCTTCCGGCATCACCGATTGGCCCTGACTGTGCAACTTGGCGATGTTCGTCCGCGGAATCACATCCTGCCGGCCGTATGCCTGGCGCAATGTGACGCTGGTGGCATTTTCACTCACCACCAGCCCGAGCAGGCTCTGGTCATCCTTTGTTTCCACCACGTAACCCACAAATTCCGGTCGCACCTCGGCGTTCGGGTCAATGATGTTCGTGAGCAGTTTCTCCTTGCCGGTGGTTTTCACGGTCACGAAATCCGGGCCGAGCGCGGACCCCTCGCCAGACGAACGGTGGCAGGAGATGCAGCGCTCCTCGTAAATTTTTTTCCCGGCGACCGCATTGCCCTTGAGGTTCAGCGCGGCCAGGTAGCTCTGGATGACCGATTGCCGCGGGCTGGCCGGTTGGGCCGCCAGAATTTTTACCGCCAACTCCCGCACGGCTGGATCACGATAGGAGGTCAGGAGTTTGGTTTGCGAGGAGTTCAGCACGCTGGCGCGGATGCTGCCAGCGGCGATGGCCTGCAACAACGCCGTGGCCCGTTCGGGACGGGCAATCAGCGCCGTGAGCGCGGCTGCTTGCAAGCGGGGCGTGAGTTGCGACCAACGGCTCGTCAGCTCGGGGCCGATGGGTGCGCCGGCAAAATGATCGAGCGTGGCCAACGCCGCCAGTTGCAGGGGCTGCGGTTCAGTTTGAGCGAGCAACCCGAGCAATAGTTTGCCCGAGTCTTCGTAGCTGGTGTACGCGAGCAGTTCCGTCGCCGCCACCCGCACCGATTCAGGCGTCGTGGCGTTCGCGGCTTCCACCTGAGCGCGCTGGAGAATTCCCTGCAGACTGTTGCCCGTCGAAGCCAGGGATTTTTTGGCTCGATGCAGGCCGTCTCCCAAGGCCCGCGTCATGGAGAACATCAGGGCCGGGTCGTCCAACTGGCCGATGTATTTGAGGACGGCAGAGACTTCCGTCGGCTGATCCTTGGCGCCGACAAAGACGATCAATTTCTTGAGCAGGTCCTGGCCGGCCGACGACTGCCGCACTCCGGCATCGGCCGCCAGCGCCGTGAACAACTCGCCCGCGCCGTTCGCCAGCGAGGAACAAATCGCCACTTGCGTCCACGGACTGTCCAGGTCGCGTCGGGCGATGGCCAGCAAGCCTTCGATTTTCCCCGGACGGTCGAATTCACCCAGGGTAAAAGCCAGTTGGTAGCGGACATTGATGTCCGGGTCGTTCTGCAACTCGCACACGTTCGACCACAGCGAGGTGTCGCCAGCCGCGATGAGCTTCTCGGAAAGCTTGATGGCGTGCGCCCGCACCGTGGGGTCGGAATCTTTCAGCGCGGTTTGCACTTCGGCGGCTTGCAGGCCGCCCTGACCTTCCAGTGCGTGCAAGGCATGAAGCCGACCGAGGGCCGAGGGTGATTGGCGGAGCATTTTTTCCAGCAGCGGACGGGCCGCCGGGTCCTGGCGCTCGAACAGCAAGCGCGCGGCGGTGTCCCGATGCCAGCCGTTGGGATTGGCCAGCGTGGCGACGAGTTGCTCCGTGGTGGCCGGGCCGAGTTGGGGCGGTTTGCGCTGTTGGTAACCATCGGGGGCGATGCGGTAGATGCGGCCGCGATTGTTGCCGGCGTTCAAATCGAGGAGCTTTTTGATGTTCTCGGGGAGCGACCAGGGATGTTCAATGACTTCGCGATACATGTCGCACACGTAAAGGCAGCCGTCCGGCGCATTGGCCATTTGCACCGGTCGAAACCACAAATCGGTGGAGGTGAGGAATTCAACCTTCTGTTCGTCCGGTGGGCGTTCGGCGATCAACTCCACTCCGTGATGGCGGATTTTTTTGCGGTGAATCAGATTGCTGCCGCAGTCGGCAATGAACGCGTCGCCCAGATTCTCCTCCGGCCAGGCGTCGCCGCGATAAATCGTAATGCCGGTGGCCGACGTGAAATAGCCGGACGACCGCCCGCCGCCTTCGATCAAGCCTTCCACCACCCCCGTGACCCGCCACTTGGTGCGGATGACGCGCCAGCCTTCTTCCGGACTGGTGCGGTACACCTCGGCGGCCGGGCCGTCCACGGGGATGTCCACCAGCGACGACGGCATGCTGTAATACCGGTTGCGCTCGCCGTAGTGCTCGTCATACATGAAGGTCTGGATGTGGTGCGAGTTGCTGCACACAAACTTGCGCCCGTGGTTGTCGAAACTCATGCCGTATTGGCCGCCGCCGGTTTCCGTGCGCAGATCCAGTTTGCGCGGATCGAAACTGAAATCGCGGCCGCGTAAATCGAGCGCGGCTTCGTCCGGCGCATCCACCCGTTTCAACACGCCGCCGTTGCTGGAGGTCTGGCCGTGGATGCGGTTGTCCAGCCCCCAACGCAGGCTGTTGACCAGCGCCTGCACATTGAGCTGGTCGCCCTTGCCCGCGCCAAATCCGGTGAAAACCACCTTGCGGACATCCGCCTTGCCGTCGCCGTCAGTGTCCTTGAAGTAAATAATATCGGGCGAGGCGGCGACAAAAATGCCGCCGTCGTAATAGCAGACACCGGTCGGCCAGGGTAAATCCCCCGCGTACACGGTCGCGTGGTCGAATACGCCGTCGCCGTTGGTATCCGTCAACAGCCGGATGCGGCCCAGGTGCGGATGCACGTCGCGCATTTCCGAGTAGTCGCGCATTTCCACCACGAACATCCGGCCGTTCTCGTCGAAGCAGAGTTCGACCGGGTCCATCACGAGCGGTTCGGCGGCGGCGAGTTGCAGCTTGAATCCGTGTTTCAACTGAAAGGTCTTGAAGACGTTTGAGGTTTCGACTGGCGGCACTTCCGGCAGATCGGCCCGGGTCAACTCCGGCGGGGCGGCCGGCGCGTTCAACGAGAGCATCGAAATCAGTCCCACCGCCAAAAATAAATCCAGTTTCATAAAATGGTCGGGACGTATTCAGCCAGTCCTTCGCCTGAGCGCAAGTATTTTCCCGATGTCAAAGTTCGTTGACTTACTTCCTCGATGCGGAGTTGAGCCTGTCCCACCTGCGCCTTCCGACCTGGGCGACCTTTCGCCTCCAGTCCTGCTGCTACGGGCAGGACTGGTTGACACGGCAGATGAAATAGGCCGACCTTTGTTCCAAAAAGGCTGGCAATGGCTTCATACGTTCACCCGCCCTCGGCAACGTGGAGCCGCGTCGAAGCCGAATCTGGTGCAAACCGGCGCGGCGCGGGAAGCAGCGGAGTCAAGTAGTGTGCGCGGCGGGACGAACAAGGCCGGTCGGTGCAGGGCGTAAACTTCCTTCGCGCGGACGAGCTCCAGTTCCTGCGGATCCTGCCATAAAGAAAACACCAGATCCAGGTAGGCGAAGTCATGTTCGTTGTTTGGCAAGGAGATACCAACCCGACGATCCAGCACCCGGGCGACCTGAGTACTCAATACTCTGCCGTCGCAAAAATGACGCCTGTCAGGGGCCGCGCAGGCGGAATTGCCGGTCTTGAGCCGCTGCGACCGGTTCGTGGTATTCGTAATTAGACCCGTTGATTAAAATCTGGCCGTTAACGTCACTCCAAAGTACTCCAGGAGAAAGACTGGTTTTGGACTGGAGCTTGAAGCCGGATGGTTGTGTAGGCCAGGAAAGCACGACGATGTTGTCTTGGAGGTGAATCGTGAGCGCCGGCGGCTGCGATACCACAAACCCGCCGGGAGCTCGCAGCCGGAAATATTCTTGGGTGAGCAGATTGTCCCGTGTTTCCCAATGTTCAAAATATTGGCCAGAACGAAAATATGGGCCGCTGACGCTTGCCCAGGCATTTGGCGACAACGATGATTCGGCTTCCAGCACGAATCCGACAGAGTTTGTACTCCAATAAACGACCACTGCTTCGGCAGTTTGACGGATGAACAAGCCCGGCGCTGTGGTCGAGGCGAAGCTACCAGTCGGCGGCGCGACGACTACTGATCCCGCAAAGTCAATTGCATCGCCGGGCGAAGTCGGCAACCGAACCGGCTCGCCGTCGCATTCGGTGTGATCGGCAGTCAAGGGAATCAGCCATAATCCGTTGGTTCCGAAAATCGTGCCCGCAGCAACCAGGGTCGAATCATCCGGCGACCAAATGGCTCCATGAGGAAAACCGTTCGTTCCATCGGTGAACCCACTGATCTGCAGCAGCCCACTGCCGTCGGGATAAACCAGCCACAGATTTTTACCCGCATTTTGGCCGTTGTTATTGCTGTCGGCAAAAACCAGATCACCGCCATCCGGCGACCATGCGGGCCAGGACGCGCCAGGTACGCTGGAAACGATCCGGTGTCGTCCACTGCCGTCCGCGTTGGCCACGTACAAGCCAGCCATGCTGCTGTAAAGATTCAAATTGTGGAACGCGATCCGGCCATCCACCGGGTTGCGCACGGGTGACTTGTCACTGCAGTCGGCGTTGATTAGAGCGCTCAAAGTGCCGTTGGTGTTCAAGTCCCAGATTTCACAGCCATAATCTGTCAATAACGCCGCCTCATTCGGTTCCCAATCATAGCCAGCAATGGTGGACATGGGATTTTGCAACAGGCGTTGTTCCGCACCTGATTCCAAATCGCGAATCCATAAATTGCCCTGGTTGTTGAATGGATTTCCCTCGCGCAAAAATGCGAGCCAGCGGCCGTCTGTCGTGACGCGCGGGCGAGCACCGGTGGTGATGTAAGTATCGCCGCTGCCGTCCAGGTTGATCGCCCAGATTGTCCCATCACCCGCCGCCGAACGCCGTCCGTAGAACACCGTGCCATTTTGCGAGAGAATGAGCTGGTTCGTACTCAAGGCGGTCACCCTGTTCGTGTTGTCGGGGTTGACGGGAATGGGTTGATTAGTACCAGCAGCGATGGGGCTGCCAAATGAGTAGCTGGCGAATTGCAAGCCGCCCCGAACACCGAGCGTGCCTGTTCCGTAGTATTGGACGGTGCAATCATTCGAAATGGAAAAAGTCGCCGTATAGGCGTGCCATGAATCCGAGCCATTAACCCGATATTGCACTTGCGAGCCGGTGGGCGTGGCATCGAACGAAATCGTTTGCGGACTGCCATAGGCTCCGGGTGGTGGCGAAATCGTCACTTGCACTGGTTCCGCTGCCTGCGGTGCGCCATAAGTAAACACGGAAATCGCCGGGTTATACTGGTTGGCCAGTCCGAACATGGGGTTGCCTGGAGGAGTTGCGAGATTGTTTGTGGAGACGTTGCCCAATCCCCCTGCCGTGCCGGCATCGCTTTCGGACGGCACTTGAATCGCGCCCGGCAATCCCATGACGCCGTCGGCCCAGTCCGGTGAATTGAACGAAGCAATAAAACCCGGCGAGCGATTTACGAACGGTTCCGATTTAAACAGCCAGACGTTCGCCCGGGTGCGGCGTGAACTTACGGGCGGAAGGCTGGATGAACCGCGCAGGATAAAATTCGTTCCATCAAATTGGATCACCTGCGCGTGCGTGGACGAAGCCGCTCCGGCCGGCGCGTCCAGAAAGGCGAACATTCCATTGGTCAGCGGCACGACGCCAGTGAAAACATTGCCCGCCACTTCCGCGCCGGTTTGATATTTTGCGGACAATCGGGGTGAACCGTCAGGCAAAGTCAGGATTTGAACACCGTCGCTGAATTGCACGATGACGCCGGCATTAGTGCCGAGGTTAACCGCAAACACGCCCTCCACGCCCTCGCTCAAGGGAAGGTTGAGCGGCAATCCCCAGGCAAGCGCAGCGTTGGTTTGCAGGAGCGGTATGACGGTTAAATTGGAATCTCCCGGGCGATAGAAGATAAAACGCGGCAACGGCTCGCCGTTAAAGCCGACGAAGGTGTAATCGCTGCCCGAAGGCAGGTTGCTGAATACCAGCAGGGCTGCCGGCGCGTTGGTGAACTGCCACACATGCAGGGCATCGTTCGTGGCGCCGCGCGCCAGGCCCACGGCAAGCGTGGCTGTATTCGTGTTGAGAGTGAGTTCGTTCAGCCGGACAAAGGGGTAAATTTCATTGAACAGGCCGGCATAGAACGGCGTGCCCGACCATTGAATCAGATCGAGCTTTTCAGCCGGCGCGTTATTGAACGAACTGGCGACCAGGAGAAACGAAAGGCCGCCGGCAGGCGGGGTCAGCGGCGAAGCCAGACCGGCCACGGCATGGGGACCAATGCCAACGGTTGCGAAACTATGTGGTGTTCCGGCCGTGTTCGTCTGTGAAAGGTCAACCAAGTTGACGCGGTTGAAATCCGGGGCGGTGACCGCGATGGAATCATTGGTTCCAGCGAGAAAATGCTCCACGCCGAGGCCGGTGACATTTTTCAGGCCGGTGACGAGCGGCGCGGACCAGGTCAAACCGCCGTTGCCATCCGAATATCCGGCGCGGGCGTTGCCGGTGGCTTTGTCCAGCACCAGCACGTCGGCAATGCCGTCCCCGTTAAAATCTCCCGCGCTAAAAAATTCCGTGGAGGATTCATAAATGAACGCGGCCTGAAGATTCATGGTCGCAAAAATGCCCATTCCGACGGCCACCGCAGCCAGCCAGCGCAAATTCATTTTTGGATTTTTGGCCCTCATGGCGGTGGAATGGTCACGGCTCCAGCGTCAATGACCTCGGCGACCTCCCGCTGATCATTAAACCGGATGACAAAGTAATGGTAGCGCGCGCCCAGGATGACCGGTTGCTGATCGCGCAAACCGAGGAAAGTGTAACCTTGGTTAAACCAAACTTCCCGCCACAAGGCGATCAAACGGTCGGGAATGGAAACCATAATGGCTCTAAAAGGGTCGCCACTGACTGTCCACGGAATGCGTTCGAGTAGCGGCGTGACCTGGGTGAGATTGCCGGTCACGCGTGGAAAAGCGGTGTTGGTTTCCTGCTTGCGATAAACAACCATCGGCAGCAGCGGCTGCCCGTTTTGCCGAGAGCCATTTTCGCCGGAAAGCCGCGTGAAAACATAACTGTTGGGATCCACCCAGGGGCTGGCCGTCGTTACGCTGCCAAACCAGGTATAGCTGGCAAAGTTTGTGGTGCCCTTGTTGGATTGATATTGAACCTGGCCACCCGGGATTACCCCAAACTTGACGGCCACCGGATAACGTTCGTCGGCCAGTGAGCCGTCCGAGTTGGTGAAAACCACCGCCATCACGCGCGGGGCATAAGCCACGAGACCGGCCGCAACGGACGGGTCATCAAACATCGTTACCGGCGGCAACGGGCGCGCCGGCCAGGGGACGGTTTGGATGGTGGGAGGTGGCTGCCAGATAAATTTCCACGTCGTCGAAGCGTCACCCCAGTTACCCTGGTTGTCCTCGGCGGCCACGCAGATTTCATACGGCACATTGGGCTGAATCTTGGCGGTCAGCGAAAATTGCGGGCCGGGTCCGAAGTTGGCGCTGACCGGTGGCGTCAACTGCCATTCATCAAAAGTGGAAACTGCCTTGCGATCAGCCAGCAACCCAAAAAAGGCAGGCTTCGGCTTGGGGCCGGTGAGTGGCAATGGTTTGAAAGCGTTGAGGAGAATGAGTTTTGAACTGACCAGTCCCGTGGGTTTGCCGCTGCCGGGCTGGTCCGCGCGCGTGATGCGGATTTCAAACCGATACACGCCCGAGGTCGGACAGAACCAGTTCAGGGTTACCTGTGGGTTGTTGGTGTCGCCGGCCGGGGCCGGTTCGGACAAAACCGGTCGAGGTGGTTTCGGTGGCACGACCTGCTTGCAGCCGATGAGCGCGAGCGGACTGCCATTGCCGTTTTCATCGAGTGTTTGCACGAAATAACACAATCGCGCGTTACTGGGCGGCATGGTGTCGTCGGTCCGCACGATTTCATTGCCGGGATTGCCGGGGTCGAACAAGGCCGCGGCCTGCGCGATCAAGGTTGGCGTGCCGCCGTTGACACTGCGGTAAAGCCGGTATTCATGGGTGCGCGGAGTGAGCCGGAATTTAACGTAAATGGGCGCGATCACACCACCGTCACCCGCGCGGGCAACGTGCTGGTCGCAGCCGCCATCGTTGGGCAGGTTGACTTTGCAACCGCGCAATTGCGGCATCGGGCCGATCACACAGGGACAAAGGTAAATCGAATAGATCCCGCTAGGATCCGGGGTCGCCACGCCGATGTCCGTCCAGAACGTGACGTCGTTGAGATTCGTGCCATACTGAATCAGCATTGGCTGACCGGCGCCAACGTCAAACCGCATGTGCAATGTTCCGCTGGCGTTGCGAGTGGCGCTCACGGGAGGCTGGCACGCGCTTTGATTGACATTCAGTGCCTGCAAGAACGGGTCATTTGATTTCAGCGCCGTGAACAGCAATTCACCTGAGGAAAAGGCCGCTTCGGTGATTTGCGCGGGCGGCGGCGCGTTCGTGGTATGGAAAAGCGCGGTTTCCGAAATCTCACCGTAATAGGTTCCCACCTTGCAGGCCGCGTCGAACTCGGGGACTGCATCAGAAACCGGGATTGACAAATCCACGGACAAGCTGTCGCCATCCGGCGGAAAATATAGCGGGCCGAACTGCTGCGCGTTCTGAAGATAACTATTGTAGATGGCGAGCTTTGCCCAGGCGATGCCCGAATCGCGCCGCGTCACCGTCACACGATAATTCCAGTTGGTGGTGTCCGGGCCTTTTGGATTTGGCAACGGGTTAAAGCCTTCAAGCATCACGACCGGCGTGCCGCAACTGCCTACGACTTCGCCGGTCGCCGCCGGCGGAGCCTCACGCTGGCGTAGCACACCGGAGGCGGGGGAACTGTGGGGAGACAACAGCGGGTCACACGCGGCCTGGCTGACAGCGCGAACGGTGTACCAATAATTGGACGAGCCGGGAGTGGCGGGCGAGGCGGGGCCGGCGTCGAGCAGATAATTCACATTCGTGCCGGCCAGTGGTGGCACGACCGCGATGCGGTTGTTCAAGGGAGACGAATCGTTCGTGAACGCCAGTGCGGGGTTGGTCCAGCGATAAACCCAATATTCCGTCACCTGGTCAGTGCGGTTGGTGCTTTGTTGCCACCGCACGAGCAGCCGTTCCTGGTTGGTCGTGCCGGTTCCCACCGGCAACACCTGAACCGTGTTGAACACTTTCAAATTGGTCGGAGCGGCGGGAGGAATCCGGCGGCAGGCGGTGGCGAGACCGGCGGGCGAGGAAAGTCCGTCGCGACCGAGAATGTCGCGGGCCGTGATGAAATAATAAAAATTGGTCCCGTCCATGAACGGTTGGCCGCCTGAACGCCGGCCATTGTCGTCCGAGAAAAAATAAGTGGTTCGATCCGTGGAATCATCGGGACCGCCCGGTCCATTGAACGGGGCGTAATCCTTGGTGGCCATCACTGGCGCCGGATTGACTCGCACAAAATTTCCGTCGCTGTTGAGCTGGATTGGCGTGGGTGGCGTCACATCATATCCTGCGGCAACGGCCGCAGCGGCCGGGATGCGCCAGACGTTGAAACCGTATTGCAGCAGGGAGAGCCGGCGCAACGCATCTGGCGTACCCCAACGCAACCGGATGCGGAGATGATCGCTGGGCGCATTCGTCTTCACTTGAAAGGGATAACCGGGCGCCGGCAGCACGATGGGAGCGCCTGGTGTGATCGTGACCCGGCCCAGCACATCGCCGGCGGCGCCGGTGGCCGGATTCACCTCGCGGATTTCGTAGGTGGTGGTGGTGGTGATTTTTTCAGCGAACGAAAGGCCGGAGCACAGTTTCAGGCCGGGGTGAATCTCCGACAGCAGCAAAAGGGTGCCGGCGGTGCCGGGATCGTTCGCGCTGATTTGAAAGGCCGTGAGAACCTTTTGCGCCAGCGGCTGGCTGGTGATGCCCGGCACATTGTGCAGGAGCGTGTCCAGCGTTTCGCCGAGCGAACCCAGATTCTCGTTCAAGGAGGTTGACTCGTTGAGCAAAGCATTGATCGCGGTCGGATCGGATTGTTGAAAAATGGTTCCACGCAAGGTGAACGTGACGGCATTGCCGGGGAGGCCGGGCTTGCCATAAATGGCGAATCGTTTGCCGCGCACCACCTCTGGTTCCGCCGAGCTGATCAGGATGTAGGACCAGTTGTTGCTGCCCGCATCACGAATCGTCGTGCCAACGGTGAACACCAGATTGCTCAACCCCTGTGCCGCCAAACTTTGAATCAAAAAGAGGAAAGCCCACGCGCCCCAAAGCGAGATGCTCCAACGCATCCGGCCACGGCCCGCCGCCTCTCCGCGAGGTCCGGAGGTATTCGGGGTTGCTTTTGCGGTGGCTTTCAAAATGTTGCCTTGCTTAATAATCAATCGAGTAATCAATTCCCCCCGTCGTCAGTGTTCCCGTTACGGTGATGCCTTTGCAACCGCTCACGCAAAACGGGCACGGGCCGATGCTCCCGCACACCTCCGCGTTCGCGCCCAAAGTAAGCTGGCCATACATGAGTTGCATGAACACCGACCAGTCAACGTGGCCGCTGACCGCACAAAGCAGGGACACATCCACACCCATCTTTTGCCGTCCGCCAATGGTGCCGAAGCGCGGGCCGCCCTCATAATAGATTGCCGTTGTCGTGTTTGCTTCCACGTCGAGCAGGCAGGTCGAGGTGCGAAATAAAATTTCCGAGAGCGACAAGCCGCCGCCATATTCCACATAGACACCGCTAAAACCCATCGGGTCATGCAAAATCTGGTCCGCTTCCGGATCTATGAATTTCAGTGGGTCCAGCGTGCAGGCATGACCTGCGAACACCCCCGCCTGCACATCCACCGGGATTCCAAGGATCAAAACCGACCCCGCCGCCTTGGCGGCAAAGTAATTCTCAGTCTGACCGATGGCCAGGGTAGCTCCGATGTCTTTCACGCTGCAGCCTTGGAAATCCACGTTGCCATGGATGTTGAACGCTCCGCCAATGCCCAGCACCGCGCCGGACTGCAGGGTCCAGCGCGCTTCAAGATCCAGCGCCAGTTTGCCCCCCGGCGCGGCGCTCAATCCCGCCCATTCCAGCGGCACGTCTTTGGCGCCCAGGGTGACTTCCGCCGCGGGCGCTCCGGCAGGGATGCAATCGAGCGGCACGGATTGCGAATCGAGTTCCATGATGTCCATGTAGGCGGTGAAGTTCATCGCGTCGGGCAGATTCATCTGGACGGCCGCGTCCAGATGAATATCGCGCAGCGAGTCGCCGTCGAAGGTCGGCGCGCCGCGAATCTGGGCGGCCAGGAGCGATCCACTTAAAAACCCGCCGCCTTTCATGTTTTGAAATACTCCATCCTGCGCACCGCTGATCGCCGAGGACAGCCCATTGCGAATAGTTCGGTTGATTTCATCAAAGAGGGCGCTCATCAACTGATTCAACGCAAAATCCTTGTCGCCCAGAAACTGGCGGAACGTCTTTTGATAATTCGCGGGCAGGGTGGAACCAAGAAATGCCGTCTCGAACTGTTTGCGCAGCGCCGCCTTCGCGGTGGCGGGGTCGGCGGTGAAATAATCTCCCGCCGGCGTGATCACCCCGGCCAGAAAATTCGTGGCGCCGGTCCCGGCAGCTTGAAGAAACTGATTCACGCCGCTGGCATCCTGCAACGCCGAGGTCAGCGCCTGGTTGAAATCCCCGGATGCCCCGGATAGTTGGGCGTGAACCTGTGCCACCTGGTTGCCAACGTCATTGAGGTCGCCTTGGATTTCGTCGAGTGATTCATCCAGAGCTGCGAGCAGCGGGTTAAGGATGTCGTCACCAAGCGATGCCGCGAAGCCCAGCGTCGGGCCCTGATCGTTCACCAATTTTTTGATGATGGCCCGCACGACATGCCGGTTGCCGCTTCCGTCTTTTTCCAACACGCGGTTGAACAATCCTACCGTGTCCTGAACATCGGTCAGGGTTTGATCAAGTTTGCCGATCACAGTATTGGCCTGGCCAACGGCTCCATTGATGGACAATACGGCGTTCTGCAACGCATTATTTGGTGTCGTGACCAATTGATAGACATTGCTGAGAAAGGCCGCCTGATTGGTTTGCGGCAGCGCCGCGATGGAAGCATAAAGGGCGTCAATCGCCGGATTCGCCACCGGGTCCAGCGCGGAATCCAGCACGGGATTGAAAAACGTCTGCGCGTCTTCCCGGAGGGTCTGGGACAGCTCGTTCAGGCCGGTCGCATCCAA
Organism: uncultured Bifidobacterium sp.; assembly: GCA_964561105.1. Lineage (GTDB taxonomy): Bacteria > Verrucomicrobiota > Verrucomicrobiia > Limisphaerales > JADLHS01 > JADLHS01. Next base: position 49,125 of record CAZLOH010000019.1, on the reverse strand, counting down.
AACCTGCCCGGTTTCCGAGCGAATGGCGTTGGAGACGCTTAACAGCGGGCCGATGTTGCCGTTGAGAGCGTCGTTGACAAAATCCAGCACCTTGATTCGCGGCAGTTGCAAACTGATGTCCTGCGCAAAATCAAAATCCACCTTGCCCGGCGCAAGTTCCTTGAGCCGGCTGTTCACATCAATGACCGGCAACACTACTTTTGCATCCTGAAACCCGACGAAGCGGTGAAGGACATTGTCATATTCCAAAGGGTAATCAAAGCTGGCGACTTCGATCCAGTCGCGCTGGGCGCGCGGATGATACTGAGGTGTGCCCGACTTGCGATACGCGGCGATGTCGCCGCCGGGCCAGCCGTCCGAATGTGGGTCGAACTTCACGGTGTTGAAATAATTGCCGCCGGCCACCGTCCAGCCCAGATCGGCCGCCGCCGAATCCGCCGCCGGCCAGCCCCCCATGATGTTCACTTGCGCCGTGCTTGCGGTGACGGGCGTCACCTGTAGCTGAACTTTAATGTCGGAAAAAAACGGCACGCTCAGTATTCCGGAAAGATTGTAAAAGCCCGTGCCGAGCGCCGCCGCGCCGGGTGTTTCCCAGTTGTTGAAATACGCCTCATTGGCGGTGGACAGCGTAAACATCGTCGTGCCCGGGCCCTGCATCGAAAGTTGGGCGGGCACGTTAAACCGCGAGTCCACGTTGGAGACGTTGTCCTGCGGGCAAACGAGATTGCCATTGGCCTTGAAACCCAGCGCGGCGTTCAAGGATTGGGGAATGAACGGGAGTTTCGTTTGCACGCCAAGGACGAGAAAGCGGGGTGATGTGCCGCAGGTGTCATCATTGGTGGGATGAAAGTCAATACTGTGCGGCGTGAAATCCACGTTCCAATACGCCAGATGTTTGGCACCCCCACCGGCGGGGATGTTGGCTGAACTCAGATCGCCGCGGCAGGTGAGCTTCATGCGGTCGAATTCCTGCGTGAAGCCGGCGGGTTGGGGCGGGAACGAAATCGCGCCGGTCGTAACGGATTCCCAGTTTTGTCCGTCAAGATAGGACAACCCGTAATCACTGAAGGTGAAATGGTAGCCGTAAAGCGAAAGCGAGCTTGGAAAAGTGGCCGCCTGATGGATGCCATTCACACCACCGTAACGGACGTAGTATTTTGAAATAGGATTCAACGGGTACGGGCCAACGTTTGCCTGGGCGAGATAACTTTGCCCCTGCGCAGGTGAGCGAAAATTCAGGCCGGGATAATTCGCGAAGCCGTCTTGGTAATTTGACAGGCCGGGCCGCTCGCAATAAGCCGGATTGGAGCCGTCGCCGAAACCCGAAAATAACAGCGCGGCAGGGCGTTGCAGATCGTCAAGCGTGGTCTGATTGGCGTTCAAAAAGGTGCCAGCCATGCAATACCCGCCGCTGGCAACGACTCCGGCCTCCTGGGCGAAATACCCGCTCGGCGTATAACCCCATTGCAGATTCGCAGCCGGAATGGACCCGTAAGCCTGCAGGCCGCCGTCGGCGGTAAAATTCAGTTTCCCGCCCGCCGCCGTGAAATTGAGCGTCGCTGGCCCGGCCTGCGCGGCGGTGCAGTCAACATAGGTGCAATCGCGGCCGTAAGCGACTGGCACCGGGCCGGTCACATTGAGATAACTGCCGGCGCTGACCAGGGTGTTGGAAATGATCAGCAGCCCGCTGCCGGTTGGTATTTGCGCCCCAGGTGCGCGGCCAGCGTAGGGGAAATGCGGGCGAAGTTCCGGCGGATTCAACGCAAGTTGCACATTGACCTGGGCGATGCCGTTGGTGTCCGCCGTGACGATCAACTGACTGCCGGCGGGAGTGGCATTGCGGAAATATCCATCGTTGGAAACGCGATTGGTCGTGCTTGGATCCACCAGGTTGTTCTGGCTCTGAAGCAGGTCGTCCTCCTCCTGACGGACAAAAACGCTGCCGTTGCCCAGGCTGAAAATGATTCGTCCGCTGCCGATCTGCCACGTGAAATTGGTTGCGCCGAACCAGTAGGGCAATGTTTCCTCCACTCCGAACAGTGAGATGTTTGCCGCGAACGAAACATTCGTCGGATTGAGATTGCCATCGAGCACGATGCGACCCAGCGGCAAATAGTTGATGGTTTCGTGATTGGCCGGACTGAGACCGATGCTGAAGCCGAGCGGCATCAGGACGTCCGCGTAGGCGACGGCCCCGGTCGGCGTCAGCAGTTCGCTGGAACGACTGAACGAAATGTTCTGGATGATGCCGGTGTCATTCGCCGGCGCGTTCATCGTCACTGTGTTCGAGGCGACTGCGTCGCCACTGCTCAGGAGCACGGCATTGATCGGGGTGCCGTCGCCGTAAGTGTGGCTCGGACTCGTGACGACATAACCGGAATCGTTGTTGACGGCGAGTACCGTGCTGGCGCCACCGCCCGAAACGGCGCCGCGTGCGGGTGAGTTGGCAATCGAAGTGAACATCGTTGCCAGCGGACCGAACAGAAGCCTGCCGTTGAAGTGAAGCAGTTGCGTCTGCGACAACGTAATCGTTTCCTGCGTCGAGACGGGCCCGTTGTTTACGCCACATGCTTCCGTGACGGCGAGCGGAAAAGAATCGTTGACCGAATCAAGCTGGGTTCCGGCCTGCGGTTCCACATCGAGCAATGCGGATTGAATGATGCCGCCGGCAGCCGCCTGCGGTGCGGCGGCAAGATAGGGCGAAAGGCTCAAGTTAACCTGCGTTGTGTTGTTTACAAGCGGCACCAGGCTGCCCAGCAAAGTGCTTTGCAGGGAGTTGGATAGCGTAAGCGTCACGCTGGTCATGCCGCCGGGTGCGCCAAAATCATCGAGTCGCCGTACCCAAAACGGCGCCGTGGCGGCAAAACCGCGCTCCGTTGGAATACTTTTCACAGCGAACTGACGCGACCATTGTACCAATCCCAATGTGGTGTGAATGGCCGTAGTGCCGTCACCGAGAAAAGCCGTGGAGCCAACCCAGACCGGATTGTTTATCAACACCGCAGTGTGACCAACGCCAGTGATGTCAGCGGTATTGGTGCCCGAGCCTTCATTGAACCGCCAATACGCGACGAGCCCGGATTCCTTGCCGTTGAGCGAAAGGTTTTTCATGGACTGGACTTCGTTCGCCGCCAGTGCGCGGTTCCAGACGGTGACTTCGTCTATGTCCCCTTGAAAACGCTGGGGGTAATTATAGAAACGTCCAATCTGTAGTGGTTCAGTTGACGTTGTCCCGCCCGCCGCGCCCGCCCAGGCGTTCTGCCCCACCACGACACCATCGAGATAAAGTTTTCCGCCCGAGGCATCCACGGTCAGCGCGGCGTGATGCCAGGAGCCATCCGCAACTGTGGCAGACGAAGTGGCGTCAATCGCGAAGTCGAATAAACCTCCAGCGCGATAATAAAATCCGCGCAGATGATTATTTTGCACCATCAGCGTCCAGCCGTTGTAACTGAGATCGGCATATTTGCTGACGATGCCTTGAATCACGTTGGCCGTGTTTGTGGAGCGGAACCAGGCGCTGACGGTGAACGGATACGAATTCAAATCGCTCGCGTTGGCGGTTTGTGCGTAGCCGTTCACGCCGTCAAACTGGAGCGCCTGGCCGGCAACCTGGTTGAAGACCAGCGGCGCACTGGAAGGGATCCATGCCGGATCGCTCACCAGTGTGCCTGTGTATCCATGCCCGGTCGCATCGCTGGCGCTGCCGCCGCCATTTTCGTCGAGATGCCAGAGGGCTACGAGGCCATCCTCGTGGCCGGCCAACTGGCGATGTTGAAGATAATTGATTTCCGCCGCGCTGAGCGAACGGTTCCAAAGCGTGACCTCGTCTATCGTGCCGTCAAATCGGTTGGTGTTATTGTAAAATCTGCCGATTTGCAACGGCTCGGCGCTTGTAGGAGCCAGGGGGGTGCCAAGCCAGGAACCCGTCAGACTCAAGACGCCATCCACGTAAACCGTAAGGCCGCCCGTATCCACCGTCATGGCGATTTGATGCCAGAAACCGTCGGCCACCGAGGTGGTGCCGGGAAGGATAAAAACCCGGTTAAAGGGAGATTGAGCATAGCCGGCGATCACACCTCCGTTTTGAAGCGCAATGGCCCAACCGTTCTCGTTGTTATAGTCAATTTTGCCGACGATGCCCTGCATCGTGCTGGAAAGATTGGTGGTGCGGATCCACGCGGTGACCGTGAGGGGAAAGAGATTGAGATTGGGATTGTTCGTTACTTCAACGTAACCGTTGACGCCGTCGAATTGCAGGGCAGAACCGGGCCCGGCTTGTAAACGCTCGTTAGCCTGCGCCAAAATGAAGATCAGTGCTGCAAACCACCACAATTTGCGGCCGCTCGTGGTTTTCATTTAATGCTTTCTACGATGGGTTAAGTCTATTATTAGGCAAGCTTCAAGGCAAGAAAAAATTCTCTTTTTCCAAGTTGAACCAATACATCACCTTCCCCAGACTCCGACCATGAGCCAGCATTTATCCGATCGCGCCGCTTCGACCAGCAGTGTTTCCCGCCGTGAATTTCTTGCGGTAACCGGCCTCGGCCTCGCCGGCCTCGCGCTCACGGGTTGCGCCACTTCGTCCGCGCGTCCCGAACTGATCATTGATATTCACCAGCACGTTCACTATTCGGACCGACCGGATGACGTGCTGCTCCGCCATCAGCGGACGATGGGGGCGACGACGACCGTTCTGCTGCCCGCCGGTCGGCCCGTGAACAGCGCCGCCACGCACAACGGGGAATCGAATGGCTTGGAAGCCAAGGCTTATGGCAATGAAGCGTGCTACCAGTTCGCCCGGGCGCACTCGCCGGAGTTCCGGTTCGCGGCCAACGAAGTTCCGGACCTCGCGGACGCGACGGTGGAAATTGAAAAGTATTTGAACTTGGGCGGGGTCATGATTGCCGAACAGAAGTTCGGCGTGGAGTGTGATTCGCCGGGAATGCAACGGGTGTATCAGGTGGCGCAGGCCCATGGGGTACCTGTGCTCATGCACTGGCAGTTTGAGCGCTACAACTATGGCTTCGAGCGGTTTTACCGGATGTTGGAGAAATATTCTCGCGTGAATTTCATCGGTCACGCCCAGACCTGGTGGGCCAATGTGGACAAGGGTTATCGGGACGATGCGGCGAATCTGTATCCGAAAGGCCCGATCACGCCGGGCGGTTTGACCGAGCGATACCTGGCTGATTATCCGAACATGTTCGGCGATCTCTCGGCGGGCTCCGGCCTGAATGCGTTGACCCGCGACGAAAGTTTCACCCCGGGCTTCTTCCAGCGGCATCAGGACAAACTGCTGTATGGCAGCGATTGCAGTGATCACTTTGGGGAAGGCCCGGAATGTCAGGGTGCTCAAACCATCGCCGTCGTGCGCCGACTCGCGCCGAGCCATCGGATCGAGCGCAAACTGCTTTATGGAAATGCGAAGAAACTGCTGCGCCTTTGATGCGACGAGATTTTGTGCGGCTTCCCATTCGAGGGAGCAATTCTCGCGCTGAAATATGCTTGCGGTGGTGCTTGTCCCGCTGCGACAAGCCCGGCCGCGCAGAGCGGGCGGAAGTGAACGACTGAGAGCGAGTGCCTACACTCAATCCGTTGCGCGTTGCTCTGCGCGACGCGCAGCGGGGCTGGTTGTCGTAGCACGAAAACCACACCAAACTGGCTCTTCCAGCTTTGGTGGGTGCCTTCTGGTAGTACACCAGCGCGACTCGCCGCAACCTGTCCGTTGAATTACCGCCATCTGGTGTTATTTGTTAGCCAGCGTTGTTTGGCTTTGATAAGCCACCATCAGAAGCGTGCCGATTATGTATCATTACTCCCGTGTGCTTGCGTTCTTCGTTGCCTTGGCCTGTGGGCTTGGGGTGGTCACCAGCGGCCGGGCGCTGGATGGTAGTGTTCAGCCAACTCGCACATCCATGGTGCGAGCGGGGGCAGGTTGGGATCGCCCGATGTCGGAGTCGGACTTTGCGCGATTTGCGGATTGGGCAAAGCGATTCGCGCGAACCAATTCCGCCGTCGCCGCCGCGCGCCGGACTGTCGAACCGCTGGGGCTTGGGCTGGCCCGGGAACGGCGGCGCGCCTTGGCCGGTCTCATCCGCACCAACCCGGCCCGTGCGCTGGAACTCGCGGTGCCCCGTCACATTCGCCGGTCGTTGCCGCCGGCCATCGCGGATGAATTGGAAACGCCCGTGAGCGGGCGTGGTGATTTGATGCTGTTGGCTGCGTTGCCTGAGCCGGGCCAGGAGGCGACGGTGAAGGTCAATTTCTGGAAGGCGCGGATCAACGGGCGTGAATACGACGCGTATGTGTTCGGACGCCGGCTGGCGCAACCTTCGCGCCGGAACATTGCGCTCCAAGGCATCGCGTTGGATGGCGCGGTGGCGATTGGCGAAAGTCCGGCGCGGGTGCTGGACGCCGGGGAGATCGCCGCCGTGCGCGGCACGAACACGGAATCCTTCTGCGGCACGAGCGGGCTGCCGACCACGACGTATCAGGAGGAAACCGCGCTGGAGACCGACGGCCAGATTTATTTCTTCTGCCAGAGCAATCATGCCAGTGCGTTCGAACAACAACTCATCACGTCCGAGGAGAACCGGCCGGTGGGCGATTCCGGCGGCGGCGGCGCGGAGGCGTCGCCGTGGACGGAGGGCAGAAAACGGTTGCTGTTCATCCGGGTGAATTTTCCCGATCTGACCAACGTGCCGGTCTCGGACACATCGTTGATTTCCTTAAACCGGAACCTGGACAACTTCTACACGGAGATGTCGTACGGGCGCGCGGGATTCTACACGAACGGAGCGGGGTCGGATTTCACGCCCACGTTCCGGCTGACCAACAGCGCGGCGTGGTACGGGACGAATGATTTCTACAATCCGTTGCGCTCGGAAGCTCGGGCAGCAGCGGCGGCGGCGGGTTACGTGCTGACGAATTACGATCTCGACGTCATCTGCATGGGGCCCGTGCCGGGATTTGGCTGGTCCGGACTGGGCTACGTCGGCGCACCGGGGGCGTGGTTGCGCAACAGTTTCAGCACCGGGGTGGCGGGGCACGAACTGGGGCATAATTTCGGGTTGAACCACGCGAACTTCTGGGACACCAAGGGGGCCAGTGTCATCGGCCCGGGCACGAGCGTGGAATACGGCGACAGTTACGACACCATGGGCGCGGCCAGCGCGGGTAACAATCATTTCAACGCGCGGTACAAGAGTTTTCTGAACTGGCTTACCACCAATGAAGTCAAGAAGGTCACGACGAGCGGCACGTATCGGGTCTATGCGCATGACCAGACGAATGTGGCTGCCGGCGTGCGCGCCCTGTTGGTGGCCAAGAACAGTTTCACGAACTATTGGATCGAGTTTCGCCAGAAGTTCACCACCAACCCCTGGCTGATGAATGGAGCGGGACTGCGTTGGGCACAGAGTGGCAACCAAAAGAGTCTGTTGCTCGACACGACGCCCGGTTCGCCGGACGGCAAGAAAGATTCGGCGCTGGTCATCGGTCGCACCTACGCGGACACGAGTGCCGGGGTTTACATCACGCCGCTCGACAAGGGGGGCACGTTGCCCGAGTCGCTCGATGTGGCGATTAACTTCGGCCCGTTCCCCACGAATGTTGCGCCCACCATCACGATTGCCGCCAGCGACACAAACTCCACCGCCGGCGGCATGCTCACTTTCAGCGCAGCCGCCAGCGACGCCAACGGAGATGCGCTGGCATACGACTGGGAGTTTGGCGACGGCACTTTTGGCACCAACGGCGCCATGGCCGCCAAGAGCTGGAGCGCTGACGGCGAATATGTGGTGCGTTGCACTGTTTCGGATCTCAAGGGCGGCACGACGAGTGATTTGGTGATCGTGACGGTGGGTTCGCCCGGCACATACCGGCTGAGCGGCGTAGTGCTGGCCACCAACGGACCGGTGCAAGGCGTGCGTGTTTATGTGTCCACCACCAGGATGAGTTACACGGACAGCAGTGGCAGTTATACCATCGTCGGGTTGCCGGCGGGCACGTACACGGCGGCCGCGAGTCTCTACGGTTATGTATTCACCAACGCCGGGTTTGCCAATCCCATCGAGGTCGGCCCGGATGTGGCGGGCATAGATTTTCTGGCGACGGCGGTGAACTACGATCCACCCACCATCCTGACGCAGCCCACAAATCAGTTGGTGGCATTGGGATCGAACGCGACGTTCAGCGTAGCGGCCGCCGGCGCGCCGCCGCTGTTTTATCAATGGCGTTTCAACAACGCTAACATTGCCGGTGCGACGTCGAGCAACTTCACCCGCGTAAATGTCCAGGCGGCGCACGCCGGCAATTACACCTGCCTGGTGTCCAATCAGAACGGCACGGCCCTGAGCGCGAATGCCGTGCTGTTCTTGAATTCACCACCCATCATCACCCAGCAACCGTCGAGTCAATCCGCCGTGGCCGGTGGCTATGCGCGCTTTAATCTGACGGCGGTGGGTGCGCCGACGCTGGCCTATCAATGGTGGCACAATGGGACGAACCAGGTCGGTGGCCGCGGCGGCATCGGCGGCTCGGGCGGCAACGATTCCGGGCCGATGCTTTATCTTGCGAACGTGCAACCGACGAATGCGGGAACGTATTTCTGCGTCGTCACCAATCCGCTGGGGAGCGTTACCAGCGCGGTGGTGACCCTGACGGTAAACGTCACCTTGACGGTTACGGCCACCCACGGCGGCACCATCAGCCGCTCGCCCGATTTAGAAAGTTACCCGCCAGACACCGCCGTCGAACTCACGGCCACAGCGCTGGGGACTTACACGTTCAGCGGTTGGTCCGGTGATGTCGTTAGCGCCAACAATCCGATCTTGGTCATGCCGATGACAAATCTGGCCGTTACCGCGAACTTCGCGCCGCCCGTGCCGGACCTCATCGTAGATAACGTGGACGCCACGCTCACTGGAAACTGGACCGCCAGTACCACCGCGGCGAATCAATACGCCACCAATCATCTCCTGACGGCGACCAGCCCGAATGTTCCCACTGCCACAGCGACATTCCGTCCGAACCTTTCCGTGCTCGCCAACTACGACGTGTTCGTCTGGTATCCGACCATTTCCGGCGCGGCCGCGGACGTTCCGTTCACGGTGGTTTCCGCCACCAGTTCAAACAGCTACTCGGTGAACCAGAGCAAGTCGGCCGGAACCTGGGTGTTGATCGTGACCAACCAGCTTTTTGTTCCCGGCACGAACGGATTCGTGCGCCTGGCGAACAACGCCAGTCAGGGCAAGAATGTCGCCGCCGATGCGGTGCGCTTGGCCTACTCGCCGATCCAGCCGGTGTTGCCGCCGGTGTTGGCTCTATTCGCGGCTAGCGACGGTACCCGCACGCTGACGTGGAGCTCCGTGCCGGGGCAGACGTATCGCGTCCAGTTCAAAGATCAACTGACGGACGCCGTGTGGCAGGACCTCTTACCGGACGTGACCGCCACCAGCGTCACCGCGTCCACAACCGACACTGCCAGCGCCACCCAGCGTTACTATCGCGTTTTGGCGATCCCATAGAATTTGCTCGCACGAGAGCAAGATTGGAGCAATCGCCCTCCGCAGCGATCCGCTACTGTAGGCGGGTGCTCAAAGTCGTGTTGCTGGCGGAGCCGTTTGCGAAGACGCCGTAGCAGCCGAGGACACGAGACTCAAACTCCAAGGGCTTTCAACCCTTCGATTCCGCCGACTTCTCGACTGCGAACCATTATGGTGGGGCGAGCGTCCTCGCGAGCTGGCGTCGCTTTGCTTGGCGGGCCGGGGGGCGGCTCGTCAGGAGCCTCGCCCCACCAGGACGCCGGCTCGTCGGTAGCCTCGCCCCACCGCGAGTCGGCTCGCGCGGACACTCGCCCCACCGAGTGCTATGTGGGCGGCAGCCAGCGGCGGGTGCGGGGCAGCCAGACGGCGGTCGGCCGGCGTGGTTCGCCGTGTTCGGAAACCAGCAGCGTAACCTTCCATGCCGGTTCGGCCAGCAGGAGCAATGCGTCCACATGGGGAATGATCCGGATTTCGTGACGCCGGACTTGATCCTGCCGGCGGCGGTCGTGCTCGGCGTGGGCGGCCCGGCGGCGATCGGCGAGTTTGGTTTTGGTTTCGGCGCTGCGACTGCGCGCGACGCGATCGGTGAGTTCCTGGATGTAGTGCGCGAAATAATCGTCCACGCGCTCGAGTTCGCGACGGAGGTAATGTTCCTGACGTTGGCGGATGTGGGCCAGGTCGGTCTCCAGGTCCTGCTCCAAAGCTTGTTGCAGGTGCGTTTGCCAGGCTTGGGGCGCGAGGGCGGGCCACTGGTTGCGGTCCGGTCCGTCACCGGTAAGAACGAGCAGCCCGAAGTTTTGCGCGAGGTCGGAGTCGGTTGCGCCATCGGGAAGCGAAACGGCCAGCCGATGGAAGGACCAGCGTTGTTCAATGGCTTGAATCTCGCAGCGCACGGCGGCGACGAGCGAGCAATGCCAGTCGCTGGTGAAGTTCGTTTCCAGCCGCCAGCGGCTGGTGGCGGGGAATTGCATCCGCCAGAGCCGCTCGGCCACGTCGGGCGCGGGGGCGCGGAGCTTGTCGGCGGGCGGCACGACGGCGCGCTGGAGGAGCAGTCCGCCGGTGGCCAGCGATTCGACCAGGCGGAACGTGAGCGGGCAGCCGGGGAACACTTCGTGATCGGCCTGGCGCGGCGCGGCGTCGTCCGGGGCGGGAAAGAAAAGTTCCTGCTCCGCCAACTGGCCATCCGCGTTCCAGAGCCGGGCGGCGGCGCCTTCGGCGACGACTTGCAGGCGGTCGTGCCAGGTGCGCTCGCAGAGGGCGCCAAGCGAGCCGAGGGCTTCCTCGAAAAAATCGGCGGCGGCAGCGGGCGAAAAGGCGGGGCGCTCGAATTTCATTGCAAGAACCGGTCAATGAATTGCAGGTAGCCCTGACGTCCGCCGCTGCGCGTGTGGCGCTCGACGGACTTGCCCAATTCCTGCAGGCACGCGAGGAGTTGCTCCAATGGCAGCGGCGGCAGCGGAGCGTCGTCCGCTTTGTCAGCGGGCGGCGGGCCGGCATTGCGCCCGAGCCGGAACTCGCACATTTGTTTCAGCGCCTCGAAGGCGAGGGCGTCCAGCCCCGTCAACGCGGGTGGCTTGGGTGGCTGGCCGCGCAGTTCGGCGCGGTAATACTGCCGGGCCGCCTCATACGCGCGCAACGCCGAGTAGTCGTTCATTTCGGGATTCGCCCGCCACACTTCGACGATGGCGAATTCGAGGTTTTGCAAAACGCCCAGATTTTCTTCCTGTGGTTTCATAATGATTCGTAGTCTTTCGAGAACAGCGTGTCATCGAGTTGTTTGACTTCGTCGTAACCGGCGAGCGCGGCGGCCAGGTCTTCGCCGAGCGCGGCGAACGATTCGGCGACGCGGCCTGCGGAATCGCGCCAGCGCCGGAACACTTCCTCGGCAAATTCGTCCGAGCTGAAGCGCTCCCCGAGGATCAATCCGGTTTCGCCCACGACGAGTTCAAACAGGTTGAGCTTGTCCTGCAACACGGTGAGCAGGTGCTCTTGCAGCGTGTGTTGCTGGACGAAGTTGTAAATGCGCACGGGATGTTGCTGGCCGATGCGGTGGAGGCGGCCGATGCGCTGCTCGATTTCCATCGGATTCCAGGGCAGATCGAAGTTGATGAGGCGATGACAGAACTGGAGGTTGCGACCCTCCGTGCCGCTGTGGGTGAGCAACAACGCGCCGCCTTCGCGGCGGAATTCCTCGGTGAGCGGTTGGCGGTCGGGCGGCGGGGTCTGGCCGTTGACCACGCGCACCGGCACGCCGGCGTTCCGGAGAAACGCGGCCAGCGCGGCTTGCGTGCGGAGGAACTGGGTAAAAATCACCACGCCGCCCTCGCCGCGCGTGAGCGGCGTGACCAGTTCGCACTTGCGTTTCCACGTGCCCGACAGCGGCGCATTCGCCAGCCAGGCGCGTTTCATGTCGGCGGCGGGAAAGTTTTCCAGCGCGTCGCGCCACGCTTCGGGGCTGCTGCCGGCAGCCTGAAGCAACAACCGCCCCCACAAACTCGACTGCGCGGCGGGCAGTCCCGCGAGGTGCGCGCGCAACTCGGATTCCCACGTGGTCCAGAAGGCAAGCTCGACTTCGTCCATCGTGAACAGGACGGTTTCGGCGCGACGCGGTGGGAGGTTGAGTCCGGCGTTGGCCCGGGTGTTGCGAATCATCACCTGCCCCAGCAGACGGCGCAGTTCCTCCGGCTCGCGCGGCTGATGCGGCTTGTCCTTGTCCATGAACCGCGCGCGGAATTCCTTGGGCGAGGGCAACTGGCCCGGCTGCAGCAGCGTGACGAGATTGTAGAGTTCTTCGAGCGAGTTCTGCACGGGCGTGGCGGTGAGCAGCAACAGGAACTGCCGCGGCAATTCGTTCACCGCTTGCCACGCCTGCGAAGTGCGATTGCGGAGGTAATGCGCCTCGTCCACCACCAGCAAATCCCAGTGCAACGCGCGCGCCGCCGCAAGATGGGTCGGCTGCTTGACGGTGTGCAGCGAGGCGACAATGAACGGGTTGTCGCGCCAGAATGCGGCGGGGTCGGCGCGGAACACCGGTTGATTGGTGGTGGCGCAAGCGACGCCGAATTTGTCCAGCAACTCCTCCTCCCATTGATCCACCAGCGACGGGACGGTGAGGACGAGGAAGCGTTTCACCATGCCGCGCGTGAGATATTCCTTGAGCACGAGGCCCGCTTCGATGGTCTTGCCCAGGCCGACTTCGTCGCTCAACAACGCCCGTCCGCGCAGCGGCCCGATGACGCGCAAGGCGGTCCGCAGTTGGTAATCGAATCGTTCAATCTTGCAGTAGGGCAGCGCGAGCAGATCATCGGACTGATTGGCAACCCACCATTGCGCGGCGCGTTCGCGGAGGAGGAATTCGCGCAGGTCAGGCAGCGGCAACAATGAATCCTGAAAGGACAACGCGGGAAATTCGACGCGCACCGGCACGGATGGCAGCGGCGGACGCGTGGGTGGCGGCGGAGCCGCGGCGGCGGTCTTGGCGGTTTGCTTGGCGCGGGCGCGACGCTCGGCGAGTTTGCGGCGCTGTTCCGCGGCGATGCGCCGGCCGGCGGCTTCGATCCGGGCCTGGCGTTGGGCGGCTTCATCTTCCTTCTTCCGTTCCTTGCGGGCGAGCCGTTCGTAGTAGCCGGCATCAATTGTGTCCGCGTAATCGTCCGGCAATTTGGCGAACGGCGCGAAGTTGCCGCTGAGTTGCCGCGCCATGTCGAGGATTTCCTGTTCGAGCCAGCGCCAGGCGGAAATTCCGGGAGGCAGGTCCACGGCCCGGTACTCGCCGGGTCTGGGCTTCGTATCGGAGTCAATCACCGGAATCATGCCGGGCAGCACGGCATCGCCGACGGGATACAATTTCCGCAACTCACCGAGCCGCCCGCGGATGGATGGACCGTGAACGCGGCAACGCGAGTCGAGTTGCCGGCCGGGCATCCATTCCCAGGCCAGTTCATCGCGATTGGTCAGCCGCACGCGCATCACGGCTTCGGGAGCGTCCGTCGCGGCGCGAATCCACTCCAGCTCGATCGAGCCGTCCGGGTAATCAAGCGTGACCCAAAGCTCGAATGGAGCTTCGGGTTCATCGAACCAGTCTTCCGACTCGAGCGCGTCCGGTTGCATGTGCCGTGTGAGTTTGGAACCCATGACCAGGTTCGTCAAACCAGCATTGCTCGCGGGCGGAAAAGAACAGGTCGTTCCTTCGGGGCTTGAGATCCTTTTTGGCGACTAGCCCAGCGCGTCGCCCGTTTCACTGCGCTTGCCCTGGGCTTTCATCGGACGGGCCTTCAACTCTTCGATTTCGCCGGCCGCTCAACTGCGAACTAAGCGGTGGGGCGAGCGTCCTCGCGAGCCGGCTCGTCAGGAGCCTCGCCCCACCAGGACGACCGCTCGTCGGGAGCCTCGTTCCACCCAGACGCCAGCTCGTCGGGAGCTTTACCCCACCGAGTGCGCTGAGCGCGCAGGCAGATTCGGCTCCAGTAACGCGATGGAACAGAAGGCTCATTCAACTCCACACTCGCTCGGGCGGGGTTGGTTGCCTAAAGTCGCGCGGTGAAAATTTACGCGTTGCAATTCGACATCGCCTGGGAAAATCCGCCGGAGAATTTCGCGAAGGTGCGTTCGCTTCTGGCCCAGTCGCCACCCGAACCGGGTGCGTTGCTGGTGTTGCCGGAATTGTTTGCCACTGGCTTCAGCATGAATACTCCGGTGATCGCCGAACCACGTCATGGTGCGACGGAACAATTCCTGGCGGCGCTGGCTACGGAGTATGGTGTCGCCGTGATCGGTGGTGTGGCTGCTCGTGAGCGCGACGGAACGTGTCGCAACCAGGCCGTCGGCTTTGCCCCCAACGGCGAACGGATCTGCGAATACACGAAGCAGCGCCCGTTCACGCCGGGGCAGGAGCATCAGCACTATGTCGCCGGCGACCGACCAGTGGCGTTCCGTTGGGGTGGTTGTTCCGTCGCCCCATTTATCTGCTACGATCTGCGGTTTCCGGAACTGTTCCGCGCGGCGGTCCGAAAGTTTCAGCCGGAGCTATTTGTTGTCATGGCCAACTTCCCCGCCAAACGGATTCAGCACTGGGTGCGATTGTTGCAGGCGCGGGCCATTGAGAATCAGGCCTACGTTGTGGGGGTGAATCGCGTTGGAGCGGATCCGTTTCATCACTACAACGGTTGTTCCCTGATCGTTGACCCGCATGGCGAGCGGATCGCTGACGCCGGGGAAAGCGCCGGCGTGATTCAGGCCGAACTGGATTTGGATCAATTGGCAAAATACCGCGCCGGCCTGCCGTTCCTCAAAGATCTGCGAGCCACGGAATGAACGATTTTGGAACTAACACCGTCATCGCAGCCGCCTCCGGCCATTCGGCCGCCGATCAGGTTGTTGCTTTTGCTGAGTGACTACGCGAGTCAGATGCGTTCGAAGTAACGCTTCCGTTCCCAGTCCGTCACGGCGTCGTTGAAGGCCTGGACTTCGAGTCGCGCGGTGTGAACATAGAAATCCACGACGGCATCACCAAAGCTGCGGCGGGCGAGCTTGCTGCGGTCCAGCAACTCGGCGGCGTCGCGCAGCGAACTGGGCAGCGCCTTGAGTTTCGCGTCCACGTAGGCATTACCGTGGTACGCGTCGCCACAATCCAGTTGCTCCTCAACGCCGGCCATGCCCGCCGCGAGCATGGCGGCGAACGCCAGATACGGGTTGGCATCCGCGCCCGGCATGCGGTTCTCGATGCGGAAGGCCTGACCCTGGCCGACGATGCGGTAGCCGACCGTGCGATTGTCATGCGACCACGCCATTCTCGTCGGCGCCCAACTGGCGGACTGGTAGCGCTTGTAGGAATTGATTGTGGGCGCGAAGCAGAGACACAGCTCGGGCGAGTATTTGAGCAGGCCGCCGAGGAACTGCCGGAAGAATTTTGATGGACCGCCCGAAGCCGGGGCGTGTTTCCCGGCGCGGGTTTGCGCTTTGGCTTTTGGATCCCAGAACAGGGTCTTGCCGTCGCGCCACACGCTGACGTGGATGTGACAACTGCTGCCGACTTCCTCCGCCCAGGGTTTGGCCATGAACGTGACCGACTGGCCGTGCTGCGCGGCGATTTCTTTCAGGCCCTGCTTGAACACGACGTGCATGTCGGCCATTGGCAGCGCCTGATCGTAGATGAAATTAATTTCGTGCTGGCCGCGGCCCCATTCACCCTTGCTGCACTCCACCGGCACGCGCGCGGCGGACATCTGGTTGCGCACCTGCCGCATCAGCGCCTCGTCGCGCGTTGGCTGCATGGTGTGATAATCAATCCGGTAGTCGCTCGACGGCGTCAGGTTTTGGTAACCGGACGCGAAGGCGTCGTGGAACGTGTTATGGAACAGGAAAAACTCCAGTTCGCTGGCCAGGAAAGCGGTGAGCTTCTGTCGTGCGAGTGACTCCAACTGCGTCCGCAGCACGGAACGCGGCGACTCAGCCACGCGCCGGCCGCTGTCATGATAATGATCGCAAAGCACGAGCGCCGTGGCCGGTTGCCAGGGCAGAACCCGGATCGTGGTGAGATCGGGTCGCAGTTCGAAATCGCCGAAGCCCTCCTGCCAGTTGGCGAGTTTGAAGCCGTCCATCGGGTCCATCTCCATGTTCACGGTGAGGAGATAATTGCAAGCGTGCGTCCCGTGGTGCGCCACGGCCTGGAGGAAGAAATCGCCGGTGAACCGCTTCCCGATCAACCGCCCGAGGACGTCGGGCACGGCCACGATCACCGTGTCAATTTCACGCCGTTGGATCTGGACCGTCAGGGTCTTAAAGTTCATAGGTTCGTGCTTCATTCCGCCACGTAAACATTCTTGAGCTCCGTGTAACCCTCCATCGCCGTCATGCCCAGATCGCGACCCAGTCCGCTTTCCTTGTACCCGCCGAAGGGCGCTTCGACGTGGACGCTGGAATGGGTGTTGATGCTGAGCACACCGCTCTCCACCTGGCGCGCAACGCGGATGGCTCGCGACAGATTGTTGGTCCAGACCGAACCGCTCAGGCCGTAGGGCGACGCGTTCACATCGCGAATCATTTCCGCTTCGTCGTCAAACGGCCGGAGGCAAACCACCGGCCCGAAAATTTCTTCGCGCCAGCAACGATCCGTCGCGTCCACGTCGAGCAGAACGGTCGGCGTCAGAAAATATCCCTTCGCCGCCGGACGGTTGCCGCCGCACGCGAACCGTGTTTTCCGCTGGCGGGCGTCGGTCAGGAACTGCTCGACCGCTTCCCGCTGGTTCGCGGAGACGAGCGGGCCGATCTGGGTTTCGGGCCGGACGGGATCGCCCACGGCCAGTTTTTGCGTGGCCGCGACAAATTTTTCCACGAATGGTTCGTAGATGCTGCGCTCCACATAAACCCGGCTGCGCGCGCAACAGTCCTGGCCGGTGTTGGCGAACACACTCATCGGCGAGCTTTCGGCGGCCTGCTGCCAGTTGGCATCGGCAAAGACGATGTTGGGCGACTTGCCGCCGAGTTCGAGCGAGATGCGCTTCAAATCCTGGGCGGCCATGCTCATGATGCGACGACCGATCTCGGTCGAGCCGGTGAAAGAGACTTTGCGCACCAGTGGATGCGTGGTCAGCGCGTCGCCGACCGAGGAGCCCGGGCCGGGCAAAACCTGGAGCACACCTGGAGGCAGGCCGGCCGCATGCGCGATCTGACCGAGCTTGAGCGCCGTCAACGGCGAGAGGGAGGCCGGTTTGAGCACCACACAGTTGCCGGCCGCCAGGGCGGGCGCGGCCTTCCAGCAGGCGATGGGAAATGGAAAATTCCACGGCACGATCGCCGCCACCACGCCCATCGGCTGGCGCAGCGTAAAGTCAAATCCGCCGCGCGACACCGGGATGGTCTGGCCGCCGAACTTCGTGATGGCGCCGGCGTAAAACTCGAACACGCGCGCGCCCAGTGCGGCCTCGTCCCGCGCATCGCTGATGGGCTTGCCGATGTTGGCGGTCTCCAACTGGGCGATGGACTCGAGATTTTCCCGCAAGGCCCGCGCGACCGCGAAGAGGATCTCGGTACGTTTGCCGGGCGACAGGTCACGCCAACCGGAGGTCCACGCGCGGTGTGCGGCTTCGACCGCGCCGTTCACATCCGAAACTTCGGCGGCGGCGACTTCGGTGAAGGTCGTTTCCGTGGCCGGGTTGATGAGGGCGGTGCGTCGGCCGGCGGCGCCGTTGGTGAATGTGCCGTTGACGAACAATTGGGTGGGAGGGTTCATGCGGGTGCTGAATTACAGGACTTCGAGATAAAGTTTCCGCAGGTCGTCCGCCGTCACCGGCACGGCGTTTGTCTTGTGGCAGGGATCGGCGAAGGCCTGTGCCACCAAGGCGTCCAGTTGCGACTCCTTCACGCCGTGATCGCGCAGTCTGGCTTGCAGGCCCAGCCGGGCCAGGAATTCTTCCACGAACGCAATTGTCTGCCGGTCGGCTTCCGCATCGGCGCCGTGCATCACGTCGCAACCGCAGGCGAGGCCCACGCGCCGGTAAAGGCCGGGCTTGTGCGTGGCGCAGAATTTCATGCCCGCGACCAGGCACAGCGCGTTGGCCAGGCCGTGGTGCAATCCAGCCAGGTTGGAGAGCGGATGCGCCAGCGAATGAACCACGCCCAGGTCTTTTTGAAAGGCCACCGCGCCCATGGCGGCGGCGACCAGCATTTTGCCGCGGGCGTCGAGGTCGTTGCCGTTGGCATAGGCGCGCGGCAGGGCGTCCACGATGAGATGGATGCCTTCAAGCGCGATGCCGTCGCACATGGGATGGAAGGCCGGGCAGGTGTAACTCTCGATGCAATGCGTGAGGGCATCCGCGCCGGTGGCGGCGGTGAGCTTGGGCGGCAACCCGCGCGTGAGTTCGGGATCGAGGATGACCAGACGCGCCAGGAGTTCGGGATGAAACAGCACAGCCTTGCGCTTCGTCCCGTCCAGTGTGATCACGGAGCTGCGCCCCACTTCGCTGCCCGTGCCGGCAGTGGTGGGTATCGCCACGAACGGGGCCAGCCCGGACCAATCGGGTTCGTCGTAAAATTTCGCAAGGTCGTAGCCCGGTCGCTTGACCAGCAGGCGGGCGGCTTTGCCGACATCGAGCGGGCTGCCGCCGCCGATGGCAATCACTCCGTCGCAATGGTGCTCGCGATAAGCGGCGGCGGCGGCGCGCACGTTGCTTTCCACCGGATTTGGCTGCGCGCCGTCGTACACGAACCAGTTCTGGTTGCGTCGCCCGGCGCCGAGCGCGGTGGTCAAAGCGCCGAAGGCATCGGTCTTCACCAAGCCGGCGTCGGTCACGACCAGCGGGATGCGGATGCCGGCCTGGGCGAGTTGTTCGGGCAGCGCTTGCAACGCGCCGACGCCGAAACAGGTCCGGGTGGGAAAGGAAAAAAATGTGTAGCTCATATCACGATCGCGGCAAACTGTTGCCAGACGGGCGGGCAAGGTCAATCGCGATTTCTGGTCCCGCGATGGAAAGGGCGCAGCTCAACTTATTGCAAACCGCGCCAACTCGGAGCGGTGGAACTCCTCGCGCTGCGAGGAGCCGCGTCGCACGAAGCGGTGCGTCGGAACGCCCCGCCCGCTTGCTTCCGTCCGCTCTGCGCGACCGGCGCCACCCGCAAAAATTGAGATCCGTGCCGATGGAAACGTGCGCTCATTTTTCCTGCGCCGCCCGCAATGCCGGATCGTCGAGGTCGAGGCGATAGAGGATTTGGTTGTAATCGTAGCGCGGGGTGGGATGCGGGTGGTTGGCGAAAGTTTGCGTGTAGGTGCCCTCGAAGAGCAGCACGGGGGAATTGGTGGGCGTGAATTCGGGATGCAGGCGCGGGTTGTAGAAGGTGTAGTTGTCGTGACTCAGGACTTTGACGGCTGTGCCCCACGGACCGGTCGGCGCTTTGGCTTCCGCATACCAGAGTTCGCCGAACGCGGACGGCTTGCCGAAAGCCTCCATGAACACCGTCACCCAACGTTGGCGAAACTCATTCCACGCAATGTGGCCGCTGTGCGGTTTGACCGTCTGACCGTCGGGCGCGGTCAAGGTCGCCTGCGGGGTCAACGCTTCCCAAGTCTGATGGTCGCGCCAGGCCTCGTACGTGGCGGGGCAGCGGAAGCGCGGGAATGGATCGCCCAACAGCAACCACTCGCGTCCGACTGCGTCTTTCCAAAATGCCGGCTGGCCCTCGGGCACCAGCGGACGCTGGGGTGTTGTCTCCGACTTGGTCCAAAGCACGCGCACTTGATCAAAGGCGGCCCGGGCATCGTTCCATTCGCACAGGCCGAATTCATACGCTTCGAGCGGCGGCTTGATCTTGGAATAGGACGCCACAAAGTGCGGCGCGCCATTTTTATCCGGCAGCGTGACGTAAGCCGTGAGCCAGGTCGGACCGTTGCCGGGCATTTTACCCACGCCGCGCGGCCGGCCTTTGGCGTCGGTGAAGTAATCGAGCTTGAGTTTGAGCGGGGGCGCGAAGTTTTCCAGCGGTTGGATGGCGCTCGTGGCGCTGCTGCAATCGAAGATGCCGAGCGGGTAGCGCGCGAGCGTCGTGTCGCCCCAAAGCCAGAACAGTTTGCCGTGATAAATGGTGTTCTGCACGCTGTCGCTGCCGAGCACGCCGGACTCCGGCCAGTCCAGCTCGCGCCCGAGTTTCTGGCTTTCCGCAAACAGCCCCGCGCCGGTGATGCGCCCGAGGCGTTTCGCGATGATGGCGCGCTTGACCTCGACGCGCAGGGTTTTGCCCGGCTCCGGGGTCAGGCGCACACCCCGATAACCGAAGCCGTCCTTGCGCACTTCGTAGCCGGTGCCGATGACCGTGAACCACGTCTCGCGACCCATGAGTTCCGGCGCGTCGCAGGCGATGACGCCCGCGTTGTCCGAAAAAAACTCCAGTTGATGCGTGGTGCGCAGTTCCACCATCGGCACCGGCCAGCCGCTGCCGGCTTCGACGATCTCGATGCGGCAGGCCGGGCCGGCAGTTGCGGTTGCGAGGCTGCTGACCAACAAGCTGAAACAAGCCAGGTTTCTCATCGTTCCGGGTTATCGCGGCCTTCCCGTGGCGAGGTAGGCGGACACGCGCCCCCAGACCACACCAATGACCAGACCCGCCAGGTGCGCCATGTTCGCCACATTTCCGAGCAGGCCCGTGAAACAAAGCACCAACCAGATGAGCAACCACTGGATCGTTTGCGAGTCGAGGTGGAGACCGGAGGCGCGGTCGTGTTTGCCGCGCATCCAGGTGTAGCCGGCCAGGCCGTAGATGACGCCGGACATGCCGCCCACCAGGCCGGGACCGCTGGCCAGATATTGCGCGATCATCGGGCCGACGCCGGTACCGAGCACGAGCAAGGCGAACTGGAGCGAGCCTTGGCGCGCTTCAATCATGCTGCCCAGTTGGTAAAACCACAGCATGTTGAAGATCAGGTGCAGCCAGCCAAAATGAATGAAGATGGGCGTGATCAACCGCCACCATTGGCCCGAGCGGACTTCGGGCAGGAAGCTGCCGTTGGCATTTTGCGGGTCGGCCAGGAGCAACGGCTGCAGCGCGGGAATGTTGTGGCCCAGCCGGGAGTAAATCGCCACCGCCAGGCACAACAGGATCAAAACAAACGTCAGCGGCCCGACGCCGTAACCGCCCAATTGCGGAAAGAGATTCTGGCTCGTGCGCAACCGTCGCCGGTAACTGGCCTGGTCCTGGGCGGCGGCCTCCCGCACCTTGGCGGCGGCGCTGCGAGCGTGGCGAAACTCGGCCGCGTCCGGATGGGCGCGGAATTGTTCGATGCGCGCCTGCGCGGTGGCGATCTGATCCTCGTCCAGAATCCACACCGCCCAGGTGGCGTCCGCGTCCGGCTCCACTTGATTGCGGATGCCGTTCGCGATCAGGAAATCGCTGAAGACGCGGGCCTGCGCTTCATCGGGTAGGTTGCCAATGGACCTCATCTTAACGAGCGTTGAATCCGCAGCCGGTCACAGTTATCATGCTCCACCTTACCGGGCGCAAGGCTTTGTTGGCCAGCCCGGATTGACACCGACGCGACGGCTCACAGCGCGAGCCGTGCTACCCGTTGGTGGTCGCGTGTGCGGCTGGAAAGTTCGCCTGTTTGCGGTAGCAGTTCTCGCGCTGAAATGTTCCTGCGGTGGTGCTGGTCGCGCTGCGACCAGCCTGCCCGCGTGGAGCGGGCGGAAATGGATGACTGCAGGCGCACGGTTTCACGCAGTTCGTGGCGTGCCGCTCTGCGCGGCACGACGGCTCGCAGCGCGAGCCGTGCTACCTCGTTGGTGATTGCGTGTGCCGATAGAAGGTTCCTCCGTTTGGGGTAGCAGTTCTCGCGCTGCGAGAACTCCGCCCGTGCGGAGCGGGCGGAAGCGGGTGACCGGGAGCACACGGCTTCACGTAGTTCGTGGCGCGCCGCTCTGTGCGACGCGACGGCTCGCGGCGCGAACCGTGCTACCACGTTGGCGGTTGCATGCGTTGCTGGAAAGTTCGCCGGTTTGCGGTAGTAGTTCTCGCGCTGCGAGAACTCCGCCCGCGTAGAGCGGACGGAACCTTGCGGTGGCGCTCGTCACTCACGGCCGCAGTTAAGTTGCTTGCGAACGCGAACGACACGAACAGAGCCTGCAATTAAAAGTGAAGCTGTCCCGGTCCAGCTTTGCGTGTGGTGGGAGTATTTCGCGGTCCATTTCATTCTGGCGGATGGCAGTGCTACTCCCGCCTCATTTCACTGTCAATCTCGGCCCCATTGACGCCGATTGGTCAAAACCAAGAACCCTTCATGTTATGAGTTTGTTCAATGCCTCCAATGCTTGGTCTCTTTATCATCCCATGACCGATAAAACAGATTCCAATCAGGAGCAAAAACACATAGTTCAAAATCCACACCTGGATTCCACCTTTCGGCCTGGGTATCAGGCGTGGTAAAAATAACAATGTAAGTTCCGTTGAGATAATTTGACGAGTATGCGACGAGTTCAGTTTCAGATGGCAGCATCCCCCTTGTCGCCCGAAACGTTTTTACCCATTGCGCCGCTGGCCGAATTACATCCTTGAACACCTGCGCATGCAAAGCGCTTTGACCTTTTGCAGAAGCCTTTTCGCTAATTTCCATCTTTACGAGATTTACAATAATCGGCGCAACGCAACACGCAATGATTGCAAATGCAATGCATAACCAAGGGATAATCCGATTCATGGTAAAATTAGAATTTTGGTCCTGGCCTAGGTCCCGGCCTTGGCAGAGGCGGGATCGGATAAGGATCAAGTGGTGGCGAAGTGGTTGGTGGCTTTTCCTTGTAAAGTGGCAAATCAGGAGATGGAAAATTCTTCCGCCCATGTGGCGGGTCTTTTGGTGGGTCCGTGTAGGGCCATTCACACCCATCATGCTCAATATCGAAAGGCACACACGGAGCATAATTGAATACCGGTTTTCCTTTTGAACAATCAATTGCTCTTCCACCACAATTGCTTACTTTCGTTGCCTTCCCCGGTTCATAAACTGCATCAGCAGTAACACACTCTCCTGGGTTTGGCAGCTTACGAAGCACTGGTTTCGGTTGCGCTTGGCCTGGCGCGTGGGGCTCTTCCTCGGCAACATAGCTGAAACCTGAGAGATCAACTTCGGCACAGCTAGCACTTACGCATATCTGAGCTAACCCGGATGGATCAATACTTCCCACAGGGGAATTCAAAACGTATCCATACAAATTTATCCCGCCAAACTCCCCCAACGGATCCCGATTTAACCACCGTTGCACATTGGGCACGTACCAGCGGCAGCCGTAGTAGTAGAGGCCGGATTTCAAATCCAGCAGCTTGCTGGAAAAGCGGTAGGTGTTCGGGATGCCGCCCAAGTGTGACAATAGTTCGGAGGCGATGAGCGCATTGCCATAGGGATCATAGCGGTAGCTCGCCGAACGCGTCTGGCTGCTGTTGACCAGATAGGTCACGTTGCCGTTGCCATCCGCGTGATAATAGTTGTGTGTGCTCCAGTTGCCGGCGGAGTAGCCGTGACTGCGGCTCAACAATCCGCCAATGCCACCGGCTCCCTCCATGCTGCCGCTCAGGTCCGTGCCGCGCGTGTAGCTAACTTGTGGCCCATTGCTGGTCGTTTGCGCTTGGAGGGCGCGCATCCTGTCGTGGACAAGAACTCTCATGTGAACGCTTGAACTTAACCACGCCCCACGCTCCCCGGCAACCGCAAACGAGCTTGGGTTTCATAAGCCTCGGTGGGTGGGGCGAGCGTACTCGCGAGCCGGATTGCGGCCGCGACTTCAACCCTCGGCGGCTCGTCAGTAGCTTCGCCCCACCTCATGAAACAGGTTCCTGCACGATCCGCAGCGAAGGCGCAGCGTCTTGGGTCGCGTAACCGCTCTTGGCGCTACTGCGATTTGAGATTTTGCATCTGCCCGCAGGCGCAGCGTGGTCGGTGGCTGTGGCGCCATCGGCTACTTTCATCTGACCGACGGGGTCGTAGGGGTATTTCGTCGTACCCAACCCGTCCACCGTGTTTGTGACGCGAGTTGGTCTTGGCGTTGGCAACCCACGATCGGCGTTCGGCAAGTTTCAGAAATGAACACATCGGGACGCCGATGATGCCGGCCAGAATCTCCATTTCCGCATCGCCATTGGCTCAAGCGGCCGTTACCGTTCTCCGCAGATACAAAACCTCATTGATGCCTGAACTCCCGGAGACGCTCTGCCTGCACTGCGGCCTGTGCTGCAATGGCGTCCTTTTCGCGGACGTCCGACCCGAACCCGGCGACCCGTCGCCTTTGTTCGCCGGTCGTTCGCGGGTCAATCAACCCTGCCCCGCCTTCAATCACGATACCTGCGCCTGCGCCATCTACGTCGAACGTCCCGTCCGTTGCCGCAAGTTCGAGTGCCGACAACTCCTCGGGGTTCAAGCCGGTGAAATCACCACCGATGCCGCGCTCAAACACATTCGCAAGGCGCGCCAGTTGGTGGCCAAAGTCGAGAAACTGCTCGCCGAACTCGGGCACGATCAGCCGGCACTGTCGTTGAGTCGTCGGTTCAAAAAATGTCAACGCGCGGCGGAGACGGGCGGGTTGACAGCCGATCAATTTGGCACGCTGGCCGATTTGCAACTGGCCGTGCATGAATTGACCCGGGTGTTGGCCCGGGATTTCTACCCGCGGTGAGGGATATTTTTGGCTTTCTTCAAAGGTCGGCTCTGCAATACTCGCCGCACCCAAATGAAAAACTCCACCCGCTCCATGAACCTTCCCGTGACCGCTGCCCAGGTAACGGGGCGGACGCCGGCACGCCGCAGTCTTGTCCGCCTCCTCAAGTCGTCGGCCACGGTTCAAGAGTTCAAGGGCCCAGGCTTTCATGGAATTCTCTCTCCGTTCACTGCCATCCTGGTCGTTGGCGTCTGTCTGCTTGCCTCCCCGGCGTCGGCCCATTATCTGCCGGGCAACGAATTCGCCGTCACGAATGTCACTCCGCTGCCGTTCGTCGTCGAAACGCGCGGCCCGATCCGCGCCCCCAAGGCGATCCAACCCGCGCCCGATCTGCGCGTCAGCGGCCAGGGCTTCTGGAAATTTGTGGCCGCGCGCGAGTTGGTGCCCGTGCCCGCCGGCGTCCATTCGGTGGTGCAGGCGCACGGCACGATCATCGTGGACAAGGCAACGGACATTGCCTACTGGGGGTTGCAAGGCGTGGGCTGGATTGGATTCAGTAACAAGCTGAGCGCGTCCTGGATCGTCGCGGGCAATCCCGCCTTCACGAATGGCAACTTGCACGGCGCGGACATTTTTGCACGATCGCATAAACCCCCGCTCATCGCGGCGGCCGACAATCTTTCCGGGAAGATTTATCTCACCGACACGGGCTTTCAAAACGTCGAAACCCTCGACCGGCCGGGCTTTGGCGGTTACGACACCAACCATAACTTTCATCCGACTGACGTGGCGTTTGCGGGCGGCAAGGAGCTTTGGATCGTGGATGGTTACGGTCGGCAATACTTCATTCCGGCCGACGTGAACCCGTTTCGCTGGCAGGGCAAGCTTTACGCCGGCGACAAATTTTCCAAGACCCTCCACGGGGTCACTTATGACAAGGCGCACGATGACCTGCTGTTTTCCGCGCGACCCGAGGGGCAGCTCAAGCGCCTGGATCACGAGTCGCTCGAGGCACGGGAAATTCTCGGCCTGCCGGCGGGCACATTGCTGTGCGACGTGGATCTGTGGGGCGATTACGCATTGGCCGCCTGTCTGGATGGTCCGAACAAGACGCCCGGCCCGCTTTACATCCTTAATCTGAAGAAGCGCGCGATCGTTTCCACCATCAAACCCAAGGAAGACCTCGGCTACACGGACGCGCAACACCTGCACGATGCAGCGTGGTATGTCACCGGCAAGGGGCGCAACCGGGAGGTGTATCTCATCTTCACCAATTGGAATCCCGGCGGCATCGGCGCGCTGAAACTGGTGAACCTTCCGGATTGAGGTGGAACCGCTCGCGTTGCGAGCAGTTGGCGCCGCATGGAGTGGCGCAGGCTTGTTTGATGGTTTGTGGGAACTGCCGCTTCGGCCCGCTAGCCGGGGACGGAATTCTCGCAGCGCGAGAATAGCCACCGCGCTATTGCCTTGAATCCGGTGACTGCGGTAACGTCCTCAAACAAATCCATGAAACGTCGCGAATTTATCAAAACCTCGCTGCTGGCCGGGGCCGCTGCCACCACGGCCTCCGTCGCCCACGCGGCGGAAGAAAAGGACAATGCCATGCGCGAAATTTACGAACTGAGCCGCTATCATCTGCGTCAAGGTCCCATGCTCAAACGGTTCGATGATTTTTATCGCGAGGTGGCCGTGCCCGCGTGGAATCGCGCCGGCGTTCCGACCGTGGGCATTTTTGACACGATGATCGGCCCGGACCAACCGATGAAACATGTGCTGCTGCCGTTCCAATCCTGGGACGCCCTCAACTCCGCGCGTGAAAAGTTCGAGGCCGACCCGGAGGTGACGAAGTCCGGGTTTTACAATGTGCCGCCCACCGACCCGGCCTACGTTCGCAAGGAAAGCTCGGTGCTGCTGGCGTTTGCCGGCATGGCGCAACTTGAAATCCCGCCGCAGGTCGCCGAGAAAAAATCCCGCATCTTCGAGTTGCGGACCTACGAAGCCCACAGTCGCAAGGCAAACAAGAAGAAGGTGGAAATGTTCAACGTCGGCGAAATCGAAATCTTTCGCCGCTGCGGACTCCGCCCGGTTTTCTTCGGCGAAGGCCTGGTCGGCACGAAACTTCCCAGCCTGACCTACCTGCTGGTGTTCGACGACATGCCCGCGCATGACCGGAATTGGGCTACGTTCATCGGCGATCCCGCCTGGAAAAAGTTGAGCACGACCCCGGGCTACACCAATGCCGAAATCCTGACCAACATTACGAACGTGTTCCTCCGACCGACGGGGTATTCGCAGGTGTGAGCCGGCGCATCGTCGTGGCGGGGAGATCATGAACCTGGCCGGCGGCTGGCGCGGTCAACGTGAAGGTAAACCAACCCTGCCGCGTCCCATCTTCCGCTTAATGCTGGCTTAATTTGAATAGACTTAAAGTCGTGGTGTGAGCAGATTTTAACCGACACGAGAACAAAACGAACTGTCTAGCTGAACCAAGCTTAACACCCAGTCATGAATCAAACCGGAGAGGAACCCATTCAACAACGCAAGAGCCCCGTCGCTAATTCACCCAACCGGGCGCGGGCCGCCAAACGCCAGGGCGGATGGCTCAAGCGGGGCGTAATCCTGGCGATTGTGGCGGGAGTCGCCTGGGCGGGATGGCGTTACTGGAAGCGCCCGGCCAGCATCGCGACGGAATACAAGACCAGTCCCGTCACGCGCGGCGACGTCACCCAGTTCGTGACCGCCAACGGCACGCTCACTCCGGTCCAATTGGTCGAGGTCGGCAGCCAGATCTCGGGTGTGATCACCGACATCAAGGTGGACTTCAATTCGCGGGTGAAGGCGGGTGACATTGTCGCCCAGATTGACCCGGCCACCTACGAACGCGCTTTGGGACAGGCCGAAGCCGAACTCGCCAACGCCGTCGCCGCCCAAGAGCTGGCCCAACTGAACTATGACCGCGGCACGGAACTCCTCCAGTCGAGTTTGATCTCCAAGTCGGAGTACGACGGACTGCGGGTAAGTTTTACCCAGGCCAAAGCGCAGGTGAAAACCCGCCAGGCCAACGTGGAGCGCGCCAAGGTGGACTTGGACCGCACCACCATTCACGCCCCCATTGATGGAGTCGTCATCACCCGCCTCGTGGAGGCCGGCCAGACGGTGGCGGCCACGATGAACACCCCGACGCTCTTCACCATCGCCAACGATCTGCGCCACATGCGCATCGAAGCCGCCGTCTCCGAGGCGGACGTGGGCGGGGTGGAGGAAGGGCAAAAGGTGCAGTTCACGGTGGACGCCTTTCCCGGCCGGACCTTCGAGGGCAGTGTCAAACAGGTGCGTTATGCGGCCAGCACCAATCAAAACGTCGTCACCTACGGCGCGATTGTTGATGTGGACAACCAGGACTTGAAGCTTCGGCCCGGGATGACCGCCACGGCAAAATTCATCACGGCGGAACG
The DNA here is from genome assembly GCA_964561105.1 of uncultured Bifidobacterium sp. Lineage (GTDB taxonomy): Bacteria > Verrucomicrobiota > Verrucomicrobiia > Limisphaerales > JADLHS01 > JADLHS01. Next base: position 20,997 of record CAZLOH010000019.1, on the reverse strand, counting down.
CAAGAATGTCCTCAAGCTGCCCCTCGCCGCCATCCGCTTCCGTCCGGCCGCCGGGGTGATCGTGGTGGGAGACACCAACGCGGCGGCCGCCAAACCGACCACCGGCGCCGCGCTTATTGAAAGCGGTCCGTTCGCGGGATTGCCCGTGATGCCGTGGATGAACGAGCGACGCCGGCCCACCGATGCCGAACGCGACGCCTACACGGCAACCTTGACCCCGGAGCAAAAGCAGAAGTACGAGAAAGTCACCGCTGAGTTCCGCGCGCGTATGGCGCAGGGCGGCGGACGGGGCTTTGGTGGGGGCGGCCCGGGTGGCGGTGGACCCGGCGGCGGCGGTGGACCCGGTGGCAGTGCCGGCTCGCGACCACAAGCTCAACCCACGACTCCCAAGACAGCGACGGTGTATATGAAGGAAGGCCCGGACGCGAAGACTCCGGGTGGGCCGGTCGTGTTGCGCGCTGTTCAGGTCGAACTCGGAATTGCGGATGCCAGCAGCGTTGAAGTCGTCGCGGGCCTAAAAGAAAACGACGAAGTCATCAGCGGCACGATGGCGGCCCCGGAGACAGCGCCGCGAAATTCGCTGAACCCCTTCGGCGGCCCGCCCCGCCGCCGTTGATGCGCCCCGCCATGGAACCCATCATCAAGCTGGCGGATTTCCGGCGCACGTATCGCAACGGCTCGCTGGAAGTGCATGCCGTTCGCGGGGTCACGCTCGACATTCTGCCGGGAGAATTCGTCGCCATCATGGGCGCGAGCGGTTCCGGCAAATCCACCCTGATGAACACCATCGGCTGCCTCGACCGCCCCTCCAGCGGCCTCTACGAACTCGACGGCGTGGACATCAGCGAACTGGGCCGCGACGAACTTGCGGATTTACGGAACTCCAAACTGGGGTTTGTGTTCCAGGGATTCAACCTGCTCCCTCGCACCTCCGCGCTGGAAAATGTTGAACTCCCCTTGCTCTATTGCCGTCCTTCCATGCCGGCGCGCGAACAAGCGGAACGCGCCCTGGCGGCGCTGGAGATGGTCGGGTTGGCGGAACGCGCGGATCATTACCCCAACCAACTTTCCGGCGGCCAACAGCAGCGGGTCGCCATCGCCCGGGCGCTGGTCAACGAACCGCGCGTGCTCCTGGCCGACGAACCCACCGGCAACCTTGATACCCGCACGAGCATCGAAGTCATGGGGGTGTTTCAAGCGCTGAACGATCAGGGCATCACCATCGTGATGGTCACCCACGAGTTGGACATCGCCAGTTTCTCCAAACGCAAGGTGGTGATGCGCGACGGACTCGTCCGCACGGATGAGCTGGTGTTGCAGCGCCTCCGCGCCCCGGAAGCCCTGGCCGAGCTCGAAGCCGAACAACGGGCCGAGCATCTGGCTTAACCTATGTTAGCGATCTTCAAAACCTCGCTCCGCGCGATCCGGCGCAACATCATGCGCTCGTTTCTCACCATGCTCGGGATCATCGTGGGCATCGCGGCGGTCATCGTGGGCGTGAGCATGGGCACGGGCGCCAAGGCGGAGGTCGAGCGTCAGATCGCCAGCATGGGCAACAATCTGTTGATCATCTTTTCGGGGAACATGTCCCGCGGCGGGGTCCGGGGAGGATTCGGCATGCAACCGAGCCTGACCGAGCGCGATTACGACACGCTGCAACGCGAGGTGACCGGTCTGGCAGGCATCAGCCCCGAGGTGCGCGCCACGGTGCAGGTGGTGGCCGGCAACCAGAATACCTCGGTCGGCATCTGGGGGGTCAGCGCGGACTTCGCGGAGATCCGGTCGTGGAAGTTTCAATCCGGGGAGAACTTCACCGAAGCCGATGTGCGCGGCGCCGCCAAGGTGTGCCTCATCGGCAAGACCACCGCGGCCACGCTGTTCGGTGAGGGCATTGACCCTGTCGGGCAGACCATCAGCATCAAAAACCTGCCGGTGACCATTGTCGGCTGGCTGGCCTCGAAAGGCGCCAATTCGTTCGGCTCGGATCAGGACGACATCATTATGATGCCCTACACCAGCGTCATGAAGCGCCTGTCCGGCGATACAAAGTTCCGGGCCTTCAGCGTGGCGGCGGCGAGTCCGGATGTGATGACCGATGTCACCAATCAGATCACCGCCATCCTGCGCCAGAATCACCAGATCACGTCGGACAAGGAGGATGATTTTTCCATCCGCAGCCAGCAGGAGATGAGCGACTTCTTTAATGCCAACAACCGGGTGATGACCGTCCTGATCAGCGCGTTCGCCGGCATTTCGCTGGTGGTGGGCGGCATCGGCATCATGAACATCATGCTCGTCAGTGTCACCGAGCGCACCCGCGAAATCGGCATCCGCCTGGCCGTGGGCGCGCGCGCCCGGGATGTGCTCCGCCAGTTCCTGATCGAAGCCGTGCTCCTCAGTGCCGTGGGTGGCGCGTTGGGCATCCTGGCCGGTTACTGGCTCGCGCCGTTGCTTACCCAGTTCGCCGGATTCCCGACTTTGATTTCCTCGGAATCGGTCCTGTTGGCCTTCTCCGTCAGCGCCCTCATCGGCGTCGTCTTCGGTTTTTTCCCGGCGCTCAAGGCCGCCAATCTGGACCCGATTGAGGCGCTGCGCTACGAGTAGAACCGGTTGCAAAAATTTCGTTCCCGTAACCGCCGACGTGCCGAGGCGGAAACCATCGAACACGCGAAACCTTCCGCCTCGTTACCCCGGCGGCTACGAATTTTGAAACCGCTGCCAGCGATCCCGGCCTCGTGGCCTTTCATTACGGCTATAGCCCCATGTGCCTGGTGCTTTGGATTGCTTCGACGGTCGCAGTCATCATGGTGAGGACCGGCATCGAGGACATTGGACGACCGCCAGGATTTTGGGACGTTCGCGATCAAGGCCAACAGACGGATGCTCTGAGGCGGTTCGTTGCCTGTCCTCCTGCCGGGTTTCCTCGACTTCCGCCCGGCTCGCTGGCATGAATTTGGTTGGTGCCGCCTTTGTCGTGCGAAAGTAATTGGCGGGTTGACGCGGGGAATTTCGCGTGAATGAGTGGCGACCGGCAATGAATAGCCCACAGACACAACCGCGCAAGACCGAACGCGAGCTTTTCCTGGAGGCCCTGGAACAGCCAACGGCCGGAGAACGGGCCGCGTTCCTGGACGAGGCTTGCGCCCACGACCCGAAACTGCGGGTGGCGGTCGAGGTATTGCTTCAGCATCACAAGGCCGACAGCTTTCTGGAGACGCCAGCCATGGACGTGTCCTCTGCGGCGGCGTCCGCCGAGGCTCGTTCCGACAAGGCCACCGTCGTCATTGTCGGCGAGACGCCAGGAGACCAGATCGGCCACTACAAGCTCTTGCAACAGATTGGCGAGGGCGGCGTCGGCGTGGTGTTCATGGCCGAGCAGGAGGAGCCCGTTCGGCGCCGGGTTGCCCTGAAGGTCCTCAAGCCGGGTATGGACACCAAGTCTGTCATTGCTCGCTTCGAGTCGGAACGGCAGGCGCTGGCGTTGATGGACCATCCCAACATCGCCAAGGTGCTGGATGCCGGCAGCACGGACAAGGGCCGGCCCTTCTTCGTCATGGAACTGGTGCGCGGGGTCCGCATCACGGAGTATTGCGATCAGAATCGTCTGCCCACCCGCGAACGGCTGTCCCTGTTCATCCAGGTTTGCCTGGCCATCCAGCACGCGCATCAAAAGGGCATCATCCATCGCGACATCAAGCCCTCAAACATTCTGGTCACGCTCCATGACGGCGTGCCGGTGCCCAAGGTGATTGACTTCGGCATTGCCAAGGCGCTGGATCAACGGTTGACGGACAAGACGTTGTTCACCGAGTTTCAATCCTTCATCGGCACGCCCGCTTACATCAGTCCCGAGCAGGCGGAGATGAGCGGGCTGGACATTGACACACGCACGGACATCTACAGCCTGGGCGTGCTGCTCTACGAAATGCTCACCGGCCGGACGCCGTTCGATGCGCGGGAATTGTGGGCCTCGGGCTTGGATGGCCTGCGGCGGAGAATTCGCGAGGAGGAGCCGACACCGCCTTCGACCCGGCTGCGGCTGTTACCCGAGGCTGAACAAACGACTACCGCACAAAGGCAGCAAGCCGAGCCGGCCAGACTCACCAACGTGTTGCGGGGCGATCTGGACTGGATTGTTCTCAAGGCATTGGAGAAGGACCGCACGCGACGCTACGCCACGGCCAACGATCTCGCGCAGGACATCCGCCGTTACCTCGACAATGAACCGATCATTGCCCGCCCACCCAGCGCGACGTACCGCTTCCAAAAACTGGTTCGGCGAAACAAGCTGGCCTTCGTCGCGACGGGCGCGGTTGCGGCGGCGCTGCTGTTTGGCTTGGTGCTCTCGACCTGGCAATTCCTCGAAAAGAGCGCGGCGTACCGTCGCGCCGTAAACGCCGAGCAGGAGCAAGGCCGGTTGCGGCGCGAGGCGGAGACGGCGCGGCAGTCGGCGGAGGCCCAGGCCCTCGCCGCGCGGCGCCAGGCTTATGCGGCTGACATGAATTTGGCGCAGCAAGCGCTGGCGGCGAACAATCTTGGCCGTGCGCAGGAACTGCTGAATCGGCATCGGCCCTCCGGGGAATCTCAAATCACAAATCTCAAATCTCAGATTCCTGCCGACCTGCGTGGCTGGGAATGGCGTTACTTGTGGCAGCAGTGCCGGAGCGACGCCCTGTTCACGCTGTGTCAGCTTTCCAACGAGGTGACGGCATTGAGCGTGTCACCCGATGGCAAGTGGGTGGCCGTTGGCGAGTCTGGCGACCGTGGCATCTCGATTTGGGACCTGAGAGCGCGCCAGGAAATCGCCCGCTTCCCGGCGACCGAAGGCGGCGAGCCGTTTGCGTTCTCACCTGCGAGTCCGGTGCTGGCGTTTTACGCGAGAGAAACCTCGGATCGCCCCGGCCCTCCAAATCGTGGTGGTCACGTGCGATTGTGGAATGTGGAGACGCGCCGCGTCGTGGGCGAGTTTCCGATTAACGGACTCTGCCGCGCCGTGGTCTTTTCGGCGGATGGAGCGAATCTGCTCACGGCAACCGCCGACGGGGAAGTTATCGTTTGGAATGTCGTGCCAGGGACCAAGTTGAGGAGCATCACGGTTGCTGGGGCGAAAGGAACTGGAGAGCGCGTTCCAATGTTGAGCAGTCTGGCGGTTTCCCAGGATTTTGGTCTCGCGGCGCAAGCCATCGGTGGTGGACAAATCCGTGTGGTGAATTTGCGCTCGGGTCAGGAACTCTGGACTGCGCAAGTTGCTGGCGAAAATGTCACGGCCTTGGCGTTTTCGGCTGATGGCAAGAAACTGGCCTCCGGCGCCGGATTTGTCGAATCGGCGGTCCGCCTGTGGGATGTGGCGACTGGACGCGAACTGGCGCGATTGGAAGGCCACCGCACTTATGTCCGGTCGCTGTTGTTCTGGCCCGACGGCAACAGACTCGCTTCGGCCAGCGGCGACCAGACGATCCGCTTGTGGGACGTGAGCGACTTGGAGTTGGCCCTCGCGACTCCTGGGTCACCCGCCGCACCCCTCACCCGCCCTCCGGACACCCTCTCCCCCTCTGAGGGAGAAAGGGATGGGGTGGGGGCGTGGTTCCGGCGACCACCACGACCGCGCGTGATGGAACTGCATTCTTACGCCACCTTGCGCGGACATCGGCTGGAAGTGTGGAGCCTCGCGCTCGCTCCCGATAACACTACGCTCGTAAGCGGCTCCAAGGACGGCGCGGTGCTCGTTTGGGACACTGCTGCGACTCGGCGCGAGCAGTTCCATGTGACATTGCCGGTGCCGGTATCGGCCTGGCGTTTCTTGTCGGACAGTCCGGCCATCCTGGCACTGGACAGTCGGGGCCGCGTGACCCGCTGGCAGGGTAATGATTTCCAACTCAGCCAACCTTTGCTGGAACTTGGGACAAATGTGTTTGTCGCCTGTTTCTCTGCGGATGGACGCTTTCTTGCCGCGGTTTCAGCGGAAGGCAAGACTCAAGTCTGGGACATTCAGAAGGGCAACATTTTGGCTGTGGTCATTCCCAAGGATGGGTGGGGTTGGCCGGTGAAATTCCTGGACCACTCAAATCATCTCGTCACGCGACAAATCAAAGGCGACCGCTTCTGCGAGTGGGACGTGACGAGTGGACGCGAGATCAGACGTTGGCAGGTCGCGTCTGCGAACCCGCTATGGAAGGGGGCTGTTTCAGCGGACGGACAGTGGTTTGTCGCCTTCGACGGTGAAGGCACCGGCCATTTGCTCCAACTGGCCACCGGCCGGGATCAGCAGTTTAACTTTGAACTGAAGCAAGTGAGCGATGCGGTTTTCTCACCCAACGGTCGCTGGCTTGCTGCGGTCAGCGTTCTCGGTCTTGGCCAGCTCTATGACACGGCAACGGGCCGGAAGACGGCTACTTTGCAAGGCTTTCTTCAAGGCGCACATTCGGTTGCTTTTTCGCCCGACGGCCAGCGGCTGGCCATCGGCAGTAACGGGAATGAGGCCATCAAACTTTGGGACGTGGAAAGTCTTCAGGAATTGCTCACCCTGAAGGGCCAGGGGTCCATGTTCAACTCGGTGACGTTCTCTCCGGATGGCAACGTACTGGCTTCGAGCAACAGTCGCGGCATCCTGCACCTCTGGCGCGCCCCGTCGTTCGCGGAAATCGCGCGATTGGAAACACAGCGAAACTGAATCAAACCGCCCTTCAGGCCATTGACAACCTTTTGTTGCATATGCAACAAAAGGTTGTCTGCACTTTCAGCAACCTCACCGATTCCTATGAAAGCTGGGCCTATCGTAACGGGCTGCACCACGCAGGCCAGCAACTACGCACGTTCAACCACAAAATCATCGGAGCAAGCCGCGCATAACTTGGACAGTTGTATGTTGCATGTGCAACATGGATCTGTCCGAAGCTGATTACGTCTGACTATCACCTATCTTCCGTCGCAACCAGGCGCGCGAGTAGGTCCAGAGCCGCTCGACATTCCGCAGGGGGAGACCGAGGGCAGTCGCGGCTTCCTCCATGGTCATGCCTGCAAAATATCGCAGCTTGACCAGGTCCGCACAGGTGGCGTCCTCGGCGGCGAGCTGGTCCAGGGCTTCGTCCACGGCCAGCACCTGTTCGGAAGGCGCGGTGGTAACGATGTGGGATTCACTCAATTCTTCGCGTTCAGCGCCGGCGCCGCGCTTGAGGGCGCGCTTGCGCCGGGCGGATTCCACGAGGATGCGCCGCATGGCCTCCGCCGCCACGGCGAAGAAATGTCCTCGTCCGGCAAAATTCTCATTGCCGTCACCGATCATGCGCAACCAGGCCTCGTGGACCAGGGCGGTCGGTTGGAGCGTGTGCTCGGGCGATTCCTGGGCCATCTTGTAGGCCGCAATCCGGCGCAGTTCCTCATACACCAGCGGCAGCAATTCCCCGGCAGCCAGGGATTCGCCCCGTTGCATGGCTTCGAGGAGGTGGGTCACGTCGCTCACGTGCCAGATCATGCCCGCGTCGTGAGCGGGCGTCCAGAAGGTAGGGCGCGCAGTTCTCTGCGCGCGCCGCTTCCGCAATCGGCCCAAAAAACCTGGCGGACTTGGCCGGCAGTCTGCGCTTGTAGGGATGTGAGCGAATTATGACGATACGCAAGTTGAACGGGAGTCCGGTATGAAATCGAAACGCGTGGTGATTTTGTTCCTGGTTGCTGCCTGCACTGGCTGGGCCGGCTTTTACGCTGGCGTGATGCGCGAGCCGGGTGTCACGCGGATGGCTGGGGGCGCGGGAGCGGAACTGGACTACCTTGTCTCCACGGAATCGTTTTCGGAAGTCGAGCACGCGCGGGCGGTTTTGGATGCGCTGGCCGAGCGGTACGTTGAACGTGCCCAAACCTTGATTGCCGAGGAACTCATGAGCCACAACCCCCGGTTCAAAGTTACCCTGTCGAGTGACGAACGGCCCATGGTGGCGGCCATCCGACTGCTGGACGAAGTGATCCCGGAGTTTCACGGCACGGAGGCGGAGCTGCCACTGGTGAATACGCTGCTCTACGCGTTGAAACGGGAGCGGGCTTATGATCGCTGGCTGGATGTTTATTTGGACGCGCTGCGTCGCCATCCGGCGGACACAACTATGAGTGCGCTGGCCGAAGACGCCGTCGCCATCAGCGAAGCGGCGGGCCGGGAGCAGGAGCTTGCCGTTCATCTCCGGTGCATCGCTGAGCTTCCGACAAACAATCCGGCCCGGTCGCGGATCGAGCGTTCGCTACTCCGCGCGCATGCCGCCGCGCCGCTCACTCGTGAAAATCATGAAAACCAACTGTGACCGGTCTCGGAACGTATTGCACGTTGCGCCTAAAGGGTGGTTGCTCTTCGTGGGCATCCTGCTTGCGCTTCTGTTGACCTTTCGCGCGCACTACTCCGTGTACCTTGCCAAGGGCGAGAGCATGCTGCCCGGCCTTCACTCCGGGGATCTGGTGCTGGTGGACAAGCGCGCCTATTGCGCGCAAGCTCCCGAACGGGGTGACATCGTGGTGGCGCGAGAAGGTGACGAGCTGCTGGTCAAACGTATCGTGGGCCTCCCCGGCGAAGTTGTGGAATTGCGCCAGGGCAAGGTTTATGTGAACCAGCATCCGCTGACGGAATCGTATGTCACCGAAACGGGGGCGTTGAACCTGCGCAAAGACCGGCTGTGGGAAAACAGATACGCACTGCTGGGCGACAATCGCGCGGTGTCCAGATCGGTGTTTGTTCACGCCGTGGTGGCGGAGGAACAAATCGTCGGCAAAGCGATTTATTCGGTGCGCCTGTGGCCGGGCTGACGAGGTTTTTAGCTGCGCGCCAGCTCGACAATTGCATTAAGACAATGATTCCATGGCCACGATCAAGGACCGGTTCTGCCTGGCAGCGCGCAGCGGCGGTCTTTGCGGGCATGTTATTTCTCGTGGCCGTGCTTTGCGGGGCGGTGGCGCTGCAACGGATTTCGACCGACACCACCGCCGGCCGGAATTTCGATGCCGACCACATTCACCAACTGACCAACGTCTGGACGGTGCATCTGAAGTTCACTCCGGACCAGTGGGAGGCCATGGAGCCCAAAGGTGGTTTCAATCCTTTTGGTGGCGGTCCCAACCGGGGTGGACCGGGCCGCGGACCGGGAGGAGACACCGGAGTTCGCTCCCTGACCCCGGCGCTCATGAGCCTGGCCGATTTGAATCGAGACGGGCAGATCTCCCCGGGTGAATTCAGCAAATTGACCGAGTCCTGGTTTCAAGCTTGGGACACGAATGGCTCCGGCCGGTTGAGTGAAGCGCAGATTCGCGCGGGTCTGGATGCCATTCACAATCCGGCGGGCGGCGGCATGGCGGGAATGCTCCTGGCGCCGGAAGGCAAGCGCAATGGGATTTCGGGCGCGATGGGCATTGACTTCGAGTATGTGCGTGCCGATTTGGAGTTCGCAGACCGGCTCGTGCCGGACGTGGGCGTGCGCTACAAGGGCAATGGCACGTTCATGGAGTCGCGCGATTCCTTGAAGCGTTCGCTCAAGATTGACCTCAACCATTTTGCCAAGGGGCAGAGCCTGGACGGTGTCACCACGCTGACCCTGCAAAACAATGTCACCGATGCAAGCCTGATGAACGAGGTGCTGGCGTATCGCTTGTATCGGGATGCCGGCGTTCCGGCGCCGCGAACCGCCTACGCAAAAGTGTTCGTGAGCGTGCCGGGAAAATATGAACGCAAGTATTTCGGTCTGTACTCGCTGACCGAAGCAGTGGACAAGCGATTTGCCGAGCGGCATTTTGGCACCAAGCGCGGGGCGATCTTCAAACCGGTGACTCCCTCCTTGTTCACCGACCTTGGGGCGGATTGGGCCGCCTACAACCAAATCTACTCCCCGAAGACTGCTCTCTACGACGAACAGAAGCGGGCGGTCATGGACCTCTCCCGATTCGTAACGAAGAGCGACGATGCGGTCTTTGCCGCGCGCATCGGTGAGTTTATTGATCTGCCGGAGTTTGCCCGGTACGCGGCGGTGATGGTTTATCTCTCGGACCTGGACGGCATGCTCGGGCCGGGCCAGAATCTTTTCCTGTATCTGCATCCCAAGAATCAGCAATTTCAGTTCATTCCGTGGGATCAGGATCATTCGTGGGGACAGTTCAATCGCGCCAGCCAGGAACAGCGCGACCAGTTGAGCATTCTTCACCCGTGGCAGGGCGAGAACCATTTCCTGGAACGAATGTTCAAGGTGGAGGCGTTCAAGAAACTTTACCTGGCCCGCCTGGCCGAGTTCGGCAAGACCATCTTTGGACCGGAACGGTTGGCGCAGCAAGTGGATGAAATCGCCGCCGCGATCCGGCCCGCCGTGCAGGAGGAATCGGAATCCAAACTGGCGCGCTTCGACAAAGTCGCGGCCGGCGAACTGCTTTCGTCACCGGGACCGTTCGGAGGAAGCCAACTCAAACCGATCAAGCCTTTCACCAAGGTCCGCACGGAATCCATCCTCGACCAACTGGCGGGCAAATCCCAGGGCCTGTCGCCGGAGAGCGGATTTTCCTTCGGACCCGGCCGGGGAGGCGGCGATGGCTTGGGCCAGTTCGCGGAGTCCACGATGAAAGCGCTGGATGCGGACCAGGACAAGTCAGTGACGCACGCTGAATTCACGAGTGGCTTTCGCCGGCTCTTTCAGGAATGGGCCGGCCCGCAGGACGGCAGCCTCACCCTGGCTCAAGTCCGGGAAGGTGTTGCAAAAGACCTGCCGCCGACGAGGCCGACATTCGGGGGCTTCGGCGGCGGCCCTCGCGGTCGTGGTGGTCCGCCTCGCGGTCCGGCGCCCGGAGGGAACGGTGGTGGTTCAGCGCCGGCGATTGCTGGCACCAAAGACCCGGGTTTATTCACGAGCGAGCATTGGGGGATGAGCGCTTTCTCCCACCAGATTCCGAACGGCAAGTATCTTGCGAAGCTCTACTTTGCGGAAACCTACGATGGCATTACCGGGCCCGGCCAGCGCGTCTTTTCCTTCGATGTGCAAGGACACGAGTTCAAGGACTTCGATGTTTGGGCCAAGGCTGGCGGACCCAGGCGCGCGTACATTGAGACGGTGCCGGTTGAGGTGACCAACGGGGAGTTTCGCGTCCGGTTCACGACTCAGGTGGAAAGCCCGGCCATCAAGGCGATTGAAGTCGTGCCGCAGGAAGGGACGACCGCAGGTGCGGCCACTTCCGCAACCGCCATCCGCATCAAGGCTGGCGCGTCTGCGCCCTTCACGGATTCGAGCGGTCAGGTTTGGCAACCGGACTCCGGTTTTGAAGGTGGCATGACCAGTCAGGTTTCGAGCGCTCCGGCCGGCGGGTTCGGTTTTCCGGGCGATCGTCCTCCCGGCGATCAAAGGCCGCCCGCGAACTGGCCACCCGCCCGACCGGATGCACCCAATCCTGAACCACGTCCTTTGAATCCACGACAACCCTGAACCCGGCAATCCTGATTGAACAAATTTCCGAATTGAGATTTCATCGCACCTCTGCTTGCAACCATAAACAACAACTCCATGCAAATCGAACAATCCATCCGTGAACTACTGTGGTCGCCTGAAATGGTGGCTTCCCTTCCCAAACTCGTGTTGAGCCTCGGCATCGCGGCCCTGCTCGGAGTCATTCTGGGACAGGTTTACATCCGCTTCGGCACCTCCCTGTCGAATCGAACGAGCTTCGCCCGCAACTTTCTGGTGCTCGTGGTGACCACGACGCTGATCATCAGCATCGTCCGCTCCTCATTGGCGCTTTCGCTCGGTCTGGTGGGGGCGTTGTCCATCGTGCGGTTTCGCGCGGCGATCAAAGAGCCGGAGGAACTGGCGTTTCTGTTCCTGGCCATCAGCATCGGGCTTGGGTTGGGAGCGGGGCAGGCGTTGGTGACCATCGTTGCGCTGGTAATCATCCTGGGACTCATCGTCATTCGCGGATTCACGCGGTCCGCTCCGGGAAATCCGAATCTCTATCTCACCGTCACCAGTCCCGCCGCCGCCAAGCTGGGCGCGGACCAGATACTGCGGATGCTGGGAGAGGCCGGCGCCACTGCGAGTTTGAAGCGGTTTGACCAATCCGCCGAACAGTTGGAAGCCGCTTTCCAAGCAGACTTCAAGGAAGTGGCCCAGCTCGAACAGTTCACGCAGCGGCTGCGTGAACTCAGTCCCGCAGTCCGGGTCAGTTGTCTTGATGACCGCACCCTGGGTTCGTAAGCGTTGCAAGGTGCTCCGCCATGCAGCCGCTGTCTGATCATCCGCGTTACGAGCGCAAATTCCTGCCGCAGGGACTGGTCCTTGCGGAAGCGCTCACGCTCGTCCGCCGCCACCCGGCCATGTTTCGCGAGGTCTATCCGCCCCGATACGTGAACAACATCTACCTGGATTCTCCAGGGCGCTCGGACTATCACGACCACGTTGCCGGCGCGCCCAACCGGAGCAAGACCCGCGTGCGCTGGTATGGGCCGCCCGCAGGCCAGGTGGCCAAGCCCGTGCTGGAACAGAAGCTCAAGCGCGGACTCGTCGGCGCAAAGCTCAGTCACGGTTTACCCGGGTTCTCGTTCGGCGGCGACGGGTTCCGCCATCCACTTACCGACTGTCTCCAAGCCGCCGCGCTTCCAGACCACGCGCGGGCCCGGCTGCAGCAACTCGAACCGGTCTTGTTCAATCGCTATCGGCGCTACTACTTCCTGAGCGGTGACGGGAACTTCCGCCTCACGGTGGATGCCGAGTTGCAGTTTGGCAGTGCGACCGGCGGTGACGGACCGCATAGCTTGATTGGCAAACCCTCAGTGCTGGTGGTGGAACTGAAGTTCGCCACCCACGCCGCCGACGAGGCAGACCGGGTGACGAACTGCCTGCCGTTTCGCCTGACCCGAAGTTCGAAATACATACTCGGCATGGAGACGCTCGCGCTCGCGACGTTTTAGTCGGGTGATTGGGGGCAACGACGGATTCAGCCGTTAAACTGACTGCGACTCCGCTACCGTTCCCGGCCGTAGTGCCCAGGAGAAGATGCCAAGGGCCGCGGGTGTTGGTTGTGGATCTGGAATCAGAGCCGGTTGACAGATGATGGGTTGTTGGTAATGTCCACTGGCCGTCTGGAATGACGGCAACAATAACAAATGAATGCATACAACTATTCCAGTCCGATTCCCGTCATTGAACTCGATGACAATTCGCGTTCCCGCTTCATCACGCGCACCTACGCCCATCTGCTGGGCGCGATTGCGGCGTTCATCGCGCTCGAAGTTTTTCTGTTCAAGAGTGGCGCGGCGGAGGGGATCGCCCGGGCGATGTTGGGCACTTCGTGGCTGCTCGTGCTCGGCGGTTTCATGGTGATTTCCTGGCTGGCTCGCAGCGTCGCCCATCGCAGCAGCTCCCCAATCAGCCAATATGCCGGCCTGGCCGCCTACGTGGTCGGGCAGGGGATTCTCTTCGTGCCGCTGCTTTACGTTGCGGAGCGTTATGCCCCGGGCGTGATTGCCAGCGCGGGGATCGTCACCGCCTTTGCTTTCATCGGGCTGACCGGGGTGGCATTTATCACGCGCAAGGATTTTTCCTTCCTGCGCGGCATTCTGTTCTGGTCCGGGATCGTGGCGCTGGTGCTCATCGTGGCGGGGGTGATTTTCGGTTTCCAACTCGGCACGTTTTTCTCGGTGGCCATGGTGGCGGTGGCCGGAGCGGCGATTCTCTATGACACGTCCAACGTGCTGCATCATTACCCGGAGGACCGTTACGTGGCGGCTTCACTGGAACTGTTCGCCTCGGTGGCATTGATGCTCTGGTACGTGCTGCAACTTCTCATGTCGCGGCGCTGATCACGGCAATCTTCATCCTGCCCGGCGTAACTGCCGGGCATTTTTGTTGGCACGGGGAAGCTTCGTGGCCTGGCGAAAGCTTGGGGGCGAGCGCGATTGCAGGCGTGTGGTTCAGGTTGGAACGGCTGGGCCAGTGGCCCAAAAACTGGAGCAACGGACTGGACGTTGAGCTGTTTTCTGTTAGCAAGGGAGAAACAAAAGTGAGTGAGTCACCACGAGGCTCAATCGCGACAACAGGAATCAGCCATGGAAATCAAAAGAAACGGCACACAGCCATCAAGCAAAGGGCCGGCGGATTGGTTCACCGGCCGAGTGCGCATTGACTCGTTATTCCTCCCAACCAAGGCCACCACTCGCGCGGCCGGCGCGAGTGTCACGTTTGAGCCGGGCGCACGCACGGCGTGGCACACCCATCCACTCGGGCAAACGCTGATTGTTATTTCCGGCTGCGGTCGGGCGCAGCATGAAGGCGGGCCGATTGAGCAAATTCATCCTGGCGACGTGGTTTGGTTTCCGCCGGGCGAGAAACATTGGCACGGCGCCGCGCCGACCACAGCCATGACGCACATCGCCATTCAAGAAGCGCTGGACGGCAAGCTGGTGGACTGGTTGGAAAAGGTCAGCGACGAACAATATCAAGCGTGACCGAAGGCCGAGCCGAGGTGTGGCTTGCCGTCACGCCGCCGAAAATTGTCGCTCACCCGGTGTAATGGCCGGGCCTGAACGCGGGTCATATCACCAAAGGCTTGGATCTTAACGTCGCAGATTGCCTGGCGCGGGTGCGCAAGCAGGACCAGGAGGCGGCCCGCTTGCTGGTGGAGCAGTTGTATCCGACGGTGATCCGGATTGTGCGGCGTCACCTGCCACGGCGCGCGGCGGAGGAAGACCTGGCGCAGGATATTTTTGTGAAAATGTTCGAGAAGCTGGATCAGTTTCGAGGCGGTGTGCCTTTGGAGCACTGGGTTTCCCGCATTGCCGTGAACCACTGCCTGAACGCCATTCGCGCCCGGCAAGCGCGCCCGGAATGGCGGATGGCCGACCTGACGGAAGAACAGGCGGCCACGCTCGAAGCAGTGACCACCGGCGGAGACGAATCCCCGGACCCGAGTCAGTTGCTGGGCGCGCGGGAACTCGTGGAGATGTTGTTGGGGGCGCTCAGCCCCAAGGATCGCGCGTTGATCCGCATGTTGGAAATTGACGGGCTGTCCGTTGACGAAGTCCGCGCCGCGACCGGTTGGTCTGCCACGATGATCCGGGTCCGGGCATTTCGCGCCCGACGCAAGTTGAACCGGGAGTTTGGCGAACTAAGAAAGGTGGGTGACTTATGACTGAGTTGGATCCAGTTCTGAAACGGTTGTTCCAGTGGTCGCGTGCAGCGGCTCCGGTCAAACCGACCGCAGCGCCGTTCGGTTTTGCCGGTCGGGTGCTGGCCGCGCGAGGGTTGAAACACCCCCCGACGCTCTTCCAGGAACTGCAACGTGCCGCCTGGGGACTGAGTTGGGCCTCGCTCGCTTTGATTGTTTGCGGTGGCCTGGTCCTGGCCATTCAGCGCTCAACGCCGGCATCAACCGGAGAATTTTCTTCGGCCTTGAGTTACCTCGCCACCAATCTGTCTCCATGAGAATTCTAAAGAATTGGAAAGCCCTTGTTGCCATTGTGCTGGTGTTTGGCGCCGGCGTTGTGACCGGCTCGGTCCTGAGCTTCGTGCATTTCAAGCACGCAATGGAACACGCCTTTACGGTTGAGAACTGGACGAAAACGACGATGGGCTTTCTGCAAAAGGACCTGAACCTGACACCCGAACAGCAGCCCAAGGTGCGGGCGATTGTGCAGGAGACCGGGGAGCAATTTCGACAGACGTTCGGCCAGGCCATCGGCGTTGCGGGAACCAACCTCGTGGTTTCGTGGCGCCGGATTGACCAGGTGTTGACCCCGGAGCAACGCGTCATTCATCGGCAGAAATGCGCGGAGTTCCGGGCGAAGCTCAAGCAGGGGCTGAAGATTGAGTTGCCGCCGGATTCAACCGGGGAGCAATCGCCCTGACCCGCCAAATTCCGTCCAGATTACGCTTTGAAAGCAATGCCCAACTTCGTAATAAACCCGGAGCGAAATTTATGAATGTTACCAGACCACTGATCAACCTCCTGTCCGGTGTCGTCCTGTTGTCTTCCGCGCTCGCGGCTGACTGGCCGCAATGGCAGGGGCCGGATCGGAACGCCATTTCCAAGGAAACGGGCCTGCTCCAGGAATGGCCAAAGGAGGGCCCGCCGCTGGTGTGGAAAATCACCGGTCTCGGCGGTGGCGACAGCGCGCCTTCCGTTGCCGACGGGCGAATCTTTGGCATGGGCAACCGGGGCGGAGATGAAATCGTTTGGGCGCGGTCCGAGGCCGACGGCCAGGAACTGTGGGTGACGCGATTGGGGCCGGCTTTCCATCAGCAGGCGTCGCAGGGAAAAGAAGGACCGGGGTGTACGCCCACGGTGGATGGTGACCGTCTTTATGTCGAAGGCTTGGGCGGCAATGTGGCTTGCCTGCAAGTCAAAGATGGCAAACAGATTTGGCAACGCCAGATGACGGAAGATTTCGGTGGGAGCGTGCCGTCCTGGAGCTACCGCGAATCACCATTGGTGGATGGGGGCAAAGTCATCTGCACTCCGGGCGGCGAAGGCGCAACCCTGGTGGCGCTCGACAAATTGACTGGCCAGACGATTTGGAAGAGCCAGGTGCCGGGCAATCCCCGAGCCGCTTACGCCTCGCCCATCGCCATCGAGCTCGAGGGGCAGCGTCAGTACGTGCAAATGACTCGTAACGCACTCGTCGGCGTGGCGGCGGCCGACGGCAAGTTTCTCTGGGAATACAAGCGGGCGGCCAACGGTCCGGGCATCAACTGCTCCACGCCTCTCTACCATGACGGCGTGGTGTTCGCCGCCTCCGCTTACGGCGCTGGCGGTGGGGCGGTGAAGTTGAGCCGGGAGGCGGACGGCGGGATCAAAGCCGTCGAGGTCTATTTCTCCAAGAAGATGCAGAATCACCACGGCGGCATGATCCTCTTCAACGGTGGCCTGTACGGTGCCAACGGCGGCAATGGCGGCGGCGATCTCGTTTGTCTCGATTTCGCGACGGGCAAAGTGCTTTGGGATGAGCGCGACGATGGTCAGCGTCGGGCGCCGAAAGGCTCGGTGGCATTGGCGGACGGACGACTTTACTATCGCACCGAAAACGGCCCGATGCTCCTCATTGAGCCAAGCCAGAAGGAATACCTCGAGCGCGGTCGTTTTGAACAACCCGACCGCAGCCGCCTGCCCGCGTGGTCGCATCCCGTCATCGCCAATGGCAAACTCTACCTGCGCGATCAAGATGTGCTGCTCTGCTACGATGTGAAGGCGCGAGCAAAATAACCCTGGCGGAAGAATAGCGGAAAGATCACCAGCTTTCATTCCACCAGGAAGGTTGGTGGAAGTGCGTCCGACTATTTCAACTGCAAAAAGTTTCGCAGAATGGTCCGGCCGTTCTCCGTAAGGATGCTCTCGGGATGGAACTGCACGCCCCAGATCGGATACTGTTTGTGTTTCACTCCCATGATTTCGCCTTCGTCAGTCTCGGCGGTCACCTCGAGGCAGTCGGGCAATGAATCACGCTGGATGATGAGCGAATGATAGCGGGTGGCGAGAAAGGGATTGGGCATGCCCGCAAACAGGTCCCGGCCGTTGTGCTTAATCGGTGAGGTCTTGCCGTGCATCATCCGGTAGTTGACGACGACGTTGGCGCCGAAGACGTGGCCGATACATTGGTGTCCGAGGCAGACGCCGAGCGTGGGGATGTGCGGGCTGAACGTGCGGATGATTTCATTGGAGAGGCCGGACTCCTTCGGGGAACACGGACCGGGCGAAATCAACAGGCGCTCCGGTTGGAGGGCGCGCACCTGCTCCACGGTGATCTGGTCGTTGCGATGGACTTCCAACGCCACCTTCAGCTCGCCCAGATACTGGACGAGGTTGTAGGTGAACGAATCGTAGTTGTCCAGGACCAGCAACATATCAACGCGCCGGGAGTGTAGCGGACGGCTGGTTGGTCAAAAGGAATTTTTCGTGGGACCGCCACGGTCGTTCCACCTCATCAATGGTCAGTGCCCGCGGCATGAACTGGATTTGGTGGCCAAACATTTCGCACACGGCGGTGCCGGGCAAAAACAAGGTATCCACGAAGACGCACTGGCCGAAGGGCAACGCAAACGGGGCGGGGCGGCCGTGCTCGAAGCGGATCGTTTGTGGCGGTTGGGCCGGCGCGGCGGCATTGACGAAAACGAAACTGATGTTGGTGATGCGCAGAACCGGCTGATTCACGATCATGGCCGGAAACCCGTCCAGGTGGGTGAACGTGGCCTGCCAGGGACCGGCCTGATGCCGGCGATGTTCGATCCAGCCAAACACCAGCGCGTAGCCGAGCAGCGAGCCGGCGAACACGACCAGGAGAGTTTTCCAGATGCGGTCAGGTTTCATGGCACGAAGATTTGTCGGACCGTGGCTCGGAGTGGTTGTTCATTGCGGTGAGGTATCGGTCCGCCCCTTGCGGCGCCCGCGTCCCGGGCGAAGGCTGGTGGAGCCGACAGGATTCGAACCTGCGACCTTCTCATTGCGAACGAGACGCTCTACCAACTGAGCTACGACCCCAGCCATCGTTTCCGACCGGCACAGTGTTGGCAGAAACAATTTCGGCGCGCAACAAAAGATTGAATCTGCGGACCGAGTCGTAGAGTGCATTCGGAAGGTTTTCCTTGTTTGAGGTGGCGGTGCCCGCTCTCCAAAAACTCCGCCCGCGCCGGTGCCTCCGCCGCAAGGTCCGGCCTGCGGTCAGGTGATGAGGCGGGACGGTCCCGTGGCGCGCAAGCTGCAGTTCAAGATCGGCTGCGGTGGCACAGCGCGGCAGCGACACCGCTTTGGGGCGAGCGGAAATCCACTGGAGGTTGCGAACGCATCCCCCGCAGGCGAAATCACACACGCAAACAAGACGACGCTTCCTTCGCTCCTTAATCCTTACCGATCCTTCAGTTGTAAACCACGCCGTTTCATCTCCAAGACCTACGCTCGGAAAATCATAATCATGAGACTACGATCTGCCTGGGGAAGTCTGCGGTGGCTGGATTGGAGGGGGACTCGGTTTTTTCTGTGAAGCACGAATGATGAGGAAAACGATACTGACAGCGGCGGCTGCTCCCAGCAGCAGAATGAGCAGCGCTGCGAAAATCAAAACCAACTCCCATCCGCCAATGAATGCTGCGAATACCGGCTGTATTGTCATAGCTCCTCCTTACGGTTTCGGTTTGCAAATGCCGCTTTGCCAATATGGCTTTCGTTGTGGGCAATTGCGGTGTCTGCCCTTCGGTGTAAGCGTGGTTTGCGAACCGGGATCAGTCTCGCCTCGTGGGATAAGTCGTACGGCGATGCCGCCGAAACGCCCAGGTCAACCAACTCACGGGACGAGGCACAAGTGGCAGGACTCGCGCCCCAGACAACCGTAATGACCGAACGAGCAAACACCATGCAGACCTACATACTCCGTGACCCCAACGCTGTCGAGCCGCAATACCGCCCCTGCGCCGCCCGCGCTGCTGCCGCCGCCGACGTGTCCGTGTTGCGGGCAGGCGATGTTTTTGATGGGCCCGCTGCCGCGGGCGCCGACGTGAAAAGAACCAGCAACAAGACCGCAGGATGAAGACGGAACCGCGCGCCGTTTGAAACGAACGTAGGCGCGTGAACGGGGCGGTGTTGTCGTGAGGCGGGAACAGCGGGGCCAACCGCAGTGCTGGCGCAGTTGGGGACGATGTCGGCGCGTCCCGGCGGGGGAGTGAAGCCGGCGAGAAGGGGCCGGAGGCCGATGGGGACGGCTTGGAAAACGCGTTTCGGAGCGTCTGGCGGAGCCGGGGCCAAAAAGCAAAAGGCAGGGAGATGCAGGCGGAGCGGACGACTCGGAAAAGCTCGACGGGCGGGTTCAACGACGGATGGAAAGGATGTTCGGCGCGATCACACACTCACAGCAAGCGACGCTCCCGCCGCGCCTCAGTCCTTTCCGATCCTTTGGTGGTTAGCACACCACCCACCGCTGCGGCGGGGCAATGACTCGATAAGCTGCCGCAGGCTGGTTTTGTGGCTCAATAGGTTACGCAACAGCTTATCGGGAACACGGTGTCACAAATACCTACCAAATCCTCGCCACTGCCAAATCCAGCGCGTGATGAAAAACGAGATCACGCAAACCAGAACGTAGCCGTAACGAATCAGGAACAAGTCAACTCGCGTCAGCGCGCCTCGCCGATGGAAGCGAAGCACAAGCACGCCGCACCAAAATGCAACGAAGGCGTAAAAGCAAATCTGTGCGATACCGCCACCATCCAACACCATGCTCGCCAATATCAAGACGGGCATCTGGAAAACCAATGCGGGAAGCCACTCGGTCTTCAGCGAAGGAACTGGATGTGTCGAATCACTCATGGCGCTCGAAGTGGCCTAACTTCTAGCAGTGTATCCGGCAGGCCGCCGCGAGCAAGCGTCGCTTTTTGAGGGAGGTGGCGCGGCGGGCTGCGGGATACACTGCCGTTGAACTGAGCCGCTGAACCAGCGACGTCCGCGTTACTGGGGAAAGTATTTCCGTGCCACCGCTCTCACGACGCCCGCGCTGGGGCGGAGACGGCCAAGCTACTCGCCGTCGAGACGACGGCGCTCCCAGGTACGGCTCGCGAGGACGCTCGCCCCACCGGGAGGGAAGTTGCAAGCTTCACGTTCCAAGTTGCAGGTTGCATACTTCGCACACCGGGGCACGCATCAGCAATCGTCAACGCGCGCCCGGAAAACGGACGATGACTGGGGCGTCCCGCCGGGTGTGGCGCGACGTGCAAGCGGGTATCCGAGCCGGCGGCGGGAGACGGCGGCGTGACGCAGGGCGCAAACAACGTCGCGGCCCGCCGCCGCTCCAGGGCAACGACCAGAAAAGCAAAAGGCAGCGAGCGGTAGGCGGGGACAAACGGGCCGAGGAGTAATCGGGCGGGTTCAACAACGGATGGAAAGGACGTTCGGCGCGATCACACTCTCAAACAAGGCCACGCCCGCTTCGCGCCTCAGTCCTTTCCGATCCTTTGGTGGTTAGCACTCCACCCACCGCTGCGGCGGGGCAATGACTCGATAAGCTGACTTGCGTTTTGCACG
>CAZLOH010000018.1:0-88273 GCA_964561105.1 uncultured Bifidobacterium sp. | reverse complement strand
TCAACAGGGGTCCAGAACTTTCTTCACCCAACTGAATTCCCGAAAGGCATTAGGCATAGGGATGATTGGTGGGAGATATTTCGCCCCGGCACGAACAAACCAAGGCGAGACTCCCAAGCAGCAGCGCAACCAAGCGAGACGCAATCTTGCCGAGGAATTGTCCACCCGCGTGCCGGTGGGGCAACTGATATTGGCTGTTTAACCTGAATGACATTCTTGTTTCGACCAATGACGAGTCAATTCAAACCGAATTCAGCGCCGGTCAGTTTTGGGCTGACGCTGCCTTTCGCTGGATATGATTGCTTCCACCGACGCTCATCACGGACTGATAACAACTGTGTCGCCCGGCTCCAATTCAACGTCCTGGCCACGCAACAACGCTTGCGGATCCACTGGTATCCGCTCCTGTCGTCGGAGAATCACAATTTGTCCGGGCGTTCCGGACGCAGAGTATTTCGCCGCCACAATCGCGTGCGCCAAGGTCAGCCCATCGCTCCATTCAATTTCCGGGTTCTGGACCGGGCCAATGATCCGGATGTTGATCCGATGGGCTTCCAGGATTTGTTCATAGGCCCGCTGCTGACCCAACCGGTAGGCAGCTTGCGCCTGCTTCTGCCGCTCCGCCTTTGACGCGCACCCGCACATCGTCGCCAACAGAAGGAAGCTCAGCGCCAGTCTCATTTCGCGTTCAACAGCTCGTCGGGATTTCCTGCAGGATTTCGATGCAGTGAGGAATTGCCTTGGCGACAAAGCCGAGACATTCGACGGCAGCTTTGGGTTTGCCGGGGAGACAAATCACCAGTGCCCGATCCACAACCACCGCGAGGTTGCGCGAGAGAATGGCATTGGGGGTAATCTTCATGGACTTGGCCCGCATCACTTCGCCAAAGCCAGGCAGCTCGCGAATAGCGATTTCGCGCACGGCTTCCGGCGTGACGTCGCGCAAAGCTACGCCGGTGCCGCCCGTCGTGAGGATCAACTGACAGCCCCGGCCGACCTGCTCACGAACGGCGCGCTGAATCTCCGACTTTTCATCGGGCACGAGGCCGTCGTCTCGCACGTTCCAGCCATATCCCGTCACCGCTTGTTTCAACGCCGGCCCGCCCAAGTCGTCGTACTGGCCGCGCGCGGCACGATCGGAAATCGTGATGATGCCGGTTTCGATTCGCCTCGGTTTATTCATGGCTTGCTCGATTGAACCAGGCATTTTGTCTTGGCAACCAGCTGGATGCCCGTGATCCGCATCGTCTTGTCCACGGCTTTGCACATGTCATAAATTGTCAGCGCCGCCACGCTCACGGCGGTCAACGCCTCCATCTCCACACCGGTTTGCGCCGCGACTTTGGCCGACGCGGTGATGACGATCCGGTCGCGGCGGGCGGGGAGATCAAAATTCACTTCGCAATGGGACAAGGGCAGGGGATGGCAAAGTGGAATCAACTGACCAGTGCGTTTGGCCGCCAAAATTCCCGCAAGCCGCGCGGTGGCCAGCACGTTGCCCTTGGCGATCCGGTTGGTGGCGACCAATCGCAAGGTCGCCGGTTGCAATCTGATCTCGCCGCGCGCTTGCGCCTCACGAAAGAGGACGGGTTTGGCGGACACGTCCACCATGCTGGCTTCGCCCCGACGGTTGATGTGTGACAATCGCTGCACCCGCATGGTTTACCCGTTTCACGCATGGGTGACAAAATTTCTTTTGGCTCAAAGCTCAGATTGAAGCAGGCCGGGAAACCGATAGGTCACGAGTTGCGACCGCCGACAAATCACGGCCCGGCCTCCACCGTGCAGCGCTCGTGACCGAAATCGTTCCGCCTCAAAAAATCCATTGCCAACTGCGCACGCTGTGTTATTTTAGTTCTGTAACGACAGAAAGCACTGTCATAAAGAAAGGAAAGCACTATGAACTGGATCGTCATCACCTACCTGGCCTATCTCACCATCAGCCTTGCCCTCACCATCTGGGTTGCGCGGACGCTGCATAAGAATGGCCGCATCTTCCTCGTGGATAGTTTTCTGGGTAACGAGAGGCTGGCCGACTCGGTCAACCATCTGTTGGTGGTTGGATTCTACCTCATCAACATCGGGTACGTGACGCTGGCTTTGAAATACGGCGTCACGGCGGTCACGTTGCAAGAGGGATTGGAGACCCTGAGTACCAAAGTCGGCCTCGTCCTGCTGGTGTTGGGCTTCATGCACTTCTTCAACCTGCTGGTCTTTACGCGCATGAGAAGACGGGCCGTGAGTCACCGGCCTCCACCCCTCGGCCCGACTCCCGGGTTGCCAGTCGGCATGGGGTTGACGCCGGGACATTGAAGCCGAGACTTGGAATTTACGAGGGAGCGGCTTGGCGGTCGCTCCCTTTCTGATCCGTTAGCTCAAAGCTCCTGCTTCCAGGCTTGAACCGCCGCCCGTATCTGTCCGGCCGCATCAAGTTTGGGCTTCACAAACCTCGGCGTGAACCACGGAAACATCCCGATCAAATCCGGCGTCACCAAAATCTGTCCATCGCAATCCGGCCCCGATCCAATGCCGATGGTGGCAAAGGGAAATCGTTCGGTGATTTCCCTGGCGACTGGAGGAGTGACGAGTTCCAGCACCACCGCAAACGCGCCCGCCTCGGCCAGGGCAGCCGCGTCGTCCAGCAATTTCTCGCGACCAGCCTCGTCGCGGCCCTTGATGCGATACTTGCCCCCCTCCTCGAGGACGTGCTGAGGCAACATGCCGAGATGGCCGACGAAAGGAACACCGGCCGCGATGATGGCGCGCACCTGCGGGAAAATCCCCCGCCCGCCTTCGGCCTTGACGTATTCCGCACCCGCAGCCACGAGGCGTTGCGCGTTGGTCACCGCTTGCGCCGGAGTTTCGTAGGATTGGAACGGCAAATCAGCGCCGAGCAGGGCGTCCGGTTTCGCACGAGCGGCGGCGCGGGTGTGATGCTCCATCTCCGCCATGGTAACGACCGTTGTGTTCGGATAGCCGAGCACTACCATCCCGAGCGAGTCACCCACCAGCAGCAACGGCACGCCCGCTTCATCCAACAGCTTGGTCATGGGATAATCGTACGTCGTCAACGCGGCGATTTTTTCGCGCCGCGTCTTCATGGCCCGAATGATTTCGGGTGTGACCTTCGCGCTCATCGCCCGTGGAAACTCTGGAGTAGTTCCTCGATCGAGGTGGTGGCGGTGCCGACCTTGCCCACGACGATGCCAGCCGCATGGTTGGACAGGATCGCCGCTTCCACCGGCGACGCTCCGGCCGCGATGGCGAGCGTGAAGGTGGCAATCACCGTGTCGCCGGCGCCCGACACGTCGTAAACTTCCTGCGCCACCGTGGGAATGTGAAATGGCTTTTGCCCGCGTTGACAGAGCAACATCCCCAGTTCTCCCAACGTGATGAGCAGCACGGCCGGACTCAACTCCTTCAACAATCGTTCCGCAACCACCATCAGGTTTTTGTCGGCCAGCGGATTCGCCTGGCGGGTGTCGTCGGGGAGATTCGCCAGTTCAAACGCCTCCTTGCGATTTGGAGTAATCAGCGACAGCCCGGCCAGATTCAAATGATGCACCGGCTTGGGATCGAAACTCAGCCACACGCCGTGGTCGCGACAAAGCGCCTTCAACTCGTTCAACAATGTCTGCGTCACCACGCCCTTGCCATAGTCACCCACGATCACCGCCGCCGCCGCGGGGAGCTGCGTTTTGAGGGAAGCCAGCAAACGCTTCGAAAGTCGGGGTGAAATTCCATCGCGCGTCTCGCGGTCAATCCGCACCACCTGCTGGGTAAGCGCGACGATGCGGGTTTTGACACTCGTGCGGCGCGTTTCACTGGCGACCAAGCCGCGGCAGCCGATGTGTTGCGAACGCAGCAGGCCGCGCAATTGTTCGGCGGCCACATCCCGGCCGACCGTGCCAAACAGTTCCGTGCCGACCTGGAGCGCGGTGAGATTGCGCGCCACGTTGGCCGCGCCCCCCGGCATGAAGCTTTCGCTCTGGAAATCCACCACCGGCACCGGCGCCTCCGGCGAGATGCGCGCGACACTGCCCCAGATAAATTGATCCAGCATCACATCGCCGATGACGAGGACGCGGGTCTTGCTGGCGGCCCCGAGAATGTGTCGGACGCGTTGTTTGAGCAGGGTGTTCGGAGTCATGGTTAATCCAAAAAAGCGGTCAAGGGACTGGTGGCGTGCGCGGTGTCGAATTGAGCGGCCAGCCCGGTCTCGTAGGCGGCGCGACCCGCTTCTACGGCGTGTTTGAAAGCGATGGCCATCCGGTTGGGATCATTCGCCACGGCGATCGCCGTGTTCACGAGCACCGCATCCGCGCCGAGTTCCATCGCATCCGCAGCGTGACTGGGCGCGCCGAGGCCGGCGTCCACGACCACGGGCACGGTGGCTTGTTCGATGATGATGCGAATTTGATCACGAGTCTGGAGGCCGCGATTCGAGCCGATGGGCGAGCCAAGCGGCATCACCGTCGCACAACCCACTTCCTGCAATCGCTTCGCCAGCACAGGATCGGCGTTGATGTAGGGCAACACTGTGAACCCCTCCGACACCAGAACCGCCGCCGCTTTGAACGTCTCAATCGGATCGGGCAGGAGGTAGCGCGGGTCGGGATGAATTTCCAGCTTCACCCATTTGGGCAGGCCGGCGGCCGCCGCGAGGCGCGCCAGGCGGATGGCTTCCTCGGCGTTCATCGCGCCGCTGGTGTTAGGCAACAGCAGAAAGCTTTTCGGATCAATGAATTCGAGGATGTTGGCAAACGGATCCTGCTTGCCGCTCAAATCCGCGCGGCGCAAGGCCACCGTGACCATTTCCGCGCCACTGGCCACCAGGGCCTCGCGCATGGCTTGCGGCGAGGAAAACTTTCCCGTGCCGAGAATCAGGCGCGAGCGAAAGGTCCGGCCGGCAATGATCAGCGGTTGATTGGATGGCAACATCCCGCCCAATCTAGTCGGGCGGGGAGTCGTTTGTCGAGAAACGAGCGGCTCAGAACTTGTAGTCGAATGCGATGCTGACGGAGTGGGTGGCCGTGCCGCCCAGTTTCACCTCGTCGGAGAGTGTGCCGATGGTCACGTCAGCCGTCATGGTCGAATCCGTGGTGCCAAAATAGTGATACTCCAGGCTCAAGCCCATGTGCTCGTTGATTTCATAGCGCAACCCGGCAAAAGCCTGGTAAGCGAAGACCACGCCTCCGATGCTGCCATCGAGGCTCGTTCCGCCAATTGTCAGGTTGTCTCCGTAGAGGATCGTGCTCGACATGCCCAGGCCGCCGCCCCAGTAGGGGCACAGGCGATGCAGCGCCGGGCAATGAAACCGGGCATTGAGCAGGAGCGGAACATTGGCCAACGAACCGTCCGTTTGGGTGGCGCCGCTCACCGAACTGATCCGGTTCGCCATGACGCCAGTCTCCACTTCGGCGTCGAACCAGTCGGTAACGCCGTACCCGCCGCGCAACCCCAATCGGTATCCGGGATCAAGCTCGACAGTGGCATTGGGCAGGAGCGGCGCCCCGAACCACTTCTCCAGTTCAGTGTTCACGGTGAAGGCAGCGCCAGCATCGGCTGCCACGTAAAATTGGTTCTTCTCCGCGTGCGCTTGCGCAACTGGCAACAGGGCCAGACTGGCGATGACCATTTGGATCAGGGGACGCTTGATTGTTTTCATATCTGTTCGTTCGTTCGTGTTTGGACGAGTTCGGTCTCGATGTGTTCGGATAATCTTTTCCTGAAAGAAAGTCAATCCGCCTGCGGATCGGCAAACAGGTTAGTGCGTTTTCACAAAGCATGTAGCTGCGGAAAGGTGGACGAGGGGCGCACAGGCTAATCCGCCCACGCGTTGGATTGCCGCGGCCTGCCCCATTTTTTGGAGTGCGGTGACTTGTCACCGCTTTGGCCGCTTGGCCGGCTTGCCGGCCAAGCAGAGCCGCGTTCAGCGGCTCACGGTAAGGGAAGCGCACGGGTGGTTTGACAGCGACCAGTCGCCTGCCAAAAGCGATGCCAAGGCATCGCACTCCAAAGCGGCGGCGTCCCGCCGCCAAACCGGGGCCGTGCGCTGCTCAAACGTCGTCCGCATCGCATCGCAACCTCATCATTGAAAACACTCTAATGGGGCCGCAGGCCAGAGCCTCTGAGCAACCTGCGCTGAGTCATTTGTGAAATCCCTGTCGCTACTGGTGTGAGCGCGGATGTTTTCGACATTCCAAACCTCGGAAGCACTCGTCAACATTTTCGGTTCCATTCGCTCTGCTCGTATTTTTCCCGGCACAACGTCGCTACCCGCTCACTCGGGAAATCGGCGGCCGGGCCGCTGACTTTCCAGGCTCGGGCAAGCTCGGCTTTGATGGCGGTAGCGGAAATATCGAGGTGCGTGAGGAAGTCCCGATGGCTGCGATTGTTTCGATAATCGGGCTGCCACGAGGGCATTCGCAACACTTCACTTGCCAGCGAGACGTCAAAGTTCAACAGAAACGTCCCATGAAACAATAGGTAATCCTTTCGACGGCGTTGCGAATTGCCGGAGAATTTCCGGCCGGCGAGCGCGAGATCGGTGTGGCCGTTGACGTTGAAGTCAGTCGTTGGCAGTCGGAAGTTGGCGGCCAGTGTGGCCATTGCCTGGCACTGGCGTTGCATGATGAATTGGTTTGCGGCGCTGATGTTGCGCGTCGGCCCATCCTCCGTGATCCGCAGGACGAGGGCATAATTCAAACAGCCCGGGCCTTGCAGCACGGTGCCGCCACCCGAGCAACGGCGCAAAATGGGAATGTGCCGCGTTTCGCATGCGGCGAGGTTCACCTCCCGGGCCACCTGATTCGCGTAACCGACGACGACAAAATGGATCGGCGATTCCCAGCAGCGCAGCATTTCGCCGCGCTCGCCAGCCTCGGCTGCGTCCAGCAACGCTTCGTCGCACGCCAGATTCTCCGCCGGAGTCGGCAAGGTGAGGTCGAGAAACTCCATTCGCCGTCGGTGGTGCTAATTTCGCTGGTGTCGCCCGGCGATCTTGGGTTTAATCTGCCGCTCCGGCCGGGGGCGCAACCTGCCTTTTCGTTTCATCCGGCAAATGTTTTTGAAGTGAGCACGACAAGCAAAACAAAAAAAGACGCCGGTGCGGTGCGCGCCAATGGCGACAAGCTCTCGCAATCGGTGCAATCCGTGTTTGATCTCGCCCTTGAAGCGCAAGGCCCCGAACGCACCGCGCAGTTGTTCGAGCAGTTGGCCGACCGCCTGCGCACCGTGAACCACGAACTGCCGCGCGGCGCGAACACGCCGTATTGCAACACCATCCCTGTGGCCGAGCAGCCGGAATATCCCGGCGACTGGCAAACGGAGGTCCGCCTGAAAAGTTTGATGCGCTGGAATGCGATGGCGATGGTCGTGAAGGCAAATCACACGACGAACGTCGGCGGGCACATCGCCAGTTATGCGTCGTCGGCGACGCTGTATGAGGTGGCGTTCAATCATTTCCTGCGCGGACGGACGGAGAAGTTTGTCGGTGACGCGGTTTATTTCCAGGGCCACGCCGCCCCGGGCGTGTATGCGCGAGCTTATCTGGAGGGGCGGTTGACGGAAACGAAACTGCACAACTTCCGGCAGGAACTCGCCGAGGGCGGCGGTCTCTCGTCGTATCCGCATCCGTATTTGATGCCGGATTTCTGGCAGTTTCCCACCGTGTCCATGGGCCTGGGGCCGATCATGTCCATCTACCAGGCGCGGTTTAACCGCTACCTGCAAGCGCGCGGATTCATGGGCGGGGCGAGCGTACCCGCGCACCGCGCTTCGAATGCCGATGCAGCGCGCGCGGACGCTCGCCCCACCGATGAACCCAAGGTCTGGTGTTTCATTGGCGACGGCGAAACCGACGAGCCGGAAACCCTCGGCGCCACCACGCTGGCCGCGCGCGAGAATCTCGACAACCTGATCTGGGTGGTGAACTGCAATTTGCAGCGCCTCGATGGTCCGGTGCGCGGCAACGGGAAAATCATCCAGGAACTCGAGGCTGCTTTTCGGGGCGCAGGTTGGAACGTCATCAAGGTTATCTGGGGTTCGGATTGGGACGATTTACTGGCGCGGGACAAATCGGGCCTGCTGCTCCAGCGCATGGAAGAGGCGGTGGATGGCGATTACCAGAAATACGTCGTCGAGCCGGGCAGCTACGTGCGGAAACATTTCTTCGGCAGATATCCTGAGTTGCTCAAGCTCGTCACCCACCTCACCGATGCCCAGTTGCACAAGCTCATGCGCGGAGGACACGACACCCGCAAGATGTATGCGGCCTACAAAGCGGCGACCGAGCACGAGGGCCAGCCGACCGTGATCCTGGCAAAAACGGTGAAGGGTTATGGCCTGGGCGAAGCGGGTGAAGGCCGTAACATTTCGCACCAGCAGAAGAAGATGAACGAGAAAGAGCTTCGCGAATTCCGCGAACGCTTCAACATCGCCATCAGCGACGACGTGATTGCGGAGACGCCGTTTTATCGCCCGCCGGCGGATAGTCCGGAGATCAAATACTTGCTCGCGCGCCGCCAGGCGCTGGGGGGATTTGTTCCGTCACGGCAGACGCACGCGCCCAAACTTGAAGTTCCGGCGCTCGATAGTTTCAAAGAATTTTTCAAGGGTTCGGGGGCCAACCAGGCTTCGACCACGATGGCGTTTGTCCGCCTGTTGGCGTCCTTGCTCCGGCACAAGAGCATTGGCAAAAGAATTGTGCCGATCATACCTGATGAGGCGCGGACATTCGGTTTGGACTCGCTGTTTCGCGAGATCGGAATCTACTCCTCGAAAGGCCAGCTTTACGAGCCGGTGGACAGCAAGTCGCTGCTGTATTATCACGAGGCCAAGGACGGGCAGATTCTCGAAGAAGGCATCACGGAGGCCGGCGCGATGTCGTCGTTCATCGCGGCGGGGACGAGCTACGCGACCCACGGCCTGGAGATGGTGCCGTTCTACATTTACTACTCGATGTTCGGCCCGCAACGCGTCGGTGATTTGATGTGGCTGGCCGGCGACATCCGGGTGAAGGGCTTTTTGCTCGGCGCCACCGCCGGGCGCACCACGCTCAACGGCGAGGGGCTGCAACACCAGGACGGTCACAGTTTGCTGCACGCGAGCACGATTCCCACCATCCTGGCTTACGATCCGGCGTTCGCATACGAGATTGCCGTCATTGTCGCCGATGGCTTGCGGCGCATGTATGCCGAAGGCGAAGAAATCTTTTATTATCTCTCGCTCTACAACGAGAACTACCTGATGCCGCCGATGCCCGAGGGCGCGGAGGCCGGGATTCTGAAAGGACTTTACAAGTTCAAGGCTGGCGAGAAGAAGCGATACAAGGCGCACATCCTTGGCAGTGGGCCGATCATCAACTCCGCCTTGCGGGCGCAAGAGATCCTCGGGGATCGCTACGGCGTGAGCGCCGATGTGTGGAGCGCCACCAGCTACAAACTGCTGCGCACCGACGCGATCCGCTGCCAGCGATGGAACATGCTCCATCCGACTGCCGCCCCGAAAAAATCCTACGTCGAGAATCTGCTGGCCCGGGAGAAGGGCGCGTTCGTCGCGGTGAGCGACAACATCCGCACCGTGCCGGATCAAATCGCGCCGTGGGTGCCGGGCGGGTTGCTGACGCTGGGCACGGATGGGTTTGGGCGCAGCGACACGCGGGCGCGCTTGCGGCGCTTCTTCGGAGTGGATGCGGAAAGCACGGTCATCGGCACACTCTACGCCCTCGCGCAAAAGGGCGAGATCGAACCCGCGCTTGTGGCCAGGGCGATCAAGGACCTCGACGTGGACCCGGAGAAAGTGCAACCGGCGTTGGTTTAACCTCCAGCTTATTTCGGAAACTGTCTATGGATTTGAAACTTCCAAAACTCGGTGAAGGCGCTGATAGCGGCGTCGTGGTGAGCGTGCTCGTCAAAGAGGGCGATACGATTGCGAAAGATCAGACGATCATCGAGCTCGAGAATGAAAAAGCCGTGGCCGCCATCCCGGCAACCGCCGGCGGAGTGGTGGCCAGTCTTTATGTCAAAGCGGGTGACAAACTCAGTGTCGGCCAGCGCATCCTGACCTTGACCGGCGGCGCTGACGGGGCGGCTCCCGCGCCGACCGTCGCGAAGCCAGCCGCAAAGCCCGCAGCCAAACGGCCAACCCCTGAGCCGGAGTCGGAGGTTGAGGAAGCCGGTGTAGAATCGCCACCGGATGAAACATCAGCCCCGGCTGTCGCCGTCGCGGCTTCGCCTTCGTTACGCCGGGTCGCACGCGAACTTGGGATTGATCTGGGCAGAGTGCGCGGCAGCGGTTCGGGCGGCCGGATCGAGACGGCCGATGTGCGGGCGTACATTCAAAAACTTCAAAACGTCACCGCGAAAGCCAGGGCCACTCCGGTAGCCGGCGCGACCGCCACGCCCGGGAGGCCGGTGGCGGAACGGATTGATTTCTCCAAATGGGGTCCCGTCACGAAGAAACCGATCACACCGTTGCGTCAGGTCATAGCGCGCCGTATGTGGGAAAACTGGAATGCCATTCCCCATGTCACGCAGTTCGATGCCGCGGATTTTACGAGGTTGAACGAGTTGCGGAAGAAATACGCGGCGGCCTACGAAGCGAAAGGGACGAAACTCACGCTGACGCCGTTGATCCTCAAGGCGGTGGCGGCGACGTTGAAGCAGCATCCGATTTTTAACGCCAGCCTGGACGAAGTGGCGAACGAGATCGTGCTGAAGGACTACATCCATCTCGGCATCGCCGTGGACACGGACGCCGGCCTGATCGTTCCCGTCATTCGCGATGTGAACCAGAAAAGCGTGCTCGAACTCGCCCGCGAACTCGAAGTGCTGGCGCAAAAAGCCCGCGACCGGAAAGTTTCCGGTGACGAACTCAAAGGCGGCACGTTTACGATCTCGAACCAGGGCGCCATCGGCGGGGCGCACTTTTCCCCCATCATCAACCGGCCGGAAGTCGCGATCCTGGGACTCGGCCGCAGCGCGCTCCAGCCCGTCGTCCGCGACGGGAAAGTGGAGGCCCGCATGATGACCCCGCTCGGCCTGTCCTATGACCATCGGGTGATTGATGGTGGCAGCGCGGCGCGGTTCACCGTGGATTTGGTGAAGGCAATGCAGGACTTCAGCGAAGATACCGTCAAACTTTAATTCGCCTTTTATTTATTTCATGGACCCAATCAAAACTGAAATTGTAGTCATCGGCGCCGGTCCCGGCGGATACGCGGCGGCGTTTTACGCGGCGGATCTCGGCAAACAAGTTGTGCTCGTCGAGCGCGAAGTGCGGCTGGGGGGTGTCTGCCTCAATCGCGGGTGCATTCCTTCCAAGGCGTTGCTCTACGCGACCCACCAGATCACCGCGGCCCGGGACTCGGAGCATCGCGGCATCACGTTCGCCGCGCCGACGGTGGACCTGACCAAACTGCGCGCGTGGAAGGAAGGAATTCTTGCCAAACTGAGCGGGGGCGTGGCGCAACTGGCAAAACTGCGCAACGTGCGGGTGGTGCAGGGCCGCGCACACTTTGAAGGCTCGCAATCGTTGCGGGTTGAAAACGAGCAGGGCCAGCAATTCATCAATTACGAAACGGCAATCCTGGCGGTCGGTTCGGTGCCGGCCATGCCGAAGGTGTTCGATCTTGGCAATCCGCGTGTGATGACTTCCACCGAGGCGTTGGAGATTGAGGACGTGCCGGAGAATCTCCTGGTGATCGGCGGTGGCTACATCGGCATGGAGATGGGAACGGTGTACGCCGCGCTCGGGAGCAAAGTCACCGTGGTTGAGGCGCTGGACAGCATCCTGGCCGGCGCGGATGCGGACCTCGCGCGGCCGGTGGTCGCGGCAGCGAAAAAAGCCTTCAAAGAGATCCGGCTCAAAACCAAGGTTGGCAAAATGTCCACCGTCGGCAAACAGATCAAGGTGGAGATGGAGTTTAACGGCCAGAAAGTCGAGGAACTGTACGACCGGGTTCTGGTTTCCGTCGGACGTGCGGCCAACAGCGCCGACCTTGGTTTGGAGAACACCAAGGTCACCCTCGACGAGAAGGGTTTTGTCAAAGTCAACGCGCAGCAACAGACGAGCGACCCGCACATCTATGCTATTGGCGATATTGCGGGCGGTATCATGCTCGCGCACAAGGCCCATAAAGAGGCGCGGATCGCCGTCGAGACCATCAATGGCCTGAGCAGCACCTTCGAGAACGTGGTGATTCCCGCCGTCGTATTCACCGATCCCGAACTCGCCTGGTGCGGCCTGACCGAGAGCGAAGCCAAAGCCCGGGGGATTGCACACGAAGTGGCGAAATTTTCCTGGGCGGCTTCTGGTCGCGCCCTGTCATTCGATCGTACCGATGGGGTGACGAAAATGATCATTGCTCCGGACACGGAACGGGTACTGGGCGTGGGCATTTGCGGCGCGGGCGCGGGTGAATTGATTGCGGAAGCGGTGTTGGCCATGGAAATGGGTGCCACCGCCGAGGACATCGCGCTCACCGTGCATCCGCATCCGACGCTGTCGGAGACGTTGATGGAGTGCGCCGAGGCGTATTACGGGCACGCAACGCACACGATGAGCAAGAAGCGGACGTAGCGAGCCAAGGGCAAGCACCTGACCCCACAGGTGGTGGCGGAGTTCCACTGCGGCGGGCGCGGTGGCTGAACAATGCGTCGGCTAACCCGCCGCCTGAAAATCGGCGGCGGTAAGGATGTGGGCGCCCGGGGCGGGTCGAGTGGCGAAAATGCTCGCAAGGTTCTGCGTGGCGTGTTCGTAGCCTTGCATGATGAGCCGGCGGATGTGTTCGTCCTCGCTGGCCTTCACCAACGCCACCGCACAGCCGCCAAATCCCCCTCCCGTCATGCGGCAGCCAAAGACTCCGCCTTGCGGACCGATGCTCCGGGCCGTTTCCACCACCACGTCGAGTTCCTGACAACTGACTTCGTAATCATCCCGCAGGGAATCATGGCTCGCATACATCAACTCACCGAGCGCGAGCCAGTCTCCCGCCTGCAACCGCTCCGCCGCGCGCAACGTGCGTTCATTCTCCGTGATGACGTGCCGCGCCCGGCGAAAATCCACGGGGTCCAGTTTTGCCGCCGCGCGCTGTAATTGCTCGAGCGTCACGTCGCGCAGGGCTTTGACCTTGAGCATACGCGCCGCCTGCTCGCATTGCGCCCGGCGTGCGGCGTATTCACCATCCGCGAGTTGGTGGCGGACGTTCGTGTTGATGATCAAGAGGGCTACGGTCGGGTCGGGCAGGGGGACCAGTTTGGTCGTTCGAGAGCGGCAATCAAGCAGGAGCAGATGATCCTTCTTTCCCAACACGGCCACGAATTGATCCATGATGCCGCAAGGGACACCCGCGAATTCATGCTCCGCCTGCTGGCACAACAGCGCTTTCTGGACGGGATCGAGCTGCCGTCCGGTCAGCGCTTCGAGGAACGTGGCCACGGAGACTTCCAGGGCGGCGCTGCTGGAAAGCCCGCCGCCCAGCGGCACGTTGGAATCAATCACGGCGTTGAAGCCCGGCACGGGAAGCTTCAACTTTTGGAAACCCGCCACCACGCCGCGCACATAATTGGACCAGGCCGGTTCGCCGCGTTGGACGCCGCCGCGCAAACTAAAGCTGGCGCTCTCGCCGACGGTCAGACTGTGCAAGTTGACCATTTGATCATCCGTAGGCTCACCAAGCAGAAAGGTTTGCCGTTCGATGGTCATGGGCAGAACGAACCCATCGTTGTAGTCGGTGTGTTCCCCGATCAGATTAACCCGGCCGGGTGCGCTGGCGGCGGAGCACGGGCGGCAACCATAAATCTTCTCGAACATGCGCGCGGCGCGGCCGGCAAAATGTCCGGTGGGCACCACCAACGGTTCGGCTTTCGGGCCGGACGGGCGCGCGGACGAAGTGGGCGGGGTGGCCTTCATGACTTGTCGGCGAGTTTTGCAGAGACGGGTTCGCCTGCCAAACGAATTTCCGCGGCACGGCGGGGCGGATTTTATTTCCTCGGGTTTCTTTCCACGTTAGGCTCATTTGCATGAGCGACTCCAATCGCATTCCCACAGACGGCGGGCCGAAGTTCGGTCACAATCCGTTCGCGGCCTTGTCGAGCGCCGGGCTGCCCGCCGCGCCGGAGAATTCGTCGTCAACGGCTCCGTCGGTGTCGCAGTCAAAAGCCGTGCCGAAAAATCGTGGGCGAGTGGACATCATCCGGCAGAAGGCCGGTCGGGGCGGAAAAACCGTGACCGTGATCAAAGGATTTGTGGGCATTGGCCTGCCGGAAAAGGAGCAATTGGCCAAAGCAATACAACGGGCGTGCGGCACAGGTGGCACAGTGAAGAATGGCCAGATTGAAATCCAGGGCGACCAACGAGCCGAAGTCGCGCGTATTCTGACCGAGGCAAATTTTCACCCGGTGTTCGCCGGCGGGTAGCGGCGGTTCATGCCGTCGCCAGCAAGGGCGGCAGCGGGCAATCCAAAGTTTCCGCAATTCCGCGCAAGAGTTCGGCTTCGTTTTCCTGGATGATTCCATCCGCGCCGACCACCTGCGCGCAAGCGTTGAGCACGACCTTTTTAATCTGCGGCGAAGCCTGCGCAAAACGATCCAAAGCGCGACTGATGTTGGCCAGCCCGCATTGGTTGACGGGCAACACGGTCAGCGAAACACCCACCAGCCGTAGGGCGGACACGCCGGCTTGAAACGCCTTAGTGACGTCGGCGGGATTGGTCTGACCGGTGTAGGCGAGGGCCGAGAGGAGCAGCACGCAATCTTCCACCAGGGGACGGAGCGCGTAAAACTGAATCGTAGCCGTGCGAGCGCTGGTGAAGTGCGGCTCGACCTGATGCTGGATGATTTTCTGGAGCACGAATTCAAACAGCACGATCCGTTTGTCACATTCGATCAACCACTTCAGCGTGTCGTGAAACTGTCGGAATTGCGGTGCGCTCATCTGCTTGAGGGCGGGCAGGGCCAAATTCACCATCGGCAAACGCGCCCGCCGGCTGGTCGCGGTCACTTCGCGCGCGAGCGCCGCGGCCAGCGCGTGGATCGTGGGGTCGGTGCGGGTTGTCAGTTCATTTAACTGAGCCGTGCGAACCGCGGGATCGTCGCTGAGCAACAATGCGAACAGGAGGGCACAGGCGCCCTGCGGTTGGCGGGCGGCGGCGCGGATGTTTTCGGGCAACGAATCGCGCAGTTCGACGGCGTAATGCAGATGTTGTGGTGTGGGATTTCCCAGGCTCGGCAGCACACGGGCGGTGGGGATGGCGGTTGCGCCGGCCAAGGCTGCGGCGGCCAGTGGCAGCCCCGGAATAACTGGCGGGAAAGCGGAGCGCGTTCGCCTGACCGGTGCGGCCTCCACAGCGTCCGGCGACGTGGAGCGAACTGGCGGGAAAGTTCCATTCCAGTCCGGATCAATGGCGCGGATGCGTTCGGCCAGCGGCGGATGCGTGGCGAAGATGTTGAAGAACGAACTCTTGAGCGGACTGCCGAAAAACATGTGGCTGGCTTCGGCCGCATGGGCGGATTCGATGTGCGAGCCTTCCGTCAAGGCGCCGATCTTTTGCAACGCCCCGGAGAGACCCGCCGGATTGCGCGTGAATTGCACCGCCGAGGCATCCGCGAGAAATTCGCGCTGCCGGCTCACCGCCGCTTGAATCAACTGACCGAACAGCACGCCGATCCAACCCAGGAGCATCAACGCCAACCCGACCAAAGGCAGGGCATTCCGGTCGCGGCTGTTGCCCCGGGTGTACAACAGCGTCCGGCCTATGACAGCCAGGCACAGGATGCCGAAGATGATGCCCATGAGCCGAAGGTTGAGCCGCATGTCACCATTCAGGATGTGGCTGAACTCATGGCCAATCACGCCCTGCAGCTCATCGCGGGAGAGCGTGGTGATGCATCCGCGCGTCACACACACCGCCGCATCGCCCAGATTGTGACCGGCGGCAAAGGCATTGATGCCGCGTTCCTGATCCATCACAAAGACCTGCGGCACGGGCACGCCGGACGCGATGGCCATTTCCTCGACCACGTTCAGCAGTTTGCGTTCGTCGGGGTCGCGGGTATCGGCATCCACCAAACGGCCGCCGAGCGATTCCGCCACCACGCTCCCACCCGCCGCGAGTTGAGCGGTCTTGAACAAACTGCCGCAGGTGATGACGGCCAGCGTGCCGCCGGTGGCAATTAAAAAGAGCTTCGGATTCCAGAGCGTGAACTGGGGCAACCGGCCTTGGTTCTGATAACCCGACGCACCGTGAAAAATCAGCAACAACGCCAGATAAGCGCTGGCGATGATGAGGACGACGGCGAGGACAAAGTAAACCACCAGCCACTTGGTGTTGCGGCGGGCCTGGTCCTGTCGCGCGAAGAAATCCATAAATTCAAGCCACCGACGCAGCCGGTGAGGTCAACTGACTTGCCTGTCATCAGCCAGCAACAACGCGACGCCGGTTCTCGGGCAGCCTCAAGTAAAGGACACCTTCGGGGCGGCCCGTTCTTCCGCCTTCTCCACGACGAACAGCTCGGCCGGGCCAAAGTTGAACATCCCGGCGATGAGATTCGTCGGGAACACTTCGCGGCCGGTGTTGTAAGCCATCACGCTGTCGTTGTAGGCCTGGCGCGCGAACGAGACTTTGTTTTCCGTCGAGGTCAGTTCCTCCATGAGTTGATTCATTGAGGTGTTGGCCTTGAGATCGGGATACGCTTCGCTCAAGGCGAAGAGGCGTCCCAGCGCGCCGTTGAGCGAACCCTCGGCGCTGGCCAAGGCCTTCATCGCTTCGGGATCGCCGGGATTGGCGGCCACCTTGCCATTGGCGGAGAACGCCGAGTTGCGCGCCGCGATCACGGCTTCGAGCGTGCCGCGCTCGTGTTGGAGATAACCCTTGGTGGTTTCGACCAGATTCGGGATCAGGTCGTAACGACGCTTGAGCTGCACATCAATCTGCGCCCAGGCATTTTTGAACCGGTTGCGCAAGGCAACCAGGCCGTTGTATTTGCCGACCACGAACATCACGGCAAACAACGCGATGCCCGCGAGCACGATCAAGGCGATAAGTAGTGGTCCCATAATGTTTCTTTCGTTGTCAGTTAACGTCGTATGAGAACTAGGGCAAACCACGGGAGTGGGCAATTACAATTTCATGGGTGAATTCAATCCTGGTGCGCGAGCCCGGGCCGCACTGGAAAAATTTATTTTCATTCCTGAATTTGCCGCTAACCTTCGGGCAACTTGAGGAATCAATTATGAGCAATGTGCCAGCCGATTTGAAATACGTGAAGTCGCATGAATGGGTGCGCGTGGCGGGTGATGCAGCCACCGTCGGCATCACCGATCATGCGCAGCACGAACTGACCGATGTGGTCTTCGTCGAACTGCCGGAAGTGGGGCGCAAATTGAAGGCGGGGGAGGCGTGCGCGGTCGTCGAATCCGTCAAGACCGCCAGCGATATTTACGCACCGGTCAGCGGCGAAGTGATCGAAGTCAACAAACCCGTGGTGGACGATCCGGCGCTCGTGAATCGCGAACCGTTTGGCGGCGGTTGGTTTTTCAAGGTGCGGCTGACGAACCCGGCGGAGTTGGGTGGCTTGCTGTCGCCGGAGAGTTACCAGGCGCAGATCAACGGGTGAAGCGGTGACCTTGGAACGCTTTGACCTGCTAATTCACCGCCAGCCAGGATTGGAATCCTCCCGCAAATGATACGCCTGTTCATCAAACCCTATTGTGGCTGGTGTCACAAAGCCATCCGCTGGCTGGACGATCACGATGTGGAATACGAGAAGATTGACGTGCTGGCCAGTGAAGCCGCCTTCGAGGAAATGACCCGGCTTTCCGGCCAGACACTCGCGCCGGTGATTGACGTCAACGGCCAAATCCTCGCTGACTTTGGGCCGGACGAATTGGAGCGGTTCTGGAATAAATTGAGCCAGCCAAAGCCATGACTGTCACCGAACAACCGCCGCGCCCGCGTCTGCCGGAATGGCTGCGAACCAAGCTGCCCACCGCCGACAGCTTTGGTCGCACGCGCAATCTGTTGGGCGAACTCAAGCTGCACACGGTCTGCGAGAGCGCCAAGTGCCCGAACCATTGGGAGTGCTGGAGCAAGGGCACCGCCACGTTCATGATCGCGGGTGATCGCTGCACGCGCGCCTGTGGCTTCTGCGCGGTGAATACCGCCAAACCGCTGGCGCTCGAAGCCGACGAACCGCAGCGCGTCGCCGAAGCCACGCGACGGATGAGCTTGAAACACGTCGTCATCACCGCCGTGGCCCGGGACGATTTGCCGGATGGCGGCGCGGAGCATTTCCGGCGGACGATCGAAGAGGTTCGCAAACTGAATCCTGGCGTTGTGATTGAGGTGCTGGTGCCGGACTTCAACGAGCGCGAGTCTGCGCTGGAAGCGGTGCTCGGCGCCGACCCGCACATCTTCAATCACAATCTGGAAACCGTCCGTCGGTTGACACCCAGCGTACGGCATCGCGCGACGTATGACCGGTCGCTCCGCGTGCTGGCCCGGGTCAAGGCCCGGCGCGGCGGGAGCATCTACACCAAGTCCGGGATGATGCTGGGCCTGGGCGAACGCACGGAGGAAGTGTTAACGGCCATGGATGACTTGCGCGCGGCCCACTGCGACATACTCACGCTCGGCCAGTATCTGCAACCCACCTTGAAGCACCTGCCCGTGGTGGAATTTGTCACGCCGGAAAAATTTGCCGAGCTGGGTGCGCACGCGCGCACCCTGGGTTTTGTCCATGTCGCCAGCGGTCCGATGGTCCGCAGTTCCTATCACGCGGACGAGTTCCAACTGCCCTCAGTGCGGCATTAACCCACCGCGGCGGTGGACGATGAAGACGTAGGCAGCGGCCGCGAGGATCGCGAGGCAGATCAGGAGGGCGAACCCGGTGACAAGCGTTTTCACCAATTTTGCCTGGCCGAGGATTCCCGCCGAGCGCTGTTTTTCGGACGCGACAAACAGGGCAAACTCCTTGTCTAGCGTTGCCTGCACATTCTCATCCCGCAGTTGCAGCGTCAGCCAGCCGGGTTGAGAACGATTCCACGATTCGGGCAGCTTCTCCAAGGCCG
Source organism: uncultured Bifidobacterium sp. (assembly GCA_964561105.1). Classification (GTDB taxonomy): domain Bacteria; phylum Verrucomicrobiota; class Verrucomicrobiia; order Limisphaerales; family JADLHS01; genus JADLHS01. The sequence goes on along the minus strand of CAZLOH010000018.1, from coordinate 69,202 downwards.
CCGGGGTGGGGGCGACGAAACCGTTGTGCGTCCAAAAAGGCGAGGCATCCCGCAGCCACAGCCGCACCACCCCGTGATTGGTGCATAAAGCCTGGAGGCGATCCCACAGCACCGGCCGCGCGTGCTCCGCCTGGCTGAAATCCTCGAAGGCTTCGCTGTGGATCAATCCCTGCCGGTTCGCGATTTGAAATCCAACCGCCCCGAGGATCGCGCCGGCGGGATCCACCACCACTTGAAACTCCGTAAGTTGCCGCTCCAAGTCGGCTGCCGGATAGCGCATCATTTCCCACAGCTTGCGAAGCGCGCCCAGGTCATCCACCGTGGCGCGACGGGCTTGCAAATTTGCCGGACTCATTGGCCGCAGGATAGAAATGCCCGGCCAAAGTTCAAATGGGAATTTGTGATTGGCAATGCTCGGATTTGCGCTTCGCAACTCGCTGAAGTGGCTTCGCGGAGAAGGCGTCCCCGAGCGCGGCGGCTTGGGCCATCCATCCCCGTCGGGAGCAACGTGGCCGCAAGGGCGCGTTGGTTTCCATCATAAATTCGTTAGGGAGCGGTTGGCGCGAGTTGGACGATAGGCCGAGGCGCGTCACTCATCCGCTCAAGGCCGGAGCCTGACCTCGAGTTGTTCGATGGTGAACGGGTCAGCCTCCTTGCTCACGACCTTAACTTCGTGGCTCGGCGCTTCTTTCACCGCTGCGGCCGGGATGCGGAACGAAAGCAGGTCCAGACCTTGTCTCCCCGGGACCGACGCGATGAATTCACAGGCGAGCCCGTCGAAGGACACCGACGGCGTCGAACGAGGCGAGTTGGTATTGGAGGCAAGGCCAACCACCACTTCACGATGCCAGTCATCGGGAGGCCGGGGACCGAGTTTCATCGTGAACACCGCTTGCGTGCCCTTCGCGGGCAACGGAGCCTGGTAGGTTTCGCCCGGTGCGGTGATGTCGCGATACGTCACGGCGATGGTCCGTGGCAGTTCCCGCAGGGACGATAAGGAAGTCATGGACCGCAGCGTGCTTTGATAAATCGCCGGCGGCATGGACGGCGGGAAAAAGTTGAAGAGATAAACCGCGTCCGCGTCGTCGGCGAGCACCAGCGAGGCCGCGCCCCGGGCCAATTCGGGCGAAACGCCCACGGCGGGACCGCCCGGTATTGGTCGGTACAGAATTTCCAAACCGCCAGCCAGTGTCACCTTGGATTTGCCGAGTTGCTGCCGCCACTCCGGGATGGCCATGCCGAATTCCAGCGTGGCCCAGCGCGGCGTGGCGACCAACAACTCGATCAAACCCTCCCTAGCCCAGGTGATCGCGTCGAGCCCCATCGCCCGCGCGGTGTCCGGTCGCGACGGCACGCGCACGCCGAGCCGGACCGGATGCCCGCGCCGGGTGGCGGCCTGGTTGATCCGTTGGCGCACCTCGCGCAACCAACCCGTCAGAATGGCCGCGCCTTCCGCTTCCTTGCCCGCGCTGAAGAGGTACGGTTCACGCATAAAATCCAACTCCAGCCCGTCAACGTCGTAACGATTCAAAGTCTCCTCGATTAGCGTCATGAAGAAATCGCGCACCTCCGGGCGCGCGTAATCGAGGCACGTCGCGAAGTAACCTGTGCAATTCTGCCGGCGGAACTCCGGATGCTGGATCCAGAAACGGCCATGAAACGGATGGGCCGGCTTGTCGTTCTCGTGGCAATCGTTCATCCGGATCGAAATCCATGGAGACATGTTGCGCTGCCGACAGCGCGCGATGACGCGCGCCGGATAGTCCACACCCTCCTGGTGAACCTGCAGCATGTTGTTGACGCCCTTACGAAACCCGGCCCGTTCCGCCGGCGGGATCGGCGACAGGAACGGTTGATCGTCCGGTCCCGACCGATCGTAACCATCCCAGTACGCGTCCCAGACCTGACTGCGATAATTGACCCGTCGCGAGTTGATATTGCAGAGGAACACCGTCACGCCCGCATCGGCGACCTGATCCACGTAACGATCAATCGTCTCGCCGGCCTGGCCCGCGGGTATCTCCGTCATCCAGAAAAAGTCAGTCTCGTCCTGATTGTAATAAAGCTGGTTGGCGCGTTGGGCCGCTTGACCGGCATCACCGGCGAGCACCAGTCCGATGGCCAGGACCAGGAGGCGCGTCAGGCGCGAGTACTTTTGTAGCCGGGACATGCGTTTCATAGTGCGAGCCGGCCTTGTAAGCGACGCGGTGATTGTTGTCAATCCGCTTGGCTTGAGGAAAATTCTGGCGGGTGCATCCCAGCTCCTTCCCATCGAGTCGCGCAATGGTTGCGGGAGTGGCGTCGGCCATCCTTGGCCGATGCAGAGCCGGGCTTCCCGGCCCGGCGGAAACGCGTCGCGCAGGCCGGCGCGCAGGAGAATTTTCCTGAGTCGCACTGTCGGCCACCATTCCTTCCGGTCGGCATGAATGCCACCGACGTGAGGAGGCGGAAAAGACCGCTGTTCGATGGCATCCGCCTCGTTACCTCGGCGGCTACGGCGGGAAGGTTCATGGGGAGCTTCGACCTCCAACAATGGACGCGCATCGGGGCCATGAACCGCACCAAAACCCCTCACCCGGCCTTCGGCCACCCTCTCCCCATCCGATGGGGAGAGGGCAGGGTGAGGGGACGGTTCATGGGGAGAGCGGACATTTCAGCCTTCCACCCAGCAGACAATACCCACCGAAATCGTCAGCGAACCACATTTTAACAGACGTCCGTGCGAGCTGTTCGGGCAGCCTGAACAAACTCCGTCGCCCGACGTGTCAGCGCGGGCCAGTCATCGCGCGCGAGCACGTCCTTTGAAATCAGCGTCGAACCCACTCCAACCGCCGGACAACCGGCTCGGAAGAAATGGCCGACGTTCTCCAAAGTGACTCCGCCGGTGGGCACCAACTGGAGATGGGGTAGGGGGGCGCGCAGGGCTTTGAGATAGTTCGGCCCGAGAGAGTCCGCCGGAAAAATTTTGATGAAGTCCGCGCCCGCTTCGTGCGCGAGCTGCGCCTCCGTGGGAGTGTACGCGCCCAGCATGACGGGCTTGCCCGCCTGATGCGCGAGGGGAATCAATTCCTGCCGGCCGATCGGGCTGACAACAAATTGCGCGCCTGCGTCAATTGCCGCCCGGCCTGTCTCCGCATCCAACACCGTGCCCACCCCGATGAGCGCGCGTTCGCCCAGTCGGGTGCTCGCTGCGCGAATGGCGGCGATGGCCTCGGGGGTGGTCATGGTGATCTCCACCGCGAGCACGCCACCGGCGACCAGCGCTTCGGCGAGCGGGATGACTTGTTCGGCGCGATGCGCCCGCACAACGGCAATGATGCCGGGATGGGTCAACTGTCCGATGATCTGCTGCTTGGAGCGCATGAGGAGAGGATGAGAAGAAGTCTTGAATTGTGCCAGCCCCTTTCTTTTCCGAGACGACGGCAGGACCGACGCTAAAGTTCACTTCGGCTCAAGCCCCGCGGGACCAATTTGCTCCGCTCGATAAGCCTCGGCCAGCAGCGTGATGGGATGAACCACGCGCAACGCCAAGCCCTCCTTCGCCGCGCCCTGGATGAGTTGCAACAGGCAGCCGGGATTCGCGGTGGCGACCACCAGCGCCTTGGTGGCCTGAATATGTTCAAGTTTTCGGCGCTGAAGTTGGCCGGCCATTTCTGGTTGGGTCAGGTTGTAAATACCCGCGCTGCCGCAGCACCAGTTCGCTTCGGTCAACTCCACGAGCTTCAATCCCGGGATCGCCCGCAAGACCTCGCGCGGCTGTGAAATGACGCGTTGCCCGTGCGTGAGATGACAGGACTCGTGGTAAGTGACCAGTTGATCTACCCAGCCCGCACTCTCGGTGGTCGAGATTCCGGTTGCCAGTCGGGCGGATGGCGGACGGAATTTTATTTCCATTAGCCACTCGTGAATGTCCTTCACCCGGGCATCCCAAAGTTTTGCGCGCCGGCCATAGGCCGGATCGTCCGCCAGCAACTTGGCGTAATGTTTCAGATTCGACCCGCAACCGCCGGCATTCGTGATGATGGCGTCGAACCGTTCGGGCGGAAACTGATCCAGGTTTCGGCGGGCCAGTTCCTGCGCCAATCGCCACTCGCCGTTGTGCGCGTGCAGCGAACCGCAGCAACTTTGTTCCGGCGGCGTCACGACTTCACAACCATTCCGCGCCAGCACTTCGACCGTATCGCGGTTCACCTCACTGAAGGTCAGGTCCTGGGCGCAACCCGTCAGCATGGCCACGCGATATTTGCGCGCGCCGATCGCCGGAGTCACCGGGGCGATGAGTTCCGCCGAGAACCGGTCACAAATGGTGGGGGTCATGGCCTCCAGTCCGCGCAGCCGACGGGGCAGCAGTCGCGTCAAGCCCAAGCGACGGATCGCGGTCTGCAAACCAAGTTGCTGGTAAAGTCGCACCGCTCTCCCGATCAGTTCGAGCCGATGCAAATCCATGAAGAGCCAGCGCAGGGTAAAGTCGCGAATCAAGTTGCGCCGCGGCGAATTCAAAACGCCCCGTTCCTCGATCTCGGCCCGCGCGTGTTCAAATAATTCCGCGTAATTCACTCCCGCCGGACAGGCCGTCTGGCACGCCAGACAGCCGAGGCAGAAATACATCTCCTCCGCGAACGTCCTGGTGACCTCCAACCGATCGTCCGCAATCGCGCGCATGAGAGCGATGCGTCCGCGGGGACTGTTGCGCTCCAGTTTCGTGGCATCGTACGTCGGGCACGTGGGCAGGCACAGGCCGCAGTGCATGCACTGTTGAACGACGGAATAATCCAGGTCCTTGAGGTGCGAATGGCCGGGCTTCATCGGTCAAACATCTTCCCGGGATTCAAGATGCCATTGGGATCGAGCGCCCGGCGCAACTCGCGCATCACCCGCAGTTGCGCGTCGCCGGCAAATTTTGGCAAAAAGCTCTTCTTGGCCAGACCGACGCCGTGTTCACCGGTGATGGTGCCGCCCAGCCGGATCGTTTCGTCGAAGATTTCTTTGAATGCTTCTTCAACGCGGTGCATTTCCTCCTGATTGCGTTCGTCGGTGAGAAAGGTGGGGTGCAAATTCCCGTCACCCATGTGCCCGAACGAACCGACGCGCAGTTTGTATTTCTTCGCCGTCGTATCAACGAAACGGATCATCCTGGCCAGCTCGCTGCGGGGGACGGTGGCGTCCTCGAGAATGGTCGTGGGCGAAAGACGGGCCAGCGCCGAGAAGGCGCTGCGACGGGCGGTGGCGAAATTGATTGCCTCGGCCTCGTCTTTGGCAACCCGGACTTCCCGTGCGCCGTTCTGGCGGGCGCACGCCTCCATTTTGGCGGCCTCCTCGGCGACCGCAGCGGGATGACCATCCGTTTCCATCAGCAAGAGCGCTTCGCAATCCAGCGGCAGCCCGACCTTGGCAAAGTCTTCCACACAATGAATGGTCGTCCGATCGAGGAACTCCAGCGTGCAGGGAATGATCTGCGCCGCGATGATGTCCGACACCGTTTGCGCCGCCTGGCCCAGGTCGGTATAGGTTGCGATCAAGGTCTTTTTGGTGGCCGGTTTGGGAATCAAGCGAAGTAGAATCTTGGTGATGACCCCGAGCGTTCCCTCCGAGCCGATGAACAGGTCGCGCATCGAATAGCCCGCCACGTCCTTCACACACTTGTTGCCCGTCCAGCAAACTTCGCCGTCGGGCAGGACGACTTCCAGGCCCATGACGTAATTGCGCGTGACGCCGTATTTCAGTCCGCGCAAGCCGCCGGAGTTCTCCGCCACGTTGCCGCCAATGGTGGAAATTTTCATCGAACCAGGATCCGGCGGATAAAACAACCCGGCTTTCGCCGCCGCGTCCGCCACCGTCAGCGTGAGGACGCCCGGCTCCACCAGCAGGGTGAGATTGGCGCGATCCAATTCCAGGATGCGCTCCATTTTCGCCAGACACAGCACGATGCAGCCAGGGCAGGGGAGACTGCCGCCGCTGAGACCGGTGCCCGAACCGCGCGTGACGATGGGCGTTTTCGTTTCGTTTGCCAGCTTGAGGACTTGCGCGACCTGCCCGGTGGTCGCCGCAAACCCCACGCATTCGGGCATCGCCTGCATGGCGGCCGTGCCGTCCAGGGAATAGGCAATGAGGTCTTCCCGGTCGGTCAACACCTGCGTTGTCCCGAGAATTTCCCGGAGCCGGGCCAGCGTTTCGTTGGAGAGCGCCATAAAACTGTGGGCAAGCATGTTCGACGGGGCGCGACGCGGTCAAGCAAACGTCCTGTTGAGCTTTCGGGGCGCAGCCTTTACAGTCTGGCCCGAATCGCGCGATGAAAACCTACCCGCTCTATCTGAATGGCCAGTGGCACACGAGCGAGGCGACGTTGCCTGTGGTCAATCCGGCGAGCGGCGAAGAATTTGCCCGGGTATCCGTGGTGGATCGGGTCTATTTGAACGACGCCATCAAACACGCGCAGCAGGCGTTTGCGGGTTGGCGGCAGGTGACGGGCAAGGGGCGGGGTGAATTGTTGCAGCGCGTGGCGAATGAACTGGATCGTCGCCGCGAAGAGATCGCGCGCCTCATCACCTTGGAGAACGGAAAGCCCCTCGCCCAAAGCCAGGGGGAGGTGGCCCTGTCCGTGGATCATCTGCGCTGGTTTGCCGAGGAGGCCCGCCGAACCTACGGGCGCATCGTGCCGCAGCAGGCGGAGAGCAAACGCCATCTCATCATCAAATCACCCATTGGCGTGGTGGCGGCCATCAGCCCGTGGAATTTTCCGTTGTTGCTCGCGGCACGAAAGGTTGCCCCGGCGCTGGCGGCCGGTTGTCCGGTCATTTTGAAACCGGCCCGGCAATGTCCGCTGGCGGCCATCGCGTTTGCCGAGTGCGTGGCGGCGGTGGAACCACCCAAGGGCATCTTCCAACTGGTGCTCGGCGACGCGGCGGAACTGGGGAAGGAATTCCTGGAAAATCCGCTGTGCCGCAAGATCAGCTTCACCGGTTCGACGGACGTGGGCCGGCAATTGATCGCGGGCGCGGCGCCGCTGCTCAAGCCGCTTTCGCTCGAACTCGGTGGCAACGCACCCGTGCTGGTGTTTGCCGATTGCGAACTTGAACCCGCGATCAACGGCGTGCTGACGGCCAAGTTCCGCAATGGCGGCCAGTCGTGCATTGCCGCGAATCGCATCTACGTGGAACGCGCCATCTACCCGGAGTTCCTCCACCTGCTGCAGGAACGCGTGCGGGAACTGGTGGTGGGCGACGGCGTGGACCCGCTGACGCAGGTCGGGCCGTTGATCAATCGCGCCGCCGTCGAGAAGGCGGTGGAACACGTGCAGGATGCCGTGAACGGCGGGGCGCGCGTGGGGTGCGGCGGCAAACGGTTGAATCGCCCCGGATATTTTTTTGAGCCGACCGTGCTGGCCAATGTGAGCCGCACCAGCCTGTGCATGTTCGAGGAATCCTTCGCTCCGATTGCGCCGGTGACGATGTTCGACAACGAGCGCGAAGCGATCGAGCTGGCGAACAATACCAGTTACGGCCTGGCCGCTTATGCGTTCACGCGCGATCTCTCCCGCGTGTTTCGTCTCGCGGAATCGTTCGATGCCGGAGTCATCGGCATCAACGACGGCCTACCCACCACGTCGCAATGTCCGTTTGGCGGCGTCAAACAGAGCGGCTGGGGGCGCGAACTGGGCAGCGAAGGGTTGGAAGCGTTTCTGGAAATCAAGCACGTCTCGATTGACTTGGAATAGTGCCAGGTTGGAAATCTCTGATCCGGCACGAACTTGGCGGTCAGCCGCGCCGCATCGGGTCAGAGACCGGCGCTTCACTTCGTGAACCTGCTGCGGGTGAGCGTCGAGGCGACGAGCCGGAAGGCATGGCTGTTCGCAACAACCCGCCTGCCACCTCATCTGCCATGATCCCAGGAGATCAGAGTCCTGGTGGAGCGGAATATCCCGGAAATTTGCGCCGGGCGCGCGTCAGTTCGCCAGCAAGGATTGGACGGAAATGCCGCGGAGTTCAAACAGGCGGCGGATGGTGTCCTCGATCAAATTGTTTGGGCACGAAGCGCCGGCCGTGATCCCCACGGTGATCTTGCCCGCCGGCAACCACTCCTGCGTCTCGATCTCGCAATGCTTGTGCTGGTCGTAATGCACGATGAGTTTGTCCGACTCCATCTTGGCGGCGTTTTTGATGAAAAAGGTGGGCAGCTTGGCCTCGCCCATTTCGGCCAGATGCGACGTGTTGGAAGAGTTGTAACCGCCGATGACGATGAGCAGATCGAGGGGTTGGGCCAGTAGTTTGTGGAGTGCGTCCTGCCGATCCTGCGTCGCGCCACAAATGGTGTCGAAAAAGCGGAAATGCTGATCCACTTCACTCGCGCCGTACTTTTGCGTCATCGTCGCTTTGAGACGACGTTGCACCTCCTCGGTCTCGCCGCGCAACATGGTGGTTTGATTCGCCACGCCGACGGCTTGCAGATGAATTTCCGGGTCAAAGCCGGCGGAGTAGGCGCCTTTGAATTTTTCGAGAAACTCCTCCTTGCTCCCGCCGTTCAGGATGTAGTTACAGACGTAATCCGTCTCGGTCAGCGTAAACACCACCAGGTAATGGCCGCTGCCGTAGGCGCGGGCCTGGGACGTGGTGGCCTTGGTTTCCTCGTGCTTGGCCTTGCCGTGAATGATGCTGGTGACGGCTTCCTTCGAGTATTGGCGCACGCGTTTCCAAACGCTCATCACGTCGCCACAGGTAGTGTCCACGAGCTGGCAGCCCTTTTCCTCGAGCTTGCGGCGGGTGCTCACCTCCGTGCCAAAGGCCGGAATGATCACGGCGTCGCCCGGGTTCAACTTCGCGATGTCCTCATCGCTCGGCTTGGGGGCGATGATCTTGATCCCCATGTTGCGAATCTGGTCGTTGACCTCGGGGTTGTGGATGATCTCGCCGAGCAGGTAAATCGGGGTGTTGGGGGAGTTTTCCGCAAAATACTTTTTGGCGGCGTAGGCGAGGTCAATGGCGCGCTCCACGCCGTAGCAAAAGCCGAATTCCTTCGCCAGCTTGACGGTCAGGTCGCCGGCGGAAAGCACGCCGCCGTTGGCCCGGATGCGTTCGACCAACTGGCTGCGATAGTGTGACAGCACCTGGGCCTGGACGGCCTCCATGATTTCCGGCCGGCGGAGGTTGATCTTTTTGGGAGCAACGGGCGCTTGAGTTGACATGGCAAAGTTAGTGTAGCAGTGGCCGAGGTTGCGTCGAGCAGAAATGGGGCGGACTGAACCCGGCGTCCTGGCAGGCGGAAGGTGGACCGCCCGACGAACACCGGATGCTTGCGCGTGTTTCGATGCGCGGACTGGGCGTTTCCCGCTTCCGCACCGGCCAGGCACGCGCGGCCTACTTCAATTTTTTTACCAGCACCTTCGAGTTGCGGCCGCTGTGCTCGTACTTTTCCCGGCGCGCGGGCGGCAACTGCTCGGGCGTACCCTCGGCAAAGCCGCCTTTGGATTGGAAATAAGTGAACGCCTGCGTGGACAGGGTGATCAGCTCGGTCAACTCCAGCTCGCGCGCCTTGTTTTCGATGAACTGAATCAGCTTCCGTCCGATGCCCTGGTTCTCGTGCGACGCGTTCACGTAAAGGCAGGCCAGTTCGCCCTGTTTCTGCTCCGGATAAACATGCAACGCCACGCACGCGACCGGATTCTTATCAATTTCAAAAATGTAGTAGTCCGTCAGATTTTTCTCGATCACGGTGCGGGTGCGCTTGATCAGTTCATCCGTTTGGACGGCACTGGCCGTGAGCAACTGGATGGCTCGCACGTCCTTCTTCTTGGCCGGGCGAATCTGCTGGTATTCGTTGGCGTAAATCAACGTGCCGATGCCTTCGTTGGAGAACACCTCCGCCAGCAAACCTTCGTCCACCTGGCCGTTGATGATGTGGACGCGCTGCACGCCGGCGCGGCAGGCGGCGGCGGCGTGCTGGGCTTTGGACATGGCTTCCGGCGCGAACTCGCACCGGTTTTTTTCCAGCAAACCGCTGAGTTCCCCGACGATCATCTGGCGGATGAGTTTGCCCTGGCAGTGCAATCCGTCGGTGGTGGTGATGTATATCAACTTCACGGCCTTGAGCGCATCGGCCACCGCCACCGCCACGGCGTCGGAGTTCACGCGATAAGTCTTGCCGTCGCCGTCAAACCCCAACGGCGGGAGGACGGGCACGACTCCTTGCGCGAGGAGGGATTGCAACAGCTCGGTGTCCACGCGCTCGACCTTGCCGGTGAACAAATGGTCCACGCCCTGAATAATCCCGAGCGGATGCGCGATGATCGCATTGGTGCAGGCAGCGCGCAGATCGTTGGCGGAAAGGCCCTCGAGGATTTCATGCGTCAACCGGTTCGCAGCCGTCAGCGCGAGCTTGAGCGTGGCCGCATCGGTGATGCCGGCGCCGTCGAGATTGGAGACCGCGATTTTCTGCTCCGCGCTCAACGCCCGGATTTGCGCCGCGGCGCCATGCACCAGCGCCACGCGGATGTTCAACGAGCGGAGCACCGCCACGTCGAGCAGGATGTTGGCAAAATTCTCGTCGGTCACGATCGCGCCATCGAGCGCGAGGATGAAGGTCTTCTCGCGAAAGCGCGGAATGTATTGCAGGATGCCCCGCAGGTCGGTTGGTTTCAATTTTGGTTTATGGCCCATGCTCTGGGCGCAGATAAGTATTCGGTTCGCGGCCGGTTTCAACACTAATTTCCACCGGCGAACTCCCGGCGTCTCGCGCTCAGACCGTCAAGACGCCGGTCAACGCCTCGAGACAGCGCCGGTTTTCCCCGGGCGTGCCAATGGAAATGCGGATCCATTCCGGCAATCCGTAACCGCCCATCGGGCGCACAATGACGCCGCGCTGCTGGAGTCCGGCAAAAACCCGCGCGCCGTCGCCCACCCGAACGAGGACGAAGTTGGCCGCGGACGGGACGAACTCCAGCTTCAGTTTCCGGAACGCGCGGGCAAACATTTTCAATCCGCGCTGATTGCCTCGACGGGTGCGCTCCACGTGTCTGGCGTCGTCCAAGGCCGCCAGCGCGCCGACCTGGGCGAGCGTGTTGAGATTGAACGGTTGCCGAATCTTCTCCAGCGCGGCGATCAAGTCAGGATGGCCGATTCCGTATCCGATGCGCAGTCCAGCCAGGCCGTAGATTTTTGAGAACGTGCGCATGAGCAAAACATTGGGCAACAATCCGGCACGGATGTCCGGCAGGAGATCGAGCGGCAAATCGAGAAATTCGACATACGCCTCGTCCAATGCCAGCAGCACGTTCGGCGGCACGGCGCGGATGAAGCGATGCAGTGCCTCTCGCGTCACCACCGTTCCGGTGGGATTGTTGGGATTGGCGACAAAGATCAGCCGCGTTTGGGGCGTCACGGCCGCGAGCATAGCCTCGAGGTCGTGGCCGAAAGTCTTCGCCGGCACGGTCACCAGTCTGGCTCCAAACAAGGCGGTGACGATGGGATAAACGGCAAAACAGTATTGCGAAACCACGACCTCCGTTTCCGGGGTGAGCAGCGCGTGGCCCAGGAACTCGATGACTTCATTCGAGCCGTTGCCCATGATCAAGTGCGCAGGCGTCACGCCGAGTTTGTCGGCGAGCTTTTGTTTGAGATAAAACGCGTTGCCGTCGGGATAAAGGTTGGTCTGCGCGAGCGCCTCGCGCATGGCCCGAAGAGCCAGCGGCGAGGGACCGAGTGGATTTTCATTGGACGCTAGTTTGATGAACTCCGCGGCTGGCCGGCCCAGTTCCCGGGCCACTTCTTCGATGGGCCGCCCCGGTTGATAGACGGGCAGTTTGGCCAGCGCGGGATTGAAGGGCAGGGGAGTCGTGGGGTTCACAGGGAGGACAGGATTTTTTTCAGATCCACATTCTTCGCCACCAGGTCGCGTATGAGGGAAATTTTTTGCGCGTCGGTGGGCCGGGTCTTCACGGTCAAATCATGCACCGTGGAAGCCACTTGATAGCTGTCCTCCCGGGCGAGCAACACAGGAATCCGCATGGATTGCAACTGTTGCAACACTTCTTTGCCCGGTTGCAACCCGCCGGTCAGGACAATCCCCGCCATGTTCGCGCCCTGCGTGCAGGCCGCCGTCAGCATGTCCTCGCGGTCGCCGGGCGTGATCAACAGGACGCCGGGTTGGAAAAAGCGTTGCGCGTTGTGCGCGCCCATGGCGCCGACGATGACCTCCTCCACCGCGGCGTTGAGCGTGGCGGGCCGGTTGAGCACCTCGGCGTTCAGTTCTTCGCGCACCAGGTCCGTCGTCGGCTGGCTCAAGATGGTCTGGTGGGGGATGACCCCCAGCAACTCCAGCCCCTTGCGTTTCAAACCGCGCCGCGCGAAGTCGGTGACGTAATCCACCTTGTCCTCCAGCACCTTGTTCAAGATCACGCCGATGATCTCGACTCCCTCCTTCTCAAACAGGGCTTGATTGAGCGCCACCTCGTCAATGGGTTTGCCGATGCCGCCGCGCGTGACGATGATGACTTTGCATTTCAGGTGCTTCGCCACCTGGGCGTTTGACAAATCGAACACCGCGCCTACACCGGCATGACCCGAACCTTCGCAAAGCACGAAATCTTTCTCCCACGCCACCCGGTCAAACGCGTCCTGAATTTTTTTGACCAACGTGTCGTTGTTCGCCGCTTGCAGATATTTCCGCGTGAAATCCGGCTCCACCGCAATCGGGCTCATGTCCACCAGCGGGCAGTTCAGTCCGTACACCGAATCCATCAGCACCGTGTCCTCGTCAATCTTCTGTTCGGCAATGGCGACAAAGCGCTGGCCCACCGGCTTGATGTAGCCGATGCGTGGAAAATTCCTTTGCAACCCGGCAATGAGGCCGAGCGAGGTGGTGGTTTTGCCGTCGTTTTGCCGGGTCGCGGCGATGAAGACCCGGGGCGTGGTGTTGTTTCTCATTGCCCTTACTCGCCCGGGATGCTCTTGCCCGCGCCGGGAAACAATTCGTGGTAGGCAATGGCCTGCGCGCCGACGATGGCGGCCACGCCGAGGATGTCGTGTGAATTTGATCCGCGCGAGACGTCCGCCGCCGGACGATCCAGCCCGAGCAGAATTTGTCCGTAGGCGTTCGCATGACCAACCAGGCGCACCAGCTTGCTCGCGATGTTGCCGGAGTTCAGATCGGGAAAAATCAGCACGTTCGCCTTGCCCGCCACCTTGCTCTCAGCGGATTTGATGTCGGCAATGTCCGGCACGAGCGCGGCGTCCACCTGGAGTTCGCCGTCGAAATCGCACTCGAACAACTTCTGTTCGGCGCGCTGTCGCGCCAGCGCCGTGGCCGCCTGCACGCGGCCGATGGAAGGATGCGTTGCGCTGCCCTTGGTGGAGAAAGACAGCATGGCCACGCGGGGCCGGACGTTGAGCAGGTGTTTCGCGAGTTGCGCCGTGGCGAGGGCGATCTCCGCCAGTTGTTCGACCGTAGGTTCGGGCACGACCCCGCAATCCGCCATGAACAACACGCCCTGCTCACCGATACGGGTATCCTCGACCTCCATGACCATGCAACTCGAGGCCACGGTCGCGCGCGGAGCGACCTTGACGATCTGGAACAGCGGCCGCAGCGTGCTGCCCATCATGTGGCTGACCCCGGACACCAGCCCATCCGCCTGGTGCATTGCCACCATCATCGCGCCGAAATAATTCACCTGGCGCATGGCATCGCGCGCTTCCTCCGCCCGGAGACCTTTCTCCCGGCGCAACGAATGGAAACGATGCGCGAAATTCTCCAGTTCCTCACTGTCGGCCGGGTTCACCACGCGGATGCCATCCAGCTCGATGTTCAGGTCGGCGGCGATTTCCTTCACTTTGGCGCGATCACCCAACAGGATGGGCGCGCCCAGGCGCAAGGCGTGGAATTGGCGGGCCGCCTGCAACACCCGAGGCTCCGCACCCTCCGGAAACACAATCCGTTTGGGATGCCGCTGCAACTTTTCGATGATCGTTCCAATGAAGCGCATGGCGACAGGGTAATGGCCGGCGCACGATGCGCAACGCCAGATTGGAGGCTGGGCGACGCCCGGGTGCGGCTTGGCACAATTACCCGAACTTGAATGGGCGCGAAGCGCGACTGTGTCGCCCTCAAACAGCCGCCGCGGCTGCCAACCCCAATCCGCTGAGCGAATCACTTCGGCCTCTGATTTCGAGCGGCAGCGGCCGGAATGGGGCGCGGCTGTGTCGTCCTCGACCAGCCGCGCCAGGTGACAACCTCAACCCGTTGAGCGATTCACTGTGGCCTATGTTTTCGGACTGCTGCGGCTGGTGCTGCGCACACAGCCGCGCTCCGGGGCGGTGTCAAGAATCGTCCGCGATGCCCCGACACCACAACGACCAGTTTGTGCTGCAACGACTGCGGAATGAACTCGCGAACGAGGGTGGGTTGATCCAACATCCCGGCATGGCTTGGATTTGTCTGATTAGCGCTGGGGTCTTTGAAATCGGTTGGGCCGTTGGCCTGAAATACACGGAAGGCTTCTCCCGGTTGTGGCCGAGCCTCGCCACGTTGTGCGCCATGGGGATCAGCTTTGCGCTGCTGTCCGTGGCGCTCAAGACCATCCCCATCGGCACGGCCTACGCCGTGTGGACGGGCATCGGGGCGGCCGGCACGGCTCTCATCGGAATGGCCTTCTTTGGCGAATCCCGCGAGGTGCTGCGAATTCTCTGTCTCGTGCTGATTGTCGCCGGAGTGATCGGCCTGAAACTCGTCTCGCCCGCCCGACCGGGGTTGTGAACGGACCGGCTGAGCATTGAATTAAAGAACCGGCAAGGCCCCCCCACGGAACCTTGCCGGCATTGGCAACCCCGTAACACAGTCCAATGTTGTTACCTGCCAAAATATTGTTTTTGCGTTGTGTGCGGGGGGGCGGACGCTCAATTCCGGGATGAAGGCAATTCGTCCCGAAGTGACAACCGGACATTAGCCGGGCACGAAGTTGTCTGGTCGAGTGGACAGGTTTTGATCATCTGGAGCGCAATTGTTTAATCCAATAAGCCGTGCGGTCCAGGTAGTAATCGGCAGGGCGAGGCTGGTAGTCGAGGTAGGTGAAACCGGGAATCTGTTTCGGTACGGCTGGCTCGATCTGCGTGCCTTCGTGCCATTCGTTGAACGAGGTGATGCCCACCAGCTCCGTTGACACGCCCAATGCGGCGGACCACATCCGGTCGTAATACGCGCCGCCCTCGCGGTCGCGCGTGTTCACATCGTTCCAGGGCCGGATGCGCGTATCAATGTAACCCGGCGCCACGCAGGGGATGAACAATTTGCCGTTGGCGCGCGCCCATTCGGCGAGCTTGGGCCAGTTTTTCGTGGTCGAACCATAGGTGAACCCATCCGTGGCAAAGTACGTGTAGAAGCCGTCGAACCCACCTTCCAACATGAACGGTTCCTCCTTTTGCTTCACCCAGAGTCCGATCACCACGGCGTCATTGGTCGTGCCGCGCAAAGTTTGTGGGCCGTCCTTTTGCAGCACCGTGGCCCACTCGCGAGCGGGCGTGAGATACGAATCATAGACGAAGAACACCGGACGATTGCCGTGACTGCGCAAGCGATACAACGCCGGCGAAGCGCCAAATTGGTTGATCAAATAAACGATGGCGTCGCGCGTGGTGCTGGCGTTGCGACCGCCGAATGGTTCGAGGTGAAAACTGATCTTGATGCCCGCGGCTTCCGCGGCTTTGAACAAGGCGGGCAGGGCGCGGCCCGTGAACGAATCCTGGCCCCACCAGCTCACGCAAATCACACCTATGCCGGCTTGCCGTAATTGCCGCATGTGCGCGCGCAGCGATTCGGGATCGTTGGAGCTGTAACAGCCAAGTTGCGGATAGAAATCCGCGCCGATGTCGTCGCCGCCCGGAAACGCGCGCGGCGGTTCATTCCGCACTGCCACCGGGTGATTCCAATGACTGTAGCTGCCATCGGTTTTGGGATTGCCGTACCACGGATAATAAAACGCCAGGGCACGTTCCGACGGTGGCGACGCGGGAGTCGCGGGAGACGCGCGAGACGATTTCGCCGCGCCGGTCTGCGCCAGGCAATTGAAACCGTTGAGCAGGAGAACGAGAACAGGAATTGCAAGCCGTCTGAGCATGGAGCGTAAATGGAGATTACTCGTGTTGGCTTCAAGTCAAATCTGCCGCGCGCGGAGCGTCGGTCGCTGACCCGGAGTGTTGCGGTAAAGGTCACGAACGTGCCGGATTGGAAACTGGTGAGCCGAGCGCGAATTGAGTTACGTCCGACTGCTTGCCGCCTCGACAAGCGGGCGTTGAAACGGTCAAATGGTTTGGACATGCGCATTATTGCTTTCGTCACACTGGTTGCAACGCTCGTGGGCAACACCGTTGCCGCGGAACGCGATTGGCCGCAATTTCGCGGTCCGCGCGGCGATGGCTCGAGCCAGGCGAAAGATGTTCCCGTGGCTTGGAGTGAGACCAACAACCTCGTGTGGAAGGTCGCCGTGCCGGGTCGGGGCCGATCCGCGCCGGTGGTTGTCGGAGATCGGCTCTGGCTCACGCTGGCCATCGAGCGCGGTGTGGTGCGTCAGCGAATTGGATACGACGACATGCAAACTGCGGAGCATGTTTCGCTCGAAGCGGTGTGTCTCGACACGCGGGACGGCCGGCTGCTGTGGCGCACTCCGTTGTTCGAGGTGGAGAAACCCGATCCGGTTCACTGGTTCAACAGTTGGGCCACGCCAACGCCCGTGATCGAAGCGGAACGGCTCTACTGCGATTTCGGCACTTACGGCACCGCGTGTCTGGACGCCAAAGACGGAAAGCCGGTTTGGAAAACCCGGCTGCCGTTGGATCATCAGGTCGGGCCGGGCAGTTCACCGGTGCTATACCAAAATCTGCTGGCGCTCGTGCGTGATGGTCGCGATGCCCAATACGTGGCCGCGCTGGATCGGCAAAGCGGCAAGCAAGTCTGGCGCACCGAACGCCCGCCCATGGACACGGACAACGGCGACTTGAAGAAATCCTTCGTCACGCCGTTGCTGGTGCAGGCCGCCGGAAAAGCGCAATTGATCTCGCCCGGCGCGCACTGGGTGGTTTCCTACAATCCGGCGAACGGCCAGGAATTCTGGCGGGCGCATCACGGCAAGGGATTCTCCATCGGCTCGTGCCCGGTGTTTGGCGACGGTGTGGCGTATTTCAGCACCGGCTGCATGAGGCCAGCGCTCTGGGCCATCCGCGCGGACGGCGCGGGCGACGTCACCACCACACGCGTCAACTGGACCACCATGCGGCAGGTGCCGGTGATGTCGTCGCCGTTGCTGCTCGGCGACATGCTTTTCTGGACTTCCGACGACGGCATGGCCAATTGTGCCAGCACCAAGGACGGTCAGGCCCACTGGCAGGAACGCCTCAACCAACAGCACCTCGCGTCACCGTTGCTGGCCGAGGGTCGCGTGTATTTCTTCGGCAAAGAAGGCAAGACCACCGTGGTCAAGGCAGCCAAGACGTTCGAAGTGCTCGCGGAAAACCAGCTTGACGGCACCGTGATTGCGACACCGGCGATGGTTGACCGAACGATTTTCCTGCGGACGGATACGCACCTGTACCGGATTGGGAAACAGTAGCGCAGAGAAGGGGAGCGCCGGGTTTGGTTGAAGCTGGGCAATCCGCCTTTGCCCGCTCAGGCGCAATGTTTTTGTGGGCGATTCGTGGCAGTAAGAGCACCCCTGAACGCACGACCGGGTACTCCGTGCGCAGCTTTTTGTAGCTCAGCTTAGTCATTTATCCAGCACTGGTGCAATCGTCACATGTGGCTGATGATGTTGTCGCCAAACTGCGAGCACTTGATCTCGGTTGCCCCTTCCATCTGGCGCGCAAAATCGTAGGTGACGCGTTTGCTGCCGATGGCGCCATTGAGGCCTTTGAGAATCAAATCAGCCGCTTCGGTCCAGCCGAGATAGCGCAACATCATTTCGCCGGAGAGCACGACGCTGCCTGGATTCACCACGTCCTTGCCCGCGTACTTCGGCGCGGTGCCGTGCGTGGCTTCAAAGATGGCGTGGCCGGTGACGTAGTTGATGTTGCCGCCGGGCGCGATGCCGATGCCGCCGACCTGCGCGGCGAGCGCATCGCTGAGGTAATCGCCGTTGAGATTGAGCGTGGCGATCACGTCAAAGTCCGTCGGGCGCGTGAGCACTTGTTGGAGGGTGATGTCGGCAATGGCATCCTTGATGACCAGGCCCGCGCCGGGCTTGCCGGTGGGAATCTTGCACCACGGGCCGCCGTCAATCTCCTCCGCGCCGAAATACTTCTTCGCCGTTTCATAGCCCCAGTCGCGGAACGCGCCTTCGGTGAACTTCATGATGTTGCCCTTGTGGACAATCGTCACACTCTTGCGCTGGAATTTGATGGCGTAACTGATCGCACTGTGGATCAAGCGCACGCTGCCGCTGTAACTCACGGGCTTGATGCCGAGGCCGACAGTGACATCGGTGGGGAAATCGGGAAGGCCGACGGCGTCCCAAAATTCCCGGGACTTTTCCGGGGAGTTGAACCGGATTTTTTTGAAAGCGGCAGGCAATTCCTTCTGGATGAAGTCCATGATCTTTCCGGCTTCGACCGAGCCGGCCTGATAGTCAATGCCGGCGTAAATGTCCTCGGTGTTCTCGCGAAAGATGACCATGTCCACCTTCTCGGGGTGTTTGACGGGTGAGGGCACGCCGGTGAACCATTGCACCGGTCGCAGGCAGACGTAGAGATCGAGCATCTGGCGCAAGGCGACGTTGAGCGAGCGGATTCCACCCCCGACGGGCGTCGTAAGCGGGCCTTTGATACCTACGAGATATTCCTTGAACGCCTCGACCGTGTCGTCCGGCAGCCAGTTGTCGAATTTGTTTTTGGACGCCTCGCCCGCGAACACTTCAAACCACGAAATCTTCCGCTTGCCGGCGTAGGCTTGGTTGACTGCGGCATCGAAGACGCGCACGCTGGCGGCCCAGATGTCCGGCCCCGTGCCGTCGCCACGGATGAACGGGATGATGGGATTTTCCGGCACGCTCAGTTTGCCGGCTTTGATGGTAATTTTTCCGCCTGTCGGCGGGGTCACGTCTTTATAGGCCATGGTCTGATTACAAGTTCAATGTTCCAATTCAATAAATGTGGGTAAAGGGAACTGTTGAACGCCGGCGAAATCAAGCCAACAGTTCTGGCCGATCGGCAGACACACGGCCGCGCCGCGAAAATTTTGCCCCGGGCTGGCTTGGAATCTCCGAAGTTTCCAGGCGACGCTGCCGACACCGGGTGCTTCGCCAATTTCTGGCCGGCTCTCAGCTTCGGCGTAGCACAACAATGTTCTTATGCTGAATCCGGTTTGAGTAACCGGCCAGCCGGTTTCTCCTGGTCGGCCTGACTATGGAAGGGTGAATTAGCGGGTGCGCCGCAGACTCACGCTGTGCGTGGCCGGCGAACGTAACGCAGGGCGCTGGCCGCAAAGGGCAGCAGCAGCAAAGCCCCGGCGAAAAACGTCGTCGGTTCAGGCACCGGCGCCAACGAAATGTCATCCAAAGCGAAATCATCCCCGGAGAACTGAAGCTTCAAATCAACGGCTGTGGGTGTCTGATTGGCGGTCGCGACGAAACTTGCCGTGAATTGCTGCCAGACACCGACTCCCGTGGCCGAGAAGTTCGAGCCGACTTGAGTGCCACCAACACTGAAGCTGAGCGAGGCCGGATTTTCCGAATAGACGTTCATGACCCAGGCGGTGAGTTGATACGTGGCACCCACAGTGAGCGGTCCGACGAGGCTGCCCGTCCAAACATTTTTAATCGGATTTTGCTGTAAAGATCCATTTACGATCATCATCTGGCCGCTGCCGGAAGTGTGGTCGCCAGCCGATGAGAAACTGGAGTGATAATACTGAGGGTTAGTGCCCACGGCGTACCTGCCGGCACCGCTCCCTTCACCTCCGGTTGCGAGCCCGCCAGACGCGGAGGTGTATTCATAATCACTGGTGAAACCGGTGTTACCGGACTCGAAATCTCCATTGATGATCAGGTTGGCTGAGGCTTGGCAGACAGCCAGCGCGCTTCCGGCAACGCATCCGAAGAATTGAGCAATTTTCATAGTTGCGCGGAAGTATTACGCATCCAGCACCAATCTGTCTATGCGCTGGTGGGACATCTTTAGTCACTTTTGGGACATGCCGCGCGCGGTGGGCGGATCGGCTCACGGACTCGCGGGTTGAAGATCCGCCGGCCAAGCTGAAGCAATGGGAATCAGGACAGGAACCACACCCGCACCTTGCACTGGCATGGTAAGCCGCAGGTAAAAAAGACGTCAGCCACCGGGGGTTGTCACCGGCGAGTTTGTCACGACCGCAGGGAATCCAAAGTCCAACAAGAGTTCCGCGTAATCCGACTGAAGTGCGCGTTTCAATTTCGCGATGTCCGGATTCTGCGGCGTGGGTAGGGTGCTCCTGCGGCTTTCGTTTGCCACCCTGCGGCTGCGTTCCGGCTCTCCGTGCTTCATGTCCTAAAAGTGCATCAAGTTGTCCCAACATCGTATAGATTCCGTGTTGCTGAATGAGGTAAAAAAGTGGTCGTTCAGACAACTTTGCTTTGCGGCATTGCGCCACAAACAAAACAACAAACAAAAAAGGTCAGAAGCATGAAACTAACAAAAGCAACGAAGCTATTGCTCGCCACTGCCACCTTGACGACGGCGGCTTTTTCGTCACCGGCGGCCTTGAGTTACCTTGATATCGGGTATTACGGCGGCAACACATTCAACATCTCAGCGCAGGGTACAACGCATAATGGTACGATTGCCAGCGCGTTCTCGGCAACAAGGACGGGGGGTGATCCCTTACCAAATGGCCATCCAAATCCTTTTATTACCTTTTGTCTAAGCCTGAACGCGACTCTGAGCCAAGGATATTGGCAATCAGGAAGTTTCAGTGATGCACTCGCCACTGACAGCGGTGCGCCGGTTCGCCAAGGCGTGGCAAGCCTTCAATACGCCGCGCAATTGTACGAGACGTATGCAGGTGGTAATAGCAGCGGATTCAGCGGGGTCATAATGCCCTCAGGAGGCTGGGGTTCGGCGACTTCTGCTCAAAAAGCAGAAGGCTCAGCCTTACAGTTGGCTATTTGGGAGGTCCTGTATGAGTACCACAGCACAGGGGCATTCGACGTTATGAGTGGAAGTGGTTTCGGGATTACGAGTTCAGCCAACCCCATAACGACACGTGCGAACGCAATGCTGGGAAGCTTAACATGGGACTCTCCTGATACGAGCTTGAGCACAACGTTCTGGAATGCTGCGAATTTGGATGGAAGCTCTCGCGGCAGCCAGGATTTGATTGGTCCGCTCGCGCCGGTGCCTGAGCCAACCACGATCATCGCCGGAGCCTTGTTGTTGCTGCCGTTCTTCGCGAGCACCCTCCGCATCCGGCGGAAACACACAGTCTGAATTGCGCAGTCATGCGTCTCTCAAGGGCCGACGTTCAGTCGGTCCTTTTTTCTTATGGGATACCAGGCAGCAAGCTAACACTAGACTGCTCCAGCCGGGTCAGAGAGACTTTGACATGTTGTGATCGGCTTCACAAACTCCAAGCAGCGTAGCGTGATGTTCACAAGTTATTTAAGCCGAGTTTTGCGACTCCTGATTTTGGCGCTTGCGGCACTGAGGATAAGCCAGGGCGTCCAAGCCCAGTCTGTATCGGTTTACGCGGTGCGTGTTAGCGCCGTCGCGCAGACGGATCCGCCGGCAATTGTAATGTCCTGGCCGGTGGATTCCTCCGCCGCCAGCTACACGTTATATCGGAGATTGAGTGGTGACACCTCCTGGGACGCCGGCATCGAGCTTGGTGCGAATGCCACCGGCTACGTCGAGACGAACGTCGCTGTGGGCGATGCTGTCGAGTACCACATTTACAAGGGCGGACTGGCGGACGGCAACGGATACATCCGAGCCGGTATTGAGCTGCCTCTGGTGGAGTCTCGCGGCAAGGTCATACTCGTGGTTGACAATCGGTTCGCGACCGGCTTGTCCAACGAACTAGGACGCTTGCAGGATGACCTCGCAGGCGATGGTTGGACCGTGCTACGCCATGACGTGCCCGCCATGGCGGTGGACCCGGCAGAGACCAATTCCAACGCTTGGGTTGCCCGGTCGAATGAACTGGCAAGCGTAAAGGCGCTTATTTTGTCCGATTATAATGCAGACCCGTTGGCGGTGAAGTCGGTTTTCTTGTTCGGTCATGTGCCAGTGCCCTACTCGGGCGACATTTACCCTGACCAGCACACGGGCCATCGTGGTGCCTGGCCGGCAGACGTCTTTTATGGTGAAATGAATGGCCAGTGGACGGATTCAACCGTGAACCGAACGAGTCCTGGTGATCCTCGCAATCGCAATGTCCCTGGAGATGGAAAGTTTGACCAGAGTCTCATTCCTTCAGACGTAGAACTCCAAGTGGGGCGGGTGGATTTTGCGAATCTGCCGGCGTTTCCGGTGAGCGAGACGGAGTTGTTGCGCCAGTATCTGAACAAGGACCATGCCTTTCGTCACAAACTGTTCACCGCAGAACGCCGCGGGTTGATTGACGATCATCTGGGCATGAGCACCAGTGAGGCATTGGCCGCGAACGGTTGGCGGGATTTTGCCGCGTTTTTTGGGGCCAGCAACACTATGGAAGGGGATTGGTCCAGCACACTGGCATCGCAAAGTTACCTTTGGGCTTACGGCTGTGGCGCGGGCACCTACACAAGCTGTTCAGGTGTGGCCACGACCGCGCAACTGGCTGGCAGTGATCCACGGGTGGTGTTCTCGATGCTCTTCGGAAGTTACTTCGGCGACTGGGATTCGCAGAACAACCTATTGCGCGCCGCGATCGCCACCACGAATTACACGTTGACCTGCGCTTGGGTGGGAAGACCATTCTGGTATCACCACCACATGGCTCTGGGTGAGACTATTGGCTTCAGCACGCGCTTGAGTCAAAACAACGACGGCTTTCAGGGTTACTGGGGCGTTGGGATGAACCGCATGGTCCATATCGCCCTAATGGGCGATCCCACCCTCCGCCTGCACGTGGTCGGGTCGCCGGCCAATCTGGCGGCCGCCGCCGATCCTGGTGGAGTGAAACTGACCTGGAATCCTTCGTCCGACACCGTACTGGGATATCACGTTTATCGTTCGACCAATGCCGCCGGGCCATTTACGCGGCTCACCGCTTCGTTGATCACCGATACCAATTACACCGACGCGGAGGTTGGTACGAACGTGTATATGGTGCGGGCCGTGAAACTGGAGGTGAGCGGCAGCGGCAGTTATTACAACGCCAGCCAGGGCGTTTTTCGGAACTTCGAGCCGTCAGCGAATATCTTGCCGGTTGCGGGGGCTGACACCATCGAACGGGATCCGACCAACGGGACGAAAGTGGCCGTGGCCACGCTGTTGAGCAACGATACAGATGCCGATGGCGATCTCATCAGTTTTCTGGGAGTGAGCGCCACCAGTGCAAACGGCGGTGTGGTGGTGAGTAACAGCGGCTGGGTTATCTACACACCCGCCGTGGGTTGGACGAATATGGACACCTTCACCTACACGATCAGTGACAATCGAGGCGCGCCGGTAGTCGGCGCGGTGACGGTGAACGTCCGCCTGAATAATGGCCCCGCTCCCACACTGACCATCACTCACGAGAGCGGCAATACGTACCGGGTGGATGGCAATGGTGTTCCGAATCGCCTGTATCGGGTGCAGTTCGCTGATGATTTGACCGCGCCGGACTGGCAGGCGTTGAGCTCGGTTACGGCGGATGCGGATGGGCGATTCGAGACCGTTGATGTCGCCGGCACGCCTCGGCGTTTTTATCGTGCCGTGTATCCGTAACGGCCCAAGAACGAAACCGAGGGCGCTGGCAAACCCGGCGTGGCAATCATGCCGTCCCGCCCGTGTTGCGTGAATTCATGCCCAATTCGCGCGGCAGGCTTCACTCCATCGCCACGGCACGGCGGGAAGCTTTCTTGGCCGCGTGATGCGATTTGTCGGCGAGCATCCGGGCTTTGGCGCGACGCGAGCGCTTTCGCTTTTGACGCCGGAGCTTCTCAACGCGGGCTTGTTCCGTTGCGGCCATCCCGCTTGTTCGCGCTTCGACCTTATCGAGCAAGAGCTGACGGGCGATGAATCGGTTGAGACCTTGCTGCCGGGTGGATTGGCACTTGACCCGGATGCCAGTTGGCCGATGGAAAAGCATCACACATGTCGAGGTCTTGTTGACGTTCTGCCCGCCATGACCACCCGAGCGAACGAAAGACTCTTCAATGTCCAATTCCCTCACACCCAACCGAGCCATGCGCTGGTCGAGTTGAGTGGCTTTGTCGAAGCTGACCGGATAAACGCTCATTGGACGAACAGATTGCACAAACTGTTTCACCACGCGAAACAATTATAGTTTCACAGTTGGTGAATCGGGCAGCTTTTGACTCGGCGCTGCCAGTTGAAAATTGTGCGACGAGTCAAACGAGGTGCGTTGGTACGTAATGCTACGGAGGAAATTTTATGCGTAGTCAAGCAAGAATTTCTTGACTTCACAGGGCAAGTGCGAGCATGATGCACTCCAGACACGACTAGGTAAGAGATCAACCAGACAGGTGAATCATTCGGCAACCTCGATTTTATTTTGTTATGACAACCTACCGCTTTCTTCGACCACTTTTGTTAAGCTTGGCGACGCCGTTGTTGTTTTGCAGCACCGCACCGGCGTGGACGTACGATCTCACTGACGGCAATGCGTCGGTCACGATCCATGCCGACTCCGACTACGGAATGAACAACTGGACTGTGGATAATGTTCCGCAGTTGTATCGGCAATGGTTTTGGTACCGAAACGGCAGTGCGGGTGGGGAAAAAACCATCAATCATCTCGATTTGGTAAGCGCGGAGCAGACGAGTGCGAACGCACTGACAACGCTGTATCAAAAGAGCGGCAAGTTCAGCATCGAAGTCTCCTATTCCCTGACTGGTGGCGCTGTCGGCAGTGGTTACTCACAGGTGGGAGAGAAGATTAAGATCACCAACCTCTCCGATAACGCGTTGGATTTTCATTTCTTCCAATTTTCCGACTTCGATCTTGGAGGGGCCGGTCTCGGCGACACTGTGCAATTGGGGCAGGATGCCTCCGGACTGTTCAATTCAGCTTACCAATACAAAGGGAATTCCTTTTTTGCCGATGAGAGCGTCAGCCCAGGCGCACAGCACGCCGAAGCCAGCCAGTTGCGCACACCCAATTCCGTCTTTGCCAGACTGAACGACGGTTCGCCCACGACGCTCAATGGGAACACTGGTCCGGTTTCGGGTGATGCTAGTTGGGCTTTTCAGTGGGACCCGACGATAGCCGTCGGAGGTACGTTTAGCATTGAACTAACAAAAACTGTCTCTATCACGTCCGTACCTGAACCAACCGCGTTGGCATTGGTTCCGGTGGCGGTGGCGCTGCTTGGCATGGCGCGCCGTCGGCGTTCCGCTTAAGTTCGATTGTGGTTCGATTGATACCAGCTTTTTCCGGCCTCAACGACTCCGGTTGGCACGCTGCTTCCTGATTGCAACTCTGTTGCTGCGTGAAATGTACGGCTCACTGCTGTACGTTGTTATCCACCATATAAATTGACGCCCCGGCTTCCTTCCCGTAGCGTCTCCATCGCTATTTTTTCAGAGCAATCATGATTGGATTCATTTTTAAGAAGATCATCGGATCGAAAAACGACCGTGAAGTCAAAAAGCTTCGCCCGCTTGTCGCCCGGATCAATGAACTTGAACAGGGGCTGCAATCCCTCTCGGACGAGCAACTGCGGCAAAAGACCGTCGGCTGGAAAGCGCAGCTTTCGGCCATTCAGGACAATGGGGAACTGGCGGCCAAACTGGACGAGATTTTGCCCGAAGCCTTTGCCGTGGTGAAGAGTGCCTGCCGCCGGATGTGCGGTCAGGATGTCATTGTGCGCGGTCATCCGTTGAAGTGGGAAATGGTACCCTTCGATGTGCAGCTCATTGGCGGGATTGCGCTACACAGCAGCAAGATTGCTGAAATGGCCACGGGCGAAGGCAAGACGCTCGTTGCCACGGCGCCAGTTTACCTGAACGCGCTCACCGGGCGCGGCGTGCATGTCGTGACCGTGAATGATTATCTCGCCGCGCGCGACTCGGAATGGATGGGAGCGGTCTATCGGTATCTCGGTTTAAGCGTGGGCTGCATCCTGCACGATCAATCGCCGATGGTGCGGCGCGAGCAATACGCTTGTGACATCACCTATGGCACAAACGCCGAGTTCGGTTTTGACTATTTACGCGACAACGGCATGGCCACACGCAAGGAGGAGCAGGTTCAACGCGGGCATTACTTTGCCATTGTGGACGAAGTGGACTCCATTTTGATTGATGAAGCGCGCACGCCTCTCATCATCAGCGGCCCGGCCGTGCGTACCTACGACGAACAATACGGCCAATGGAAACCATTGGTCGAATCCATCGTGCGCGCGCAGGAGCGGTTGTGCGCCCGGTTCTTGTCGGAAGCTTCCGAACTGCTCAAGAAACTGCATCCCGCCGATGGCTCGAATCCGCCAAATCCCACGGCACTGGAACGAGAAATCGGCTTACTGCTATTTCGCGTCAAGACTGGCCAGCCGCGCTCCGAGGCGTTGATGACCCTGCTCGAGGATACCGCCAACCTCAAGTTGATGAACGATGCCGAGCTGTCGCTGCACGCGGATCAGAAGAAAATCGAATTGTACGCGGAGAAGGAGCAGTTGCTCTTTGCGATTGATGAAAAGAGCCACGAGGCCGACCTGACCGAAAAGGGGCGCACGTTTCTCAGCCCGAAAGATCCGGATGCCTTCGTGTTGCCGGATTTAAGCACGGCCATGCACGACATAGACGTCGGCCCGGAGCAGGATGGGCGCAAGCGAATGGAGGCCAAGACCAAGTTGCAAACTGAGTTTGAAGCGAAGGCCCAGAAGATTCACGCCATTTCGCAGTTGCTCAAGGCGTACTCGCTGTACCAGAAAGACGTGGAATACGTCGTTCAGGAAAACAAGGTAATAATCGTGGATCAAAACACGGGTCGGTTGATGACCGGGCGCCGTTGGAGCGACGGCCTGCATCAAGCGGTGGAAGCCAAGGAAGGGGTAGAAATCGAGCGCGAGACCCAGACCCTGGCCACGATCACAATCCAAAATTATTTCCGTCTCTACCACAAGCTGGCGGGCATGACTGGCACGGCGGAAACCGAGGCGGCGGAGTTTCTCGATATTTACAAACTGGGATTACTCGTCATTCCGACCAACCGACCCATCGCGCGCAAGGATGCCAACGATTCCGTTTACAAGACCAAGCGGGAAAAATTCGCCGCCGTGCTCAATGAAATCAAAACCATTCACGGCCAGGGCCGGCCCGTGCTGGTCGGCACCATTTCCGTGGAGGTCAGCGAACAGATTTCCCGCATGCTGCAACGTGAGAAACTGGTTCATTCCGTCCTCAACGCCAAGTATCACCAGCAGGAAGCCGAAATCGTCACGCGCGCCGGTCAACGCGGAGCCATCACGATTGCCACGAACATGGCGGGACGCGGCACGGACATCAAGCTGGGGCCGGGCGTGGCCGAGTTGGGCGGTCTCCACGTGCTCGCCACGGAACGGCATGAAGCCCGGCGCATTGACCGTCAGTTACGCGGTCGTTGCGCCCGCCAGGGCGATCCGGGATCGTCGCACTTTTTCATTGGCCTCGAAGACGATTTGATGCGCTTGTTCGGCTCGGACAAGATCGTCAAATACATGGAGAAAATGGGGCTTGAGGAAGGGCAGGAACTGGAGCATCCCTTGTTGAACCGCTCCATCGGCCAGGCGCAAAAACGCGTCGAGCAGCACAATTTCCAGCAACGTAAACGCACCCTCGAGTATGACGACGTGATGAACAAGCAGCGCGAAGTCATCTATGGCTTCCGCAACGAAATCATCAATTCGGACGACGTGCGCGATCAGCTCATGGACATCATGGAAGAGGTGGTGATCCAGAAGGTCGAGCAATATACGAAGCCGGAATACGATGCGGAAGAATGGCAGGTGCGCGCCCTGGCCGACTGGGTAAACTTGAATTTCCCGCTGGGTATCCCCGAGGAGGAGATTGCCAAAGCCGCACAGTCCGGCACGGAAACCCCGGTGCCCGATTCCATTTATGACGGGTTGGGGCCGGCGCAGTTTGCCGTGTGCAATTTGCTGAGTGACAGCATCCGCAAAGCTTACGAGGTCAAAATCAGTTTTGAGGAGCCGGAAAAACTGGCGACGGTGGAGCGTTACACCGTATTGAGCGCGATTGACAAGCTCTGGCAGGAGCACCTCTACGAAATGGACAGCTTGCGCTACAGTATCGGCTTGCGAGCGCACGGGCAACGCGATCCGCTGATCGAGTACAAGGCGGAGGCGTTCAAGATTTTTGACGAGTTGATGATTTCGATCAAATCCGAGATTTGTCACAACATTTTCCGCAGCGCCTCGAGCCTGATGGCCTTTGAGAATTTCCTGCGCAACATCCCGCAGCAAACCAAGCACGACGCCAGCAGCGCGTTCGGCGACCCGCCCAAGTCCGATCAATCCAAAGCCAGTGATGTGGTCAGTGAAGCTGCCGAAGCGGTGGAAAAAGCGAAACCTGTGCGCACCGGTCCCAAGGTCGGTCGCAACGATCCCTGTCCGTGTGGCAGCGGCAAGAAATACAAGCAATGCTGTGGTCGTTGAGGGTTGCCGTTCGGGCTGAATTCAAGTCCCGCCCGCCGTGGAGGGCAGGGGAGGTCGCCGGCTCGTGACGCACAAGCCAAAACGCCCAAGGAAAAGCTTTACACCCCCGGCGCGGCTCACTAGCCTCTCCCCTCTATTTTTGAAAAATGACCAGTATGGAAGCTAAAGCAAAGACGATTGCGGAGTTCAAAGTGCATGAGAAGGACACCGGTTCCGCGGATGTCCAGATCGCGTTGCTCACGCACCGCATCAATCATCTCACGGAGCATTTGAAGAATAACAAGAAGGATCACGTCTCCCGGCGGGGGCTGTTGATGATGGTGGGCCAGCGCCGGCGGCTGCTGGATTATCTGCACGATACGGATTTGACCCGCTACCAGTCCGTAACCAAAAAGCTGAAACTGCGCCACTGATTTCCTGAGCGCCTGGTCGAAGCCAGGCGCATTTTGTTTCACCCAGCCGGGTCGGAATGCGCGGGCGACCGGCGATGCAACCAAACCAATTCGCGCGTGAAAAGTCCGTCGCCTCCGGGTGATTTCAGTCAGCTCCGAAAGCGTTCGGGGTTTACTGAAGTTCCTCGGCGGTGACGGCAGACCAAAGTATGCCACAGAAAATCACCGCCCCGTTGGGCGACAAACAGATCATCATTGAAACCGGCAAGCTGGCCAAGCAGGCCGACGGCGCCGTGACCGTTCAACTCGGCGAAACCATCGTAATCGTCGCAGCCGTGGCCGCCACCAAGGCCAAGGAAGGCCAGGATTTTTTCCCGCTCACCGTTGACTATCGGGAAAAGGCCGCCGCAGCGGGAAAATTTCCAGGCGGCTACTTCAAGCGTGAAGGCCGGCCGACCGAAAAGGAAATCCTCACCTGTCGCCTCACGGATCGT
Source organism: uncultured Bifidobacterium sp. (assembly GCA_964561105.1). Lineage (GTDB taxonomy): Bacteria > Verrucomicrobiota > Verrucomicrobiia > Limisphaerales > JADLHS01 > JADLHS01. The sequence continues at coordinate 39,572 of CAZLOH010000018.1, read as the reverse complement.
CCCATCCGGCCGCTGTTCCCGAAGGGTTGGTATAACGAAGTTCAAGTGCAGACCGTTGTGCTCAGCGCCGATGGAGAAAACGACCCGGACATCCTGAGTATTATCGGCGCCAGCGCGGCTTTGATGGTCAGCGACATTCCTTGGGATGGACCGCTGGGCGCGGTGCGGGTTGGTCGGGTGGGTGGTAAATTCATCGCCAACCCCACCCACAGCGAAATGGCCGACAGTGATCTTGATCTGGTCTATGTGGGCAACGCACAGGATATCGTGATGTACGAAGGTTCGGCCCAGGAAATCAGCGAAGCCGATTTCAACGCCGCGCTCAAGTTTGGTCACGACTGTTGCCAACCAATCATTGCCGCGCAAAAGGAACTGGCCGCGAAGTCCGGCAAGGCGAAACGCGCCATCACGCTTAACATCGCCCCCGACGACGTGCTGGCGGAAGCCAAACGGCTGGCTGGCGACCGCTTTGTGCCCGCGCTGCTGACTCCGGGAAAGCTCGCCCGGGAAGCCGCTTGCAAAGCGATCCAGGACGAGGTGGGGGCAAAGCTGGTTGAGAAATTCGGCGCGGAGAAAGTCACGCCTTTCATCGTCAAGGACGCGTTTTATTACATCCAGAAGGAAGCCGTGCGCAGTTTGATTCTTAACAGCGGCAAGCGACTGGACGGCCGGCCGTTCGACGGCATCCGGCCCATTTCCAGCGAAGTCGGGATTCTACCACGGGCGCACGGCTCGGCCGTTTTTGTCCGCGGCGAAACCCAGGCCGTCACTCTCGTAACCTTGGGCACTGGCGACGACGTACAGGAATTTGATTCTTATACGGGTGGCGAGAATGAGAAGCGCTTCTTGCTCCACTACAACTTCCCCAATTTTTCCGTCGGTGAAACCGGCCGCATCAGCGGTCCTGGCCGGCGCGAAATCGGCCATGGCGCGCTCGCCGAACGCAGCATCGAACCGATGATCCCGCTCGACACCTATCCCTACGCGGTTCGGGTCACCAGCGAGATCATGGAATCCAATGGGTCAACTTCGATGGCGTCCGTGTGCGGTGGCACGCTGGCTTTGTTGGACGCCGGGGTTCCGCTGAAGCGTCCGGTGGCCGGTATCAGCGTCGGGATTTGCACCGAGATGAGCGGAGATAAAAGCATTTCCAAGTATCAACTCCTGACCGACATCATTGGCTGGGAGGATCACTACTGCGACATGGATTGCAAGATCGCGGGAACGGAGAAGGGGATCACCGGTTTCCAACTGGACCTCAAACTGCGCGGTCTGCCGCACGCGTTGATGGCGGAGACGATTGAAAAGGCCCGGGTGGCCCGGCTGGCGATTCTGGCGGAAATGGCCAAGACCATTGCCGAGCCACGTAAAGAATTGAGCAAGTATGCGCCGCGCATTCAGGTGTTGAAGATCAACCCGGAGAAGATTGGCGCGCTGATCGGACCGGGCGGCAAGAACATCAAGCGGCTGGTCGAAGAGTCCGGATGCGAAATTGACATCGAAGACGATGGCACGGTGAACGTCTTCTCGGTTTCAGCCGAAGGCATGAAGATTGCCGTGGAAGCCATCACCGGCATGACGGCCGAGGCGGAAATCGGGAAAATCTACCGCGGCAAGGTTGTCACGATCAAAGAATTCGGCGCGTTCGTCGAGTTTCTGCCTGGCAAGGATGGACTGGTCCACATCAGCGAACTGGCCAACTTCCGCGTGAAGAAGACGGAAGACATCGTTAAAATGGGCGACGAAATCTGGGTCAAGTGCCTCGGGGTGGATGAAAAGGGTCGCGTCCGCTTGTCACGCAAGGCCGCCATGGAAGACCGGGACAAAGAGATGGGTAAGACCGAGCCAACGCCAGAGCCTGCATAACATTCTCCTCACAACAACGAGGCCAGCCGTGAAGGCTGGCCTTTGTTGCGAGCGGCTTATTTTGTATGCACAATGTCGGTTATCGTGTTTCAAAAGGTCGGTGTGACGACCTTGGTATTTCGCTCCAAGTGTTGCGGCAGGCTTTGCTGATACGCTTCAACGTAGCGCGTCACGGATTCACTCCACGAGAAATTCAATGCCATGCCGTTACGACGATACCGGGCCAATAGCTCGACATCCTCGTAAAGCACGAGCGCCTTACGCATGGCCTTCGCCAGACCGTGGGTCGAGTATTCCGTGAATTTGATGCCGTCGGCGCAATCAACATTTTCCAGAGCATCCACGACCGTGTCATCCAGTCCGCCAGTGCGACGCACAATCGGCACGGCGCCGTAACGGTGACTGTACATTTGATTTAACCCGCACGGTTCAAACTCCGATGGCATCAGGTAAAAATCACTGCCGGCTTCGATTCGATGCGCGAGTGGCTGGTCATAGCCGATCCGGATGCCAACTTGTTTGGGAAAACGTCCGACCAGTTCCTGCAGCGACCGTTCGTAGTTGGGCGCGCCGCTGCCCAACAGCACAAACTGCATGTCCGTGCTGAGCATTTCCTCCAACGCGCCCAGCAGGATGCCCATGCCTTTCTGTTCGGCAATCCGCGTTACGACTCCGAACAGCGGTGTGGTTGCATTTGGGGACAAACCGAATTCCACTTGCAGCGCCCGTTTGCAGGCCGCCTTGCCGGTCAGGTCCGCCCGCGAATAGCTCGCGGCCAGAAATGGATTTTTCGTGGTCTGCCACTCGTCGTAATCCACGCCGTTCAGAATTCCCACCAGCGCGTTTTGGCGCTGACGCAAGAGGCCGTCCAGGCCCGCGCCAAATTCGGCCGTGGTGATTTCCCGGGCGTAACGCGGACTGACTGTCGTGATGATGTCGGCGGACGCGATGCCCGCCTTGAGGCAATTCAACTGGCCGTAAAACTCGGCGACCGCCGGCGCAAACATGGCGGTCGGCAGATTGGTCAACGAGAAGGTGCTTTGTGGGAAGACACCCTGGTACGCCAGGTTGTGAATCGTCAGGCAGACTTTGGGCACGCGCTTCCAGGCATCCGTTTGCCCTTGATGCTTTGCCAGCAACGCCGCCAGCGCTGTGTGCCAGTCGTTCAGATGCAAGACCTCTGGCTGCCATGGGAGAAACCGCGCCAGATGGACAACGCATTTGGAAAAGAAAATAAAGCGTTCGCCATTGTCCCAATAGTCGTTGCCATTCTCACTGTACAATCCCGCCCGATCGAAATACCGGGGTTGATTGATGAAATAAATCTTCAGTCGTTCCGCTGGCTCAAGCAGAAGCAATTCCGCGTCGGTCCGCTTGGTCCCCAGGGGCAAATCGAATCGCCAGTCCACCCGCTTCATTTCGGGAAACCGGCTTCGGACACCGCGATGCAGCGGGGTGACGATTCCGACGTCGTGACCGGCCCGGGCCAATTCTTTGCCGAATGCGCCCACGGCATCCGCCAGTCCGCCCGTTTTTGAATACGGAAAGACTTCGCTGGCCGCGAGGAGGATCTTCATCGCGCCGGAATTTTGTCCGCCTGAAGATAGGGTTGCAGCGGTGGCGGGATCAACACACTGCCATCCGGCTGTTGCTGCGTCTCAATCAAGGCCACAAACAGACGGGCGAGCGCCGTGCCGCTGCCGTTGAGAATGTGGGGGAATTTGTTATCGCCGGTTTCAGTTTTGTAACGCAGATTCATCCGGCGCGCCTGATAGTCCTCGCAATTGGAGACGCTGGAAACTTCCAGGTATCCCCCCTGCCCTGGCGCCCACACTTCGAGGTCGAACGTCCGGGCGCTGGCATTACCCATGTCGCCCGTGCAAAGCAACACCACCCGGTAATGCAGCCCGAGCAACTGCAGCACGCGCTCGGCGTTGGCCAGCATGGCGTCCTGCTCCGCGTAGCTGTCCTCGGGCTTTACGATCTTGATCAATTCCACCTTGTCGAACTGATGCACGCGGATCATACCGCGCGTGCCCACGCCCGCCGCCCCCGCCTCGCCCCGAAAGCACGGCGTGTAGGCGCAGTAGCGAATCGGCAACTGGCTTTCCGGGAGAATTTCCTCGCGATGGATGTTGGCCACCGGCGTTTCGGCGGTCGGAATCAGATACAACTTGCCCAATTCCGCGGCGTTGTCGCCCTCGGCCACGCCGTAGTATTGATCCTTGAATTTGGGAAACTGGCCCACGCCAAGCAGACATTCCGGGCTGACCATGAATGGCGGCGAGACTTCGGTGTAGCCATGTTCGCGCGTGTGCAAATTCAGCAAAAACTGAATCAATGCCCGCTCCAGTCGCGCGCCCCAATTGGTATAAAGCAGGAATCCGCGGCCGGACAGCTTTGCTCCGCGCGTAAAATCCACCAGTTGCAGACTTTCGCAAAGCTCGACGTGAGTTTTCGGTTTGAAGGCGAATGCGGGCTGGCTTCCGTGGAGTCGGACGACTGGATTATCCTCGGCCGACTTGCCGGGAGGAACGCTGTCGTGCGGCAGGTTTGGCAGTCGCAACAGGAGTTCGTCGCGTTGCGCTTCGACGGCTGTGGCGGATTTGTCGAGCGCGGTGATCTTGTCGCCAAGGCTCTTGGTCTCGGCCTTCCTGGCTTCGGCTTCGGCCAGTTTTTTCTGCCCGATCAACGCGCCAATTTCCTTGGAAGCCCGGTTCCGTTCGGCTTTGAGCAGTTCCACCTCGGCCAGCGTTTTGCGCCGCGACTCGTCCGCTTGCAGGATGGCGTCCACCAGCGCTTCATCCCCTCCCCCGCGCGTGGCCAGGCGCTGCCGGACGAAATCGGGTGATTCACGAATCAGTTTAATGTCGAGCACGCGCGAATTATAGAAATGAAACGAGGGGTCGCAAGGGTGAAGCCGGATGAGAGCATGATCGCCGGCTCAAGCTGCTCAGGGTTTTTTCGCGCCGCGCCGGGCGAAGCCCAGCATTAACAAACCGAAGACGAGCATGACGATGCCCCAGATCAGGTTGACATTGATATTCAGCGAGCGCGCGTATTGTTCCTTGTTGCCGCCGATGCCATAAATGGTCAGCAGGCAGCCATAGATGCTGAAGATGATTCCGATGGGAAAGCGCAGGTCAAATCTCATAGCACATTAAAGTTGGGTGGCTCACCAGAAAAAGATGTTCAGGAGGATGAGCGCAATCAGGATGAAGGTGCCCAACACCGCGGGACGCGTCAGCCAGTGGTCCTCGGATCCTCGTTGCTTCTCGGTCAACGAGTAAACCAGCCCGCGCAATTCCGCGTCGCTCTTGTTTCGCTGCGTGAGGAGGGACAGCGCCGCGTTGACGAGGAAAGTAACGCTGAAGGCCACAATGGCCACCCAGAAACCTTGCGCCATTTCCTTGGGGAACTCGATCACCGGACTGATCCAGCCGCCCTTCACTCCGGGCGGGTTGCCCGTGGCGAAGCATAGGCCGTGGAAAATCACGGCCGAGCTGGTACCGACCACCAGGCCCCAGAATGACCCCGTGTTGTTCGAGCGCCGGGTGAACATCCCGAGCAGGAAGGTGGCGAACAGCGGCGCATTCACGAACCCGAACACCAGTTGCAAGATGGCCATGATGTTGTTGTATTTCGAGGCCACGAGCGCGCAACCCATGCCGAGGATGATGCCCACCACGGTGGCCAGCTTGCCCATCCGCAGCAACTGACTGTCGGTTTTCTTCTGCCCCAATGCCTGATAGATGTCGTAGGTCCACACGGTATTGAAAGCGGTTACGTTGGCCGCCATGCCGGACATAAACGACGCCATCAAGGCGGTGAGCGCCAGACCGAGCAGACCGTTGGGAAAATAGTGAAAGATCATCGAGGGCAACACTTGATTGTAATTCAACGCGCCATCTTTGGAAGGGATTGCGTAACCACCCGCCACCGAGTCGCTCGTAAGCCCGTACGCAATCATGCCCGGGAGAATGACGATGGCGGGAAAGAGCATCTTCGGAATCGCGCCAATGATGGGGGTGCGCCGCGCCGCGCCCATGGAGTTCGCCGCGAGCGCGCGCTGCACCTCGGCAAAATTGGTGCACCAATAACCGAACGACAGCACAAAGCCGAGGCCGAAGATGATTCCATACCACGGCACTCCGAGCGGATTCGCCGAGGTGCCGGTCTCGGCCCAGAGATGCATCCGGCCCGCATCCAGCTTCGCCATCAGGCCCGGCCAGCCGCCAATGTCCTTTAGGGCGATGTAAGCCAACGGCGCGATGCCAAAGACGATCATGAAGAACTGCAACACCTCGTTGTAGATGGCCGAACTTAATCCGCCCTTGAGCACATAGGCCAGCACGATGGCCGAAGTCACCACCAGCGAGAGATGGTAGTTCCACCCCAGCAACGTATGGAGCAAATCCGCCAGTGCATACATCGAAATGCCGGACGAAAAAATTGTCATGAAGGCGAACGAGATGGAATTGAATGTTCGCGTGCGCTCGTCATAACGCATCTTGAGGTATTCGGGTACGGACTTGGCCTTCGACCCGTAGTACATCGGCATCATGAATACGCCGAGAAAGATCATGGCCGGAATCGCCCCCACCCAGTAGAAATGCGAGGTCGTGATGCCGTATTCGGCACCCGACGCCGCCATGCCGATGAGTTCCTGCGCGCCGAGATTGGCTGAGATGAAAGCCAGTCCCGTCACCCAGCCTGGAATCGCCCGCCCCGACAGGAAGAAATCCTCCGCGCTATTCGCGTAGCGCTTCAGCGCAAAGCCGATCCCGATGACGAACAAAAGATAAATACCCAGAATCGAGTAATCTATGAAATGCAGGGAGCTGGCTTGCATGTTGGTCGTGTTAGCGTTCCTTCCACATCTGGTTGCCGCCAAAGTATAGATTCCCGAATCAAAGGCAATACTTTCGGTGCTCCCGTCAACTTCCCGACGTAACGCCAAACCTGTCGCTGCTCATTAAGTTGGCCGACGGCAGAATCAATTTATCGCCCTGGCTGCCGTTGATTCCGCTTTTGGAACATCTGGTCCGCCAGTACCCCGACGAGCACCACCGCGCCCATCACCGCAAAGTTGAGCGAACTGGGAATGCCCAACAGATTCACCAGGTTCTGCAACACTTGGAGCAAGGCCGTCCCGATAACGATGCCGAGGATTGAACCTTCGCCGCCGCGCAAACTGCAGCCACCCAGCACGGCGGCTGCAATCCCGTACAATTCGTAGAAACTCCCATGCGTCGAGGGAGAAACCGAATTGGTGTAGAACGCGAACAGGATTCCCGAAATGCCCGCCAGCAGCCCGGCAATGACATAGGAGCTGGCGATGACCCGGCGGGTGTTGATGCCGCAAAAACGCGTGGCCTCTTCGTTGCGGCCCACGGCGAGCAGGTATCGCCCATAGATCGAGCGATGCAGCACGAACCACATCACTACGGCCACTCCGATTAACAGGACAAACGGCATGGGCAAGCCGAACAGTTTGCCGCGCGCTGCGTCACGCAAAGACTCAAACCCCTCGGCGTTGCCAAATCCTTTCGTGGCATCGCCGGCGATGAATCGCGCCAGCCCGCGATAAAGCAACAACCCGCACAAGGTCACGATGAACGGTTGAATGTCCATCCGCGTTACCAACCAACCGTGAAGCAAACCGAGCAGCACCGGCACCCCCAACACCAACAGAATCGCCAGCCACCACGGCCAATGCCACTCGCGCAGCGCCATGGCCAGCAACACGCCGCACAGGGCAAACATGGAGCCGACGGACAAATCAATGCCGCCCGTGATGATGACCAGCCCCAGGCCGATACTGAAGATTCCGAACAACCCGATGACGTTCGCGAGGTTGGTCAGATTGGTGGCAGAGAGGAAGGCCGGGTTTTTGAGGGCGGTGACGGCGCACAAAACCAGCAGCAGGACCGAGATGCCAATTTCCTTCCGCATGGCCTCGGTCTCAATCCACCCAGGCCGGCCGAGCCGATGCCACGCTGCGTCCGACCGCCAGGTTCATCACGTTCTCCTCGGTGCAATCCGCGCGTTCGAGCACACCGGTGATCTGGCCTTCGTGCATCACGGCCACTCGATCACTCATGTGCAGGATTTCCTCCATGTCGCTGCTGATCATCAACACCACCGTCCCCTGCCCGGCCAGTTCCCGCACCAGCCGGTAAATCTCCGCCTTGGCCCCCACGTCAATGCCCCGCGTCGGCTCGTCCAGGATCATCACCTTGGGATTCATCGAAAGCCATTTGCCGAGCACGACCTTTTGCTGGTTGCCGCCGCTCAGATACAGCACCTGGGCCTCAGCGCTGGGCGTCCGAATCTGAAGCGCGGTGATTTGTTCCTCCGCAACTTTCCGCTCGCGCGCCCGGCTGATGAGCCGAAACGAGGTGAAGCGTTTCAACGAGGGCAACGTCACGTTTTCCCGTACCGACATGCCGACGACCAGGCCCTCGCTCCGCCGGTCTTCCGGCACGAGATAAATGCCACGCTCGATGGCCACCCGCGAATTGCCAAGCGGAACGGATTCGTCGGCCAGTTGGACGCGACCCGAGGCCTGCGAATCCAGCCCGACAATCGCCTTGGCAACCTCCGACCGTCCCGCGCCCACGAGCCCCGCAAAGCCCAGGACTTCGCCACGACTGGCGTCGAAGGAGACCGATCGTTCCGGGTAGCGACCGGTGCGCAATTCACGCACCTTGAGATAGCCGGAAGTTTTTTCCGCCACCGATTCGACATAGAAATTTTTTATCTCCCGTCCGACCATCAAACTCACAATCCGGTCGTGAGCGATTTCTTCCCGGGCGAGTTCGCCCGCGTTCTTGCCATCCCGCAGCACCACCACGCGATCGGCGCAGTGGTTCACTTCGCCGAGCCGGTGGGAAATGTAGATGACACTCACGCCCTGATGGCGCAGCTCGGCGACCAGCTTGAGCAGACGTTCCGTTTCCGAAAGCGTCAGGCTGGAAGTCGGCTCGTCCATGATGATGAGGCGCGCGTTGAGCGAAAGCGCCTTGGCAATCTCCACCATCTGCTGCTGCGCCAACGATAGCTGGTCCAGGCGCGTTGAGGTTGCGATGTCCAGGCCCAGCCGTTTGAGAAACGGCGCCGTGTCCGCGTGAATTTTTTTCCGGTCAATCAGCGGTAGCCGCCCCAGGCGCGGTTCGCGTCCCAAAAATACGTTTCCCGCCACATCGAGATTGCCCACGATGTTCAACTCCTGATGAATGAACGCCACCCCGAGGCGCATGGCATCGTTCACGTCGTGGATGCGGACAGCCTGCCCGGCCACCAGGATTTCGCCCTCGTCCGGCTGATAGATGCCGCCGAGGATTTTCATCAGCGTGGATTTGCCCGCGCCATTCTCGCCGCAAAGCGCGACCACCTCTCCGGCCCCAACTTCCAGGCTCACCTGATCCAACGCCACCACCCCCGGGAATCGTTTCGAGATTCCGCGCACGGCGAGCAGCGGGGCAGCACTCATGGACAAGGCACGGGGGAAGGGAACTGAAGGTTTGCGCCTGAAATGGAGGTGGGCATCGCCTTACTGACCAAGCAATTGTTTCAACCGGGTCTGGAATCCGGCCACGTTATCTTTCTGGAGGCTGATCGTCGGCACAATCTGCCGGCCGCCCGCCAGCGCTTGCCGGTTGCCGTGGCGATACTCCGCCATGCGTGTGACCGCCTGCTTGCCGAACTCGTACGGCTGTTGCACCACCGTCCCAAACACTGTGCCTTCGGCGATGCCATTCAGCACATCCGCCTCTTCGTCAAAGCAGACGATCTTTACCTTACCAAGTTTGCCGCCGTCGCGCACCGCGTTGAGGATGGCCGGCCCATTGTAGCTCCACAACCCCACGAGACCGGCCACGTCAGGGTATTTGACCAGCGTGTCCTCCACGTTCTTCTGCGCGCGAACCGGATCGGTGTCATCCGTGCGCACGTCAATGATCTCCACCTTCGACCCGGCGATCTCATCCTTGATGCCCTGCAATCGTTCCTTGGCATTTTGCGCGTCGGTTTTGCCCACAAACACCATGATCTTGCCGCCGCTGGGCAGGGCTTGTTTGATGAGCTCACCTGCCTGCCTACCCGCCGCCACATTGTCCGTGCCGATGTAACAAACGCGCTTGCTGTCCGGCGCATCGCTGTCCACGCAGATCAGCAGGGTCTTTTCGGCGATCCGATTCAAGGCCTCGGTTTGATTGGCCGGGTCCACCGGACTGACGGCAATGCCATCCACGCCGGACGCCAGCAGGTCGTCGAGAATCTGTTGTTGCTCGGCCGCGCTGCCCGTGGACGGAATGCGGAACAAAACTTCCACGTTGGTGAGCGTCTTCACGGCATCCTCCGTGCCGCGTCGGGCAATCGTCCAGAAATTCGCTCCATTGTTCGACACGAAGGCGAGTCTGAGCTTGCGACCGCTCCCGGCCGCTCCATCTGCTTCCGCAGCCTGGTCCTGCTTGCTACAACCGGCCAGCATCACTCCGGCACACAGCAGCGTAAGCGCGGTCAAAGGTGAAATCGGTTTCATGCGGGTGCGAGTGCGTCCGGCTCAATGCGCGGAAAATTTATAGACGATTGAATTCTGGTAAGTCTGCCCGGGCTGGAGAATTGTGGTCGGAAAATTCGGATGGTTGGGCGAGTCGGGAAAATGCTGCGGCTCCAAGCAGAAGGCATCACGAAACTGGTAGGTCCAGCCGTTCTTGCCCGTGATGCTGCCGTCCAGAAAATTGCCGGTGTAGAACTGCAACCCCGGCTGGGTGGTCGAGAGTTCCAGCACCCGCCCGCTCGTCGGTTCGTAGGCTGCCGCCGCCAGGGTAAGTTTCCCCGGCACGGGCTTGTTGAGCACCCAGTTGAAATCGTAACCGTTGCCGAATTTGAGTTGCTCGTTGTCCGCGTTGATCCGCGCGCCGATGGTGGTTGGTTTCGTGAAATCCATCGGCGTGCCTTTGACCGGCCGCAGTTCGCCTGTGGGAATCAGGTTTTTATCCACCGGCGTGAATTTGTCGGCGTAAATGGTCAGGACGGTGTCGAGGATGTTGCCGTGACCGGCGAGATTGAAATAAGAATGTTGTGTGAGATTGACCGGCGTGGCGGCGTCCGTGGTGGCCGTGAAGTCAAGGTGCAGCGCGTCGTCCTCCGCGAGCCAGTACACGGCTTTGACCGTGAGATTGCCGGGGAAACCCTCCTCGCCATCCGGGCTGAAATACGTCAGCTCAAGCGTGGCTCCGTCGGCATTCAACAAGACCTTCGCGTTCCATACCTGCTTGTCGAAGCCCTTGATGCCGCCATGCAGACTGTTGGGTGGATTGTTCGTTGCCAGGGTGTAGTCTTTGTCGTTCAACGTGAATTTCCCGCCCGCAATCCGATTGCCGTATCGGCCGATCAAGGCACCGAAGTAAGGCGTGCTCTTCAAATAGCCGGCCAGGTTGCCATACCCCAGCACCACGTCGCCAAACTGGCCGTTCTTGTCGGGAACTTTGATGGAAGTGACGATGCCGCCGTAGTTGGTAATCTTCACCTCCATCCCACGAGTGTTGCGCAGGGTGAAGAGGGCGACAGACTTCCCGTCCGCCGTGCCGAAGGGTTCCTGGGTGATGGCGCTTTGGTTCATGTGAGTCGGACTCGCGCAGCCGGCCAGGCCGAGGGCGACGACCGCAACGCCCAGCCGTGTTGCCCGGTTTGCGATTGATTTCATGGCTTTCTTCTTTTGCGATGGTTAATGCTCGTGTGACTGACCGTACGTGGCGTTCGCGCCATGTTTACGAAGAAAATGACGGGCGAGCAAGACTGATTGCATCGGCTTGACTTTGGGATTGAGGCGCACGGTCTCGCTGTTCAAGCGCGCCACGAACTCCAGCACGCACGCATTGTGAACCGCATCCGCCACTGACCGGCCCCATGCGAACGGCCCGTGGCTCGCCACCAACACGGCCGGGTGCTGTGCCGGATCCAATTTCAACCGTTTGAACGTCTGCACGATCACCTTGCCCGTGTTCGTCTCGTAATCAGTGTTGATCTCGGCGGCCGTGAGCTTGCGAGTCACGGGCACGTCGCCATACCAGTAATCCGCCTGTGTCGTGCCGTACGCAAGCAACGGTCGGCCCGCCTGCGCCCAGGCCGTGGCATACAAACTGTGCGTATGCACCACCCCACCGATGCTCGGGAAGGCGCGATACAACGCCAGATGCGTGGCCGTGTCCGAGCTGGGCTTGAGTCTGCCGGCAACCACCTTGCCCGAGTCCAACGCCACGCCGACCATGTGTTTGGGCTGCATCCCGGCGTACGACACGCCCGACGGTTTGATGACCATGATGCCGCGTGCGCGATCCACGCCGCTGACATTTCCCCACGTCTGAACGACCAAACCCTGAGCCACCAGCTCCAGGTTGGCCTCGCAGACTTGGGCCTTTAATTTGTCCACCATAGATAATTGTGCCGATGCCGGCTCAACAGTATTGATGCGTTGGGTCAGTGTCCATCTGCATCCCTCACAAACAGCCGCATCCAAAATTGCATTTGATCCCGCATCTCGATTGCGGCGGATTCCACGCTTGCCTCCCGTGAATCACGACGGGAACATTCCCCCGCGTGAATGTCGAACTCATCAACACCGGCAGCGAACTCCTGCTCGGGCGCACCCTGAATACACATCAGCAATGGCTCGGCCGCCGGCTGGCCGACCTCGGTTATGTCGTGTCGCGGCAGGTCGCCGTGGCGGACTCCGGCCACGACATCGAGCAAGCGACGCGCGAGGCGTTGTCGCACGCTGAGCTCGTCATCATCACCGGTGGACTGGGCCCGACCTCCGACGACCTCACGCGGGATTTGATTGCACAATTGCTCGGCAAAACCTTGCGGGAACAACCCGGGATTGTTGAGCGCATCGAACACTATTTTGCTTCGCGCCAGCGACCCATGCCCGCCAGCACCCGCGTGCAGGCGTTGGTACCGGAGGGGGCAACCGTCCTGGCCAACGAATACGGCACCGCGCCCGGTCTGGCGATGGAGGTCAGGCCCAATCCTTTTCGCGCCGACGGGAAGGCCGGCTGGCTCTTCATGCTGCCCGGCCCGCCGCGCGAGTTGCATCCAATGTTCGACACCTACGTCATTCCCCTGCTCCACCGTGTGCTCCCGCTGGATCGCACGTTCGTTTGCCGGACCCTGCGTACCATCGGCATCGGAGAATCGCAGGTGGCCGATCGAATTGGCGGCCCGCTGCGCGCAGCCGTCGAGCGGGGATTGGAATTGGGTTACTGCGCGCACACGGGTCAGGTGGACGTGCGCTTGTCCGCGCACGGGGCGACGGCCGCGTTGCTCGTGCAAGACGCGGCCGTCAATGTTCGCCAGCAACTCGCCAAATACATTTACGGCGAGAACGATGAAACGCTTGAAGCGGTCATCGTCCGATTGCTCACGGAACGACGGCAAACGCTCGCGCTCGCCGAATCCTGTACCGGGGGCGGCATCGCAAATCGCCTGACCAACGTGCCGGGTGCGTCCGCCGTCTTCGGGACGGGATTGGTCACGTATAGCAACGAAGCCAAGCAGAAGCTGCTCGGCGTTCGTGCCGAAACCCTGGCGGCCCATGGCGCGGTGAGCGAGGCGGTGGCGCGTGAAATGGCGGAAGGTGCGCGCCAACGAACTGGAGCGGACTTCGCACTATCGGTGACCGGCATTGCCGGCCCCTCCGGCGGCACAGAGAACAAACCCGTGGGCACGGTTTTCATCGGATTGGCGACCGTAAATGGTTCGCTGGCTCTGCGGCAGTTTAATCCGTTTGAACGCGAGACGTTCAAGCAAGCCACCATCAATCAGGCGCTCGAAATGTTACGGCGAAAACTCACGGACAAATCTCTGTGAAGCCAGCGTGAATCAAATTTGTTTGCGCCGCCTTTGGGAAGAAACGCTCCAAACTCAATTTCACGCTTTTTAGCCCGGAACCGTAGCCGCCGGCGTGAGGAGGCGGAAAAGAGCGCCGCGCTTCGGTGTCCGCCTCGTTACCTCGGCGGCTACGGCGGGAGGTTCATGGGAAAGCATATCAGCCTGCGTGCCGTCAGTTTCGCGGAGTGAATGCGCTGTCGAGGATGACTTCTTTCGTCTTCCAGAGCAGCGCCATGGTCAATGATAGCGGCAACAGCGCCAACAGGAAAAGCGGCCAGTAGCCGACTTGCTGGAATCGGATCAACCAGGGCGACAGGCGCTCCGCCAGGCCGGGCATTTGGAGAACGAAAACGTAAGCCGCCACCAGCAGCAACAGGAGGACGAGCAACGAACGGTTCAGCACGGTGAACTGGCGCGTCTCCTGGCGCAGCGTCTCATCAGGCAACATTTCGCCCAGCCGGGCAATCACCAGATTGAGGTTGAACAAGAATAACAAACCCGAGAGTCCCAGCACGGCCACGGCCAGACTGAAGAATCGTTCGTCCGGGATTTTGTTCCACCAGTAGAGGAATGGGCAGAGGCCGAAATTAACCAGCGCGACCAATTGTGCCCGATCCAACGCCCGCCGCCACGGACGCTCCTGTTTTTGAAATGACCCGAGTTGCCAGAGTCCGAACAGGAGCAACCCGGTGGCCACCAGCACCGGCGCGACGCTGAACGCCCGAAACCAGCCCGACACCGCCGTGCCCGCCCCAATGATCAACGATGCCGGCAAACCCCAGAACAACGCGGACAAGCCACGCACAAGACGGCCCAGCGAGCGGAGCAGTTCCGGGTTGGGTTGCGGGTCAGACATCAATGGCAGGGTGAAATGGACTGCCGGTAGCCGTCCGCAGAGAGGCTTTCAACATTGGACCTGTTCGCTTCACCGGGTCAGAAACTCAGATACGTATAGGCTTTCAAGCCCCGTTCGTAATCATCCAGCAGGCGCATGGCTTCGGAGGGTTTCATCCGGTCGGACTTGATCGCCTCGTCCATTTGCTGCTTCATGCGCCGCTTTAATTCGTATTCATCGTACTGCACGGACGCGAGACACTGGATGATGGTGCTGCCTTCGATGATTTCCTCGACGTAGTAACCGGTGGGCTCGTCCGGATCGAGGAACACATGCACTTCGTTGACGCGACCGAACAGATTATGCAAGTCGCCCATGATGTCCTGGTACGCACCCATCAGAAAAAAGCCGAGGTGATACGGCTCGGGCTTTCCGTCGCCGTTCATTCTCAACTCATGCAGTGGCAACGTGTCCTTCACGTCGCGCAGGTCAATGAACTTGTTGATCTGGCCGTCGGAATCGCAGGTGATGTCCACCAGCGTGGCCTCGCGCGTCGGCCGTTCGTCCAGCCGGCCGACCGGCATGATGGGAAACAACTGGCCCAGCGCCCAGTGATCGAGCAGGGATTGAAAGACGGAAAAGTTGCACAGGTATTGATCGCCGAGACTGTCCTCGAGTTTGCGGATCTCCTCGGGGATGTAGGCCTGGCCCTTGAAACTCGCGACCACGTCCCGGCTGATCTCCCAGTAAAGATTTTCGATCTTCGCCTTGTCCGGCAAATCCATCATGCCCAAGGTGAACATGTGTTGCGCATCATCACGCCGCTCCTGGGCGTCGTGATAGGCTTCGAGCTTGTTCAACTTGGCAAGGCTCTTCTGGATGTCGAGCAACTCGCGGACAATCGAATGCTCGTTGTCGCCGAAGGTGAACGCGATGTCGGGCCGCGTTTTGCCGATCGCGCCGAACACCTCGACGATCAGCACGCTGTGGTGCGCCACAATCGCCCGACCGCTTTCGCTGATGAGGTCCGGATGCGGCACCTTCTCCGCGTTGCAGACGTCGGCGACGTAATAGACGATGTCGTTTGTGTATTCCTGGAGCGAGTAGTTGGTGGAACTGTCGAACGCCGACCGGCTGCCGTCGTAGTCCACGCCCAGTCCGCCGCCCACATCGAGGTATTCAATGGCGAAACCCATTTTGTACAGTTTCGCGTAAAATCGCGCCGCCTCCTGCACGGCCTTCTTCACCGTGAGAATATCCGGCACCTGCGAACCGATGTGGAAATGCACGAGCTTGAGGCAATGCCCGAGGTTCTCCGCCTGGAGCAGTTCCGTGGCGGACAAAATCTCCGCCGTGCTCAGGCCGAACTTGGCGTTTTCGCCGCCGCTGTCCGCCCAACGGCCCGCGCCCTTGGCGAGCAACCGCGCGCGAAGGCCCACGAGCGGTTCGACGCCCAGTTGTTTTGACACCGTGATGATCTGGCGCAATTCCTCCAGCTTCTCGACCACCATGATGACCTTCTTGCCCAGCTTGGTGCCGAGCAACGCCATTTTGATGAAGTCGCAATCCTTGTAGCCGTTGCAAATGATCAGGCTGCCCAATTGGTTCTGCAACGCCAGGCCCGCGAACAATTCCGGCTTGCTGCCGACTTCGAGTCCGAAGTCGAACGGCTTGCCCGCATCGAGGATTTCCTCCACGACTTCGCGCAGTTGATTCACCTTGATCGGAAACACGCCGCGATAGTTGCCCTGGTAATTGAACTCGGCGATGGATTTCCGGAAGGTGGTGTTGATGGCCTCAACCCGGTGTCGCAGGATGTCTTGAAAGCGAATCAGCAGCGGGAACTTGAGCCCGCGGCTCTTCGCTTCCTCGATCACATCCGTGATGTCCACCGCCGTGCCCGCCTCCTGCAAGGGACGGGCGACCACGTGGCCGGCGTCATTGATGTCAAAATACTTCGCTCCCCAGCGCTGGATGTTATAGAGGTTGCGCGCCGCCTGGAGGTCCCACGGCGGCGTGACTTCGGAAGAATTGCTCATCTCATTTCAATTAAACCGTGCGCACTATAAAAAGTCGTGCGGAGAAAGCAACCAGCGCGAACATAATAATCATCCCGGCTGGACTGAGCTCCGCGACCGCCGTGTGCGGCGCGCGTCGTGAGAATTCGCAAGCGGCGAATCTCGCGTGCAAAACCGCCCGCCGAAAACATCTTTTCGCTGCACGGGACGAATTCACTTGGGATTGCTCCAGCCTTTGCCTCCGGGGACGGAGACCGTGCCGGGCGGAACGGGAGTGATCGCCCCAGGCTGTTCGATGGCTCCTGGCGGTTGAACAGATTCAGGCGGAGGCGTGATCGCTGGTGTGTCCGAAATCGTATAATGTTTGCACCCACCCGTCGCCCCGGTCAGGAAGGCGAGCAGCAGCGTGGTTGTTACCCGGACGGATGTATTGGTTTTCATACCGAGACGTTTGCTGACTTGCCGCCCAGCCACGGACTCGAGCGGAGAGAAAATGGTCGGGGCGGAGAGATTTGAACTCTCGACCTCTTGCACCCCAAGCAAGCGCGCTAGCCGGGCTACGCTACGCCCCGACCGAAATTCGGAATCAAGCCCGCGGCAATACTACTCAAGCGAACCCGCGTATCAATCACGAAGATTGCGCCGAGACCAACTCGGGAACTACACTGCGTCCTTTGAAGCGTTGCGCCCCGGCGTAAGGTAGTGGAGTCTTTTCCATGTTCTTCCGCCCCAAGTCCGGGAATAGTCAAAAGGGCGACGGTGATCCCGTCGCCCCCGGAAGCGCACAGCCACAGCAGCGCTTACGGCTGCTCGGGTTTGATTAACCGGAAGAAAGAATTGTCGGGTGACGGCAACGCCGTCGTGGGAATAAGCGCACGCCGCTTGGCGCCGACCGCCACGTCCACCACCCCCGGATCCACCCAGTTCAAGGGATTCAAGTCCGAATTGACTTGCAGCGTGAACCCGGTCGCCGGGGTGGTCCACCAAACATAGTACGGTTCGCTGGTGGTGATGACCGCCACCCCGCCCTCCGGGCTTGCCGCCCGGATGTTCCAAATTGCGGAATCAAGCGGTGACACGGAAAAATCATCCTCCAAACTTATCGTACTGCCTGACTTGATCTCGACCCGACTCAAAATAGCCTTCTGACCAACATTGGCCATCTGGCTGGGCACAATGCCGTAGTAAACGGTTATTCCGCCAGCAAACTGAGCGGCATCCTCGGGTGGCATCGTGAAACTGCTGCTCGCACCGTCCGGCGCGGTCATCGTAATATTCGTGTCCTGATTGATGGTCACGGTCCAGGTGCCGAGGATGTCGGCCCCGGTGACATTACCGATCCAGCCGACCGGCCCATTGGTTGCGTATTGGTTGTAGTACTGTCCAGTGGCGCCATCCAAGGTTGGCTTGCCATTGCTGCCAGGCGCATTGGTCTTGTAGTGGTACTCCATTGTAGCGGTACCATCGGCGTTGGCATGGAGAGCGATCAAGGCGCAAGTCGGCTCGTTCCAATCGGGCGCATCCTCGTTGCCAGGCGTGCCGGGCACCAAATAAAAATGCGCGGTAAAGCCGCCATAAGCCGTTGCATTTGGAAATTTGCTGATCGTCATGGAGTACGAAACCGGTTCACTGGAGCCAATCCAGCCAAACGAATTGTCAACCGTCCCAATGCTTTGGCGGTCATATTGACCACTGCTGGCCGCCAGCAGGTTGAGACCAGGTTCGGTCTTTTCAATGGACAAGGTGGGGGGAGCTTGGGCGACGGTTGATTCCGTCCAGTGAATGTTATCAATATTGTAAATCACCGTATTCGTCAGATTGTTTTCCCCCAGCTTGAACGTCAACCGATGCACCTGGTCCGCCGTGGAGGGCACATCAAAGCTGTAGTGAACCCAATTGAAGTTCGTGAAACGGGCACTGCCCGCGGAAATCCAAGTCCAGCCGCTGCCGTTACGCAGATACAGCTCAAGCAGGCCGTAATCGGTGCCATTCACCCGCGGGTACGAAAGCGGATCCAACTTCACATCAAAACTGATTTTGCTGTAGAGCGTCACGGCATCCACCTGTCCGCCCGGCAGCGCACCCGTGAACACGCATTGGCTATAACCTCCGGGGTTGTCCGGGAAACTGTTGGTAACCCGTAGGGAGCCGGAGCCGGCGGAACCGCCACCGGCGTTTTGCGTGTCGAAGTCCACGGCAGTCGGAGATGACCACGACTCCCAAGCATACGGAGTAACTTCAGACGGGTCGTCGAAGTCGTTGATGACTACTTCCGCCGCCTGCAACGCCGTCGCGTTCAGGATCAGGCTGCTGGCCACCGACATGGCTTTGATAATACGAGTTACTTTCATTTGCTTTTGATTGGTTGCTGCGAACGGCATCATTCTCGTGACCATGCACGATAGCGCACGTCGTCAAAACTCACTACGTTGTCAATGCTACCCAAACGGAGCTACCAACCGCTCTCGGCCCTGTCAAGACCGCAGTTCCAAGTGTCGAGACTGCGGCGGCAGTCAGCGGCCCCTGGAATCCGGCGACATTGATCACGTCCTATCAAAGTGCTGGTTTCGCGCACGCCTTGGTGGCGCAATCTGCCGTGCCGGACGTGAGTGCGAGCTACTTCCGGTTGGTTAAACGGCCTTTCACCAAGCTTCAGGTCTTGATGCCGGGTGAATCAAATGCCCCCAACACGCCGACGGGCAAGGCTGGCACCCCCGACGCGCAACTCTCCGACATTCCGTTCAACGTGACAGTCAATGCGGTGGACGCCGACTGGAACATCGTTAGTTCTACGGACACAATCACCATCACCAGCAGCGACGCCTCGGCCACACTGCCGGCAGATGCCGCACTTTCACTTGGTTCGCACACGTTTAGCGTGACATTCAACACGCCCGGCGATTGGACGGTCACGGCCGCGGATGTGACCGACGGCACCAAAACGGCCAACATCGGCACGTCAACCACCGCCCAGTAATCGCGCTCGGATTCAAGAGCGCCGACCGAACTGGTCGGCGCTTTTTTCTGCGAAAATTCCGTGATGTTACGTGAGATATACCTTGACGGCAGCGCCCGGATTTGCATAATCGCTTGCAGTAAGCGTAACCCAGTCGTAAACCAAATTCGTATGACAATTTCGATCAACTCCCATCGCTGTGCGTTCTACGGAACTCTCCTCGGCCTCGTAGTCGCCACCGGTGCGTATGCGCAGGTAAGCACCATCAATTCAGCCGTCATTCACCCGCGGGTGTTCAACGACATTCCCGGTGCCATGTTGAATGTCGGGACGATTTATCAACCGTATCCCAGCCCGTCCTCCATCTCGTTTACCGAGCAAGGCGTGAGTGCGGCGACGGGTTATGCCAACCGGGATGTCTGGCAGTTTTCCAACAACGGCGGGACCAGCGCGTATCAATTCCAAAACAACGACTTCTTCAATGCGTCAATGACGTTGACCTTGATGGGCAGCCCGACTTCGCCGCGCAAGGAAGCCGGTTTCCTCTTCAACACGCTGGGCGGCGACGGACAGTTCATTGTCAACTCGGACGCGCATGAGATCGTGGCGTTTGGCGGGCCGTTGCCCTTCTATGCTTTCCCGGCCACGTTCAATTCGGGCGACACAATCACGCTCGGCATCAATTACTTTCTGGACAGCAACACCGGATTGCGCTCGATCATCTACTCGGCCAACGGCGTGCAGAGTCCGGTTCTGGCCTTGAGTAATCTGGAGCAAGGCATCATTGATGGCACGACGCTGGGCGGCTATTTCCAAATCGTCAATGACACAGTGGATGCCAACAACTCGGGGATTGCGGTTTTCCGCGACATCAGCATTACCGCCGTGCCTGAGCCGTCGGCGATGGCGCTGCTGATTGGTCTCGGCCTCCCGTTCGGATGGCTGCTGCGTCGCCGAAGCCTTTCCCGTTCGACTGTCTGACACCAGCCGCCAAAATAGATTTTTCAGCGCCCTTCGGGGCGCTTTTTTGTTGAAGGCGGTCGGTAGCGAATCGTTTCCCCGCTCACGGATACCCAAAGCGGAAGACTCGATAGAATCGTTGCGGCACGGCGAACGGCGGCGGAGAAGTGGCTGGCGGCCCGTTATCAAGCCAACTGGATTCGTTGACCACTCCGGTTGGCGATGCAAACCAGGTCTGCAGGTTTGGAGAGTATTCAACCGAATACGTCCGGCCCGCCAGTGCCACCCAGTCGAGCAGGAATGCATTTTGGCCGGGGAGGATTTGCAAATTAGTGGCGACCGACGTCAACGGCCCAAAACCCGCCCGTTGCAAACCGGTTTGCGCTTCCATGTTGCGCGCAAACAACTGCCAGACCCGTTGCGTGCGATAGTTCTCGATCATGATCACGATCGGCCCTTGGTCAATCCCCAGCTCATCTGCGGCGTACCATTGCGCTCCCAGGTTGAATGCGTCCCGGAAGCCGTAGGCAGTCCAAATGTGTGTCCGAAACTGGGTGTAGAAATAGCGCAGGCTGGGCAACGAGTATTCGGGTGTGAACGCGATGGCGCCGCCCGCGGCGGTGGGTGCGATGGTGCCATTGTCATTCTCCGCCGGCGGAGCGCCGTGTGCCGCGTAACCCGAGGGGTCGTCGCACGCCGTCAGCCCCCAGACGTTCCCGCTGTAACCGATCCGGTTTAATGGGTTGGCCATGCAATAGGCGCGTTGGGCCAGCGTCGCGCGCCGGGAGTTTTCGAAATACGTGCTGTTGTGACTGTTCATGTAGTCATCGGCAACGTGGCGAAAGTCCAGCCAGCAGTGGGAGTATTGGTGACCGAACAAGGGCGGAAAAGGAACAAACGCCTGCCCGTAATTGGTGGCCCAGACATAGCCGCTGGTCCAGCGATTCCACGCCGAAGCCGGCAACGCATTGCTCTGGGCGCCGAGGCCCAGCGCATAGAGCAGCATGCCTTCGTTGTAGCCGATCCAGTTGTTCGGCAAAAATCCGGAGCCGGGATTCCAGCCCATGGAAACTACATTGGTCCCTTGGGCCATCCAATTCCAATCCACCCGGTCAAAGATTGCTGTTGCCTGCGCGCGAATGGCCGCTTCTGCCGCGGTGCGGCCGTCAAAATACTGTTTCGCGTAGAGCACGCCGCCCAACAACAAAGCGGTGTCAATCGAGGACAGTTCCGAGCCACCGGCTCGCTGGGCCGTTTGCATGTCCAGAAAATGATAGAACCATCCCTTGTATCCGATCGTCCCGGTGGACGCCGGGCCTTGGGGGCCTTGGAGAAAAGTGTCCAGAGTGGCCAGCACTCGGGCCGCGCCTTGTGTCCGCGTGATCCACCCATGGTCAATTCCGATGCCGATGGCCGTCAGCCCGAACCCCACCGCTGCGATGCTGCACGGCGACGTTGCGGTGCTCCGATCTGGTATCAAGCCGTTGTTTGGATTCGCCAGATACCAAAAATAGTCGAAGTGACACTGCTGCACGTAATCGAGAAACGCATCGTCGCTCGCAAACGGTTGCGGAGCGACCGCCACCGTGACTGAGGGCGCGCTTTCTTCCGACGACGTGCTCAGCGTGGTGACGCGATAAAAATTCGTCTGGCCGTTGATGACCGCACCGCTGATGTCGCAAAAGCCTGGCGAGCTGATCAAACTTGGACTCTGCGGACTGAATGGGCCGCCGCTGTTCGACGCGCGGTAAACCCGATAGCCCGCCAGATCGGAATCCTTGCCCGCGTCCCAATGCAGAACAATGCTCCGATCCCCTGCCCGGCTCACCAATCCCGTCGGCGGCTCAATGGCTTCCACCGATGAAATAACCGCGGCCAGCAGGAGCACCTGAGCAGCAACGATGCGTTTCATGTCCAGTTAAATAGCTTGCGTCTCATCCATCGCGCTCACACTTCACGGTGCCACAACCTGATAAAATCTCCTGGCTGCCGTGGACGGGTCCGTCACCGATTTGACCGCGCCATCACCCACCACGGAAGTCAGGAGCATCCAAGTCCCCTCGGTGAGACTTTCGCGATAAAGCACCCGATAAATCACGCCCGTCTGAGTAGGAAACGAAACAACATTGCTGCCGCTCGAACTTCCCGCCGTCAACGCAATCCCCGAAACCGGCACGAACATGAAGTAATTGGGGTTGTTGTTGCCCGTGGTGGTGATTCGCAGCGTGGCAAGCCCGTTGAGTTTGATCACGACCGGCGCGACCAGCCCATCATCCGTCAACGGCACCCAATCGTAGGTGCTATAGCTTCGACCCACCGTGCCCCAGCGACCGAGCCGGATCGTTACCTGATTCGCCGTTCCCGCGCCCTGAATCACCTGATCCAGATACAACGAGTAGTCACCCAAACCAGCAATTCGTCCATACACGTAATAGTTGCCCGCCGGAAAAGCCCGCCTGTAGTTTGCCCAGTCGCCCGTTCCGAACCACGTCAGGTCATAATCAAACGCGCCCACGCTGATGAATTCGTCCCGCAGGTAATCGTGGGTCAAATCTTCGGGGATGCCGTCCGACCGATAAATGAATTGTTCGTCCGCCGGACTGACGGGCGTGTGTTGAAAATCAATGTTGGTCGTGGGCGGCAACCCCAGATACGACTCCGGGTACCAGTCGGCTACAAATTGTCCGCCGCCGTAATCAAAGTCCTCGGTTTCCACCATGTAATTGTCCTGGCTGAACGTATCGAACTCGTTCGTCAGGCTGATGCCGTGATTCAAGGAATTGGTCACTGTGATGATCGCCGTGTGTTTCGCGTTGGGCAACAGGCCGGGGTAAACCACGCTCTTGGCCGAGGCCGATCCGGTGACCACCAGATTCGCCGATACATCGCTCCCATCCAGAACCATTTTGATGCCGCTGGCCGGAAAAGTTGCGCCGACGGTGGAGACGGTGAAACTCAAGGCATTGGTTGGCTCGAAGGGATGCGTGCCCGTGGGGTACAGATTGCTCAATTGCGGCAGATCCACCTGTGCGGTGACGAGCATGAAGCAGTTGGGGAGCAGGTTGCCACCACTCGTAAGCCGGAGTGTTTCCTTGCCGTTCAGCGCCACGCTCGCGAGAAAGCCATTGGTGTCTTTTAGATAGACGTTGTCAAACGCGCTCCAGCCCCGGCCGCTGGCAATCGTGAACGTGCCCAGGTCGGTGGTCGTTGTGTCGGGGTTCACCTTGCTCAAGGTCAGCGTTCCAGTCAGCCCCACATCGGTTGCCAGGCGGGCGATGATCCAATTCGTGCTCGCCGGCCAGTCACGCGTATAATTCACCCACTCGCTGAAGTTGAACGGATCAATCTTGTAATCAAGCCGGCCCGCGTCCCACAGATTCTTCCGCAGAAAATCCCCGGAAACCCCCGTGCCCATGGGGTCCGTCGGACAATACAAATGACTGCCGCCGCCATTCAAGTTGTGCTCGTCCACACCTTCCACACCCACTTTTCCAAAGTAGCAGTTTGGGTTTCCACCCGCATTGCACAGGTCCGGATTGTTGAGATACTGCCCGCTGTTAAAGTCGAAATCCTCGGCCTCCCATAGATAGTTGACCGGCTCAAGGCCAACCCAGGTGGTTTCAAAGTACGTGTTGGCCGTGGCCGAGAAACCGAAACTGTCCGTCACCGTCATGGACACCGTGTAAGTCTGATTCGATTGGAGGCCGAAATAGGAAACATTCTTGTTCGAGGCGGAGCCGCTGATCGTCAGATTCGCCGAGACATCCACGCCGTTCACCGTCAATCCGATGCCACTGTTGTTGATGGTGAACCCGCTCGGCGAATTGACGTTGAATTTGATGCCGTCCGGCGGATTGACGAAGATCATGTTCAGCGGAAAGACACTGCTGATAACCGGAGGAATTGGTCCGCTGACCTGATCCAACACTGCATCATCCAAATAGGCCGACCCACCTTCCTGGCCTGCTTGAAGGTAAGCCAAGCGATAACGCACCTTCGCCGTGCCCGGCGGGGACACAACCTGGCTCACGGTTCCGGTGACCGCATAAGTTGTAAAATAGGGATCGCCACTAGCAACCGGAGATCCGAGATCGCACGCCTGGGTTACCTGATACTGATACCACGCATCCGAGCCGATACTCGCGGTGAAATCCTCCGACTTGTAAAGCGCCAAGGTCTGGCCGCTCCCGTTGAGAAACAACACTTCCAGCCAGAGCCGGCAATCCGCTCCCAACAGTTCATTGCCACTACTCGACGTGTAAAACCAGCCACTGGCTTGGTAGCCTGATCCTGGCGCACTGCTAAACTCCTGAAAAATGCCCGCCACATTGTTAGTGGGAGCGGGCAGATAAAGCGCGCCCCATTGCTTCCAATAAAGCGTTCCGTCATGAGCCGGCACATTATTCTCGACCCAGTAGTCGCCAAAATAATTCGGAGGCGCAGGTGGCGAAAAGTATGTCCACCCCGTCGCCACACTGTGCCCGGAGTTCGCCTCGAAACTTGGATTGACCAACAAGTTGTTGGCGCGAGTTGGGCCGGCCAACAGCAACGAGCCAGCGGCTAAAATTGCCAGCAAAAGTTTAAGCGGCTTGCCTGCGAATTTTCCGATTTGGCTTCGGATAACCAAGTCGTGCGTCCGATTGGAGTTCATACGCATTTCCGTGAGTGGATGGTTTGGATGACTTCCTGTCGCGTGTTGCCACAGGTGAGTCTGCAGCACTATTACCTGCCACGCCTGGTTGTCAATCCGAACCTCGCTTCCGTAAGCTTTCGATCGCATCTTGGCTTTGCCTCATTTGCAAGCTGGCGTATCCTTAACCGCGTGCTGGGCTGTCACCCGCATCCAAAACATGAATCCAACCACTTCCGTTGAACTCAAACGCGATTGCGCCGCCATCCAGATTCCGGCGGGCACGATGGGCACGCTCAACGCCGGCACCCCGGTTCACATCACGCAATCTTTGGGCGGCTCCTACACCGTGCAAGCGCCGGCGGGTTTGTTCCGTATCGCCGCCTCCGATGCCGACGCGCTCGGACTGGCAGCGACCACTCAATCAGCTTCGCCCGACCCCATTGCCACTGCGGTGAACGAGCAATTGATTTGGGATACCCTGCGCACCTGTTTCGATCCGGAGATCCCCGTGAACATCGTGGACCTGGGGCTGGTGTATGACATGAAACTCACCGCACAGGCCGGCGGTGCGGAGGTGGACGTCAAGATGACGTTGACCGCCCCGGGCTGCGGCATGGGACCGGCCATCGCCGGCGATGCGCAGGTAAAGCTCTTGAATCTTCCGGGCGTTCAAGACGCTCGCGTCGAGGTCGTCTGGGATCCACCCTGGCATCACTCCATGATAACTCCCGCAGGGAAAGCGATCCTGGGGCTGGAGTAACCGGCCACGTCGGGCTGTGCAGCGATGTTGACGTGCTTGCCGCTTTCGCTGTACAACCTGACCGACATTCGGAAATCGAACCTCCGCTGATCCCATGAAACTTTGGAAAAATTTCCTGCCACTGCTGGTGGTCGCCCTGACTGGAGCCGCGACCAGCACCGGCTTCGCCCAGTCGTCCTTTACGGCCCTTTACGACTTCAGTGGCGTGTTGGGCAATTCCGGCGGCAGCACCGATCCCACCCCGCCGCCCACGGCCAGCGGTGTTACGTTCAGTTCCTTCAGCTCGGTTGGCGCGGCCAGCAATCCCAACGCCGGCGGCCGCTTCTCGTTCACTTCCCAACCAACCGGTGGCGTCAACGGCAGCGATGATTTTTCCCAATTCACCGGCAGCCTCAGCACCACCGCCTACTTTGAAGTCACGCTGACGCCGCTCAACCAGATCGAACTGCAACTGGACACGATCTCCTTCATCGTTCAGCGCTCCAGCACCGGCATTCGTAATTACGCCGTTCGCTCCAGTGTGGATGGCTTTGCCGCGAACCTGCCCGCGAGCATCAGCCCCGGCAACGCCAACCTGGCCGTTGGTCCCGGAAATGAATTCCAGTGGGCGCTGGACTCCGTCACGACGGCCCAAACCGGCAGCCTCGTCACTCCGGGATTATCCCACGTCGGTCTGACCGCCCCAGTCACGTTCCGATTCTACGGTTGGAATGCCGAAGGCGGTGCCGGAACTTTCAGCGTGGACAACGTGAGTTTTTCGGGCAGCACCCGGATGATCCCTGAGCCTGCCGCGAGCGCGATTCTGGCTTTGAGTCTCGGCGCCTGGGCAATTATCCGCCGGCGCAAGTTGCCGGCGTAAGGAATCCCGGCTCACTGGCCCGCGGCAGCCAGGCCGCGTTCCACCGCGCCCACCAACAAATTCGGAAAACAGCCAAGGCCCACGACCAGCAGCGCAATCGCCCCCAGCACCACCTGGCTGAACCACGGCACCTTTTTCCCGGCGTCTCCGTTCGTCCCCTCCACCACGTAAATTTGTTTCAGCACCTGGAGATAATAGTAAAGCGACACCGTGCTCATTGCGACGGCCAGGATCACGAGCCACAACAAACCCAGGTTCGGTCCCGCCCCCAACGCCGCCGCAAACACATAAAACTTCCCGAAGAAACCGGCGAGCGGTGGAATCCCGGCCAACGAGAGCATGAACACCATCATGCACAACCCCACCATCGGCGCGCGCCGGCTCAACCCCGCAAAGTCGGACAGCCTGGCCTCACCTTGCAATTGCTCAACCACGAGCACCACGCCGAAGGCGCCTACCGTGGTCAGGCCGTAGGTGATGACGTAATACACCAGGCTGGCGAGTCCCTGCCCGTTGTTCGCCAGAATACCCAACAACGCATAGCCCGCGTGCGCAATCGCCGAATAGGCGAGCAGCCGCTTCACGTTGCTCTGCGCCAGCGCCGCGAGATTGCCGAGCACCAAGCTCAACGCCGCCACGACCGCGATGGTCGGCGTCCAGCCGGCCGCAAAACTTCGCCAGCCAGCGTCTCCCCCGGCCGTTTGCCCTTTGAATCCAATCATCATCACCAGCGCAAAGCTGAAGAAGCCAGCCACTTTGGAGCCCGAGGCAATGAATGCGGCGCTGGGCGTCGGCGCGCCTTCGTAGGCATCCGGCGCCCACAGATGAAACGGCACGGCGGCCACCTTGAAACCGAACCCCGCCACCGTCATCACCATCGCCACCACCAGCAACGGATCCAGTCCCCTGCCCTGCAACTCCGTGGCGATTTCGCCCAGGTTCGTTGAGCCGGTCAGACCGTAAAGCAAACTCAAGCCGAACAACATGAACGCCGCCGCCATCCCGCCAAACAGGAAATACTTCAACGCTGCCTCCGCCGATTTGACGTTTCGTTTGTTGAAGGCGGTTAGGACGTACAGCGACAGGCTGGTCATTTCAAGCGCAACAAAAATCATCAGCAAATCCCGCGCACTGACCAAAAACATCATTCCCACGGTCGCCAACATGATGAGTGAGAGATATTCGCCCACGTGCGCGGTGAAATCCGAGTTCAGCGAAAGCAACAGAGTGAAGAACGTGAGTGCCAGAATTCCTCCCTTCACCAGTTGCGTTAGTGGATTCACCACCATCATGCCCGCGCCGACTTCACCCTGAGCCGGCATCACCAGCATCCACAGGATTGCGGCGGCGCACACGACGCCCGTGATCATCACGCCGATGCCAAACCGCAGTCGTGTCTCCAGCCCGCGCAAGGCCGTCAGATCCACCACCAGCGTCACCAAGGCGCCGATGACCACTATCGTTTCCGGGGCGGCGAGTCCGAGCAATTCGAGATAATTCACATCCCACCCCCCCTCTTCACCCAGTCAAACAATGGCGAATCGAAACTCTTCTGGATAACGTCCAATAGAATTCTCGGATAAAGCCCGACCAGCAACGAAACACCGATGAGCATCACCGCGCCCAGCCGTTCGGGAACGGAAATCGGTTCGAGTTCGTGATGTTCATCCGTCCCACGCGCCCCATTCGTCTTAGCCATGCTTTTATCTGGCGCGTCAACCTCACCAAAAAACGCCTTCATCATCGCGCGCAGGGTGTAGGCGATGCCAATCAGTATGCCCACACCCGTGGCCACGGCCAGCGTTGGGAAGGCCTGCCACGCCCCGATGATCACCTGCAACTCCGCCACGAACCCGCTGAATCCCGGCAACCCCATCGAAGCCATCCCCGCGATCACAAACGTCACCGCCGCAAATGGCATCGCCCTCGCGAGCTTCATTCCCTCGAGCGCGGATAATTCGCGAGTGTGCGTTCGCGCATAAACCATCCGCCCCACCACCGCGAACAGCAACCCTGCGATGATGCCGTGCGAGAACATCTGCAACACCGCGCCGCTCAACCCAATGGTGTTCAGCGTCACCAACCCGAGCAGCACAAAGCCCATGTGACTCACGCTCGAATAGCCGATGACGAATTTGAAATCCCTCTGCACCAGCGCCACCATTGCGCCATACACGATGCCAATCGCGGCAAACACCGCGATAACCTCACGCCACGAGTGGAATCCCATCACTCCAAAACTCCAATTCTCCATTCCCTCAGGGAACAAAGTCATTGCCACGCGCAGACACCCGTATGCGCCCAGCTTCATCACCACGCCGGCGAGCAACATTGAGGCGGCCGTCGGCGCGGCCACGTGACCGGTCGGCGCCCACGTGTGAAACGGCCACAGGCCGGCGAGCACCGCGAAGCCCACGAACACCAGCGGGAACGCCAACATCTGGAAGCCGTGCGGGAACGGATACTTCGCCAGTTCCAGGACGTTGAATGTGTGGGCGCCGGACACCACGTACGCCGCAATCAAGCCGATCAGCACCATCGCGCTGCCGACGAATGAGTAGAGCGCCAGCTTCATCGCCCCGTATTCCTTCCGAGTCGAGCCCCAGATCGCGATGAGGAAATACTTCGGCACGATGGCGATTTCGTAGAACACGAACAGCAGGAACAGATCAAAACTCAGGAACACGCCATACACGCCCCCAATGAGCGCGAGGTAGAACGCGAAAAATTCCTTCGCGCGATGCTCGATGTTCCAGGAAAACAAAATCCCGCTCACCGCCGCCAGCCCGGTGAGCAAGACGAGTGTCAAACTCACGCCGTCCGCCGCCAGATGATATTCGATCCCGAGCGACGGCACCCACGGCAGCTTGGCCACCGTCAGGATTTCGCCCGGCTTGAAATCGGCGAACGCCGCCAGCGTGACAAAAAATCCTCCCAAAGCCGTCGCCAGCGCGATTGCCCGCGCCTCCCGCACCCGCAGCTTCGGCAGGAGCATCAGCCCCAGCGCCCCCAGAAATGAAATGTAAACGGTCCAGGCTAACATCATCGGAAAAATTTCCTCACGATTTCCCGTGGCGTGGCGATCACCGGCGCAGACAAATCAAACCGGCTCAATTCCACAGTTAACCTCGCGTGGTCAACGCCAGCCAACGCCGCATCACTGCTCGTCAGCAGCGCGCAGCCCAGCGACGCCGCTTCAGCGATGATCACAGAATCATGAACCTCTTCCTCGGGCAGCAACCCTTGATATCGCAAGCACCCGGCAATGCGGTCCACCCGTTCAAATCCCAGTGGAATAAAATTCACCATGCGAAATCCCCAGGCGCGATGCTGGCGCAACATTTTTTCCGCAGCCGTTCGCACCTCGCGATCTGCTGAAGTGACCGCCGCGTTCGCCAGTTCTCCCATGACGGTCGGCGGGAGCAACAATTCAACCCCGATGATGCGGGCTTGGATCGTCGCGATGGCATCGCACACGTCCTCGACGCCTAGCGCGAAATCGAGGGCGACATTGGTGTCAACGGCGACGAGTCTGGGTAGGTTGAGCTTCGCTGCCATAGGCAATCTGCATCGCGCGTTCCAACCACGCTTCGCGTTCAGCGCGCGTCCACGGGTTGCACTCCGCGCGGATCTTCGCCGCAGCCAGGGTGCCCCACGTCTTCGACCCACGGGCGCGTGCCGGCTTTTTGGCGGCTGCCTTTGATGGCGTGCTCATGGGTATGTTATCGTTGTTTTCAGGTTCAAAGTCAATTTTGCGAACGGCGTAAGCGCGTCGCCGACGCGTTGCCCTTCGGCAGGAGCATCAGCACCAGCGCGCCCAGAAATGAAATGTAAACGGCCCAGGCTAACATGTGGCAAATGACGAATGGCGAATTATGAATGGCGAAACATCCATGACGACCCATGGGCCTCGAAGAGGCCAAACACGAATAGCCGCAGGTGCAACCTGCGGAACAACGCCGTTTGATTTCATTCGGCCCTGACAGGGCCGAACGAATCGGACAACCCGAACCGTGGGCTGTGGCCCACGGCTATTCACGTTTCGTCCCTTCGGGACTTGATTTGATTCGTGTTTATTCGCGTCCATTCGTAGTTAAAACTTCAACTGCTCCACCATCTGCACTGCCGTTGCGTTGACCACATCCAGCAGCAACCGCGGCCACAGCCCCAGCACGAACATCAAGGCGATCGGAACGAACAACAGCGCGATCTCGCCCGGCGTCAGGTCCGGGAATTTCGACCATTTCTCGTTCAACGGGCCGTTGAAGACGCGCTGGATGATCGTCAGCAGAAAAATCGCCGTGACCAGAATCCCGATCACCGCCAGCGATGCCGCCCATGGCGTCAGGGGAAACACACCCTTGAAGATCAGGAATTCGCCGACGAAACTGTTCAATCCCGGCAATCCGAGCGAAGAAAACAGCGCAATCCCCATCAACCCGCAGAAGATCGGCGCCAGCTTGCGCAAGCCGCCAAAATCATTCAACCCGCGCAACCCGCCACTGCGTTGCTCGATGAAGCCCACGCACATGAACAGCGTCGCCGCCGTGATTCCATGATTGAAAATTTGCAGGAACACGCCGTTGAGCGCTGCCGCCTTCTCCGTGGCAAACCCCGAAGCATCGGAGTACCTGGCCACCGCGAACACCGCCAGCAAGCAGTAGCCCAGATGGTTGATCGAGGAGTAGGCGAAGATGCGCTTGAGGTCGCGCTGGGCAAAAGCCGCGCAGGCCGAGAACACAATCGTGATAACCGCCAGCCACAGCAACGGCGTCAGCACCCAGTTGATTTGCTGCGGGAAGATTGGCAGTAGGATGCGGATGAAGCCATATACACCCATCTTGGACATCACTCCCGTGAGCAACATCGTCACCGGTGCGGGAGCTTCGGCGTATGTCGCGGGCAACCACGTGTGAAACGGCATCATCGGCACTTTCACGGCAAACCCGAGCAGGACGCCGGCGAAAATGATCAATGCCAGCGGTTTGGTATTCAGATCGTGCCAGCCGAGTTTTGCGGAGAGCGCGCTGGCCAGTGAACCGTCTCTTCCCATTTCCGCGAGTTCAACGAAATCCATCTTGCCGGTCGCCAGAAAGATGGCGAGAAACGCCAGCAACATCGCCACGCTGCCGACCATGGTGTAAACGAAAAATTGCGTCGCCGCCGGGGCGCGTTGCGCTCCACCCCAAAGGCGCACAAGGAAGAAGGCTGGCACCAGGCTCAACTCCCAAAAGATGAACCAGTGAAAGAAATTCAGCGCTGTGAACGTGCCGAATAAACCCGCTTGCAGGAAAAGGATCAACGCAAAGTAAAGATGCGAGGCCGACTGGGTAGGGACGCGTTCCGCCGCGTCCCCAACCTTTCCGGATGGCGGCGCTATGGGATTCGTCGGTCCCATTCTCCCTGAAGCCAGCAGCGACATCAGCACGACTATGCTTGTCAGCAGGAGCATCAACAGCCCCAGCCCATCCACCGCCACGAAGTAATTTACGCCCAATGTCGGAATCCATTCGTGTCTCTCCGCGAATTGCAGTTCGCCCGAAGCCGCATTGAAACTCCTCCACAGCCACATCACCAGCCCGAGCGAAAGGAAACTGGAGAACAGGGCGATTCTCCGCCCGAGCTGCTTCTGTTCACCCAAGCTCGCGACTACGATCCCGCTGAACAGTGGCAGCAGCGTGATGATGGTAAGAATCGGAAGTCCAGTCACGCCACCACCACCCCTTCCTCCGCCCCGTCGCGGCGCAAGCTGGTAGCCCAGGGCAACGCCCCAGGCTTCACGTCGCCAAACAAACCAAGCCCGGTGGGGACGATACCGATTCGGCCGGTGAGACAAGCCAGCGATCCATCGTTGCGCCTTTCTAGCCTGCCAATTTCACACGCAGCTTGGAATGTTGAGACCCCGCCGCGTGGAGGCACGCGGCCTACTAGCCTCGTTCGCCCAGTCCTGAAGGCCGGTTTCCCCAACCCGGCGTTACGAGTGTGAAATTTCCAGGATGGTGCTCGCCTCATTTTGTTCCGAACACCCAAAGCTTTGCCCCGGGTTGTCAGTTGACTGGCTTTCAGCCCTTCGACGAGCGGGGCAAGCCGATGATACGCAAAGCGGAATCTCACTTCGTCCCTCCCCAGATCAGAAACAGCACCAGCGCTACCAGTCCGATTCCGAGGATGCGCAGATAACGCTGCACCTGGCCATTCTGCCAGTGCGCCATGATGCGACCGCCTCGCGCCGCGCCGTCGCAGCCGCGGTCAAAACCCAGATTGATGACGAACCTATCCACCACGTCGCTTGCGAATCCCAACCCGATGGTCAGGTAGGAAATCAGTCGCACCACACTGCCCCACACCCACTCATCCAGAAACGCGCACGCCCTGGCAAACCAGGCGTTGAAACGGATCACCGTCAATTCATAAAGCTCATCAATGCCGAACTTTTTCGCGAACCACTGATACATTCCCGCCGGCAATAAATTTTCCAGCACATCGGGATCTTCGGCCCGTTTCCGTTGTACATAACCGTAAAGCGCCACCCCGATCCCGCCGCCGACCAGCAACACCAATCCCGAAACCATCATGATCTGGACGACCTCGCGCGTGAATCCCTCCTCGTGTGTCGAGCCGAGGAATTCTTGAAACCACGGCCAGGCGGGCGTCCCGATCACACTCAGCAACACCGTGCCGGCCGCGAGGGTGATCAACGGCACAGTCATGGAACGCGGGCTTTCCTGTGGCCGCTCTTCACTCGTGAGCGCCACGAGTTTCGGCGTGGTGAAATGCTGCGTGTCGTGCGTCAACTTGGTCCGATAATCGCCCCAGAAAACCAACGCCATCTGTCGCGTCATGTAAAAGGCCGTGAGACACGCACCGGCCGCGCCGAGATAAAACGGCAGGTGCGACACCGGCCAGGCGTGGGCCGCGTGCAGGATCCCGTCCTTGCTCCAGAAGCCGGAAAAGAACAACGGAAATCCCGCCAACGCCATCATGCCGACGGCGTAGGTTGCGAACGTGATCGGCATGAACTTGCGGATGCCGCCCATCCTGCGAATGTCCTGTTCCTCGTGACACCCGTGAATCACGGAGCCGGCGCCCATGAACAACAGCGCCTTGAAGAACGCATGCGTGATCAGATGAAACATCCCCACCGCCACGCCGCCCGCGCCCAGGCCCATCATCATGTAACCGAGTTGCGAAACGGTAGAGTAAGCGAGGATGCGTTTGATGTCGTTCTGCGCGACAGCGATGGTCGTGGCAAAGAACGCGGTGATGGCGCCGATCCAAGTGATGACCTGCAAGGCTGGCGCCGTGCCTGTCTCACCACCTACCGCCATCAGCGGAAACACGCGCGCCACCAGGAACACTCCTGCCGCCACCATCGTCGCTGCGTGGATGAGCGCGCTGACCGGCGTCGGACCTTCCATGGCGTCGGGCAACCAGACGTGCAGCGGCACCTGGCCGGATTTACCCACGGCACCAGCGAAGATCATGATTCCAATTGCCGCGGAGGTCGCGAGGCCAAAGGAAGTTGTTTGGGCAACCATCTTCATCAAGGCGGATTGCTCCAAACACCCGGCACCGTGGTCATAAAACAAGAGCGTACCGGATTGATGATAAAGCCACATCATCCCGAGAAAGAAAACCACGTCACCGACGCGCGTGGTGATGAAGGCCTTCTTCGCCGCCGCCGCCGCGCTGGGTTTGTGATACCAGAAACCGATGAGCAGATAAGACGTGAGTCCGACGATCTCCCAACTCATGAACAACAGCAGCAGGCTGTTCGCGATGACGACACCGAGCATTCCGCCGGCGAACAGTGACAGGAACGTGAAAAAGCGCGTGAAGTTCTCGTCGTGCGCCATGTAGCCGATGCTGTAAATGAAAATGAGCGTGCCGACGAACGTGACCATCACCAGCATCACCGCCGTCAGCGGGTCAAGCACCCAGCCGAGTTTGAGGATACCCGCGCTCCCAGCGGCGAATTGCAGCCAATCGAAATTAAAAACCTCCTTGGGTTTATCCGGGCCGACACTTAGCGCATGCACGAACGCCCAAAGCGAAAGCAGGAACGCGCCAATCATCGAGCCGATGGCCAGCGTGGAAGAAAACTTCCGGCACCGCTGCGGCGCCAGCGCGGTCAGTCCCGCCGCCAGCATCGGCAGCGCGGGAATCAACCAGAGGTTTTTGACAATCCAAGGCATTTTTCCTCTTAACGCAAAGGCGCAAAGACGCAAAGCCACAAGCTCGGAGCGCGACCTTCAGGTCGCTTCACTCCCCCATCCTCACACCATTGGGCGATCCGGGAAGGTGTCTCGTTCTGAACGGCGAAGCGGCATGAATGCCGCGCGCCCCCGCACTCATGCCTCGTTGCGCCTTTGCGCCTTTGCGTCTTTGCGTTGAAAAAGCTCATCCCTTGAGTTGGTTCACTTCGTCCACGTTGGTGCTCTTGTAATGCCGGTAAATCGCGATGATGAGCGCCAGACCCACTGCGGCTTCCGCCGCCGCCACACCAATCGAGAAAATCACGAACATGATCCCCGTCAACGTTTCGGGATGCTCGCTGAAGCGCCAGAATGCGATGAAGTTCAGGTTCGCGGCGTTGAGCATAAGTTCGATGCCGATCAGCACGATGATGGCGTTGCGCCGAGTCAACGCCCCGGCCAGACCGATGGCGAAGAGCATCGCACTGAGAAGCAAATAGCCGGCGAGCGGAGTCATGTTTGATGGTAGCCCCCGACGTGAGGAGGGGGAATTTCTGGTTTTGGTACTCCTGATTTATCGTTCCGCCTCCTCACGTCGGCGGCTACACCG
Source organism: uncultured Bifidobacterium sp. (assembly GCA_964561105.1). Classification (GTDB taxonomy): domain Bacteria; phylum Verrucomicrobiota; class Verrucomicrobiia; order Limisphaerales; family JADLHS01; genus JADLHS01. Next base: position 3,982 of record CAZLOH010000018.1, on the reverse strand, counting down.
TCGCGCATCGCAATGATCACCGCGCCAATCAGGGCGGCAGTAAGCAACAGGCCGACAACTTCGAGCGGCAGCACATAGTTCGTCATCAGCGACACGCCGATTTGATTCACCATAACGACCGGAGCGGCGGGGATTTCGTTGGTATTCAGGGCGCTTCGTGTAATGGCCCAGGCCAGCACAGCGAAGACCCCCACGGCTGTCAGCAGCCCGGCCAGCCAGGATTTGGAAAAATCCCGTCCGTTTGCCGGTTCGCCGCCGCGCGTAAGCAACACGGCAAACGCGATCAGGATCGCCACCGCGCCCACATACACGAGAATTTGCGCGAAACCCACGAACTGGGCGTTGAGGTTGAGATACAGCGCGGCGAGGCCCACAAACGCCACCGCCGCCGCGAGGGCGCAGTGAATGAGATTCCGCAACGTCATCACCGCCACGGCGGCTACGATGGTCACAACGGCGATACTGACAAAAGTCCAAGTCATTCAATCATGGGGGCTGGTTCGCTCTGGGTTCATTCGGCGTAGCGATAGACTCGTTTGGTAATTTGTTTGCCCGTCAATAGGCCGCGTCCGAGCAGGAGATAAGGTCCCAGCACCAGCGTCGCACCCACGATCCAGCGTGCAAGCCCCGGTGACATGTAATGCCAGGACGCCGCAGTGATCAGATTGATCAGCGCCAGCGGCAGCATGAATTTCCAGGCAAAGTTCATGAGTTGGTCCACACGCAGGCGCGGCAACGTGCCACGCGTCCAGATGAACAACAGAATCAACCCGAACAATTTGGCGAAGAACCACGCCCACGAAGGAATCAGCGTGAGGCCCGGCAACGGCGACTGCCAGCCACCGAGAAACAACGTGATGCCCAGTCCACTCACGGCAAAGAGACTGAGGTATTCCGCCAGAAAAAAGAGCGCGAACTTGAAGCCGGAGTATTCGGTGAAATAACCGGCGATGAGTTCGGATTCCCCTTCCGGCAAATCGAACGGCGAACGATTTGACTCGGCGTTGGCGGCGATCAAAAACAGAATGAAACCCGCGAAGCCCCACGGGGTGAAGACAAACCAATCCGGCAACAGCCCGGCATAAGTTCCTTGGGCGTGGACGATTTTTTCGGGCGAAAGAGTGCCGGTCATCATGACAACGGTGATGGTCGAAAGGATGAGCGGAATTTCGTAGCTGATCATCTGGGCCACCGCGCGCATGGCCCCCAGCAAGGAGTATTTGTTTCGGCTTGACCAGCCGGCCATGAACACGGCCAGTTCGGATGCGCCACCAACCGCGAAGAAGAACAGCAGCCCGGAGTCCATTTCAATGGCCACCATGTTCCGCCCCACGGGCAGGACCGCGTAAACCAGGATTGCCGGGATGACCAGCAGCACGGGCGCCAGCAAATGCACCACCTGGTCCGCCGCGCGCGGAACGACGTCCTCCTTGATCAACGCCTTGATGCCGTCGGCCGCCGGTTGCAAAAAGCCAAGTGGTCCGACGCGGTTGGGGCCGTAACGATTCTGGATTCGTCCCAATCCTTTGCGTTCGAGAATCGTCATCAGCGCGAACAAGGTGGCGAACACACCGACGATGGCGGCAATGGATATCAGCGCGGACACCACCGGCAACGACCACGCGGGCAGAATTGCCGCCAATTGGCCGAGCAGCCAGTGTTTGAGCAGGACGAAAATCTGATCGAAGTCGGGCATCGGGGAATTCTTGATTTACGAGTGCCGATCTGCGATTTGAGGTTTATGGTTTCGCCCGCCCTTTCCATGAACCGGCCCCTCACCCTGCCCTCTCCCCATCGGATGGGGAGAGGGTGGCCGAAGGCCGGGTGAGAGGCCTTCGTGCGGTTCATGGCCTCGATGCGCGTCCAGTGTTGGAGGTGGAAGCTCACCATGAACCTCCTGCTGGTAGCCGCCGAGGTGACGAGGCGGATTCCTCAGATTTCCAACTCCTTCCGCCTCCTCACGTCGGCGGCTACGGTTCAGGGGTTCAAGGCGCGAACTTGGGTTGGGAGAATTCTCACCCCGGCGCGCTCCTCCGGGGAGCGGGAGCCACGCCCGCCCCGTGGCGCTGAAATGTGCGTCAGTGTTGGTGATAGTCATTGGTGGCGACGAAAACATTATGATGCCGCTGGCGCGGGGGCTGATTGAGTTGCTGCGGCCGCCTTGGCCTTGGCTTCCGCGGCGGCTTTGACTTTTGCCTCGGCATCGGCTTTGGCTTTAGCCTGGGCTTTGGCTATGTCGGCCGCGAGGGCGGCGTCTGAGATCGCAGCGTCGGCGGGATGGATTTTCTGATAATGGCTGTTGGGCTTGGCGAGTTGATGCTTGTTCACGAGCAGACCGCCGAAGCGGTCGGTGGCGCTCAACTCGTATTCCGTATCCATCTTGATGGCTTCGAACGGGCAGACTTCCACACAGATCTGGCAGCTCATGCAAACCGAGAGATCTATGTCGAAGGTGGCCGGATACACCTGGGGTTTGCCCGCGTGGTCAATCCGCTTGTCCTTGCTCTTGATGATGAAGATGCACTTGGGTGGACATTCCTTCTCGCAAATCTGACAGGCGACACAGCGCAAGCCCTTCATTGGATCGTCGCCATCGTACACGAGAAATGGAAACTGGCGCGCGTTGTCCGGCAGCGGCAGCCGTTCCTCCGGATATTGCACCGTGGTCAAGCGCTCATCACTGACGTAAGAACCGAAAAAGTTCCTCGCCGTCTCCGCCATGCCTTTGATGATGCCTTCGCCCAGCATGATTTCAGTCCAGAGTCCAAAGTCCGCCGCCCACAGTCAAGAATCCGTCGCCCAGCATCCTGCGCACCCTCAACGAAGTCGTAAGCGCGCGAGTCCGGGCTTTCATCGGTCCACCTCGCCCAGGACGATGTCTATGCTGCCAAGGATGATGACCACATCCGCAATCATCTGGCCGAGGCACATGTCTTCGAGCACGGTCAGGTTGATGAAGCTGGGCGGGCGCACGCGGTAGCGATACGGATTGGGGCTGCCATCGCTGATGAGATAAAAACCCAGCTCGCCCTTGGGAGCTTCGATGCGGCCGTAACTCTCGCCGGCTTTTGGTCGGAAACCACGGAGCTTGGACTTGGGATCCAAAATCGCGCCATTGGGAATTTTCGGCAGCGCCTGTTGGAGAATCTTTACGGACTCGCGCATCTCCAGCACGCGGATCATGTAACGGTCGTAGGTGTCACCGTGATCGCCGAGCGGGACTTTGAACTCGAAGCGGTCGTAGATGCCGTACTTGTCCACCTTGCGGATATCGTAGTTCACACCCGCCGCGCGGAGGATGGGTCCGGTGATACCGGCGTTGATGGCCAGGTCGCGCGGCAACCTGCCGATGCCCTGCGTGCGCGCCATGAGGATTTCATTGTCGGCGAGGAAACGCTCGAACTCGTCAATGAACCGGGGGAATTCATCCACGACCTTTTGTGCCTGTTCGAGCCAGCCGGGTGGCAAATCGCAACGGCAACCGCCGAAGCGCATGTAGTTGCACATCATCCGCGCCCCGGTGAGCGACTCGAAGAGGTCGAGGATTTTCTCGCGCTCCCGAAAGGCATACATCAACGGCGTGCCGCTCGCGCCCATGTCCTGCACGAGAAAACCGATGAGGCAGGCGTGATTCTGCAGCCGCGTCAGTTCCGCAGTGATGACGCGAATGTATTCCGCGCGCTCGGGGACTTGCAGCCCGGCCAGTTTCTCCACCGCCAGCGCATACGCCCAGTTGTTGGTAAGCGAGCAAAAATAATCGAGCCGGTCGGTGTACGGCATCGAGGAGAGATAGGTTGTCCCCTCGGCGATCTTCTCGTGGTTGCGATGCAAGTAGCCGAACACCGGCTTGAGCTTCACCACGCGCTCGCCATCCAGCACCACGTCCATGCGGAACACGCCGTGGGTGGACGGGTGATGCGGCCCCATCGCGACTTCGAGCAACTCGCCGTCGTCGTCCTTGGGCAACAGCTCGAACTTCTGT
>CAZLOH010000017.1:0-89213 GCA_964561105.1 uncultured Bifidobacterium sp. | reverse complement strand
TGGGCGCAGGCGGCACGAACACGGTCACGCTCGTGGACTTGATCGTCGTCACCAACCTGCCGCCACCGCTGTTGATTGTGACTCCGGCGAGTTTGGATTTCGGACTGATGCTGACCGGCGCGACGGCCACCCTGACTTTCGAACTTACCAATGCGGGCGGCTCGATTCTCAGCGCGGTTGCCAGCGAGGACGGCGGGCCCTTCGCACTCCTGGACGTGAACTTGAATTCCGTTCCCAGCTTGAACATTGAGCTACCCGCAGCCGGCACGACTAATTTGACGATTCGTTTCGCGCCCACGACGGCCGGAGGATTCAGCAACCTGGTGCTGCTGTCAGGCAACGGCGGCACGGTCACCAACCAATTGTCGGGTCGGGCCACGGGCGTTCCGGTCCTGCTGTTCCCCGCCCTGGGAAACAGCGAATTCATCTTCGTCCTCGATACCGCGAGCGGTCTGAATTACGAAGTTCAGTTCAAAGATCGGGTGGACGACCCGCTTTGGCAGACGCTGCAAACTCTCCCCGGAGATGGGCAGCGGCAACTCGTCACCAATACCATCGCCGCGCCCGCGCAACGCTTCTATCGGGTGCAGGTTCGGTAGCGGATCATAATCAACCCCCGGATAATGCTTGCGCGCAGCGATGCGCCATACCAACCCTGTAACGCTGGCCGCAACCGATGAACATTCGCGACGACATCAAACAGCTCGAGACAGGCGACCGCGCCTTGCGGAAGTTCGGGTTGCTGGTGGGTGGCGTGTTCACCGCGTTCGGACTCCTCTTGCTGCTGCGGCACAAGGCGCACTACCCGTATTTTCTGTGGCCCGGTGTGGTGCTCTTCGTTCTGGGAGCGGTGCAGCCGCGCAGCTTGAAGTGGGTTTACCTCGTCTGGATGAGCGGCGCATTCGTCCTGGGCTTCATCATGGCCCACGTGATTCTCACTTTGTTTTTTTTCATCATCATCACGCCGATCGGCCTGGTGGCCCGGCTGGTCGGCCAGGATTTTCTAAGTCTCAAGCTGAACCGCAACGCGTCCAGCTATTGGCTGACGCGGCCACAAAAAGCTCGGTCGGCGGCGGAATACGAACGCCAGTTCTGAACTCCGCGTCGGCAGACTGCTTGTGGCCGGCGGAGATTTGAGGCATTTTCCCCGGGTGGCTTAATGAGGCAAAGCACCGCACCGAAATGAAACCCGGCCTGAAAAAATTCATCCAAAGCTGGCTGATCAACACCTTCGCCGTGTTGGTGATGGTGTTTCTGCTGCATCCGCACATCCGATACGGGACGACGGCGGACCTGTTCCTGGCTTCGCTGTTACTCGGCATCCTCAACGCGTCCATCCGCCCGATCCTGCTCCTGCTGGCGCTGCCGTTGCTGATTTTCACGCTTGGGCTGTTCACCATCGTCATCAACGCCGCCCTGTTGTATCTGGTCCACGGAATCATGGGCACACATTTCGAGGTGGAAAGCTTCGGCTGGGCGATGCTGGGCTCGGTGATCATCAGCGTGATTGCGCTGCCGTTGAACATCCTGACGGGCGGCGGCAACGCGCGGTTGACGGTTCGTCGCCCGCACCGTCCGCAGAACTCCAGATCAAACGACAATGACGGCGGCAGCGGACCGGTGATTGACGTGTAAGCCTACCGGCGCTGGTACGCCGCGCGACGGGTGGGAATGCCACGAGCGTTGAATTCGCGCTCGAAATCCGTCAACAAGTCGGCCAATTGCCCCGGCGTTTCCACCGGCTCGAATCGGTCGTCAGCCCGAAACACCCGGGTCATCTGCTGAAAATAATCTTCGTCATCCGTCCGCAAATAAACCACGCCGCCCGGCCGAAGTACCGACCACACCAATGAGGTGAACCGCTCATTGACGAGCCGGTGTTTGCGATGCTTCAGCTTGGGCCAGGGATCGGGAAAATAAAGATGGAGCGCGGTGACGGAATCCGGCGGTAGCAGCCATTCCAGGAAATACGCGCTCTCGATCCGCAGCCCGCGTAAATTGTCCAGCCCGCGAGCGCGACCTTTGCGATCCAGTTTGCGCAGCCGCCCCAACAAGCGCTCCACGCCGAGAAAGTTGTGCCCGGGCTGGCTCGCCGCATACGCCACGAGAAACGAAGCGTCGCCGCAGCCCAATTCGACTTCCAACGGTTGGTGGCGAATGAAGAGCGAGCTCGGGTCAATACGGTCAACGATTGAAGGCAGATCGAAAATCAAAGACGGCGCGATGGCGTCAGGCACGCGGACAAGCTAATCCAAACGCCCTGCGGGGGCAACGCTATGCGCTGCCCCCGCTCCCCCTTGGCGTTCAGTCATCACCACACGGTAAAATCGCTGCGTCGCCTGGCCGGCGAATACATCCTTCGCTAAGAAATGTCCCGTTGAGTCCGTTTCAAAATAGAAAAGCGTCTGCCAGTTGGCCGGTGAAAGCGAAGAGGTATAGAGCAACCGGCCGTCGGTTCCGGGTGCCGCCGCGCCACGAATTACGACGGAGCCATCGGACTGCGGTGTAATTTTGAGCGCCGACACGACTGGTAACGTCAGCAGCAGATCGTTGGATGGGATGCTCTCCGCACCGAAATCGTCATAGGCGACCGCGTATAGCCGGTATTCGATGTTCGCTCGCAGATTCAAGATCGTAACCGTCAAATTGGTGCCGGCATCAACCCGATTGGTGGTCGGCTGGCCCGTCGGCCCGTAGTAAATGGCGTAGCCTCGTACGCTCGCGTCATCCGATGGCCCCCACGCCAGGGTCAATGGCACCGAAAGGCGGGGCGGTGGGACGGCGGACACGGGATCAGGCGCACCGCCCGCCAGCGATTTCTCGACGGTAAAAACCATCGCGAAAGCTGCCAGCAACAGCACCACGCTTCGGAAGAACCTGGGTTCGGATATGCAACCAACGACAAACATCTCTCACCACGAAAAAGTATTTCGGTCTCGCACGCGTTCCGGTTTAGCACCGACAATGCCAGCGTGTTCCACTGACACCGGCGAGGAGGTCGCACCCGCTTTTCGACCGCGCACTTCGCCCGGGCCGAGTTGAATGAAACGACGTAACCTGAACAAAGTGAAGGCCAATGGCGGATGAGACGTGACGTATAGTTACGGATTGGTGTCCTGCGTAATTTTTGCGATAATGCCGATCTAATTTTTCGCGTTCCGGCTTTGTGAGGAAACTGAACAAAGCGGCTCCAGAAATCAATCAATCAACTCCCCGCCAAGCTGCCGGAAAGTTCGAGTTTGTCTCTGAAGCACTTGCGGCTCGCCCGCGGCGGGAAACCTGCTCGCGTTCGGGCGCATGACAGGTAATAATTATCAGTGGCCGGTTCCCGAACCAAACCGGGTAAGTCTCATGCGCATCCTGATTATTGACGACGAAGCTAGCATCCGCAGCACGCTCAGCGTGATGTTGCGCGGCTTGGGTCACGATGTCGTGAGCGCGGAGGATGCACCCGCGGCGTTGCGCGAGGTGGAGAAAGCGCAGTTCGACGTGGCATTTCTGGATCTGAAACTGAACGGCGCGAGCGGGCTTGAAATGCTGCCCGAACTTTTGCGCAACAACGCCCATCTGGACGTGGTGGCCTTCACCGCGTATGCCTCCATCGAGAGCGCCGTCGAAGCAATGCGACGGGGCGCGGCGGATTATCTGGCCAAGCCCTTCACGCCTGAGCAAATCCGACAGGTGCTGCGCAAAATCGGCAAGACCCGCCAGCTCGAAGGCCGGGTCGCCAGTTTGGAATCCCGCCTGACCAACGATTCTCCCCCGCCGAGCATCGAAACGACCGAGCCGGCCATGGAGCGGGCGTTTCATCTCGCCTTCAAAGCGGCTCCTTCACCAGCCACAGTGCTGTTGCTGGGAGAAAGCGGCACGGGCAAGAGCATCCTGGCCCGCGCCATCCACGAACGCAGCCCGCAACGGGACAAGGCGTTCGTCACCATCAGTTGTCCGAGTTTGTCGGCAGAACTGTTGCAGAGCGAATTGTTCGGGCGCGTCAAGGGCGCTTACACCGGGGCGGTCAGCGATTCGTGGGGCAAAGTCGCCGTGGCCGAGGGCGGGACGTTGTTCCTTGATGAGATTGGCGAATTGCCGCTGGAAATTCAGCCGAAACTGCTCCGCTTGTTGCAGGAAAAGGAATATGAACGGGTGGGGGAAGCCAAGACCCGCCGCGCCAACGTTCGGGTCATCGCCGCCACCAATCGTAATCTGGAGAAAGCCGTGCGGGAAAAAAACTTTCGCGAAGACCTGTTCTACCGTCTGAACGTGGTGGCCATTCGCGTGCCGCCGCTCCGTGAGCGTCCGCATGATTTGAGGCAGATCGCCTCGAGCAACCTGGCCTTTTTTAACAGTCAATGCGGCAAGCGCCTCACCGGCTTTTCGCCCGATGCTCAGGCCGCCATGGAACGCTATGCCTGGCCCGGCAATCTGCGCGAACTGCGGAACGTGATCGAACACGCGGTGATTTTTGCGGCCGGCAACCAGATTGAACTGACCGACCTGCCCGAACAATTCAGTTCCTCCGGCCTGCGCCCTGGCCAAAGCGAGGCGCACATCGGCATGAAAATTCCGCTGGTCCAGGTCGAAAACGAACACATCCGCCGCGTGCTGGCGCAGACCACGACCATGGAGGAGGCGGCCCAAGTCCTTGGCATTTCCCGCGGCACCCTCTATGAGCGAAAGAAAAAAATGAGCCATTGAGCGTCGCTCCCGCCACCCGCCATGCTGCGCACCCGCCTCTACCTGAACCTGATCCCCTTTGCCGTTGTTCTCATTGCGGTCGCGATCTACTCCGTGATTCTGTTCAAGCAGTTGGGAGGCAATGTCAGCACAACCTTCACCGATATTTATCAGAACGACACCACGGTCCAGAACATGAAACAAGCGGTCGAACGCATGGACGCTGCGCTCCAAACCTCCCGCTACCAGGACAAAGCCGCCGCCCGGCTGATGTTCGACACCAACGCCCGAGAATTCGAAGAGGGTCTGCGCTCCCAATTCACCAATACCGTCATCCTGGCCCGGCCGAATGTGCTGTTTCAGTTGCGCACGAACTATCAATTGTTCCAAGCGGTCGGACAGGAGATGCTGGCCCCAGCGACCCTGCCAGCCGTCGCAAGCAAGCTCTACGACAACCAGGTTGTTCCTTGCAAGAACGCCATCAGCGTGTTGCTCGATCGTATCCGGGACGCCGTCCCCGAGAACATCCTGGCCACGGGCAAGACCATCCAAGACGTCACCCACCGAATCACTCAACTGCTGATTCTCGGGCTGGTAATCGCCCTGATTCTCACCCTCTACGCCAGCTACAAACTCAGCCAGGGTATTCTTCGGCCCATTCAAACCCTGACCAGGGCCGCGCGCGAAATCGGCGAGGGCCGGCTCGATCTGATCGTGCCGGTCCAGTCGCGCGATGAACTGGGTGAACTGGCCAATACGTTCAATAAGATGGCCGCTCAGTTGAACACGTATCGCCAGAGCACCACCGAGCAAATCGTTCGGTTGCACCACACCATGGAAGCCGCGCTGGATTCCTTTTCCGATCCCGTGTTCATCCTGGACCCCGAGGGGCGCATCGAGTTGAAAAACCGCGCCGCCGAGGAATTGAGCGCGCAGTTGGCCCTCGAAGGCGCTCTGCCCCCTAAATTGGCCGCCGCCGCCACCGCCGTCATCGAACTCAAGCGGGATTTCCTGCCCCATAGTTTCGGCGAAGTCTTGACGCTGCGCACCTCGACCGGGGAAAAATCCTTTCTCCCCCGCATCCACCTCATGCGCGACAGCGCCGCGCTCGCGATTGGCGCAGCCGTCGTCTTGCACGATGTGACTCGCTTCCGCCTGCTCGATGACGCCAAGACCAACCTCGTCGCCACCGTCAGCCACGAACTCAAAACCCCGCTGACGAGCGTGCGCATGGTGCTCCACATGCTGCTCGAGGAGAGCCTCGGCCCCTTGACGCAGCCACAAATTGAGTTGCTCAAAACCGCCCATCGCGATTCCGAACGCTTGCTGCGCATCCTGGACGCACTGCTCGACATCGCGCGCCTGGAAGCCGGTGCCTCCGACCTCGCCAAAGAAGCCGTCACTCCGGAAAAATTGCTGGCCGCCATCGTGCCGGATGCGGAGCGCACTGCCCGCGCTCAAGGATTAACCCTGACCAGCAAGGTCCAACCCGGCCTGCCGTCCATCCGGGTGGACCAGGAACAGATCAAACACGTCTTTCACAATTATATTCTCAACGCCATCAAACACTCGCCGGCGGACGCGGAAATCCAGGTCAACGCCACCCGCACCGCCGATGGCCACGTGCAATTCAGCGTTCTGGACCACGGGCCGGGCATCGCCGAACAACACCAGGGATTGATCTTCGATCGCTTTTATCGCGTCCCGAACCAGGCCAAAAACGGCGTGGGCCTGGGCCTCTCCATTGCCCGGGAAATTGTCGTGGCGCATGGTGGGCGCGTCGGCGTGCGCAGCCAGCCCGGCCAGGGGAGCGAATTCTTCTTCGTGTTGGAGGGCGAGTAGCGAAAATGTCGGTAGGAAGATGGTCGGGGCGGGGAGATTCGAACTCCCGACCTCTTGTACCCGAAACAAGCGCGCTAGCCAGGCTACGCTACGCCCCGAACCAGAGTGACAAGTTAGCCGGACGCCCGCAGCGAAATCAACGACGATTTTTTGGCCGAACCAGTGCTGCGCGCACCTCAGTTGCTGGCCGGTGGTGCTGGTCGCGCTGCGACCGGCCCGTCCGCGCAGAGCGGACGGAATCAGGCGCCAACACGTTCCCATGCGCCTCGCCGCCCGGCGCGACTACTCGCAGCGCGAGGATTTCCACCGTTCGATGTCGGCGCACTCGGCAATAAACCGGGATTCGCCTCATCAGTGCCAAGTGGGAATCACCGTCTCACTGGAGGGACGCGATCTTTCCTTCTTCAATCCCCCCTTTCGCGGTCAGCCTGGAAATTTGCGTCGTGTCCGGTCAATGGCCCCGCTGAGCAACAATCGCAGGCTGTTCATCACCACAACCACCGTGCTGCCTTCGTGCCCCACCACACCGACGGGCAGCGGGATCTTTCCCCACAACGCGAAGAACACCAGCACCACCACCGTGCCCAGTGAGATGACCAGATTTTGGCGGATGACCCGGCGCGCGCGCTGGCTCAACCGGAACGCCGCGAGAAAATTCTCCAGCCGATCGTGCATCAGCACCACGTCCGCCTGCTCCAGCGCCGCATCCGACCCACGCGCCCCCATCGCCACGCCCACGTGCGCCGCCGCGAGGCTGGGCGCGTCGTTCACCCCATCGCCCACCATCGCCACGCGTTGGCCGGCGTCGCTCAGTTGCTGGATCGCGGCCACCTTGTCCTCGGGTTTCAACTCGGCGCGAACTTCATCCAGTTGCAGTTCGGCCCGTAAGTGTTCGGCGGTGGCCCGGCGGTCGCCGGTGAGCACCAGATTCTTCAAGCCGGACTTGCGCAACTCGTCCAGGACGATCCGTGCCTGGGGTCGAATGTCATCCCGCAAAATGAGCCGCCCCAGGAGTTCGCCCTGCGCCAGCCAGATTTCCGACAGACCGGCTTCCGTGGGCGGAACCTGGCCAATCGCCGAGGTGGCGTGCGTCGCGGCAATCCACTCGCGCCGTCCCAACCAGCAGATCTCGTCGTTGCGCCGCGCCTTCAACCCCTGTCCGGTCACCGACTCAAACTGGTCAAGCTCCATCAACGGCAGATTCTGTTGTTTGCCGTAACGAGTGATCGCGCGCGCGAGCGGATGCGTGGAAAGTTTCTCCATCGAGTAGGCCAGCGATGCCACCTCCGCCTCGCGTCCGGGCGGATAACTCTCCACCCGCTCCACCCGCAGTTCGCCCGTCGTCAACGTGCCGGTCTTGTCGAGGGCCACGACGTTCACCTCCGCCAGTTTTTCCACCGCCGCCCCGCCACGAATGAGCACCCCGTGCCGCGCCCCCCACGCAATCGCCGCCAGCACCGCCGAGGGAATGGACAACACCAGCGCACAGGGCGACGCCACCACCAGCAACGTCATGGTCCGATAGAACGCGCTCTCGAGATCGCCGGCCGACTCGAACGCCGGCAGCTTGAAGCCCAGCCACCAGACGAAGAACATCACCGCCGACAACCCGAGCGCAAAGTAGGTGTAGTAAGCGCCGAACCGGTCGGTGAATTGTTGCGACGGCGCTTTTTGTTGCTGCGCGTCCCTGATCAGTTGGATGATTTTTTGCAGCGCGCTTTCGGCTGCCGGCCGGGTTACGCCGACTTCCACCGCGCCCCAGAGATTGATCGTCCCGGCCAGGACCATGTCGCCCACGGTTTTTTCCACCGGCGTGGCTTCGCCGGTGAGGTTCGATTCATCCGCCGCCGTGCCGCCCTTCAACACCTCCGCATCCACGGGAAACTGCGACCCCGGCTTGATCAACAGCCGCATCCCGCGCTGGAGCAACTCAACTTGAACCTCCCGCTCGCCGCCGTCGGGTTCAATGACGGTGGCAACCTTGGGTGCCTCCCGGAAGAGCGAGCGGATTTCCTTTTGCGTCCGGCCCAGCGCGTAATGTTCCAGCGCGCCGGCCAGCGAGAACAGGAAGAGCAGCATCGCCCCTTCACCCCACGCCCCGATGCTGGCCGCGCCCGTCGCCACCGCCAGCATGAGAAAGTGGACGTCCACCGCCCGTTGCCGTAATCGTTCCCAAACTTCTTCCGCCGGAAACCAGGCGCCCGCCAGGTAACTCAGCACAAAGAGCGGAATCCGCCAAGCCGGCGGCGCGAGCTGGGCTGCGCCCAGCCCCAACGCTCCACATAAAACCGCCAGGACCAGTTGCGGCTTCCATTCATCATCGTGCTGCTGGTCCTCCAGAAATTCGACGTCACGCTGGACGACTTTGGGAAACGGCAGATTGCGCCAGCGCCAGAATTTGGGCGCGGTGGGACAGGTCACCCGCGCGATGGTCGTCGAACAGTTCGTGTGCTGGATACGCACGCTCTGGCGTTCCCGCTCCGTCAGGGGCGTTTCACACGTCAGGCAGTCGCCCGTGCCGCTGAGCAAGCCACACGCCGACCCGACGGCGGCTTCCTGCGCTTGCTGAAATTGGGAGGTGATGCGGGCACTCAGTTTTTTCACATCGGTCCGGCCCAACGTCGCCACCGAAATCTTCTGGTGGGCCCGGTCAATCGTCACGGCTTCCAGCGCCGGTTCTTCCGCCAGCACTGCCGTCACCGCCCGGGCAAAACAGGCGCGACGCTCGCCACTGCCCAGCTTGGATGTTGGTTTCGGATCACCCATAACGCACCCCGAAATGTTAGCGGATTTTCCGATAAGTCACGATGAGAAAAAGGCGCGCCGCCATTGACCAACAGACTTGAAAACGATACGGGTTTGCCATCATCATCCACACCAATCGAATTGCCGAATCGGAAACCGTCATGAGTTGTAGCTGTCATTCACACGGAAAGATCAAATCCGTCGCCATCCTCGGCGGCGGACCGGCTGCCAGCACGCTGGCCATTCTCCTGGCGCGCGCCGGGGTCCGCGTGGCGCTTTGGCACAAACCGAAATCCGCTCCGATCATTGTTGGCGAATCACTCGTGCCCGCCCTCATTCCGCTGCTGCAGAAACTCGGCGTGGAGGAAACCATCCGCGACTTCAGCACGTTCAAGCCGGGAGCAACGTTCAATTTGACCGACAAACTTAATTTCTCCTTTTTCTTCAAGTCGTTGACGGGTGCGACCGCCACCTACGCTTACAATGTGCCGCGGGAGAAATTTGACGACACCCTGCTCGCCGCCGCGCGCCAGGCCGGGGCCAAGGTTTTTGAAACGCCGGCCAACGTGGAACGGATTGCCGGCACGGACCGGGTGCAACTTACGCGCGAGACCTTGGCGGCGACGGACGGCTTCTTTTCCCAACCGCCGGATTTGATCGTGGACGCGACGGGCCGGGTGCGCCTGTTGCCGAAACTGCTGGGCCTGGCGAGCACGGAAGGCGCGCGAAAGGACACGGCGTTGTTTGCCCATGTGGATCAGGCGAAACTGGACCACGCCGGCCATGTGCATACCACACGACTCGATCACGGCTGGAGCTGGCGGATTCCCTTGCCGGGCCGCGTGTCGCTCGGCATGGTCCTTGGCGCGGAACACGCGGCCAAGTTCGGAGCGACGAAAGAGGAGCGTTACGACAACCTGCTGCAGCAGGATTCGGTGCTGAAGGTGGTGGCGCGGGACGCAAAACGAATCACGCCGGTGATGGAATACACCAATTACCAACTGGTCTCGGCGCGAATGTTTGGCGAAGGTTGGGCGCTGGTGGGCGACACGGCCGGGTTCATTGATCCGGTGTTTTCAAGCGGGCTGTTCCTCGGCGTGCAAGGTGGGTTCCTCCTGGCTGCCGCGATTCTGAAGGGTTCGCACGAGGCCTTTCAAAACTACGAACGCGAAGTAACGCACCACCTCAAAACGTGGCACGAGATCGTGAGCTATTACTACGATGGCCGGCTGTTCACCTGTTTCAAAGTCGGGCAGATGTTGCAGGACAATCCATTGGTGAAGCTGCTGTTCCCGCACATGAACAAGCACATGGGCCGCGTCTTCAGCGGCGCGGCTTCGACTTCGCCCTACAGCATCGGCCTCCTGCGTTTCGCCATGAAATATGGGTTGAAGGGAGAAGACCCGCGGCCGTTGAGCGTTCGCTAACCTGCCCACTTTCCAACGTCACCCGGTCAATAATCATCCAGCGGCGAACAATGCGTCGCCGGCGTATCGAGCCACTCGACGCCGGCGTCCAACCAACTCTCCTCTGTCACCGCCCGCATTACGGGGCGGGATTTCGGAACGGAAACGGGCAACTGCGTCGCCGGCAATAATTGCCAGGCAATCTCAAGGTGGCGGGAGGTATTGATACGCCGGACGGCAGCTTGATCCACATTCATGGGCACGCGGCCAAGCGCACGGGCAACCCGCAAGCAACCGGGACGGTGAGCTTCGCAGTTAGATGGTTTTCCAGTGCAAACATAAGTTCGCGCGGCAACCAGTTGTCACGACTCGCATCGCGATCCACCAAAACCAGTCTGGCAATCCCTTGCGAACCGGTTGTCACCCGGAAATGTGCATCACTCGTACCAGCTTGGACGGTTGGGGCGAAAATGTGCCTGGTCGTGTTCGTTGACGTCGCCGAAACCAACGGAAGCAATCAATGACCGATCAATCCGCTCACTTCTTCCGGCACTTGAGCCAGGTGTGGAACTGACCAACTCCATCGCGTTCGTCCACCACGGTCAACCCGCTGGCGGCCAGGCAACCCAGCAAATCGGCGGACTGATACATCTGGCTGTTGCCATTGGCGATGCAAGTGAAGTAGAGCGAGGTCTGTTGCAAACAGAACGCCGCCGTCTTGTTCGGCTGCCGGTCCCAGAAGAGTTCCAGGATGTGCAGCGCGCCGCCGGGGGCCAATGCCTGCGCCGCCCGCCGCAGGATGGAGGTGATTTGCGGTTCGGAAAAACAATCGAGAAATTGACTCATCCAGATGACATCCTGGCCGCCAGGCAAGGCCTTCGTCTCATCCAACACATCCACCGCATAAAAGTCCACCCGCTCCGCCAGCCCCTGCGCCTGGACTTGCGCCCGCGCCAGTTCCAATTGTTGCGGCAGATCCGCGATGGTAATGCGGATGTGCGGATCATGCTTCGCGCATTGGATCGCCCATTTGCCCGTGTTGCCACCCACGTCAAGCAAGCGCCGGGGCCGATCCGCAAACACCAGGGGCAAGGCGGCCGGAAAGGCCCGGTCGGAATAATAATGGTCAAACGCCAGCCAGCTTTCGCGCACCGGCGTCGGCAGCGCGGCAAGTCCCTCGTAAAAAGTTTCCCAGTCTCCCAGCGTGCGCAATCCGGCGGGACGGCCGTGTTCGATCGCCTCCTCCAGGTGAAACAGACCGCGGTAACAAATGTCATGCGCCATGTCCATGTTTGCGTGCGTCATGGCATCGCGCAGCATGAAATAACCAAGTTTGGTGAGCGTATAACGCCCGTCATTCAGGCAGAACAACCCGATTCCCAGGCCCGCCTCCAGCAACACTTTCACTCCGTAACGCGGGATGCCGGCGTGGGCCACGATTTCACTCAGGGTCAATCCCGCGCCGCCACTGGTATGCACCCGTTCCAACAAACCGTATTTGCGCAACAGCCGGCAGGCTTGAAACACCACCGGCGCAAAAGCAATGCGCTGCGCTTCGGATTTCGCTTCGTAGGCGGTCTGGGAATCGCGCTGAAAGTAGTTCATCAGGCGACACTCGAAGCGCGCGACTGGATAATCTGAGACAGCAGCGCCAGAGCGCGCTCCGGCTGCAGGACATAAGGATTGGAACGATCCCAGACATAGCCCGCCAGCACCGAACAGATTTTTCGCATGATCTCGGGGTTCGCGCCCGCCGCGAAAAAAATCTGCTGCAAGGTCCCGTCATACCACGCATTCACATAGGCGCGAAACACATCAATCCCTTGCTTCAAATGGTCCGCATACTCCGTCTGCCAGTTGACGGTTTCACCCCGCAACTGACGCGTCAAAACCCGGGCGGCACGATTCGCCGATGCCAGCGCCAAAGTCACCCCGGAACTGAAGATCGGGTCCAAAAACTCGGTCGCGTTGCCCGCCAATGCGTAACGCTCCCCGAACAATTGCTTCACCGAGCACGAATAGCCGGAAATCCGGCGCGGACCAAAAACGATTTTCATGTCGGCCAGGCGCGGACCGGCACTGGGGTCGGACGCCAGTATCGCCCGCAAGCGCTGTTCGGGCTCGTCCGGGAATCGCGCGAAAAAGCCCGGGTCGGAAACCACGCCCACACTCGTGCGCCCGTTGGAAAACGGAATGATCCAGATCCACGCGCCCCCGGGATGGACACAGGCCCAGATCTTCCCTTCCTCCCGGCCCTCGGGTCGGTGGTCGCCCGTCACATGCGCCAGCAATGCCTCGCGCGGCGGAAGATGAGACGGTTGTTCCAGGTTCAACAAACGCGGCAGGACCCGCCCATACCCGCTGCAATCCAACACGAATCGCGCCGTCACCGTGCGCGAAGTTCCATCCGGTTGCGCCAGCGTCGCCTTCACCTGCGATGGCTCGAAAACCACGCTCGTCACGCTGTGGCCGTAGAGCAACTCCACCCCGCGCGCGGCCACCGTATCCGCAAGAGTTTTGTCGAAGTCGCCGCGCGGCACCTGGAACGTGTATTTCCACCCTTCGGTGAACTGCGCCGAGAAATCGAAGTCGCAAGTCTGTCGGTCTCGGAAAAACACGGCGCCATGCTTCCGCATGAAACGCTGCTCCTCCACCGCAGGCAGCAGCTCCGCCTCCTGCAGCAAATCCATGCAATGCGGGAGCAGGCTTTCGCCAATGACGAAGCGCGGAAATCGCTCCTTCTCCACCACGAGCAACCGAAAGCCCTCTCGGTGCAATAGTGCTGCCGCGGACGAACCCGAGGGTCCCGCGCCGATAATCAGTACATCCACATCAGTTTTCATGTAAAACTCCTTCAAGTCGCAAACATTGTTTTTGAGCCGGCTCGGATTGCAACAATTCCGCCACCCGCGCAATATCTTCGGCCAGCGGCCGGTCGCGCTGCAATTCCGGCGAGACGCTGCGCACCAGTTCGTACAATTTTCGATAATCACCGCCCAGCGCCTGCTCGCGTCCGCGCGCATCCGCCGCTTGCGCCAGGGCGAGCGCTTCGATCGCCGCCAGCTTCCACACCAGCGGCAACGCGGTGCGCGTCATTTTCGCGGCGATGCAGCCCATGCTCACCACGTCCTGATTGTTGGCGTTGGTGGGAATGGTCTGAATGGAGGCGGGCGTGCCGAGCAGCCGCGCTTCCGCCGCCAACGACGTGGCGAGTAACTGTGCGCCACCAAAACCGGTGTTCAATCCCGGCGCGCCCGCCGCGAGCAACGGCGGCAAGCCGCGACTGTAACGCCAGTTGACCAGGCGCTCGATCTGTCGGTCCGCGAGCAACGCCATTTTGATCAACCCCAGGCGCAGGTAATCGCTCACCATCGCGATCTGTTGACCGTAGAAATTGCCGCAATGGATTACCATGCCCGTATCCGCAAAGATCAGCGGATTGTCCGTGCTGGCGTTAAGTTCCCGCGTGACCACTTCCTCGACGTGCCACTGCGCCTCCTGAATCGCGCCCAGCACCTGCGGCGTGCAGCGCAACGAATACGGGTCCTGAATCTCCGCGCCCGGGTCCACCGACTTGGGTTGCGTGCCCCACTGATGATCGTCAATCCGTTTCGCAAAATCGGGATGCGTGCGGAGCGAATCGCTGATGCGCTGCGCCACGAGCGATTGTCCGCGAAAACCCCGCGCCTTTTGCGCCTGCTGGCACAAGGCCTCGGGTTCGCCCCCGAGCACCTGGAACAGACACGCCGTGAGCAGTTCCATCCAGCGGAGCGCCCGATCCGCCTCATGCGTCGCGAGCGCAGCCAGTCCGGTCATTACCGAAGTCCCATTCACCAGCGCCAAACCTTCCTTGCATTGCAACGTGACCGGCGCCAACCCGGCCCGCTTCAACGCCTCGGTCGCGGGCAACCGTTCCCCTTTGAACCGAGCGTGGCCAAAGCCCACCAACAACCCCGCCATGTGCGCCAGCGGAACGAGATCACCGCTCGCGCCGACCGAACCCTCACTGGGAATTTCCGGCAACACACCGCGATTCACGGCGGCAATGATCAGTTCGATCAACTCTTCGCGGATGCCGGAGTAGCCACGCGCCAGCGCGTTTGCCCGCGTGATCATGATCGCCCGCGTTTCCGCCGCGGAGAACAACGCCCCCTGCCCCACGGTCAGATGATGCAGCAAGTTCACCTGATGTTGCGCCAGGTCCTCGTCGGACACGCGAAATGCGCTCAACGGGCCAAAGCCGGTGTTGATGCCGTAAATGGCGCGGGGCTGCGCCGCAAGTGATTCCACCAGTTCCCGGCTGCGGCGAATCAGAGGTCGTGCTTCAACTGCCAGTTCACAGGGAACAAGCTGCGTGGCGACCTGCCAGACCTCGGGGATGGTGAGTTTGTGTCCGTTAAGTGCGATCATTCTCCAAAATTGGAGCAGCGTTTTACAACAAACTGCTTGAACAAGCAAGCGCGGCCCTGTTTGCTGGCGCGCGTCTTGTCGGAGCGCCGGCCTCCCGACCCGGCGTGAGCGCGACCGCAACTGATTCGCGCGGGTTGGAGACTGGCGCCCCGGTTTACGAAAAAGCGGGCAACTCAATGGCGGAAAAATCCATCATCATCATTGGCGCAGGTGTGGCCGGACTGGCCACCGGTTGTTATGGCCGCATGAACGGCTATCGCACGCGCATCCTCGAACATCACAGCGAACCCGGCGGCGTCGCCAAAGCGTGGCAGCACAAGGATTACCTGATTGATGGCGGCGTTCATTACCTGATGGGCCATCGGCCCGGCTCGGCGTGCCACGAGTTGTATCGTGAGCTGGGCATTTTCCAGAACCGCACTTATCCCGACCTGACGAATTATTGCGAGTTCACCGACGAGATCAGCGGACGGCAGGCCAGCTTCACCACCGACCTTGATCAACTGGCGCGCGATTTGAAGCAACTGTCCCCCGAAGACGCACGGGCCATTGACTCATTCATCGCCGGCGTGCGTGCGTTTCAACGCACCGACATGTTCGACGTGATGGCCACGCCGATCGAGTTGATGGGCGTGCTTGGACCATTGAAACAGATGTGGAAGCTGCGCCGGGTGTTGCGCTACCTAGGCGGCCCGTACAACGAACCACTCAAACAATTCACCCAGCGCTTCCAAAACCCGGCCCTGCGCCGGATGATGACCCACCTGTTCCTGCCGGAAATGCCGATGTGGTTCGTGCTGCTCATCCTTTCCCTGCTCGCGAACCGGCAATTGGGCCTGCTCAAGGACAGTTGCCACGACTTCATTGACAGTCTGGCCGAGCGCTACCGAGGCCTGGGTGGCGAAATCGCGTTTGATTCGACAGTGAAGGAAATCATCGTCGAGCACGATCGTGCCGTGGGCGTGCGTCTGGAGAATGGCAGGGAAGAACGCGCCGAGGTCATCATCTCCGCCGGAGACGGCACCACCACCCTGTTCAATCTGCTGGGTGGAAAGTATCTCGGCCTCGCCATCAAACAGCGTTACGACACCTGGCCGCAGCTCAAACCCATCGTCACGCTGAGTTTCGGAGTCCGCCGCACGTTCGCCGGCGAACCGCCGCTGCGTTTTCTCCTGCTCAAGGAGCCGATGAAGATCGGCAACGTCACCATTGACGGCTTTCCGATCCGCATCTTCAACTACGGCGACAAGTTCGCGCCGCCGGGCCGCACGGTATTTCAGGTGCTCTTCATCACCGACTGGAAGTTCTGGAACGAGCTGCTGCAGAATCGTGAGCAATATCAGGCCGAGAAAAAGCGCGTGTGCGATGAGGCGCTCGCCCGGCTCGAACCGCATTATCCCGGCATCACCTCGCAGGTCGAACTCATTGACATGGCCACGCCGCACACGACGTGGCGGTTCACGCTCAATCACGAGGGCGCGTTCATGGGGTGGTCGCCCACGCCCAAGGCGTTGCGCACGCCGTTCAAGAAAACCCTGCCTGGTCTGGAGAATTTCTACATGGCCGGGCAATGGGTCATGCCCGGCGGCGGCGTGCCGCCCTGCATGTATTCCGGCCGCCACGTCATCCAGATTCAGTGCCAGCGCGATGGAAAGAAGTTCGTCACCAGCGCGCCTTGACCGGGCGCATCAATGCTTGCCGGCGACAATGGCTATGATTCCCGCCACCAACAGCGCCGCCAGCACGGCGCAGAGGATCTTCACCCAGCTCTTCGGATAACGCCCGGCAATCGTCCCGGTGAAGCCGTTGATCACCACCTGAAAATTCCGCGTGCCGTAATTGTAAGTGAGCAACCAGACCGGCACGAGGATGTGCTTGAATGTCTGCCCGGAATAATCCGTGTTCACACTCAGATTGCGTTGCGTGTCGCCCGGCACTTGCTGGGAACAAAGCGCGGTGGTTTTCCCATCCATTCCTTCCCGCGCCCGCTGCGCCGCGCTCACGAGGTCAATCTGATACCGCTCCACCACCCAGCCCGACAAAAACCCCGCCTGATAGGGCGTGAGTTCCCGGGTCGGAAACGGCTCCACTCTGCGCAACAAGTCCGGCTGCACGCCGCGCGAGGCCGAAACAAGTTCGTCGTCGAAGAAGTGATCCAATGCGCCGGACGACCATTGCCAGCGAATTTTCTGCACCTGGCGGGTTTGCCGGTTGCCTCTGTCGTCGGTGTAGGACTCCGTCTCGTAGTAGTAGTAACCGCTCTCCGCTGTCCAGTCGGCATGAACCTGCGCATCGAACGTCCAATACGGAATGTAGAGCCCCTTGACCGTATCCGTGAGCGCGGCGTTTTTGAGTTTGTTGGGGGCAAACCAACGGCTGCCATACCAACGGCGGATGTTGTCGCGCACCTGCGTCTCACTGACCTTCATCGGCAACAGACTTTCCGGGCTGAATGCCGCCTTGATTTCCTCGTAGGGCACGAGGGCCGCCGAGCCGCAAAAATTGCATCGCTGCCCGACGCGCTCGGGATCGAACACCGAGATGGCCTGGCAGCTCTGGCATTTGACCGAGGTCTTCTTCGCCTGCCAGCCGCGTTTGTTGTCCGGGATGCCGCGAATCGCCGTGACCAGATCATGTTCCTTGATGACCTGTTCGCCGGCGGCGTTGAGCTCCACCTGCGCCGGTGAAGTTGTGCCACAAAACGGGCAGACGAGCGCCTGCTTGCCCGGATTCCACTCCGCCGCCGCCCCGCATGCCGGGCAGGAGAATTTCTTTTGGGCGGTGGCTTCAGACATGGAAATCAAGCAAGGTTAGGCAAGGGAATGAACGGCAAAGGAATGATGAAAGACTTTCCCCAAAAACTATTCCTTTGCCGTTCATTCTCTTGCCTTTTCAATGGTTCTGAATTCAATCTGCGCGTGGTTCAGATTAATCCAGTGGATTGCCTTCAGGTTGGTCAGTGCGAGTAAGCGGCGGATGTGTGACTCGACAAATTGTTGGTCTTCCGTAACCGCAGTCAGCCGAAACGCCATGCCGGGAGCGTGAACCAACATGCGTTGCCGACCCAAATCCAGTCCGGCTCGCCGCAACTGAACCCACTGCTCCACCTTGTCAGCCCCGCCAGAAAAATGGACCAACGCCTCTTGATACAAGCCGACTTCCAAAAACGCGCCCCAATCCCGGAGCAGTTCACCCAGCGTCTCCCGCAGGGACACGCAAGCCGCTGACAACTCCCGCCAGTGTTCGCGGACAATCGTAAACCGGCTCCGCAATTCCGGCGTCAACTTCGTGGCGAGAACTTTGCCCTGAACCTTGGTCGGGCGAAAGTTGAGCAGCTTGCCGCGCGGGATTCCCAAAAGAAACATGTAGCTGAGCAATTGCGCCTCATGCTCGTTGGCGAAACCAACGTCAGCCTTCAACTCGTAGAGCGCGTCATCAGCCACCAGATCGAGGTAATACCTTTTTGCAAAGTCTCGATGCGTGACCGTCACGGGAACTTCCGTCAACACCGAGCGAAAGCCGCTGCTCGATAATCGCGCCTTCAGGTCCGCTTGGTAGGCACATTCATCACAGAGCCGGCCCAGTTCATTCTGGCTGGTGTAGGCATGCCCCATGACCCGGTAGTCGAGCGCGTCGAAAGCGGCTGCTTCCAAAGGATTGATTTGAACTGGACAGTGAATGGACACGAGGGTTTAACGGCAAGGGAATGCTCAGCAAGGAAATGAAGACCAGACAAACTCTCTCATCAACATTCCCTTGCCGTTTATTCCCTTGCCCTTTTGAATTCAGGACTTCAAAAACTCATCCAAAGCCGTTTTGGTCACACGCCAGGTTGAACCAATCTTCTTCCCTTTAAGTTCGCCCTTTTCCAGCGTGGCCAGCACATCCGCCTCGCTCACCCCCAGTGCTTTGGCAACATCGCTCGTGCCGAGCAATTCAGGAATCCCGGCTCCAAGATTTGTCGGTGGAGCGGCGGCAGGCGTGGTTTGTTGCGTGCCCATCGCGGCCATCATCTGCTGGCCCATCGCCAGGCCGGCGCCGAGTTGCGCGGCGGTGTTGGCCATGCCGCCACCGTCGCCGCCCTTGGTCATGGCTTCGGCCATTTGAAACTTCACGTAGTCGTTCAGGTTGCCAATCGCCTGCATGCTGCTGCGCTTGTCAATCGCCTGCTCCACCTCGGGCGGCACGGACACGTTCTCGACAATGAAGCTGCTGATCTCGATGCCGTACTTGGCGGTCACGGCGGGATTGATGGCGGGCAACAATGCTTCGCCCAGTTCGCTGTAACGCGAGGCCACATCGAGCACCGGCACTTTGGACGAAGCCAGCGCGTCGGTGAATACGCTGACGATTCGCGAGCGCATGGTGTCGGAAAACTCGTCCAACCGGAAATGGTCATCCGTGCCGGCCACTTCCTTGAGAAAGGTCTTCACGTCCATCACCTTGAAATCGAACGTGCCATAAGCTCGGGCCCGAACGATGCCAAAATCCGCGTCGCGCAGCATGATGGGATTGGCCGTGCCCCACTTGTTGCCGGTGAACAGGCGCGTGTTGATGTAGTAAAGATCGGCCTTGAAGGGCGAATGTAGGCCGTATTTCCAGCCCTTGAGCGTGGAGAGGATCGGGATGTTGTCGGTCGTAAGACTGTATTTGCCGGGGCCAAATGTGTCGCCGAACTGGCCGAGGTAGATGAACTGTGCCGTCTGCGATTCCCGCACGATGAGTTGCGCGCCGTTCTTGATTTCACGATCCTGGTCGGGGTAACGCCAGGAGAGTGTGTCGCGCGAATCATCCTGCCACTCGATGATTTCCAGGAATTGCGTTTTCAGATAATCCATCAAACCCATAAGTTGCCTTTCGTTAAGTTGGCGCATCATCGTCGGCGTGGACAAATCTGTGAAGCATAATTTCCGGGCAATTATGTAATCGTCCGGCGCCAGTCTGCGCTTGCGGATTTTCCACCGCCAAGGAAGATTCCCCCGCATGGCAGCTCAGACTCTCAATTGTCCCAACTGCGGTGCGGCCGCGTCCTCGGAAGCCACGCGCTGCGCGCATTGCAATTCGCGCCTCGCAACGGTGGCTTGCCCAAAATGCTTCGGGATGATGTTCCTCGGGGCCAAATACTGTTCGCACTGCGGCGCGCGGGCGGATCGCACCGAAGCGGATACCAAGACGGTGCGGAATTGCCCGCGCTGTCGCATCAACACCCGGGCGATTGTCATTGGCCAGGCTGACCTGCGGGAGTGCGCGCGCTGCGAAGGCATTTGGGCGGATGCAGAAACCTTGCAACGCGTCTGCACCAACCGGGAAGAACAGGCGGCGGTGCTTGGTGTGGCGGCGGTGATCCCGAAGTCGGCCAGCATGCCGCTGGAAAAAATCTCCTATCTGCCGTGTCCGGTCTGCCGATCCTTGATGCAACGAGTGAACTTCGCCCGATGTTCGGCGGTGATTGTGGATGTCTGCCGATCGCACGGCACCTGGTTTGATAAGGATGAGTTGCGTCGGGTCGTGGAATTCATCCAGGCCGGCGGAATCGAAAAAGCCCGGGCGCATGAGATCGCGGAACTCGAACGACAACGACGCCAGTTGGAGTCCGCCCGAACCGCCCGGACAATGGACTACGCGATGAATGACTTGCCGCGCCGCCACAGTCTGTTCGAGAGCGCCTTCGAAGCCGCCGCCGGCGCAGTGGTGGATTCCCTATTTCGCTGAGTCCAGGCCCGGCGGCCGGCGACGCGAAACTTTTGCTTGGCCTGTTCCAACACAAACGTAGCATTCAACGAGGTTGAATGCTCCGCGAAAAATGAGTCGCAAGCGCGAGTAGTGCTATTTTTCCTTCAGAATGGCGATGGCATCCGCCGCATCTTTTTGCACCGCCAGGTCAGGATATTCCAGCAAAGGTTTGATGTCCGGGACCAGACTCTTGTTGCCCAACACTGCCAAGGTGCGGCAGGCATCGCGCATGACGTTCTTGTCCGGGTTCTTCAACAACGGAACGATTTCCGGAATCGTGCTTTGTGCCTTAAGCCCGCGCAGGGCCTTCAGGCCATCAATGATTTCGTATTTGTCCGGCCCCTTGAGCAGCGCAGTGATATGTTTTAGATCGGCGTCGCTCACCGGCGCATTCATTACCCCCAACACCCGGGCCGCTTTGCGCGCGACGGGTTTGCGCTTGTCGGCCAGGAACGGCTTGATGGCGTCCTGACACTTGGTGCTGGTGGGGTAATACCGCTCCATTTCCTGCATGGCGTTGATGACGGTCTTTTCCTTGGGCGAGGACAGGAGCGCGATGTATTCGTCCTCAGACTTCTGCTTGGCTGCCGGCGCGGGTGTTGCAGCAAACACCAAAACGCCCAGGGCCAGCGCGACAATGAAACTTCTCTTGGTCAAATTTTTCATAGCTCAATCCACAGTTACGGCTGCCGCAGTTGGCTCCCATCTGGGGCGAGGTGCTTACTTACCGCCAATGATCTCGGCCTCGTTGCCAACCCCAGCCGACGTTTGCAGGCTAATCCAGCGAGCTTTCTTGTCAACTGAGTTTGGCACGGCTGGCCGGATAGAATTCACTCCGTCTTCTTCCGATGCTCGGGTAGTGTTTCGTCATGAAAGCGCTCCAGCTCGTCGCCCACGGTCAACCGGGAAAGTTTGAACTGCGCCATCTGCCCGAGCCGCGGCCTCGTCCGAACGAAGTTGTGGTTCAAGTTCGCGCTTGCGGATTGAACCATCTCGATCTCTGGCTCGAATCCGCCGGACTGCCACTCCGCGTTCCCCTACCCCGCACCCCAGGCGGCGAAGTTGCCGGGGAAATTCTTTCGCTTGGAAGCGACGTGCGTGATTGGACAATCGGAGATCGGGTCGGGGTGCAATCTAATCTGTCCTGTGGCGAATGTGAATTCTGCAAGCGCGGCGACGAATCCATCTGCATCAAAGGTGAATTGCTGGGCGTCACTTGCGATGGCGGATTTGCCGAACAAGTCGTTGTGCCGGCCCGCGCACTGGTTAGGCTGCCGGCCAACCTTGATTTCAACACCTCCGCCGCCCTCACGCTCGCCGGCAGCACCGCCATGCACATGCTCACCAATCGCACCACGGTAAAGCCCGGCGACTGGGTGCTGGTCATGGGCGGCGCCAGCGGCGTCGGTTCAGCCGCCATCCAAATTACGAACCAACTCGGCGCCCGTGTCATCAGCACCGGCTCGACCGATGCCAAACGCAATCTGGCTCGGCAACTGGGAGCGGAATTCGTTGTGGACTCGACCGACGCGAACTGGCCGGCCGAAATCCGCAAGCTCACCAACAAGCGCGGTGTGGACCTGGTCATCGAGCACGTTGGAGGCGAGGTGTTGACCAAGTGCTTTGACTGCCTGGCCCGAGGTGGAACGATTGTCACCTGTGGCGCGACCGCCGGACGCGAAGTGCAGATCAACCTTTGGCCGCTCTTCGTGAAACAGCAGCGGCTCATCGGCAGCTACGGCCGCAACCGTACCGACCTCCAGGCCACGCTCGACTGGGCCGCCGCCGGAAAGCTCAAACCGGTCATTGACTCCACGTACTCGCTGGCCGATGCCCCGGCCGCCTTTGCCAAACTTCGATCCCGCTCCGTGCTCGGCAAGATGTTGATAGTGCCTCCTGAGGCCGGGAGCTGAGGGCTGCCGGCTTTGGAGTGCGCGGACTTGTCCGCGCTTTCCGCAGGTGACTTGTCGCCGTCGAATACCCCGGAAGGTGCGGATAAGCACGAACCGCTCAACGCGGTTCTGCCCGACCAACAAGCCGGTCAGGCAGACAAAGCGGTGACAAGTCACCGCACTCCACAAATCGCGCTTGACATCATCACTTTGTAATGCAAAGTGACTGCCATGGAAACGAATTGGGCGGCTGAGAATCTTCAAACCATCCGCACTTTGATGGAACGCTCGGCCCTCTACCGCCGCGCGTTGGCGCCGGTGATGACGTTCGCGGGCGCCTCGGGAATCATCGCCGCTCTGTTTGGAGTGTTCCTGCGCATCGCGTCCGAACCAAGGTTCATCAGCTACTGGCTCGGCGTGGCCGTGGTGGGATTGGTGGGAGCGCTTGTGCTGGTCCGCCGGCAAGCTCTCAAAAGCGCCGAGGCGTTTTGGTCTCCTCCCACCCGCCGCGTTGCCATGGCGCTGCTGCCTTGCCTGACGGCGGGTTTGCTGATCGGAATCTGGTTTCTGATCATTTGCTCACAATCACCGGCTACCGATCCACCGACCGGAATGGCGGAAGACCGTGGCGCGTTGATTGTCCTGGCGGCGATTTGGGCGGTGCTCTACGGCTGCGCGCTTCACGCGGCCGGATTCTTCACCTCGCGCGGATTGCGCCTGCTGGGCTGGCTGTTCATAGCTGGTGGCTTTGGAGTTCTTTTTTGGGGTATAGCAACACATCGGCAGGACCAACCCGACGCCACCTGGCAGGATGCGCATTGGCTCATGGGCGGATTGTTCGGTCTGCTTCAACTCGCCTACGGCATCTATCTCTACTTCACCGAATCGCGTGGGAATGAATCGTGAACCCCGAACCCTTTCTCCAGCTCGATCGTGTGATTCACGAGAAAGGCCGGCTGGCCATCATGTCCATGCTCGCGGCCACGCCCGAACTCGCGTTCACCGAGTTGCGCGACGCGCTGAACATGACGGATGGCAATCTCACCACGCACATCCGCACGCTCCAGGAGTCCGGCTACGTTTCCATCAGCAAGTCCTACGCGAACAATCGCCCGCTCACCACCTGCTCGCTCACCGCCGCCGGCAAGAAGGCCTTCTCCGGCTACATAGACCTGCTGGAACAAATTCTCCAGCAAACCCGGAGCAAGCCGTGAAGCCGACGCGCCAGCCGCCAGTCGCGATCCCTCGTCGGCCCAGGGTGGAAGCGACGCCCCCGTCGCCTCTGCCCACCAAACTGTGGCGACGTGGGCGTCGCCGCCACTACGCCTCCGCCAGCATTCCGTAAGAATTCCTTTGAACGTTTATGCACAACCATAGTCTCACACTTTGTATTACAAAGCTCAACCGTATTCAGTTGATGAATGGCAGCACACACGCGTTCCCCTCACCCGGGCTGATGGCCATCCTCTCCCCTTCTGAAGGGGAGAGGGACAGGGTGAGAATGCTCCCGAACAAGTTTTGCGCTTTGAATCCCAGAACCGTAGCCGACGTGAGGAGGCGGAAAAGACCGCTGTTCAACAGCATCCGCCTCGTTACCTCGGCGGCTACTGCGGGAAGGTTCATGGGGAGCTTCCACCTCCAACACTGGACGCGCATCGAGGCCATGAACCGCACGAAGACCCCTCACCCGGCCTTCGGCCACCCTCTCCCCATCCGATGGGGAGAGGGCAGGGTGAGGGGCCGGTTCATGGAAAGGGGACATCCGTCATCGCAGCGTTCCTTGCCAGCAGTTGACGTCACTTTTTTACAAGTCGTATGAAAATTATCCGTGCAGAACATCTCGGCATGTGCTTCGGCGTCCGCGACGCCATCAAACTGGCGCTCGACACCTCCCGGCAGCAACCACTGACCATCCTCGGCGACCTGGTCCACAACGAAACCGTGCTGGGTGAGTTGCGCGCCCGAGGGATCGGGATTGAGCAGCAGCCCGACAATGTGCGGACGAAAACCGTGATGGTGACCGCCCACGGAACCTCGGAACGGGTTTTAAGCCAGACGCGCGAACGCGGCTTGAACGTGCTGGAAGCCACCTGCCCGCTCGTTCACGTCGCGCATCGCGCGCTGGCCAAACTCGTCGCCAGTGGCTTCCATCCGGTCGTCGTGGGCAAGCGCGATCATGTGGAAGTGCGCGGCCTGACCGGCGATCTCAGCGAGTTTGACGTGGTGCTCACCGAATCGGACGTGGCAAATCTCCCGGCGCGGACACGCTTTGGCGTCATGGCGCAGACCACGCAACCCATCGAGCGCGTCCGCCGGCTGGTTCAGTTGATCCGGGAACGCCACCCGCAAGCGGAAGTGCGCTTCGTGGATACCGTTTGCCAGCCGACCAAGCAACGCCAGCACGCCGCCGTCGAACTGGCGCAGCATTGCGATGTAGTCATCGTCATCGGGGGCGCGAACAGCAACAACACGCGTGAACTCGTGGAATCGTGCGCCCGCCATTGTTCGCGCGTGCATCACGTTCAAACCGCTGCCGACCTCCACGAAACTTGGTTCCGCCCCAATGACACGGCTGGGATCACGGCCGGAACCTCCACCCCGGACACGGTCATCGCCGGCGTCGAACGATCTCTGACCGCCATCGCCATCAAGCTCAACAATTCAACCAGGGAGAAATGCCATGAACTACGCCAAATGGATTGACCACTTCCAACGCAACCGCCAAAACCGTCCCGAGCCGGATTGGAACGCGCCGGTCAACGTACCCAACCACGTCCTTTCACCCATGCTGCACTCCATTGAGGAATTTCGCCTGGGCGACGGTGGTGGACCGGCCTCGCTCATCGCGTACGACGCCGAGGGCTTTCGCAGCAGCACGGCGGAAATGCGCACCATCGTGGACTTGTGGTTCAGAGAGGAAGCAGAACACGCGCGACTGCTCGGTTGCGCCGTCAAACGATTCAATGGGCGCATCATCACCTCGCATTGGAGTTTCACCGCGTTCTGCCTGTGCCGTCGAGCGCTGGGCGTGCGCTTTGAATTGCAGGTACTCACGCTCACCGAACTGGTCAGCACGGCCTACTACCGCCTGTTGCGACATTACTCGCCCGACGGCCCGCTGGCGGCCATGTGCGAACTGATTCTCCGCGATGAGGCCGGGCATGTGGCCTTCCAGCGCGACCGCATCATGGCCTCCGGCAATCCACGACCGGGACCGCGCGGTTTGCTTTGGAGAATCCAATTTCTGCTTTGCGGCTACGGCGCGGCCACCGTGTTGTGGTCGAGTCACGCGCCGTGTTTGAAAGTGATCGGTGGTTCACGGGCCGAGTTCTACTCGGAAGTGACGCGGCAACTTACGCGCTTTGTTCGTTCGCTTCGACGAACCTCGAAACCCGCCCGCCTTGTCGCGCTCTGGGCGAAGCCAACCTGCGAATTCAAATGATTGTTGTGCTCTACATTTTTGCGGCAATCTATTTTGCCGTCTTCTATCTCCCGGTTTACCTGCCGTTCTTATTGAGCTTATTGGTCAGGTCGCCAAATTGGTGTCCTCTTAAATGGGCGCTGCGAATCGGAGCAGCCGAATGTCTCTTGATCGCAATCATCCCGCCTCCCGGCTTGCGACATGATTTCGGTGACGATGTCGCGGGAAACTTTGCCGGGGCAAGTCACAACTTTCCAATAATGGTCCGATGGATATGGGGAGGAGGATTTTTGTGTATTGCTGGAACTGCTGGAATTGGATTATTGCTCTGCCTCTTGCGACGCCGGTTTCGAACCAAACCGTGAATTTATGCAAAAAAACGGAAACTTGGAATCCTGTTGGCGTTGGTTAACCGTCGTCGCCTTCGCCATCGCGTTCGCCTGGGTCGAATCCGCCGTGGTGTTCTATTTGCGAACGCACATTGACCGCATCATCCCCTACCAAGCCTATCCGCTGCCCATCATTGGCGGCTTTGGGCCAATCGAGTTCGCCCGCGAATTCGCCACGATGGTGATGCTGTTCACCGTCGGTGTGCTGGCCGGAAGGAGTTGGCGGGCCCGCTGGGGTTATGCGGTCCTGGCGTTCGGCGTGTGGGACATTTTCTACTACGTTTTTCTCAAGGTCATGTGCGACTGGCCGCGTTCGCTGCTGGATTGGGACATCCTGTTTCTCATTCCACTGCCGTGGTGGGGCCCCGTCATTGCCCCGGTGCTGATCGCGGCTTTGATGATCCTGTGGGGAACATTGGTCACCCAGTTTGAACGCATTCACCCTCCGGCGCTGTCGAATGGCCGGGTGTGGAGTTTGACTTTCATCGGCGCGGCGCTGGCACTATACGTCTTCATGGCAGATGCCTTGCGGATCAACGGAGAGGGCCTGGAGGCGTTGCGTAATTTGCTGCCCGTGCGCTTCAACTGGCCTTTGTTCCTTGGGGCGCTGGCGTTGTTAAGCGCCCCGGTGGTGCAGGAACTTTGGGCGCGCGTTCCGCGCCGGGCAATGTCGCCCGATACGATTGAAGCCACTTGAACGCAACCCATCCGCAGGGGCGCACGACTGGCTGGCGGTGTGACGCCCGGACCTGAATGATGAGCCGTGCGGGAAGAAATGTTATGCAATTGCTGAAGCTGCTGTTCAAACGTGAAACTATCATGCCGGTGGTCGCCATGAGCTTTGCCTCCGTCGTGTGCGTGGCCGTGGTGCTGGGTCGGATCGCTCTGACGGGCAACATCCGTTACGGCTTTCTGGTTTGGAATCTATTCCTCGCCTGGCTGCCGCTGGTGTTCGCGCTGCTGGCGCGGGAACACTATCGCGAAGGCGGACGCCCGGGCTGGCGCTTCCTCGGGCTCGGCGCCGCGTGGTTGCTGTTCTTCCCCAACGCCCCGTACATTTTCACCGACCTCATCCACCTCACGAACCGCTACTTCAACCATTTTTGGGTGGATCTTGCGGTCGTGTTGTCTTGCGCCTTCACCGGTTTGATACTGGGTTTCGTCTCGCTCTACATCATGCACGCCGTGGTAACACGAATGTTGGGACGGGTGGCGGGCTGGGGGTTTGTCGCCGCAGCCGCCGGGCTGTGCAGTTTCGGAATTTATCTGGGACGCTTCCTGCGCTTCAACAGTTGGGATGTCGTCGCCAAACCAGCCCAACTGTATCAGGGCATCAGCGCGGTGGCGACCGGGCAACACACGCACCAGGGCGAGGTCGCCTTCCTGGTGATTTTTGCCACGTTCCTGTTCATCGCCTACGTGATGCTCTATGCGCTCACCCACATGCCCAGGCACGATCAACTGGCTTCGACCACGAACACAATAACCTCCACCCCCACGCCCGCATGAATCGCGAATCGCTGCTGCGCCGCCGGATCAAACTCCTGACGTGGATTTTCATCCTCGGCCTGCTGTTCAGTGGCCTGACGGCGATCCCGTTGCGCTGGGAGGTGGGTATGTTGGCAAAAATTACCGGCGCGTTGGAAAACGAACGCCAGGGGCAGACGCCAGTCGTGGGGGTCTGGTTGGGAGAAGTTCATCGGGGCTTGCAGGAAACGGAGGCGAAGTTTCCCTTTCTCTTCTACGCCACGGACTGGTTGGCGTTTGGCCACTTTGTCATCGCGATTGCGTTCGTGGGTGCGCTGCGCGATCCGGTGCGAAATCGCTGGCTGTTTGACTTCGGCTTGATCGCCTGTGTGTTGGTAATCCCCTGCGCGCTCGCGTTTGGAGCTTTGCGCGGCGTCCCGCTCTGGTGGCGGCTGATTGACTGCTCGTTCGGCGTCTTCGGCTTCATCCCCGTCTGGTTTCGCCGCAAGTGGGCCAGGGAACTCGAAGGAAACAAATCGAGCTGAAACGGACCTCCAATCCTGCCACAGACCAACGCAGACGAAGCGATGCACCTCACGGGTCGGTGACTTGGACCCGGAAATACTGGGCCGGAACGAAAGTGGTGGAGACGTAAACGGGGCTGTGGCCGCCGATGGTTTCCCACGGCCCCTCCAGAGTCGGAGCGCTCTGAAGCACGCCGAGGCCGGACCAGGAAAGCTCCAAGCCGTGATTAAACTGCGCCGCGATGACCAGTCGAGGACTGGAAACGACGGCGCGAGCACGATAGTACTGGGCCGCGCCGATGCCAATTTCGCAAATGAAGGGAGTGATGCGGTTGGTGCATTCAAGGCTCCGGAGAACCCCCCAGTCAACCAGATTGGTGGAGACTTGCAATTCGTAGGTCTGGCCGGGCACGCCGTACAGGTTGAACTGGCACAGTTGATTGGTCGGAGCGCCGGTGAGATCGAGCCAGGTAGCCGGGGTGAACATCACATGCGCGAGCCACGCGGTGTCTGTGCCTTCGGCCACGGCGCCATCCTTGGCATAGTACCAGCGGACGGCTTGGGTGCGCGGCGCAATGGGTATGGATTGTTCCTGCCAGTCCACTTCTCCCGAAATCTGGTTGGTCTCCAAGGCTGATTCAAATACGAGCCAGTCATAGTCGGCTTCCGAACTGATCTTCCACCAGAACCGCAGGGTCCCCGGACCAATCAGTTCCGACTCCAACGCCGAGGTTTCACCATCACGCAAACCCGGGCTTTGCGCGGCCGGATACCCTCGGAACGGCCGGGCAGCCTGCCCGAACCAGTCGGCATCACCACTCATTCGCAACGCCACATCGCTCATGCCAAAAAATTGATCGTTCAAAGCTTGTGGAGTGGAAACGGTCACCGCGATGGCTTGCGTGGAAGCCAATCCGACATCGTTGACCGCCGTGAGCAGAATCTCTGCTTTGCCCGCACGGTTGTCAGCCGGGGTGATAGCCAGAGCCCATTGAAAACTGTTGATATCGGAGCCGACTTTCAAGTTTGCGTCCGCTAAAACTAGTTGATTCGCGGAGATGGCGTTCAACATAACCGGCCCCGGCAAGCGATCGCCATTCTCGCTCAGTTCAAATGGGAGCACAGACGTCCGGCCAGCCGCGACGAACCATTCGGCCGCCATTTGAAATTCGGGCGGCGCTCGTTGCGGCAGCACAGCCACTGCGACATTGCGCGCTTGCAAACTGGCGATCGCCGCCACAGTGGGCGAATCCGCGCCCAGATCCAACAAATTCAAGCGCACGTCCGCCTCCGTCAACAACGGCAGGGCGGCCAGGGCCAGCAGGTTGGTCACGGAATTGCGGGCGGCGTCCACGGAAACCAGATTGGTCAACACGATCAACGGGGAGAGATCCGTCACGCGCGTCTGGCTCAGATTCAAGGAACTTAACCGCGTGCAGGTGGCCAGGAAGGAAAGATTGCTGATGGTCCCGCCGGAAAGGGTGAGCGCAGTCAGGTCCGTCAGCGACCCCACGGGTGAAAAATCCGTGACGGCCGTATTCGCGATAACCAGGCTCTCGAGCCGGGTCAAGTTCGTGAGGAAATCAAGATCGTTGATCGTCTCGCCCTCCAAATACAAGCTCGTGAGGTTGGTCAGCCAGGGCCAGCCGGCAAAGCCGGTCAGATCGGTTTCAACGGCGGTCAAGCGCGAGACGTTGAGCAGGTCCGCGCTGGTGAGCTCTCCGAACCCATTGCCGGAAGCCCGGCGCAACGCATCCTCGAAGGCTGGATCGAGCGAGGCTGCGGGCGGGAACATGTTGGTAACGCTGACCGGCAGCAATACCTCGACAGCCACGCGGGCCTGACTGCTCAACCCGGCTTCATTCATGACGGTCAGGGTCAAGGTCGTGGTGCCGGTCCGGTTGGTAGCTGGCGCAACAGTCACCGTTCGAGAGTAGCCGCTTCCGGCGAAGCCCAGGCTGTCACTGGAGACCACATCTCCCGCCGAAGAGTCGCCGCTCACCGTCAAGCGATCCTCCGGCAACAACTCGTAGGCTGTGGTAAAGGACAAAGTCGCCGGGGTATTCATCGGCAGGAACCAACGTGCCGGCGCAGTGATCGTGGGTGGCGATTGCTGTGGCGAATAGTTCAGCGTCAAACTCCGCTCCGCCGCGAGTCCATCCCGCGAGCCGCATACGCACGCGGCGGTGCGACAATAGAGGTCGTCAATCAGGGTGGTCGCCCCGGAGTCGTGCGTCAGCTCGAGCAAATTCAAGCTAACGTCTGCCGCTTGCAAGCCCGGCACTTGCGCCAGATATGAAATATCGCGCAGCCGGTTTTGTCGAAGGTAGTGATGGTGCAAATTGGTCAAGCCAGCCAGTGGCGCGGCATTGGTGAGCCGGTTTTGATTCAGGCTGAGGTAAGAAAGCCGGACCAGATTTGTCAATGCGCTTACATCCGTGAGGAAATCTCCTTCCAGGCGCAAGCTGGTCAGGTTGGTCAGGCCTGTTAGTGGCACGAGGTCCACCGCCGGGTTGCGGCTTACTCCCAAGCCCGTCAAATTCGTCAAGGTAAGCACGGGTGCCAGGTTGGAGATGTAATTGTCATCCAGGTTCAAATGGCGCAACCCCGGCAGTTCCCGGACGAAATCCGCGTTCGTGATGGAACAGCCCTGCATCCAGAGATTAAT
The DNA here is from genome assembly GCA_964561105.1 of uncultured Bifidobacterium sp. Lineage (GTDB taxonomy): Bacteria > Verrucomicrobiota > Verrucomicrobiia > Limisphaerales > JADLHS01 > JADLHS01. The sequence goes on along the minus strand of CAZLOH010000017.1, from coordinate 58,042 downwards.
TAAGCTAGGCAGTTTCGCCAGCACAGCGTAATTCCTGATCGGGTTGCCGGTCAGCACGAGTCCCGCGAGATTTTTCAATCGGTTGATGGGCGCGAGATTGGTCACATGATTGTAGGCCAGGTCCGCGTACTGCAACCGCGTCATCGGCGCAAGAAACGCCACGTTGCTGATGGAATTGCCCGCGAGTTCGAGGAACGCCAGATTGGTCAAACTCGCCAGGGGCGCGAAATCCGTGACCGGGTTGCGGCTCAACACCAGGTAGTTCAGGTTCGGCAAACCTTCCAATGCGGGTACGGCGGTGAGTTGATTGTCCGCCAGATTCAAAAGCGACAAGCGTTGCAGACTTTGCAACGAAACCAGATTGCTAATCGAATTTCCCTCCAGATACAAACTCTCCAGATTGGTTGCTCCCACGGTCAAGGGCGCATAATCGGCAATGCCGCGATTCCAACGGAGGTCGAGCCGGATCAAGTTTGTCAGGCCCGACAGCGGCGCTAAACTCGAAAGGTTGTTTTGAGCCAGGCTCAGCGATTTCAGCCGCGTGAGCGTCGCCAGGAAATCCGGAATGACCACGCTGCCATGGTTCACATCGAGGCTGACCAGGTTGGTCAGCACCGCCAAGGGTGCGTAGGATTCAACATTGATCTGCCCCAAGGTTAGCCAGTTCAACCTCGTCAGGTTGGTCAGCGGATCCAATGTGCTCAATTCCGCGCGGTTACCATCCAGAGCCAACGAGGTCAATTCCACCAAACCCCGCAGCGGCGTGAGGTCGCTGATCCGATTCTCGCTCGCGTCCAATGCAACCAGATTAGTGGCAAACTCCAGTCCCGCCAGGTTTGTGACACCACGCGCGCGCACCGACAGATTGGTGATCGCTGCCAGGTCCGCGATTCCAAGCTGGCCCGGCAGGCGACCAATCGCGCAGGCTAACACCTGCTCCAACTCCGGGTCCACGATCAATTTCACACTTAAGGTGGCCACCGCGCTGGTCGCCGCACCGGCCACATTCGCCGCCACCAGGTCATAGTTTCCCATATCGTTCGTCGTCACGTTCAAAAAGGACAGTGCGGCATTGGTGGCATCCACCAAGGACAATCCATCCTTCCTCCATTGGAAGCTGAGGCCGGGCGAACCTCTGACCGTCGCCGCAAGAGTGGCCGACGCCCCGTAGCCCACCGTCTGACTGAGGGGTTGGGTGAGGATCGTTGGTGGCTGGGAATCAACCGCGGGAATGACGGTTAGCCGCGCGGGTGGCGCACTTGTCGTCGAGCCTGCCAGGTTGCTTACCACCACATCATAGTCACCCGCCGCTCCGACCGTCACCGCCCGCAAGGCAAGCAGGTCATTGGTTGCGCCAACCAACGGCAAGCCATTCCGCCGCCACTGGAAGGACAATGGAAATTCACCACTCGCGACCACCGCAAAATCCACATCCGAACCGACCAACCCGACCTGGCTCGCGGGCGGATTGCTAATGATCGGCGGCGAGACGGTTGCCGGATTCACCGTGAGGATCGCTGGCGGCGCACTCGTCGCACGGCCCAAAATGTTCTCCACGACCACTTCGTAGATTCCCGCCGCCACCGGTTGAACATTGGTCAACGCCAGTACGGAGTTGGTGGCCCCGGCAATCGCACCGCCGTTGAACAACCAGCGATATTCCAACCCGCCAAATCCGGTCGCCACAACCTCAAAGCCCACGTCACCGCCGGCCACCGCCTCCTGGCTCCGGGGCGGGGAAGTGATGATCACCTCCCGGCATTTTCCCGAGGTTCCGGCTTCATAAATGGCAGCGATTTCGTTCGCCGACAACGAGCGGTCATAAAGCGTCACTTCGTCCAGATCGCCCTTGAGCTTGCGATCCCACAGAGGTTGACCGGAACTACCAAAGTACATCGGCAGATCGCCGTAATTCAGTGGGGCGCTGACGCCAGCCTGATTTTCCAGTTGGCCGTTGACGTAAATTCTCAAAAAATCCACATCCCGCACCCCTGCGACGTGATACCACACATTGGTTGCCAGCGGCGTGGTGGAATCCACGACCACCGACTCGCCCAAAGCCGAAGTCGCACGGAACGTGAACAAATTGGCCCCTCCCACGCTAACCTTGCTCAGATCGAAACCCGCCGCATTGCTCACGCTAAGCTGGCCTTGTTTGAAGACGATGAATTGTCGGTCTTCCGGTGCATTCCCCTCTGAGTCCAAATCGTCAAAGCGCACCCACGCCTCAAGCGTAAGATTGGTCGGCTTGAGCGCGCTTGAGTCTGGCACCGAAATAAAACTGTTCGTGCCGTCGAAATGAAACGCCTCGTCCACCATCCCTGGAACAGTCGTCACATTTCCGAACAACACGCCGCGGTTGGTGCCGAGCACATTGCTGGCATTCGCATCCCCCGGCCACCAACCCACCAAACCGCGGGGACTTGGCAGACATTCCGCCCGCAGTATTCTCCCACCCGCCACCAGCAGGAGGCCGATTAGTACCCAGCCGACACCCGCGCACGACGCACGCCGGATCAAAGTGGAGTTGAGGATGACGGAATCCATTCGAGTTCGGAGGACATCGGACACGCCATAACGGCAGCGAACCCGCATCAAAATCCATCCAGACGAAGCGGAGATGCTACTCCAGTACCCGGGGTTCGTCCCTCGGGTTTATTACTGATATTTCCGGGGAGATCTACTGGTGAGGCCCTGACTGCAATTGAACGGTAGCCGCCGACCGGCGGAGGCAGACAACGATCGCCTGCTTCGCTTTACACCTCCTTACGTCGGTGGCTACTGGACGGTGACGCTCTTGGCGAGATTGCGCGGCTTGTCCACATCGCAGCCGCGCGCCACGGCAATGTGGTAGGCGAAAAGTTGCAGCGGCACACTGGTCAGGATTGGATAGAGCGGCTCGATGGTCTTCGGCACGTAAATCACGTCGTCAGCAACCTGGCGGATCTCGGAGTCGCCTTCCGTCGCCACGGCAATGACCGGACCTTTGCGCGCACGGATCATGGCCAGGTTCGCCATCGTCTTGTCATACATCGAATCCTTGGGCACGAGGAAAACGGTCGGCGTCTGCTCGTCAATCAACGCAATCGGACCGTGTTTCATCTCGGCGGCGGAATAACCTTCCGCGTGGATATAGGAAATCTCCTTGAGCTTGAGCGCGCCTTCGAGCGCCGCCGGGAACGTGTAACCGCGCGACAGGAAAAAGAAATCCTCCGCTTGCGAGTACTTCAGCGCCACCCTCCTGATCGCCTCGTTCTGATTGAGCAGTGATCCAATCTGCTTCGGCACGGCTTCCAGCGCCTTGAGAATTTCCGTCGCGCGGCCAGCCGACAACATTCGCATCCGACCCAGATGAACCCCCAGCAGCGTGAGAATCGTCAGCGTGGAAATAAACGTCTTGGTGGAAGCCACGCCGATCTCCGGTCCGGCGTGCATGTAGATGCCGCCATCGGATTCACGCGCGATGGTGCTGCCGACCACGTTGACGATGGCCAGCGCCTTGTGCCCGCGACGCTTGGCCTCGCGCAACGCCATGAGGGTGTCCGCGGTCTCGCCGGACTGCGAGATAACCAGCAGCACGGTGTTCTTTTCCAACGGACAGTTGCGGTAGCAAAACTCGTGGGCGAACTCGACCTCGACCGGCAGGTGCGCCAGTTCCTCGATCAAATACTCACCCACCAGGGCCGCGTGCCAGCTCGTGCCGCTGGCCGCGATCACGATCCGATCAATCGCGCGCAATTCCGCCGGCGTCAGGTTCAAGCCGCCGAACCGGGCCGTCGCGCCTTCGAGATCCAGGCGGCCGCGCAAGGCATTTTCCACCGTGCGCGGCTGCTCGAAGATTTCCTTGAGCATGAAGTGAGGAAACTCGCCGCGCTGCGAATCCTCCGCCTGGAACTCCAGCTTGCTGATCTGCACGGTGGCCGTGTTGGTGCCGAGATTGACCACGTCGAAGCGTTCGCGCGTGAGCGTGGCCACGTCGTAGTCGTTGAGAAACACGACCTGGCGCGTGTGGGCCACGATGGCGTTGGCATCGCTGGTGAGAAAATTTTCGCCGTCGCCAATGCCGAGGATGAGCGGCGAACCGCGGCGCGCGCCGACAATGACCTCCGGCTGCTCCGTGCAGATGACCGCCAGACCGTAAGTGCCGATGACCTCCCGGAGCGCATCACAAACCGCCCGGGTCAGCGGGTTGACATCGGACTTCTGCCCGCGCTGTTTATGAAAGTGATCACCGATCAAATGCGCGAGCACCTCGGTATCGGTCGCCGAACGGAACTGATGACCGGCCTTCAGCAGGCGCTGCTTGAGTTGGTCGTAGTTCTCAATGACTCCGTTGTGAACCACGGCGATGGTGCCGGACTGATCGAGATGCGGATGGGAGTTTTCGTCGGAGGGTGGACCATGCGTAGCCCAGCGCGTGTGGGCAATGCCGGTGTCGCCCGAAGCAGGATTGGCCGCCAGTTCCCGCGCGATGCCCTCCTCAATCTTGCCGCGCTTCTTACGCACATGCAGGCTGGCTTCATGCAAGAGCGCCAGGCCCGCGCTGTCGTAGCCGCGATACTCGAGACGCCGCAGCCCTTCGAGCAGCACCGGCGAAGCCGCCTTCTTACCAACGTATCCAATAATTCCACACATAGGTTCAAATCCGAATGGCGGATCGCCAATGACGAAATCCGATCAACGCCAACGTCCGCCTCCTCACGTCGGCGGCTACGGGGCGGGCTGTTTCAAAATCCACTCCGCCGCCAGAGTCAGATTATCCACCACGATGGCGCACGCGAGTTGATCCGGTTGCTTTCGCTCGGTTTCAGCGCCATAGCCGGTGCGGACGAGAATGCTGGCGCGGACGCCGGCGTTCCAACCACATTCGAGATCAATCAGCTTGTCGCCAATCAGGTAACTGCTGGCAAGGTCTATGCCGAATTCATCGCGGGCATCGAACAAGAACTGCGGCGATGGCTTCCGCCCCCGGCTGGGTTGGTCCGGCGCTTCGGGCGCAATGTAGATTTTTTGAAAGCTGACACCGCGCGGACTGAAGGCTTCGAGCACGCGCGCGTTTACTCTATCCACGTCCTCCAAGGTGAAGTATCCCCGGCCGACGCCAGACTGGTTGGTGACCAGGAACAACCGAAATCCCGCATCCGCCAATCGCCTCATCGCGAGCGGAGCGTCACTGAAGACCTCGACCTGTGCCGGGTCGCGCAAATAGTTTGCTTCCCGGATCAGCGTTCCGTCACGGTCGAGAAAAATGGCGCGCTTCATGGCTCGTTGCCGGGCATTTTGCGAGCAGTCCGGCTTCGATTAAAACAAAAAAGCAATGAGAACGGTCCCGCCCAGACAACCGGACGGGACGTGATCAAGGATGCGCCAAACGGAAATAGAACTGGCTTTCAGAAACTGGCGTGGTGAACGGACTGGTCGCTCCGGGCACGTTGGTAAAAGGGCCGGCGGGTGACGGCGCCGCCTGGAGATTGAACGCGGGATTGTTCCAGGTGAGCACAACATCGCCGCCGCTGGTCTGGATTTGGAGCGGGATGGGCGTGGGTGGCGTTGCGTTGCCGAGCACCGAGGCAAAGGTGGTGCCGACCACCAGGTCATCCACCAGCATAACGCCTTCGCTGCTGTCCTGCCGAAACGCAAAAGCGGCAATGTTGAAGTAGTTGGTGACCGCATCCCCCGCCGTAACGCTGGGATCCGCCTCACTGGTGGGATTGATCCAAAGCGTCGAAAGCCCCTCGGCGACGACGAGTTTGGTGACGACGGTGTAGTTGGTGCCCAGTTCCAGATCCTGGGGAAATTGCGCCGTGATCGCCGTCGAAGTGTTGGCATTGCCAATCCCCAGACGGAATTGGCCGGCGTTCGCGGCGTTCGCGGTCGAAGCCCAGACCCGGGCGCGGAACTCGGAATTGGCCGCCCCTTTGAAAAACGCGAAGTAATTGCCATTGGCCGTGGGGAGCGTGACGAACCGAACCTGAAAACGACTGAACAGCACCACGTCGGCGTTGGTGCTGAAAGGCTGGCCCACCAGGAACGCGCTCACATCCTCATCGAACGAGCGCGAGACCCGCAGTTCTCCGTTGGTGACGATCATCGGGCTGGCGGGGTTGCCGCTGAAATTGCGCCAGAGACCATACGAGGCGGCCGCAACCGTGTCGTCGGCATAATCGAAGTGATCGTTGAACACCACCTCGGGCTGCGGCACGACCAACAACGGGAAGACGACATTCGTGGTAAAATCACCCTCAGTGGCCGTGAGTGAAACCAGCGTCACGCCGTTGACCCCTGCCGTCGGCGTCAGGGTGGCCGCAACAGAATTCCCATCGGTAGTGGCGACAATGTTCGCATCCGGAAGAATGAATTGATTGCTCGAGTTGCCGGTCGTCGAGCTGATGGCTGACTGGAGTTCGTCGAAGCTGGCCGTGACACTCACCGGCACTCCGGCCAGGGTGTTGGTGGGCGCAACCGGATTCATCACGAATCCGCTCACCGTCAAGGTCGCCACGGAACTGGTCGCGGAGTTCGAGGCATTGGTGACGACCACCTGATAATCGCCGGCGGACGCGTGCAGAATCGGACTGAGGACCAACGTGTCGTTGGTGGCACCGGCAACGCCATCACCGTCCACCATTTCCACACCATCTTTATACCATTGATAAAAAAGCGGTGGTGTGCCGGCGGCGGCGGTAACAAAGGTCGCCGTCGTGAGCGGTGCATTGGTCCGGCTGACCGGCTGTACGGTGATGGTGGCAGCGGTCGGCCCGTCATAGTTCAGAACAAAATTATCAATGCCGAACGTGTCGCGGGAACCGCTGCCGGTGGCGCCCGTCAAAGCGGCCACGCGAATCCAGACGCTCTGCGCCTGGTCATCGGCGGCCGGCCCAAGCGCATAGGTGACCAGGTTGCTGCCGAAGACTCCCGGGTCCGCGAACGTGCCCAAGGCAGTGAACTCGGTCGGCGGATCGTTTGCGATCGCGTAGTCAATGGTCCAGGTGGTGGAATAGCCCTGCAGGCTTAACATATTGAGATCCACGCTAAAAGTCAGGTTGCTGAAACCGATGGTGTTTTGGATTTGCAGAACGAAGGCCGCGCCGGGATTGCCAAAGGAGCTAGTCTGCCGGATTCCCAGACACCGGTTGGTAATGCCACTCTGTTCGGAAGACGTCGCGGATTCGGGCACATTGTTGTCGGCATTGAAAGTGGACGCGTAATTGGCGAATTGCCCGGTGGCTGTACCCCAGCTCACTTTGGCGGAGTTGAAAGTCGCTGCCGCTCCCAGTCCATTCACACTCGCCCCGGTGCGCACCGACCAGCCAACCGGAAGCCCGGCGCCGAGGGCATCGAAGTTTTGCTGGTAACTCGTCCCGGAGAGATTGATTTGCGCGGGCGCAATCGCTTCGGCGAGCAAGACCAAAGCGCCGACCAGCCAGGGCAAGATCAACTTGGGCACTCGGGTTGAACTGAGGGAAGCACCAGTACTCGGTTTCATATATCCTGGATCAGGTTTGGCCGTGTGGAATTCCGGCACTAGGATGGCAGAGGCCGCTTCACGACGTCAAGGGAAACCGCCTTGGCCGATCGGATGACGTTGACCAAGAGTTGCCTCGATCCCACAGTCAATCGTGATTGACGCGGAAAAAAAACCGCTGCTTGCGCTGCCGATTTGCCAAAGCCGGCAAAACCGTGATACGCTTCCCGGACGATTACACATGCACCGAACGAGCATCATTTGTTTAATCGCGTCGCAGGCAGTGGCCTTCGCGGCGATGCAAGGGCCGTCGGCAGACTGGCCCATGTTCCGTGGCGCGCCGGCATTGACGGGCGTGGCGACGGGCAGCCTGCCCGAGCAACCGGCGCTGCTTTGGACGTTCAAGACCCAGGGGCCGGTGAAATCTTCCGCCGCCATTGTCCACGGGCGCGTGTTCGTCGGATCGGATGATGGCCGGCTCTATGCGCTCGACTTCAACAGTGGCAAACCTATCTGGACGTTTACCAATCGCGAAGCCATCGAGTCCTCGCCGCTCGTGCTGAATGGAAAAGTTTACTTTGGCTCGAGCGACGCAAACCTCTACGCGCTGGATGCGGCCACAGGCCAACTGGCGTGGAAGTACGCGACGGGCGACAAAATCCTGGGCGCGCCAAACTGGTTCACCGTCGGCGACCGGACGAACATTCTCGTGGGCAGCTACGATTTCAAGTTGCACTGCCTCGACGCTGCCACGGGCCGGAGCAACTGGGTTTACGAATCGGCCAACTACATCAATGGCTCGCCCGCCATCGCCAACGGGCAGACGGTGTTTGGCGGTTGCGACGGCCTGCTCTACGTCCTGGCCCTGGCCAACGGCCAGCTCGCCGGCAGCAATGAAATCGGCGCGCCCATCGCCGCCTCGGTGGCGTTGACCGGAGGCCGCGCCTACTTTGGCCACTACGACAACCAGTTTGTGTGCGCCGACTTGAAATCTGGCTCAAACGTGTGGGCGTTTCGCGACCGGCAGTTTCCCTATTTCTCCTCGCCCGCCGTCACCACGGACCGGGTGGTCTTTGGTGGACGCGACAAACTGCTGCATTGTGTGAATCGCGCGGACGGATCAAACGTCTGGACTTTTGCCACCCGGGGTAAGGTGGACAGCTCGCCGGTGGTGTGCGGCGAAAAAATCGTGGTCGGTTCGGATGATGGCCGGCTTTACCTCGTGTCCCTGACGGATGGCAAAGAACTCTGGTCCTACGAAATCGGCCAGCCGATTGACAGTTCACCGGCCGTCGCAGACGGAAAAATTGTGATCGGCAGTGACGATGGCAGCGTCTATTGCTTCGGCGCCAAATGAACAAACCAACTATTTTATCGAAAATCGGGTGGCTGTTGATCCTTTCGCTCGGCTGGCTCGGCGCAGCCCACGCCGCTGAAGCCGAGGCCGGCAACAAAACCAACGCGCCCGAGGCGACCGCCAAATCCGAACTCAAGAAAGAGGACGCCAAACCCCGCGCCGCAACGATTCCTGACTCAACGCACCAACCGGTTCTCACCACGAACACGCTGACCATCGCCGGCGAATCCGTGCGCTACCGCACCGAGACCGGCATGCTCCCGTTGCTCAAGGCGGATGGCACGGTGCGCGCCTCGGTCTTTTACATCGCCTACACGCGGCTCGACAGAACAAACGCCGCCACCCGGCCGGTAACTTTTTCGTTCAACGGCGGCCCCGGCTCGTCCTCGGTCTGGCTGCACCTGGGCGCGCTTGGCCCGCGCCGGGTGCGGATGAATGACGACGGCACCCAACCGCCGCCACCGTTTCAGCTCGTGGACAACGACTATTCCATCCTGCCGTTCACTGACCTGGTATTCATTGATCCCGTGGCCACCGGCTTCAGCCGGCCCGCCAAGGATGAAAAATCCGACCAGTTCTTCGGCCAGTCCCCGGATGTCGAATCCGTCGGCGATTTCATCCGGCTCTGGACGACACGCCACGAGCGATGGCTATCACCGAAGTATTTGTGCGGGGAGAGCTACGGCGTCTTCCGCGCCGCCGGGCTGGCGGAGTTTCTCCATTCGCGCTACGGCATGTATCTGAATGGACTGATCCTCGTATCAGGGGTGCTCGATTTCGCCACGCTGCGCGAAGGGCCGGGCAACGAACTGCCGTCGCTGGTTTTTCTGCCGGCCTACACCGCCACAGCGCAGTTCCACAAGAAATTGCCGCGAGACTTGCAAGGCGACTTGCCCAAAGCGCTCGCCGAAGCGCGCGCGTTCACGAAATCTGAATATCCGTCCGCACTGTTGCAAGGGGCCGCTTTGCCGCCCGACGAACGCAAGAAGATCGTCGCCAAACTCGCCCGCCTCACCGGATTGCCGGCCCAAGTCATCGAGGACAATGACCTGCAGGTGGACAGTTCCACCTTCCGCAAGAAACTGCTGGCCGATCAAGGTTTGATCCTGGGCCGGTACGACGCGCGCATCACGGGTCGGGACGCGAATCCAGCCGGTCGTTTCCCGCAATTCGATCCATCTTTTGCCGCGACCCTCGGTCCCTTCTCCGCCGCGATGAACGCCTATGTGCGCGAGGAATTGAAGTTCGAGGACGATCTGCCGTATGAAATCCTCGCGGGCGTGCAGCCTTGGAATTTCGACACGCGCAACAGTTACCCGAGTGCAGCCGACCGGCTCGCCTCGGCCATGAGCCAGAATCCCTATCTGCGCGTTCACATCCTGGGTGGACGCTGCGACCTGGCCTGCCCGATTGACGGGATTCGCTACAGCATTGATCATCTGCAGCTCGACCCCATGTATCGCAAAAACATCACGTTCACCGAGTACCAGGCGGGACACATGATGTATGTTAATCTGCCCGACCTGAAGGCCATGCAAGCAGACCTGGAGAAATTTATCGTCCAGTAGGAATTGACCGTAATGAATGCCACTGCCACGCCAACCAAGTCGCCCGGTCCGCCGCTGCGACATGAAACCACCGCCGGCAATTATTTCGTCGCCAACTATCCGCCCTTCGCCTTCTGGCAACCGGAGTTCGTCCCTCAATTCGAGGCCGCGCTCGCCGGTCCCAATCCTGAGCCTTCGACTCCTCTCGGGGTTTACACTCATATTCCGTTTTGTCGCAAACGCTGTCACTTCTGCTATTTCAAGGTTTACACGGACAAGGATTCCTCCGAAGTCCGCGGCTACCTCGACGCCTTGCTCAAGGAGTTGACCGTCTATGCCAGGAAACCGGCCATCGGTGGACGCAAACCCAGGTTTGTCTATTTTGGTGGCGGCACTCCGAGCTATCTGTCGCCCGACCAATTGAAATTTCTCACCGACGGCATGAAGCGCCTGCTGTCGTGGGATGAAGTCGAGGAAGTCACCTTCGAGGCCGAACCCGGCACGCTCACGGATCACAAACTGAAGGCCATCCGCGACCTCGGCGTGACGAGACTCTCGCTGGGCATCGAACACTTCGACGACCACATCCTTGAAATCAACGGGCGCGCCCATCGTTCCAAGGAAATCGTCCGCGCCTACAATTACGCGCGGGAGATTGGCTTTCCCCAGGTAAACATTGATCTCATCGCGGGCATGGTTGAGGAGACCGACGAGAAATGGCGCGAAGCCGTGGCCAAGGCGGTGGCGTTGCGGCCCGATTCGGTGACCATTTATCAGATGGAAGTGCCCTTCAACACCGGCATCTACCAACAGATGAAGGCCGATGGCAAACTCGTCGCTCCCGTGGCTGATTGGGAAACCAAGCGCGGCTGGGTGGATTACGCCTATCGCGAGTTTGAGAAAATCGGCTACACCGTCACGAGCAGCACCACCGTCGTGCGCGACCCGGCGCAGGTGAAGTTCATCTACCGGCAAGGGCTGTTCTCTGGCGCGGATATTTTGTCCATCGGCGTGGCCAGTTTCGGTCATCTCAACGGCGCGCACTACCAGAACCACCACGAATTTCAGGCCTACGTGGACGCCGTGAACGCCGGAAAACAACCGGTCTTTCGCGCTTATACACCTTCGGCCGACGAACGCTACATCCGGGAATTCATCCTCGGCCTGAAACTCGGCAGCGTGAGCGCCCAGCATTACACCCGGAAGTTTGGCCACGACCCACGCGAACACTTTGCCGCGCCGCTGGCCACCCTCAAGGACGGAGGCTACCTGACCAACGGCGGCGACCGCATCGGCGTCACGCGCGACGGCTTGCTGCAAATTGACCGGCTGCTCCACGAATTCTTCAAGCCGGAACACAACGTGGGGCGATATGCTTGAGCAGCGCAGGACGGGAATCTCGCCCGTCTGCATTTTGAATCACCGCATGAATCATTCGGACAAGGAGACAACCAGCAGGCCCATCCGACGACGGAATCTTAAGCTCGCAGTGTTATGCCTTGCCTGTTGGGCCGGGCTGGGCAGCTCACCTTGGGCACGAGCGGATTTCTACATTGCGCCTTCCGGTTCGGACGCCAATGCCGGGACCAAAGCACAACCTTTCGCCACGCTGGAACGCGCCCGCGACGCGGTGCGGACATTGAAGCGCGAGGGCAAAATCCCCCGTCGTGGTTTAACCCTCTGGCTGCGCGGCGGCGACTACGTTCGGACCAACGCGCTCGAACTTTCCGCCGAGGATTCCGGCACGCCCGTTGCGCCCGTGGTGTGGCGCAGTTACCAGGGCGAATCCGCGCGCCTGCTCGGCGGACGCAAGCTCACGGGTTTTCAGCCGGTCACGGATCAGAGCGTGCTCGCGCGCCTCGACGCGCCGGCGCGCGGTCAAGTCGTTCAACTCAACCTCCGCGCGCTTGGCCTCACGGAGTTCGGTGAAATGAAGTCGCGCGGCTTCGGCCGCCCCACCTCCGTGGCGCATTGCGAGTTGTTCTTCGATCACCGCCCCATGACCCTCGCCCGCTGGCCGAATGAAGGCGAGTTCACCAAGATCGCCGGCTATCCTGCCGGAGAGAAGGACGAGCACGGCGGTCAACTCGGCCCGCTGACCAACGGATTCTATTACGCCGGCGACCGGCCCCGCCGCTGGCGGGACACCAGCGACCTGTGGGTGCATGGTTATTGGGCCTACGACTGGGCGAACTCCTACGAGAAGGTCGCCTCTCTCGATGTTGAACAACGCCTCGTGAAGACCGCCCCGCCGTACGGGCATTACGGTTTTCGCAAGGACCAGCGAATCTACTTCCTGAATGTGCTGGAGGAACTCGATCAAGCCGGCGAGTGGTTCCTGGATCACAAGACTGGCGTTCTTTATTTTTGGCCGCCCAGACCAATCGCGACTGCCTTGGCAGCGCGCCCCGCGGACGGAACGGCCATTCCCGAAACTCTGCTCTCCCTGCTGGACCAACCTCTCATCAAAATAACCGGCGCATCTAATATCACCATTCGCGGCCTCATCCTTGAAGCCACGCGCGCGAACGCCGTCGAGATCAAGGGCGGTGCGAGCAACCAAATCGCCGCCTGTCTCATCCGCAACATCGGCGACAACGGCGTGGTGATCAGTGGCGGATTCGGCCACGGCGTGGCTGCCTGCGACCTCGAGGACACCGGCGATGGCGGCGTGGACATGAGTGGTGGCGATCGTCAGACACTCACGCCCGGCGGTCATTTCGTGGAGAACTGCCACTTCCAGCGCCAGGGCCGCTGGTCGAAGTGTTACGTGCCCGCAGTGTTGCTGGGCGGAGTCGGCCTGCGCGTCTCGCACAACCTCATTCACGATCATCCGCATTGCGCCATCCTTTACACCGGCAACGATCACCTCATCGAGTTCAACGAGATTCATCATATCGCCTTGGAGACGGGCGACGTCGGCGCGATATACACCGGACGCGATTACACTTTTCGCGGGAACAAAATCCGTCACAACTTCATCCATCACACCGGCGGCGTGGGCATGGGCTCCATGGGTGTTTACATGGACGACTGTGTCAGCGGCACGGAAGTCTCCGGCAATGTGTTTTACAAAGTGCATTGGGCGATGTTCATCGGCGGTGGACGCGACCATCGGATCGAGAACAACTTGTTTGTGGATTGTGACCCGGCGGTGCGCATGGACGGCCGTGGGCTGGACAAGTCGCCCGTCTGGCACCAGATGGTGGACGTTACGATGCGCAAGCGGCTCGCGGATGTCCCGCTCGACCTCTATCGCGCCCGCTATCCGGAAATGAAATCGCTCGATCGCTATTACGGCCCGCCCGCGGGTCCGGCCATTACTGGTGAAGCGTTCAAGGGCGTTCCTCCCGAGGGCAATGTGCTGGTGCGAAACGTCTGCATCGGCAAGTGGCTGGACGTGGGTTGGGACGCGACGCCGGAGATGTTGCTCCAGGAAAACAATTTCACCAACGCGACCGGCAGCCTCACGACCCCCATTACGGACCAGTCCTCCGCAAAGGATTTTGCGTTGCGAATGGACCCGGCCCTGACTGCGCTTGGTATCCAGCGGATTCCCGTCGAGCAAATTGGTTTGCGAAACGATGAATTCCGGCGTGAATTGCAAAAGCTCAGAGTAAAAGGTGACTTGTGACCCAACCCGCTTCTCAAACTTCCGCTCGGACTCCGGATGCCGCCCTGGCCAGCATGTATCCGCTCTCCGAATTCTACACACACACCAAACTCCCGTTGCCGCGCATGGAAATGATCCCGGCGGAAACCGTGCCGGAGCCGTTCCGTTCGCTGCTCGCGCACCGCAACGACATGACCCCCACGCTCGAGGCGTTTCACAAATCGGACATCCATCTGGAAATCATCCGGCGCGAGCAACGCGGCGATTTCTATTTTCGCGAGGTGGTCTTGCGCCTGAACCGTGACGACCAGCCGGTCGAGTTCGGGGCGATCAAAATTTATCTCGGCCGCTTTCCGGAGGAGGCCCGGGATTTGATCCTGCAAGAAAGCGTCCCCTTGGGGCGCATCCTGAAAGATTGCGGCGTGAAACATCGCACCGAAGCCAAGGCCTTCCTGCGCGTCGAGTCCGACGCGATGATGAGCGAAAAATTTGACCTGTCCGCGCCCGCCGCGCTCTACGGTCGCAAGGCGGTGATCTGTGATCTGACCGGCCGGCCGCTCTGTGAGATAGTCGAGGTTCTGCCGCCCGTCAGGAACTCCTGAGCGGGCCCGGCCTCCAGCCTCGAATTTTTGGCGGCTTTGTCCGGGCGACGAAAGTTGAGCGACGCTTGGTTTAATTCGATTGGAAGCCCTCGGCGCAGTCTGCTAGTTTTCCTTCGCGACAACCGAGAGGAACAATATGCCACAGGCCATCATGGATCCCGGCGAAGTCCGGCGCTTTGCGGAGGAGCTTAAACGGTTCAACCTGGAAACCCAGAACCGCGTCTCCATGCTGCAGGCACGCTTTGCCGCGCTGGGCGACACCTGGCAGGACCAGGAACACACCAAGTTCGCGGAGGAATTCCGCGACACGATGAAAGTGCTCAAGAAATTCATCGAAAGCTCCAACCAGCACACCCCATTCCTGTTGCGCAAGGCGCAACGCATCGAGGAATACCTGGATCAACATTGAACTCCGCACGCATGAGCAAAACCTCCCTTTACCGCGCCGCAAAATTTCAAGCGCCGCCCCGCACCCATCGCCGAAATCCGTGTGCCGGCCGCTTCCTCCGCGGAGCTTGGCACTGGAAACTGGGAACTCCCTGACATGTCCGAAGGCGCCAAGGTCACTTCGCTGGAAGCCATCGAAAACTTCCGCGCCCGGCTACTCGTCTATCGCGACAAGGCCGCCCGTGTGCTCGATGAAACCAGTGATGACGTCGTCCGCGCCCGGGTTTGGTTGGAAAGCGACCGGCCGACCTTCTGGCAAAGCCAGATCCGCGGCTGCACTCGCGACCTCGAACAGGCCCAACAGGAATTGTTCAGCGCCCAACTCTCCGGCCTGCGCGACGCCTCCTTCGCGCAGCAGTCGGCCGTCCAGAAAGCTCGACAGGCCATCCGCGCGGCTGAGGACAAGTTGAAACTCGTCAAACAGTGGCAGCGCCAGTTCGAGCAACGGGTCGTCGCGCCGGCGCGGCAGGTCGAAAAACTCCGGCATCTGCTCGGCCACGATCTTGGCCTGGCCGTCGCTTGGTTGAATGAAATGACCAAGACCCTGACCGCCTACGCCGAACTCTCACCCGGCGGCACGACTTCGGCGAAACCAGCACCTCCGGTCACCGACCCAGCCACCGGCCGGCCCGGAGCGTCAACCGCATGAGCGCAAGCCAAAACCGGCTGGCCGGCCTGACCAACGAACTGCGCGCCGAATGGGAACAGACCCAACACTATTGGAACGACACCAAGAGCCGCGAGTTTGAACAACGCTTCCTCGCGGAACTATTTTCCGCCGTCAATCAGACGATCAACCACATTGAATCCCTTGAACGAGTCCTCGCCAAAATCCGCAGCGACTGTGAATGAACTCCTGAGCGTCTCCCAAACACTCGAGTTACTCGATCACCTCCGGCACAACGTCCGGGACGCCGTCCAGCGGAGTGACGAATCGGAGCGGGATTACACCACTCGTGTCAAAAAGCTGCGCTCCCAGTTCGAGCAGGGGCTGGCAAACGAACGCGCCCGCGCCGCCACGGAATTGGAAACCGCAACCTTGGACTTCACCGCGCAGCAGGATCGGATCAAATCCTCCGTCGCGCAGCGCCAGACACGGATTACCCGGGCGTTGGACAACGCGCGCAAGGCGCGACTGGCGGAGATCGAAGCCGAGGAAGGCAAGTTCACCTTCGAGAACCAGCGCGGCCTGCTGGAAGCCGAGCGCACGCGTGAAGCCGAGACGCAAAAAAACAAAACCGACCACGCCACCTTCCAGGAGGAACTGGCCAATGAACGCGCGGCGCTGGACCGGCTCACCACCCGCGCCCGTGCGACCCTGGGCGGTTATCGTTCGCTCGTCCGGCTGATCACAAATCCACCGACCGTGGCCGGTCCGGACCCGAAGCCGGATGAACAGCAATTGCTCAACCAGCTTCGCGGGCAGCGCGACATGGCCGCCCAGGAACTCACTCACTGCAACAAGCAGGTGCTGCCGGTCTTCTTCCGCTTCTTCCGGCTCTGGTTATGCGTGCCGCTGTTACTACTCGGCGCGTTCGCTTTGGTGCCGGAACTGCGGCAGTTCACGCTGTCGGCCGTGCCGCCGAACGTGTGGCTGATTCTGGGTGCGAGCCTGGCTGGGCTGATCATCCTCTACCTGGTCAGCAAGGCGCTGGTGACTCCACACGCCAGGGCCGCCGCCCTTGCGCTGCACACCGCGCACCGGCTGGCCGAGGTTTGCGCGCAGAAAGCCGACGCCAGTTTCAACGCCAACAACGAGCGCATTCTCTCCGTCCACCTGACGTCCACCCAGTTGCTCAACGACAACTGGAAGCAGGTGCGCGGCGAGGCGCGCACTTTGCGCTCCGGCTGGACCGAACGCCTTACTGAACAGGCCCACAAACTCAGCCTCGCCAACGACGAACGTCAGCGGCTCTGGCTTAATCAAACCACCGAACGGCATCAGGAACTTGTCAACCAACTGCACGACCGCGCCAAAGCCGCGGCCAACGCGCTCGAAGCAGGTCACACCGCAAACCTCGCCCGCCTGAACGCCGAGCGGGACGGAACCCGCCAAGCCATCGCCGCCCAATGGCAGGACGTGGTGCTGCCCACTTGGGCCAGACTGCAAAGTACGGCCGAGCAGGCCGACCGGGTGTTCCCGCCGTGGCGGGCGGAACTATGGCGCGGCTTCCGCACGCCCGACCAATTCGCACATGCCGCCAAATTTGCGTCGCTGGACGTCGCACTGGAAAAATTCTGTGAAGTGGCGCTCAAAGCAACCGCGTTGGCATTGCCCGGCCCGGCGCAACTCAAAGTCCCCCTGCTCCTCTCCGTGCCGCTACAAGCCTCCGTGCTGTTCGAGACGAAACAGTCCGGCCAGGAAGCCGTCATCGGCGCCTTGAACAATCTCATTTTGCGCCTGCTCACCAGCGCGCCGCCCGGCCGGCTGGCGTTCACGATTTTTGATCCGGTGGGTCTGGGTCAGAACTTTGCCGGCATCATGCACCTTGCCGATTTCGAGGAGCGCCTCATCAACAGCCGCATCTGGACGCAAACAGCGCAGATTGAACAGCGGCTTGCCGACCTCAACGAACATATCGAGAAGGTCACGCAAATGTATCTGCGCAACGAATACCAGTCGTTGGCGGAATACAACGAGCAGGCCGGCCGCCTCGCCGAGAAATATCATTTCCTCGTCGTCGCGGATTTTCCAACGAACTTCAGCGAGGTGGCGGTGAAGCGATTGCACAGCATTGCCGCCAGCGGTCCGCGTTGCGGTGTGCATCTGCTGCTGCATTGGGACCAGCGCAAGACCGCGCCGGTGGAATTCGTGCCGGAAGAGCTACGCAAGAACGCGATTGGCATCGTGCCGCACGGCGACGGCTTTGCGTTGGCGGCCGCCCGGTGGGAGGGCACTTCGCTCGGGCTGGACGCTCCGCCCGATGCGGAACTTGCCACGCAGCTACTCCAACAGATCGGCAAAGACAGCACTGATTCTTATCGCGTGGAAATGCCGTTCGCCGAGGTGGCACCGGAGGACCAGGAACTCTGGTCGCTCGAGACAACGACCGAACTGCGCGTGCCCATTGGCCGCACCGGAGCCACGAAGCTTCAGTATCTGGCGCTGGGTCAGGGCACCCGCCAACACGGTTTGGTCGCCGGCAAAACCGGTTCCGGCAAATCCACCCTCTTTCACGTCATCATCACAAACCTCTCGCTATGGTGCAGCCCGGAGCAGGTGGAATTCTACCTCGTGGACTTCAAGAAGGGGGTCGAGTTCAAGACCTACGCCACCCACAAGCTGCCGCACGCCCGCGTCATCGCCATCGAGAGCGACCGTGAGTTCGGCCTCAGCGTATTGCAACGCGTGGACGATGAACTCAAGCGACGCGGCGATTTGTTCCGCAAGCTCGGCGCCCAGAATATTGCGGGCTACAAGACCGCCGTGGCGGCGACGCCCCCGTCGCCTTCGGCCGAAGGTGAATTTCGCGACGAGGGCGTCGCGGCCACGGCGATGCCGCGGGTGTTGTTGTTGATTGACGAGTTCCAGGAATTGTTTGTCGAGGACGACCGCGTATCGCAGGGGGCTGCCCTGTTACTGGATCGCATCGTGCGCCAGGGCCGCGCGTTCGGCATTCACGTGCTGCTCGGGTCGCAAACGCTCGGCGGCGCTTACACATTGGCGCGCGCCACCATCGGCCAGATGGTCGTCCGCATCGCGCTGCAATGCAACGAGGCCGATGCCTACCTCATCATGAACGAGGACAATCCCGCCCCGCGTCTGCTATCGCGACCGGGCGAGGCGATTTACAACGACGACGGCGGGACCATCCAGGGCAACAGCCCGTTTCAGGTCGTGTGGTTGCCGGACCAGGTGCGCGACGAATGGCTCGACAAAGTAAGCGCTCGTAACCGCCTCCTCACGCCGGCGACTACGGCCGCGCGCGAGCCGATTATTTTTGAAGGCAACGCACCGGCGAACATTCGCGACAATCCCGTGCTGCGTTCGTTGCTCGAAGCTGACTCACTTGCGCAAACCCATGCCCCGCGCGCCTGGCTTGGCGCGCCTAACTCCATCAAAGGCCCCACCGAAGTCATCTTCCGCCGCCAAAGTGGCAACCACCTGCTGGTCGTTGGCCAGCGCGAAGAAACCGCCCTTGGCATGGTGGGTATCGCACTCATCTCCCTGGCCACTCAACTTCCGAAGGCGGGTGCGCAATTCTTGATCTTCGATTGCAGCGCCCCGGATTCGGCAGAATCGAGATTTCTCTCCCAGGTCGCGCGCTTGATTCCGCATGGCGTCAAACTGGTCCAAGCTGGCGAAATCGAAGCGGTCATGGCTGCCCTGGCAACCGAGCAACAGCAACGCGCCGACGGAGCGACTCCTGCCGGCCCGGAGACCTTCCTGTTCATCCACGGTTTGCAGCGCAACAAGAAGCTGCGGTTCGACGAGGAGATGAGTTTTTCCCTTGATCCCGACGCCGGCGCGAATCCCGGCCTCCAACTCAACAAGTTGATTTGCGAGGGCGCCAGCCTGGGCTTCCACGTCATCGCCACCTGCGACACCTATAACAACGTGATGCGCTTTCTGAGCCGCAAGGCGCTCAGCGAATTTGAAATGCGCGTGGTGTTCCAGATGAGCGCGAATGATTCGGCCAGTTTGATTGAATCTCCCGCCGCCAACGACCTCGGCCTGCATCGCGCCATTTTGTTCAATGGCCAGCAAGGCTGGACCGAAACCTTCCGGCCCTATGCCTTGCCCGGCGGCGATTGGCTGGATGAGGTCGGTGGAAAGCTGGCCCGGCTTTCCGGTTGAATCCATTCGCCGTCACTTACGTCCACTTTGGGTTGCATTAACCATCGTAGAAAACCGTATCCGACCATCATGACTGTCAAAGCCAACGAAAACGATTTCGACGCCATCGTCATCGGCGGCGGCCCGGCAGGCTCAGCGGTTGCCACCATCCTTGCCGAATACGGCCATCGAGTCATCGTCCTGGAGCGTGAGAAATTTCCCCGGTACCACATTGGCGAATCGTTGATCCCCTTCACCTACCAACCGCTGCATCGGCTCGGCATGATCCCGAAGATGAAGTCGTCCGCCTTCATGAAGAAGTACAGCGGGGTGTTCATTTCCCGGAACGGCAAGGCCAGCGAGCCTTTCTACTTTTTCTCCCGCTATGATCGCGACACCATTGCCCAAACCTGGCAGGTGCTCCGTTCCGAATTTGACCAGATGCTGCTGGACAACGCGCGGGAGAAAGGCGCGCGTGTCCTGGAAGAAATCACCGTCAAGGAGTTGCTGCGCGAAAATGACCGGGTGGTTGGTGTTCGCGCACAGAAGCAGTCGGGCGACGTGGTCGGGTTCCGCGCGCCCATCACCCTGGATTGCACGGGCAAGGAGGCGTTCAGCGCGGTCCGTAATGGCTGGCGGCAAGGCGACCCGGGGTTGAACAAAATTGCGGTGTGGACTTATTACAAAGGCTCGAAACGCGAGCCGGGGCTGGATGAAGGAGCGACCACGGTGGCGTACGTGCCGGAAAAGGGCTGGTTCTGGCATATCCCACAGCACAACGACATGGTGAGTGTGGGCGTGGTGGCCGAGGGGAAGTATCTGACGCGCGATGGCGTGCGCGAACCGGAGCATATTTTCAAACGCGAAACTGAACAGAACGCCTGGATCAAGGATCACCTGTCCGTGGGTCAGCAAGTCGGTCCTTACTTTCTCATCAGCGAGTACACCCACCATGCGCGCCATTGCGGCAGCCACGGCTTGTTGCTCGTGGGTGACGCCTTCGCGTTTCTGGATCCGGTGTTCAGCAGTGGCGTGATGCTGGCACTTAAGAGTGGAGTCCTGGCGGGTGACGCCGTTCATCAAGCCATCGTCGCAGAGGATTTTTCACCGGAACGATTTACGGATTACGCGCGTTTTCTGCGCGAAGGAATCGAAAACATGCGCAAGCTCATCTTTGCGTTTTACAATCCAGAATTTTCGTTCAAGAAGATCATTGATAAGTATCCCGAGGCCGTGGGCGAAATCACTGATTGTCTTTCCGGGGACGTGAACAAGGATTTCACGCCGCTGTGGAACAGAATCCGCGAATTCGTGCCGTTGCCCGAGCCTCTGCCAGTTGGTGAACCGCTGACTCGGTGACCCGGCCCGCCGCGCCACGGCCCGTTCCGACAAACGGAAATTTGATGGACTTTAGGACGCATTTTGCGCCTACTGTGCGCGGCATGTTTTCACTTCAGCAACTCTTCGGCAAGGGCGACAAATTTAACGATCTCCTCATTGCCGCTGCGCAGGAATCGCACGAAAGTGTCCGGCTGGTTATCGAGATGATGAAGTCGCCGCAGGCCACCAAAAACCTCGATGATCTGGTGCTGGCGCGCCGCAAGGAGAAACGAATTTCCGAGCAGATCAGCGAACAACTGGTCAGGACGTTCATCACCGGGTTGGAGCGCGAAGACATCGAGGACCTGGCGCGCGGGCTCTACAAAATCCCCAAGAGCGCCGAAAAGCTGGCCGAACGTCTGGTGTTGGCGGGCAAGCACCTGGACGGGGTGGATCTTTCCCGGCAAGCCGACATGATGGCCACCGCCACCGACGCCGTGCTGGCGATGATGAAGCAGCTTCACGCCATGCAGGACCTGGAGAAGATCAAGGAAATCAACGACAAATTGCAATACGTCGAAGGCGAGGCGGACAAATTCATGAACGAATTGCTCCGCGACCTTTACAGCGGCAAGCACGAGGCGCTGCGTGTCATGGTTATTCGCGATCTCTACGAGCTCATCGAGAAAGTGGTGGATCGCTGCCGGGACGTTGGCAACGTGGTGATGCACATCGTGCTGAAGAACTCCTGATCCCTCCGCGATGACTCTCATCCTGACCGTCATCCTGGTGGCGCTGGTGTTCACCTACATCAACGGCTTTCACGACACGGCGAACTCCATCGCCACCGTAGTCTCGACCAAAGTGCTGTCGCCCCGGCAGGCGGTGCTCCTGGCGGCGGCGACCAATCTGATCGGGGCATTTTTCGGCAGCGCCGTCGCCACCACCATTGCTTCCGGGTTGGTGGATGCCAACGTGGCCACGATGCCGGTGGTCTGCTGTGCGCTGATTGCGTCCGTGCTCTGGAGTCTTCTGACCTGGTGGTTCGGTCTTCCCTCCAGTTCGTCGCACGCCCTGGTGGGCGGGCTGTGCGGGGCATGCGTTGCGGCGGCGAAAAACTCCTGGTCCGTGATCATCTGGTCCGTGCCCGGCCAAGATCACTGGTGGCATGGAAAAGGAGTCCTGTGGAAAGTGATTGTCCCCATGATCACCTCGCCGATCGCCGGCTTCATCGGCGGTTTCCTCATCATGGGATTGCTTTACTATCTGTTGCGCAACTGGCGGCCGGTGACGGTCAACCGCGTGTTCGGCAAACTCCAGCTTTTCAGCGCGGCCTACATGGGCTTCAGCCACGGCACGAACGACGCCCAAAAGACCATGGGCATCATCGCCCTGGCGTTGGTTGCCGCCACCAGCGCGGGCGACTTCGATCATCTGCCCGCCTGGCTCGATTTTTTGAAGTTGTCACCCGCCGATGGCATCGCGGTTTGGATAAAAGTGTTGTGCGCTTTGACCATGGCGGCCGGCACGGCGGCCGGCGGCTGGCGCATTATCAAGACGCTCGGCCACAAAATGGTGAAGCTCCAACCGGTGCATGGTTTTGCGGCGGAAGCAACCGGCGCGTCGGTCCTCGTCGTGGCGGCACACTTCGGGATGCCGGTGTCCACCACGCACGCCATTACCACTTCGATCATGGGAGTCGGTTGCGCCAAACGATTCAACGCAGTCAAACTGAGCGTGGTGAAGCGGATTCTCTGGGCGTGGGTGCTGACCATTCCGGCCAGCGGCCTGGTGGCCTACGCGCTGGTGGAGACCGCGAGGTTGTTCGGCTTTCTGAGTTAGCCTGAGTTCACCGAGGCTGCGGCCAACCGAACGTCAAGCCTCCGCCAAGCTGGCGGTACGGCCATCGAATTTGACCCCGGTTGCTTCCGATGACTCATTACCCTTGGACAAGGCGAGGTACAGAAAAGCCAGGACGTTGGTCACCGGCAGGATCAGGAACACGGCCACCAAGCTACCCTTGCCGCAGGCCTTGACGATACGAAAGCACCACAAGATGTGCGCGAGGACGTTCAGAACTGGCAGGAGAAAAATCACAAACCACCAGGCGGGCATCTGCGCGGCGCGAAGCAATGGGAAGATTTGCAGAATGGGCAGCCAGACCAGAAAGCCAGGTTGACTTCCGGCATTGAGGCAGATTCGCTTCAGGCAGGAGCAATATAACAGATAGGCCAACGCCACCAGTGCCGCCACGATCATCAACTGATTCGGAGTCAGCCGATACTGGGAAGCGAGCTTGAGCAGTTCCGACTCGGACGGAAGTTTCACGTGCGCCGCCGCCAGACTGGTCCGCATCTTTTGCACGGCGGCGGAGCTGCTGGAATCGGCGGAGGCGGCTTCGACGACCGTGGGAGCTGCCTTAAAACCCAGGAGAATTTGGGTTGCGTCGTCGAGACTGCTGATTTTTACGTTGCCGAATCCGCGGGAGTGCCGGATGAAAATATCCGTCTCGGACTTGTCGTACACTGTCACATTTGTAAATGAATCTGTCCCGCTTTTGAGCGTGGGCAGGCGCACGTCCATCGCCCAAACCGCCGGGCCGGCCAGCCCGATCCAGAGCGTCAAAGCCAGACACCATGCCGCGACTTGGCGGTTGCGTTTCATTTGTGTGATAATCATACGTCAGGCTCGGAGGCGAAGTCCTTGGTCCAACTTCAACCGGTACGAGCTTCCCGTCCAAGCGCACGAAATGTGCCACGGGCGACCTCCCGCCGGGCGGGTTTCCCGGCCTGCCGGAAGCCGGAGTTTACGGACGAAATTGTCGAAGACTATGGGTCAGGTACGGGAGCAATTGCTTCTTGCGCGAGACGACATCCCGTAATTCAAAAATTCCGGGCTCCACCCGGGGGTAATCAATCTGCGTGATGAAGTCACCGTTACCGGCCATCACCAGCAACGAATTCTGCGTGGTCACATCGGTAACCAACAACGCCGAAAACAAATACCGTCGCTGCCGGCAATACTCCTCCAAAGCCGCCAGCAACTCGACCTTGCGTTTCCAGAACTGGCCGAAGCCGATTTCCTCGATCTGCGCCACGCTGAACTTTGCCGGGCCTTCGGTGTACTCCTTGCAATCCGTGGTGATGGCCGTCGGCGCCGCCTTGAGCGTGAGCAATGAGCCGGAGGCGAAGAGCTTGTCCGTAAATTCACGCGCGTTGACCGCAGAGATTTGCTCAAGCTTCCGCAACACCTCGGCGTCACGGGGAGTTGTCGTGGGCGAGGTGAGATTCAGCGTATCGGAAACCAGACCGGCCAGCAGCAATCCGGCAATGGGCGGCGGCAGTTCCACCTGCTGCCGGAAAAAGCAATCCGCCACAATCGTGCTGGTCGAACCCACCGGTTCGTTGCGAAAAAGAATGGGCTGATGCGTCGTCAGCGCGCCGATGCGATGATGGTCAATGATCTCGATGATTTCCACTTCGTCCGCCCCCTGCACCGCTTGCGACAGTTCGTTGTGATCCACCAGAATCAATTTGCGGGTCACGGTCTTGAGAAAGTCCGATTTCGAGAGGATGCCAACCGTCTGTCCCTGCGCATCCAGCACGGGAAAAATCTGGAAGCCGGACGACGTCGCCTCATCGCGCACCACCGCCAATGGCGCGTGTTCACGAAAGCACAGGAACTCCTCGTTCAACACGTGGCGCACCGCCACCGCCGCGCGACAAAACGAGGCGGTGGTGGCGGTGTCGTGAGGCGAGGTGATCAGGCTGACCTGCTTGCGCCGGGCGGCTTCGATGGTTTTGGCTTCCACCTTTAATCCGCCGGTCACAATCACCGCCCGCACACCTTCGCGAATGGCCAGATTCTGAATGTCCCACCGATCGCCAACCACGACCGCAAGTTTTTCCCGGGGAAAAGTATCGAGCCGCTCGGCAAAGGATTCCAGACTCATGGCCCCGATCATCAAGGTCAAATCCTCCTCGCCGTCAGGTTCGTGCGCCACCAGCAATTCGCCGTGCAACGTCCGGGCCAGGTTCGTAAGCGAGGACAGCACGCGTCGCGAATCCACCAGACGATTGGCGCTGGGAAAGAGAAACTTGCTCAGCTTGAAAAGCGACAACAGCCCGCAACACCGTTGCCCATCGCCCAGGACCGGCAGGATGCGAATGTTCCGCTCATCCATCAAACTGAGCGCGTCCGCGGCGGTTGCCTCCGGGGTTACGCTCAGGATGCGCGTCTGCATCACGTCGCGCACCTTGGGAGAAACGTCGGCCACAAACTTCGGCGCCGGCACCCCGAAGGTGCTCAACACAAAGTCAATCCGGTCGTTCGTGTCGCCACAGCGGGCGGCCACGGCCTCGGGCAGGCCGGTGCGGCGTTTGAACTCCGCGTAGCCGACCGCCGAACAAATGGCGTCCGTGTCCGGATTGCGATGACCAATAACCAGGATTTCACTCATGCGACAGGCGCGCACAGTACGGGCAGTCGGAGGGAGCAGCAAGAAAAACGCGCTCGTTGCGAGGATGAAATTCATTCTCCGACCACCGACCGCCGAATTGACCCCACCCCGCGCTCACGCTAGTTTGGTTTCATGATGAACATCGCCGAAGTTCCCGCGCGAGACACCAGCACCCCGCGCACTCGGCCGTCGGTTCGGAACAATCGTTTTGACCCACTGGCCGAGGAAATCTTTGCCCTCAAGCAGCAGCTCAACGCCGTCATCCTCGCGCACAATTACCAGGTCGGAGGAATCCAGGACATGGCCGACTACGTGGGCGATTCCCTTGGCCTCGCGCAGCAGGCGGCAAAAACGAGTGCCGATGTGATTGTGTTTTGCGGAGTGCATTTCATGGCCGAGACGGCGAAGATTTTGAACCCGAACAAAATCGTGGTGCTGCCGGACAAGGAGGCCGGCTGTTCACTCGAAGAAAGTTGCCCCGCCGAGAAACTCGCCGCGTTGCAAGCCACGAATCCGAATTTTTGGACCATCGCCTATATCAATTGCAGCGCCGCCGTAAAAGCGCTGTGCGATGTCATCGTCACCAGCGGCAACGCGGAGAAAATCGTCCGGGCCGCTCCGGCCGGCAAGGACCTGCTGTTCGTACCGGACGAGAACCTGGGTCAATGGGTGATGGAGCAAACGGGCCGCCCGATGACGTTGTGGCGCGGCAATTGTTACGCGCATGTCGAGTTCCGGCGCGATGCGCTGCTCGCGATGCGCGCCAAATTTCCGCAGGCGAAGGTGGTCGTTCACCCGGAATCCTTGCGCGAAGTCCGCGAACTGGCCGATGCCGTTTGCTCGACGGAAAAAATGATCACCTACTGCCGGACGAATCCGGCAAAGCAGTTCATCATTGTGACGGAATCCGGCATCATCCATCGGATGCAGAAGGAATGTCCCGGCAAAGAATTCATTTGCGCGCCGACCTTCAATGCCATGCAACTGCCCAGCGACAACTGCCGGTGCAGCGAGTGTAAATTCATGAAGCTGAATACGCTGGAGAAGGTGCGCGACTGCATGAAGCTGCTTGCCCCCCGCATCGAACTGCCCGAACACATCATCCAGCGCGCCCGTCTGCCCATTGAGCGGATGCTGGAGATTTCTGCGAAGGCCTGACGCGGCAGCCAGTATCGGCGCCAGTGGCATCGTAGCCACTACTCGGCCACGATGCTTTGACTTGCTCATTCCCATCCCGACCTGTGTGGGTCAATGGGCCGCGCACCCGAGATCACGAACCGACCTCACGGCAGGAGCAGGAGCCGATAGTAGTGCGGTGAGGCAAACCCACCGGTTTCCGAACCGTCGTCGAGGAACTGGAACAGGCCCGTCGCCGAAGTGACCACCGGCGGGTTGGTAAACGCCGTCCACGTCACCGGCGGCGGTGGAATCAGCGAGGGCGACCATTGCACCTGATATTGCGCGGTCACCGGCCCGCTCCAACTGAGCAGATAACCATTGAGCACATGCTCGATCCGCGTGATGACCGGCGTCGTCGGGGCGGAGTTGATGACCACCCCTTCCCGGACGCGGAAGAACTGATACGGCGACGGCAACGGCACGCAATAGGTCGTGGCATAATCCGTGGCGGTAAGCGTCGGGGACACGGCCACCCAGTTGGTGCTGCCCAGATTCGTCACGCCTTCGACAAAATACTTCACGCCCGGCAACGAGGTCCAGGTGAGGCAGAAGCTGTTGCTCGAGACGTACCAGTTGGTGATCACCAGCGTCGGGCCGTATTCGGTCCATTCGGTCGCCTTGATGCAATACGTGACCGGCCCCGGCGAGAGATTCGCCGCGCCCAGATACCAGTCGCCCGGGGTCAAGGCCACCGGCGAGCTGTAATCAAAGACTGTGATCAGTTCATCGCTCGTGAACGGGTTCGCGCTGAGGTAATCATAAACCGCGAAGGTTGGAGGCAGTTCGCGACGCACCAGGAGCGTCATGTCGCCACTGGGATTATCAATTTCAAACTGCGCCCGAACAGCATTGCTGGAAACAGTGAACCGGTAGTAATCAATGCCCAGGGAAGTGTCATTGGTGGCGCAATTCTCCGCTCCACTGGCCAGCGGAATCGAAGGCGGAATCTCCGAGAGATCGAAACACACCTGCACCGTGTAGGACACGTTGACCGCGCCCGGGTTCTCGACGGCCAGGTAATAACGCTGACCGGGCAGCAACGGGGGCGCGGGATAGCCCGTGGGGTTGGCGCTCATGATTCGCGTGCAATCGGTGGCGTTGTTCGTAAAGACGACATCACCCACGTTGGTTCCACCAAACCCGGGCGGAACGGTCTGATTGAAATAGAAATTCAACGGGCCGCTGGCCTGGAACAACCAGTTCGTGGCAAAGCGCGCCGGGGCGGGCACGTCCACGATATAATAGAACGTCTGGCCGGGCGGAATCTTGGTCGAGAAGGGTGTGCAGGGCGGCAAGCCACGCGCCGCCGCCGCGTCGGGGATGAAGACAAACTGCAACTGCCAGGCAACGAGGGACAC
The DNA here is from genome assembly GCA_964561105.1 of uncultured Bifidobacterium sp. Lineage (GTDB taxonomy): Bacteria > Verrucomicrobiota > Verrucomicrobiia > Limisphaerales > JADLHS01 > JADLHS01. Next base: position 29,918 of record CAZLOH010000017.1, on the reverse strand, counting down.
GTTGTTGGTCTTGCCGGTGCGGGAGTCCCAGATTTCAAGCTGCCAGGTGCCCTTGGCATTTTCGCCCTTCAAGATGTCGAGCGATTCCTCCGGCAGCACGTACAGCGGCCCGGCGGCTTCCTGCAATGAGAACGAGTCCACCAACACGCCGGATGTCTCCGGCGGGATTGGCTCGAATTCCACCAGGAAACCCACCACGGGATCGGTCGCACTGTTGGTGGGCCCGGAGTCCGCCCATTGGCCGTTGTTGACGCCATTGAAAGCCGTCCCGAGATTGAACGCCAGATAGTCGGCGTTCACCTTGCCTGGATTCGGCGCCGTACTGCCCCAGTTCGCGTAATTAAACGGCGGCAGCGGTGCGGCATTCATTGAGATCGGCAAATTCGCCTCCGGGCCGGTCACCCATTTCCACAAGCCATCGGCCAGGGGCTCCTGCCCGCCGATCCAGGCGAACTCGTTGCCGAGATTGGTGCCGAAGGTCGCCCGGAGGTAGTCATTCTCTGCCGCCGAGGTGATCGTCGCCAGGTGCGCCGTGAGGCCGTTGGTGCTCAGGCTCGCGGCGGTCAACAGCGCATCCGACCAGGAGATATTCGTCCGCACAAACTGATAATAGTGGCCGGCAATGACTGCGGGCGCGAGTCCGACTGGAGTGGTGTTCGCCGTCGCCCGGAAGATCAAGCCGCCGGTTTGCCAGTTCGTATCGCCCAGGAATGTATTGGTCACCTGTCCCGGCACGAAGATTTGCGCGCCAACCGGAGGGCACACTTCCGGCGGGAACTTCATGCCACACTTGCCCGCCGCCCCGGCTGCATAGACGTCGGCCACTTCGGCGGCGGTTAACGCGCGCCGGTAAACTGACGGCTCGTCAATCACACCATTAAAGAACGAAGTGGCACTGGTGCCGAATGTTAACGTGGCGCCGATGGCCACGGGAGCGGTCCCGCGGAAAATGCCTTGGGCCCACGGTACGGTGCTTTCGAGGACTCCGTTGACATACATCCTGAGATTGGCCCCATCATAAGTGGCCGCGAGGTGTGTCCATTGGCCGGTGGGGATCACAGTCGTACTAAACACCGTCGCAAAGTTGAATCCCCCATCGCTACAAACGGCAAAATAAGCCAGACCGGAAGTGTTTATGGAGAAGGTATAACTTCGCTGATCCGACGGCCCTCCCCATTTCGATAAAATCTCCCGAGGCGTGCCGCCCCAAAGCGTCGGGTTGATCCACACCTCCGCCGTCATGGCGTTGGTAAAGTCCAGGTCGTCGGCATCCGCAACGAGAACCCGTGAGTCTATTCCGTTAAAGCGAAAACCCGAATTGACTTCGCCTGCGGCAAACGTCGTTCCGCCCACCAGCGTACCCACGTTCGTTCCAACAATATCCGCTGGCGTTTGATCACCCGGCCACCAACTGACCAGACCCTCCAGACTTGGCGCGCGGCGATGGGCAAAGTTCAACCGATAGGAATGTTGTGGGATCGTCGGAAGATTGCGCAGGAGCTGGCCCGAACGAAGCGCGAGGGATTGGCTGCCGGTATCGGCTGGCGGCGGATTGGATACCACCATCACCGGATCGGTCGTCTGGACACTCCAGCCGTCCGGCGTTCCCGCCGCCGGCCCAAAGTAATTACCCGACGCCGTGGGCGGCCATTCAAACCCGCTGATCGGGATGTTCGCCCCGGTGGTGCCCACGAACGGCGGTGACGCAAACTTGATCGGCGTGGTCGTCAGATTGGTGTTCTCGGTGAAGGTCAGATAACTCTGCGACTGGCTGGTCGAACTCACCGTGTAATTCCACTTGGTGGTGCTGTTGGTGTTGCCAAACTCGTTCATCCGGATTTCCAGCGTCGTCGAAGTCCCCGGTCCATAATTCACCGTGAACCGGCCCGCCCCCGAAATCATCCCGGTATCCAGGATCGGCACGGCCAGGTTCTCGTAGTACACCGTCATCCGGTCCGGCACATCGAAAAAGTCGTAGTTGATCGTCACCGTGCCGGTCGTCGCGCCGGTGTCCACATAGTTGGTTTGCGGGTTGGGCCCGCCATCGGCCGACACCGGAACGAAGTTGGACACCACCAGCGAGCTGCCAAATCCGCCCGCGTTGGTACCTCCGCGATTCTCGACGAGCAACACCCGTGTGCCACGCGGGCTGATCAACGTGACTGCCAGATCTGACACGCGCGGATGGTCAATGCGCAGCCCCACCTCCACCTGCGCGATGCGCGCATTGTTCGTCACCACCGTGGTGAAATTGGTGATCGCGTCATCGAGCAACGCCTGTTCCCCCGTCTGCCCCCAGGTAATCGGCACGACTCCCCGTGGATCCACCGTCACTGTGGCTTTGATGGTGACCTCCTGATCCACGTTGGCCGGATTGTAAACGCCAATGAAGTAACGCCCCGGTCGGAGCGGCGGCAGGTCCGCCGGCGTCACATCCAGACACGCCCCCGGCGGATTGATGGTGCGGAAGTGATCATAGGCCGTGCGCGTCGGAAACGCCTCATACCGCAGGTAAAGCTCCAGCGGCGTGGGATTGGCCGAGACGATGTTGACGCACACTTCCAGGTTCGTCGCCCCCACGGGCACATCCACCACCTCGTAAAAGAAACTGCGGGCGCGGATCCGATTGGTCACGCCCCCCGAAGTGTCCGTCGGCTCAATCAGAATCCGCAGCCCGTTCACCGAGCCGGTCTGCGATTGCGAATCGTCCACCGTGGACAGCAACCACACGCCGGTGGCTTGGTCGCCCACAAAGTCGCGCAGCTTGCCCGGACCATCCGGATGCCGCAGGAACGGGTTGTCCGGTTCTTCGTCGTTGTCTTCGTAAATGTCGGTGTATTGCCCCGCCGGCTCGCTCCGGTGGTTGCTCAACACGCTGAATTTCTGGCCATGACTCAACGTGGTAATGAGGTCGCCGGGCTGTTGATGGTAGAACGAGTTGGTGACCACCAGCCGGCGGATCATCGCGGGTTGCAGCGCCAGACCCAGCACCAGCGAAGCCCCCGGATCCGACGGGCTGCCGTCGGGGATCACCGAGGGCAGCGGAAAACCGTTCACGATCCAGTTGCCGTTGCCGTCGCCTTCGCTGAAGGGCAGCAAGCTGAAGCCGGCAAAGAACGCGTACTCCGAGGCCATCTGATCCTCCGACTTGACGCCGATGTAATAGACCGCTCCCGGAGTCGAATTGCTATAGGCAATAAACTCCGTGCCCCCGCTCGTGCGCGATTTGTCGGCCGCCGCCACGGCCGCCGGCACGAGATTGGTCAGGTTGTAATCCTGGCTGACGTAGAGATCAATGTCCGCCTCCACCCGCGTGGCGTTGTTCAACTCATCGTCGTTCACCCCGGCACGCGGCACGGACAGGGTGGGCGGAAGAAACGTAATGAACGCGGCATTCGTAAAATTCAAGGTGTTGGTGATGACATAGAAATGCCATTGATTGGTCATGCCGTTGGTCGTGCCCAGCAACGGCGTGTTCGCGCCCACCAACTGATTCAGCAGGATGCCCCCGCCCACCGTGGGATTGCCGGCAAACTGGTTCGTCACCGCGGTCACTTCCGGAAAGCCGCTGACGGCGGGCAACACCACCGGCTGCACCTTTTCCAGATGCAGCGCATCCGGCACTTCGCCATTGCCGGAGGAGATCACCAGCGCGTAGTCCTGCACCACGTCGTTGGTCTGGGCATACACGGCGTTGACGTTGACCCGCCGGGCCCGGACGGTGACGGTGTAATTCGAGCCGAGCGGGGTAAAGGCGGGATTCAGATAGACGTTCTCGACGTTGTTCACCGAGTCAGGGTTCGGCGGGCTGTTGGGATCCCACGCACTGGTCACGGTGCTGTTGGCCGGGATGTCGTTCCCGAAATAAACCTCACCCGTATCCAGATTGGTCACGACGAGATCGAGATCGTTCACCAGTTTGACGCCCGCGGCCGGGTTGCCCGGCGGATCGGTCCAGACCAGTGTGACCCGCAACGGCAGATACTGGCTCTCGGCGTTGAGCGAAATCTGCCGGGTCTGGCTCTGGCCGGTGGCCAGCGCATTGGTGGGCGATTGATCGAAGAAAAACAACGAATTCGAAACCGTGTTCACGCTGGTCAAATTGTTCGTCAGACTGCCCGGAATGCTGTTGGCGAGTTTGATCATGCCCCAGCCCTGATAGTTGATCGAATTCTGCACCTCGAAATCATAGAGCGAACCCACCGAACGCGCGCCGTTGATCAGCAACGCCTTCATCAACGCCGGACTGTTGGTAATATGCAACGCCCCCATCCGCTGCGCGAAGAATTCCTGCATCAACGCCAGCGTCCCCGACACATCCGCCGCCGCCATGCTCGTGCCGGACTCATACCGATAGTAATACGGCGGCGTGCCGCTGATGGAGTTGTTCAGATTGCTCAACACCTCGTAATAATCGCCCAGGTCATTCGTCAGGAGCACATCGGTCACCAGGTCAAAGCTCACGTTCTGCGTCGTGCTGTTGCCCACGATGTAATGCCAGTACTGGTCCACATTCGCGCCCACGCCGCCGCCATCCGGCGGCACCTGCACCGAGTTGGTCCGGATGAATTCCGCCGTCGCCAGCGGCCAGGGAACCGCATCGCGCCGCACGAAGATCGGCAGCGAGGGAAACGGCGTCGGCGAATTCCGGTTCGGCCGCAGCGTGAGGCTGAAGCCCACCGCGTTGAACGGGAGAAACAGGCTGTTGGTGAAATTCGCATTCGTCTGCACGATCAAATTCCGGAACGTCGCCACCACGTGACTGGTCGGATTGTAATACGCCGCCTCGTCCCACGTCGTGGAACGCGTCGAAACAACGAACGTGCCGGGGGCCACCACATCAGGCTTGAACCGGCCGAAATCGCCCTCCACCCCGATGCCGACGTTGCCGCGACTCGAAAACGCCGCCACCTGGTTGGCCGAACTCGTCATGCCCTTCCACGGAGTGCCGGTGTTGGTGCTGGTATTCTGGCCGCTGGTGGTGATCTTGGTTACCTCATTGGTGATGTTGCGCGGCAGTTCCGTGGCGCCAACCGTGATGGAATTCTTGGCCGTGCCGGGCGACAGCACGCTCTCGGGGTCGCCGCCCAACCCGTCGTCATTGCCATCCCCCTGGTTGCCCGCCGAAAACACAAACAACACCGGCTGCGAACCGGTCACGCCCGGCAACGCGTCGCGCACCGCGGCGTCGTAGCTCGAATCCGCGATGCCATAGGTGTTGCCCCCGTAGTTCCAACTGTTGTTCGAGATGAGCGCGTTCGTCCGCGCGGCCCCTTCCTGCAAGGCTTGATCCGTGTCCGCGATGGACTGCAGATACACCTCCGCGGCCGGCGCCAGGCCGCGATACTGGGAGTTGGTGCCCGGATTGATCGAGCCGCTGGCATTGGTCACCGTGAGCGATTTCGTCCCGTCGCCCGCAATGATGCCCGCCACGAAGGTGCCGTGACCACTGGCGTCCGTCCCCAGGGCGGGAAATTCAGGAAACACCCGGCTGACCAGATCGGGATGATCCACGGAAACGCCGGAGTCGTTCAGGTTCACCAGCACATTGCTGCCGGTCAACCCCAGATAGTTATTGGTCGTCTGCGAGTCCGCCGCCACCGCCACCTGCACCCGGCTCAAATCATTCGCCGCCTGACGCGCGGTCGCCACCTCCACGACTTGCACCGCCCCCAGCCGCGCCAGTTCCGTCCAGGTCGCGCCTTCGGGCGGTTGCACCGTGAACACCGGCCCAAACGGTGAGCCGCTCTCGCCCACCACCGGCATCCCCTGTTGCTGCAACGCCGCCGCCAGCTCATCCCGCGCGCCGGTGAACCCCAGCAGGTTCAACCGCGTACCCGGCGGCAGCGGGCTTTGATCAAGCGCCAGCCCAAACAGTCCCGATTTTAATTTGTAAACCGGTTCATAGGGCAGCACGGCCTGGGTTTGTGGCGCGGCCGCCAACCGGTCTGCCGTCTCCGCCGAAGCGCGAACGAGATAGGCGTTATTCGGAATGTAGGAAACAATCGTCGCGCCGGCGGCAGCCAGGGCGGCGCGGAAACCATTATCCACCACGCCGCGCGCCTGCACGATGTAGCTGCCCGGTTCACCCGACCGTTGCAGCGAAGCCGGCACGGAAAATCCCAGCGGCCGGCTGGTATCCACCAGCGCGTTCTCGAGCAAGATGGCATGATCGTCACGCAGGAGCTGACCGGCGGTCCGGGTCGTGTTGGTCAGGCGACGGGCCAGTTGATTGGTCGAGTCCCCGTCAGCCGGGCGCTTCGCCCCCGCCACAAAAGCCGGAGCCGTGGCTTCGCTCACGGTGGTTTGATTCGTGGTGGCGACCGGCACCGGGCGCACCGTCGCCACCGGCATGACCACCGGAAGCTTTGGCGGCGCGACCGCCGGCCTGGGTTCCAGCCCCCGAAAGACCAGCACCCCCACCAGCAAAACAAGGCCAAGGGTCAACCAGATTAAAGGTCGGGCACGCATAAAAAACTTACGGTTTTACTTCCAGTTCAGTCCGGCGGCAAATAGTTGTAGCTCTCCACCTTGAGCCGCGGTGGATAACGACGTTTGGGATTGGCGTTGTTCGCATCCTTGGGATTCGCGCTGCCCTCGACGCGCACGACCGCGCGCGCCGCCACCTCCGCCGTGATTTGATAATTGGTGCATAGCCCGAAAAACGCTCCGCTGGAAGTGATGATGGAATTTTCCGCCGGACGCAACGCCTGACCGTAGGCGTAGATGACAAACCTCGGATCGTCGAGATGCACCAACGACATGATTTGTTGCGGCAACCATTCATACACCACATCGTTGACGCCATTCTGGAACGAGAGACTGTTGGTATCCGCATTCCGGAACGGCGAGGCATCCGTCAACTCCGGCACGGACAACAGGTCGCCGGCCGACTGGAACCAGCCGCCCGGATGGGTGTAACTGATCACGGCTCCGTTGGTCAGGGCGCGGCTGCGTTCGGCGTTGATGCCCGCGACCAGCTTGACCAACGGCGGCCAGGTGGCGGGACTGTAAGTGTCGTAAATCCCGGCCGGTTGAATGATCACCGGTTCAAACTTGGGCGGCGCACTCCGCGCTGCGAACGAATTCGTCAAGGCCACCACTCCGCTGAAGACCGCCGACCACGCCGCCAGATTCGTCTGGTTGACGGATAACTGCCCGCGCGCGGCGTTGTCGTTGATGGCAGTGGTGAAGATGTCAAACAGCAGCCGATCGGTGACCGGCCGGGTAAAAAAGGAGTTGGTGGGATCGGGATTCCCGGACCATACCATCCAGCCGGGCGCCGGGGTTGAAGGGCTGGTTAGCCAGAAGGACAGGCCCGGCAGGGAACCTCCGGGGCCGATATTCAAGTCACTGGCCTTCAAATACACCGTCTGCCACGGCGTACCTCGATGCACCCGCCCCAGCCAGCCCACCCCGGGCAGATTGTTCGTGGGAAACTGCCAGTTGTCCGAGAAACGAATACCCGGATCCTTGACCGCCACATTAAAGCTATTCGGATCTGTGCCCGATCTCATCGGGCTGCCGCTCCAGGGGGAATAGCGATGGTTCACCACGCGGATGTTGTCCAGCAACTTGAGGGGTTGAGCCAGTGTGGGCCGCTCAACATTATTTGTCCGCGCGAGGTCCAACAGGTCGCCCGCCGTATAATGCACCAAGGGATCGTTGGCCTGCCAGGACCACTGCTGCAAAACCCGTCGGGTGGGAGTGAACGGCACCTGTTGCACGAGGCTGGTGCTGACCAGACCGTTATACTGGAGCGGTGAGACGCCGCAGAACGCACGGAAGTAGTCAATTTCCAGATCCTTCGTCGGGTGGGTCTGACGGTCGTAACTCTTCCAGTCCGCCGTGTTTGCCCCGTTGTTGCCCAGCGAAATATCAATTTGATTCAAAATGCCCTGCGGCAACTGACCGTTCCGAACCAGATTGGTCGCCCACAGACCCTCAAAACCCAGGGTGCCGTCGGGGTCGCGGATTTCCTCGCTCAAATTGCGCGCGCCGCCCAGATCGTCCAACTGGACGTAATCGAGGATGGGGCCGTTGGCATTACCGGCCGCGTCAGTTAGCTGCATGACAAAGCGCAGCCGGGCGGAGGCGATCATCCCCCATTTCGGTTGCGGGTAGCCCTGGCCGACTTCGAACGGCAGATTGAGATTGGTCGAAAAAGTCCGGGAGCTGAGGCGATAGACTGACTCGGGCAGGAAGGAAATGTTCGTCAGCACGGGAATCACGAACGATTTCGGGTTCGGCCAGGAGGACATGCCCGGCCAGACCGTCACGTTGGAAATGCCCACGATCGGAATGAAATCGTTGGTCAGCGGTCCCGACGAGGAAAGCGGCACCCCAAACTCGTTGGTCAAAGCCATGCGAACATAGCCCGAAACCCGGATGAGGACCGGGTTGGTAAAGTCGTTGTGATAAGAATTCCACGCCTCGACACCGATGGCGTTGGAAACACCGGCCACATACATGATGTTCGTCCGCCATTGGCTCGCCGGAGCGCCGAGGGAAGGCCGCGTGATCTGCATCTTGCGCGTCACCTCAAACAACGAGTGCATCGAGATTTCATTGAAGTTCGGCAACCCGGTCTTGGCCCCCACCACCCAGGGAACGCCATAGACATTGACCCGCAAGTCCGTGCCCATCGGCACATCGGCCACCTCGATCGGCGCGGGGATGAGATAGTTGTCCACGTTGTTCGTCGGCGCCTGTTCGTAGCCCGTGATATAAATCCCGAGGTTGTCGCGCCGGAAGATCGGGCGGAAGACCGAGGGCCACAGATTCGTGGTTTTCGTGTCGGCCAGGTTGGCCGCCAGTTGCAGCAGCCGGTGGACGCTGGGGGCATAGACGAAACGGTTGCTCACCACCACCGGGATGGTAGTGAGGCTGAAGGCCTGGTTGGTGCCGAAGAAATTCGTGTAGTAAGTCGCGTCGGTATCCAGCCAGTTTTGAGAGTATCTGGCCAGCATCCGGCTCGCGGCGTTGGTGAAAAAGTCCAGGGGCGTCCACCGCACAAAATTCGTGGCGCTGACCCCACCGACGTTCTTGTAGTTCAGGTTCAGTTTGTCGGAATCGTCCGGCGCGGAGTCCGTGCCGAGCTGGGCCAGCAGGCGATAGAACGTGCTTTGATTGTAGGTGGAGACATTGGTGCTGGCCGCATACAAACGGTTCGTAAAAAAGGTCGAGGTCTTGGCCGGATCGAAGAAATCTTGCGAGCTGAAATAGTGATTCGGATTATCCGCCCCGGACCAAGGCAACGAGGGATTGTCCTGCCGGATAGCGGCAGATTCGTCCACATTCGTCGGCCCCTGCAAGAGCGGGAAGTCCGAGTACTCGTCAATGTTGTCCGTGCGGAAAATCGGCGCGGCCACGGGATACAGCCCGGCTACACTGGCCAGATTGTTGTAGTTGCCGGCATACCGATACGACAGAAAGCTGCGCGCGTCGTCGAAGGCCACGCCGGTGTTTCCGAAGCCGACGGGTTGCAGATAGTTGTAGGTGGGCAACAGCGGATTGGGATTCCAGAGATTGGTATTCAGGTCCGCGAAGAACGCGGCCAGATTGATCTCCCATGTACCAACGCCCTGATTCCGGCTGAAACCATCCGTCGTACTTGACGATATTGTACGCGCCATGTTGTGAATGTAATTCGCATCGAGGGTCTTGCCGACGGGGACGGCGGCGTAGGCGTAGCGATAAGTGAACTGGTTCGAGGAAGAATGAGGCAGCTCAGGCCGCGCCAAACCGCCGATCCATTCCGGGTCGCCGACCACATAGTTGGTGACGAACCGGTTGCTGTTGTCGAGCAACGGCTGATTAAGATTGTTGGTCATCCCCCAGTAGCCCGTCAGGTCGGCCCGGCCATTACGGTTGAGATCCAAGTAATAGCGAAATTCCTCACTGTTGGCCGCAGCGCGATTGGTGATGAACACCGGCGGTCGTGGGTCGTAGTACAGGTTGGCGAGGTTTTGCAGCGCGGCGTTGCCGGTCAACCAGACACCCGCCCCATCCCGGTAGTTTACGTTAGTCAAGTTCGGGATGCCGATTGTCTGCACGCCGGAGTTGTAGCCCAGACGGTTTTCGTAATTGGTGGAAACCATCAGGCCGTAGTTCTCGGTGCTCCCGGAGGCCAGAATGCCGGCGAGCAGGTCCGATTCCGCGCGGGCAAGCGCCGCGTTGGCTGCCTCGCGGGAGGTGGTCTGATCCGTGGTCGTCTTCACGGAACCCTTCTCGCGCCCGCTCAAGGCCAGAAACGCCACCGCCAGGAAGGTGATCACCGAGAGCATGATCACCGTGATGATCAAGGCCACGCCGCGTTGCGCACCGCGAACCCCGCCGCCCGACCGGGAAGCTGACACCGGGAGCACTGAACCTCCGACTGGACGCGACCGGAAGCCCGGCGGGCGGTGGCGGGTGAAGCGTTGAGGGCTGAATGTTTTCAAATTAAACCTCATTGATAGGCCGCAGGATCCACGTTGCGAACGGGAACGCGCCAGCGGAACAGATGCACCTTGCCGACCTGGTTGGTCAGGTAGTTGTAGCGGGCGGTGGGGCTGGTGATGGAACGGGCGCGCTCGGCGGCGCGTTCTTCGAGAATGCCCAGTTCCACCTCCACCGAGGCCGGAACGGCATTGCTGTAAAAATAGGTGGCGCTGAGTTCGTCGGGCACCGTCGCCGACCAGCGGCAGGTAATGTTCGTGCTCAGCGTCCGGTTAATCCAGACGCCATTGGTGTTGTAAGCGCGCAGAGAAAAATGCACCACGTTGTCCACGAGTTTGGTGGCCAGGCCGACATTGGCCTGAGCGGCGGTGAAATCAACCCAGGGCAGAAATGGCGCGGCGCGAAATTGCACATCGCTGTAATTGGTGGCGAACCGGTAGAGCGATCCAAGCCCATCCCGGGGAAAACCCAACGCACTGACGCCCGGCGAATTCGTGCGGATAAAATAGCCCACAATGTGCCAGGTCTGGTTCTCGCGCGTCAGAAAATAGGTATCCTCCATCAAATTGGTCCGTCCTGGACCGGCAGTACCGGGCAAGTTCTGAATCAAGGGCCGGTAATCGGGCAGTTCAACCGCGAAGTTCAACACATTGCTCGCGCCCGACGGGGTCAGTTGCGACAGCTCGCGCGTCATCATGTCCGTGACGAAGCGTCCGCCTTCCAGCACATCCACCTGGGTGGTCCCCAGTTTGAAGGCGCGCTGGGTCTGACCAAACATCGCGGCCAGGCCGATGATGATGACCGAGAGCAACGAAATGACGACCAACACCTCAATCAGCGAAAACGCCGGTGAGAGATTGCGCTCCACTGAGGTTCGCGCTTGGCACCGCTGAACCGCAGCCGAACAGAGTCGGCAGAAAATACCGCAACCCAATCGCGTCCGCCTCGTTACCTCGGCGGCGACGACGGGAAGGTCCAGGCGACCGGATGTTGGGTGAATGCTCACAGCGGTGTCCGATAAGTGTTGGGCTGGATGAACCAGCGCGGGCTGCGGGGTTCGTTGGTCAACGACCCGCTCAGGAGCGTGCGGAAGACCTGTCGCTGGTTGCCCGCGCCGCCCGTGGATTTGATCGGCCAGCGAAAAAGCAGGCGCAATTCGTGCAAGTTGTCCTGTTGCGCGCGGGCCATCCGCCACGCATTGGAGCGTGTGATGAATTCTTCCGCGGTCAAATTAGGCGCGTTGAAGTCAATCCAGTTGGTGTCCCAGCCCGAATAGGGGCTGACGTCACAAATCAGCCGGTAACGGAAACCGAGGTCCAGCACGTTAGGGTTGGTTTGCGGAACTTTCTCGACCGCCGGCCCGCTCAAGGCCCGCGCATAGACAATGATGTAGTTGCTGACAAATCCCTGGTAGAGGGCGGTTTTGTCGTCGGGATAGAAATACTGTTTGCTGGGCGTGCTCAACAGCCCGACGATGTTCGCCCCGTTGGTGAGCCGGTCCATCGCATTGCCGGCGCTGCCATTGATCCAGGTGTTGGCATACGTGTAGGCGCGGATTTCCGGATAGCCGGGTGCGACCCGGACATTGTCCGCCTGATAAACCGTGACGATGTTCGTGATGGACTCGACGTAGTTGGTCAGATCATCCAGCCCGCGCGCGCCGCTGCGGATGGCGTTGAGGTAGTAATTGGCGTCGTGAACAATGATGGTTTCCTCGCGGTTCTCCTTTTGCACGTTCAACCCCACCGGCAACACGCCAATGATGGCCACGAGCGCAAAGCCGATGATGGCGATGCTCAGGGCGATCTCGACCAGCGTGAAGGCGGACTGGTAGTGACCAAGACGGAAGCAACCGAAGTTCGCAACACCGGTGCTCCCATGGGATTTGCGGGTGGCGTTCATGGGAACTCCTGTTTTTCGAGGCGCGCGCGACCGGTCAGCCAGTCAATATGAACCAACAGGAAGGCGTTGGTGCTGTTGCCCGGGGGCGATTCGGTGAGGTTGGGACTGAAGGCGGCGGCGATGCCGTTGGTCCGGGAATAGTTGACACTGCCCCGGGCGACCGGAATGAACTCATCGCGCCCGGATACCAACTGGCCCAGGGAATTGAAGGCGATGTAGGGCAACGGCGCGTAGGGCCGGGCAGCCGGATAGAGCGCGGCATCGGCGGAGGGAAACGGAATGTTATTGGTCACGGCAAAGCCGTAAACATCGTAGTTCCGGTTGGGGGTCACGCTGAAATCAGTGATGCGGGTGTAAGTGTTGGGCGGATTGAATTTGAACGCCGGGATGATGGCACCTTCCGGCAAAACGCGCCACGAGGAAAGGTAGCGTGGAGATTGCCGGCCAGGTTGCTCCCCCACGCTGCGCAGGGTCGCGAAGGTGTAGCCGACAAGCTGTTTGTCGAATAACCTTGCGGCCCGGGCTTTTTCCTCCGGAGGCAGGCTGGCAAAGCCGATGTTGGGCCAGCCTTGCGGCGTCGGGTTGCTCCAGAAATTTGACGGACAGAAAATCATGTAAACCGTGGTGCGCTGGCTGATGGCGTATTGCCGCGCGCGGCCCACGTCGTCGAGCAACTGCCGGGTGGAGGCGGCCAGGGCATCCTGCGCGCGAAAGTTCTTCAGCGTCGGCATGGCGATGGCCGCCAAGATGCCAAGGATCGCAATGACCATCAGCAGCTCGATCAGCGTAAAGGCGGAATGGCGCGGGGAGGATTTCACGACATCATTGCCAGCTCAAAAGATTATCCTTGTTGACGCCGGACTTGGCGTTGTCCGCTGCTCTCGCTTTGCGATCCGCACCCAGCGACCAGACGAGGAACTTGCCGTTGAATTCAAACTGATCAGCAGAGTTGGAAGGATTGGACAAACCGAAATATCCCTTCTGCCCGCTCTCCCGCGAAACGCTCGTGCGCGAATAGAGTTGATCGTGACACTGGTCATCGAGGCTGGTGTCCATGGAGATCACGTAGGGGCTGCCCCAAGGATCGCGGTACTCCAGGTCCACACCCACACCAGCCTCGGGATTGGCGCTGGTACCCGGAGAAAATCTGGCATTTAGATTGGAAACACGACGAGGATTCAAGACGTGACCGACGTTGGCCGTTGGCCGCGGAGCCGGCTCCTTGGTGTATTCCAAGTCCATGAGAATGGCGACGACGTTGGAATTGTTCGCGAAGGCAGTGACACCCGGAATCACGGTTCCGACGTTATAGCCATAGGTGGCATCACTCGCACCCGTCTGGACTCCGGGCGCCGGAAACCGTCCGTTGTAATCCGATTCGTACTTGGTGATGGCGTTTCCAATGTTCTGCATATCTGTCCGGGCGCTCGCCTCCGCCGCTTTCCTTTTCGCTATGCCGATGGCTGGAAGCAACATCGCCGCCAGAATGGCGATGATGGCAATGACCACCAGCAGTTCAATGAGGGTGAACCCCAACTGGCGGCGGCGGGTGGTAGCGGGACAGGTCTTCATAATTGATGGATGAAAAATGCGCGTCCGGCGCACACGTTGGAATGGGTGATGATGTGAACGGGCCAGCAAACCTGCCGGCGCAAGCGCGCACGCCCGGGCCGCTTCCCCGCCACGATGGGAGGGGTCCACGCGCAGTCTTCCCAGACCACCGGCACGATTTTCGCGCGGCGCGGCTGGAATTGCGGTGAAAGTTTCATGGGTTGCTGGTTTTAGTAGGCCACCACGTCCGCCTTTTCGCTCCAGTTGCTGACCCGATTGGTCTTGCCACCCACGATGATGTCCACCCACAGGTCGTAAGCCGCGGGATTGTTGGTCGGATTGGTGGAGACGTACCGGATGGGATTGATGGTCTTCTCCTTGGTATCGGACAACATCAGCGGGCCTTTGATGATGGTGCCCAAGACCACCGCGGTCCCACCCGCGCCATTCGTCACTTCCAAAAACTCGCTGGGCTTGAGTCCGGGCAGGTAATTCCGGGCGCTTTGCGCTTCATCATCACCACTACCCCGGCTGACGTTGACAAACCCGGTCACTTTCGGGCCAAAAAAGGAAGAGACGTTGGTCATGCCTTCGCCCGAAGCCGTATGATAAATGGTGCTGGTAAAATTGGTGGTGCCGATCAATTCAAAATAGAGCTGGTTGATCGCCGGATTGCCGGGGTTGTCCGGCGGATAATGGGAGCGATTCCCCTTGTAGGCTTCGATGGCCGCAGCGGTCAGTTTCAACTCGGCCCGCGCCCGGTTGGTGGTGGCCTTCCGCTTGATGGCGGCCCCGGCGGGAAAAATCAGCGCGGCAAGAATCGCGATCACCGCCATCACCACGAGCAACTCAATCAGCGTAAAGGCGCTGCCGCTCCGACCGGTTGGGAATTGAGTTTTCATTGTCACATTCGGGTCAACGTTCGCGGAGTTCGTTCTCCATGCGCTCGCTCAGCCATTGTTTGATCATGCTCTGGTAATTCAAATAGCGCGCCCGGGCCAGCCGCTTGATGCGCGCCAGCATCCGCGGGTCTATACGCAAGGTGATGGTCACGGACTCCGCCGCCTCGCTCATGTCCGAAACCGCCACTTCCATCAACCGCAAGTCGGGACGCGTCTCCGACCAGAAATCCGCCTCGGACTTCTCGCTGTCGAACATCGGCACTTCTTCCCAGTTGGCGATGGTGCGCATCATTGCTTCGTTGACCAGTTCTCAACATTTTCGCTTGTGGTCGCCTAAGGCGACAGAGATTGATCCATTTTGCGCTGGTAAAAGAACCGCTCTTCCGCCTCGAACGAACGGGCATAAATAATCCGGATCTGCTTCCCGTTCGTCCGATACACACTAAAAACCCCATCGCCACCCGCCGAAACCCCCAGGTTAAAGAACCGCGCCTGAACCGTGAACCGCGGCGAGTCCGGCAACAGCTTGATGGCAAACGGGTCTTCGAACGACTCCTCCACTTCACGCTGCGTCAAAGAACCATCCAATTCAAAAGACGGATTGCTCCAATCGAACTCCATGTCGGATCATTTGTAAATAGTTCGCCCATGCAATGTCTTTACTTTGTATTTACACAAAGCCACGGGTTTCGTCAACTGTTTTTCTTAGTCGCAGAATTAGAGGCAAAATCGCTCGATTCCGAGCATGGCCACCCGATGCATGATTAGTCCTTGTCGCCGCCGCTGTCGCCGCCCAAGCCATTCATGAGGTCAATCAGCGGCAAGAACATCGCAATCACGATGCTACCCACGATGACAGCCAGGAAAATAATCATGATCGGCTCCAACAACGACGTCATGGCGGCAACGGCATTGTCCACCTCATCGTCGAAATTATCCGCGATCTTCATCATCATTTCCGGCAACGCACCAGTCTGCTCGCCGACGTCCACCATTGAGATGACCATGGGAGGAAACACGCCCGAGGCCTCCAGGGGCGCCGTGATGGTTTCGCCCTCCTTCACGCTTTCATGCACAGCCGTCACTGCGTTGGCGACGATGACATTGCCAGAGGTATCACGAACGATCGTCAGCGCCTGAAGAATCGGCACGCCGCTGCTGACCAGCGTGCCCAGCGTGCGCGTAAAGCGGGAGATGGCCACCTTGCTGATCACCGGTCCGAGCACCGGCACTTTGAGCAAAAACTTATCCCAGACGTGCCGTCCAAACTTGGTCTTGATAAACAACATGAAGGCGACCACCACCACCGTGACCGTGATCAACGTCGCCACGATATTGCCCCGCACCGTGTCACTGACCGACATCACAAACTGCGTGAACGCGGGCAGCGGCCGACCTTCCCCCAGCCCGGCGAAGACTTCTTTGAACTTGGGAATTACGAACACCACCAAGACACCCATGATGCACACTGCGACCACCAGCACCGCGATGGGATAAAACATGGCCGCAACGACCTTGCCCTTGATCTTCTGGGCTTTTTCCTGAAATTCCGCGAGCCGGTTCAACACGACTTCCAGCACACCGCCCAGTTCGCCGGCCTTGACCATGTTCACGTAAAGCCGGTTGAAAATCTTGGGATGTTGCGCCAGAGCTTCGGAAAAGGTGCTCCCGCCTTCGACCGCGAGGCAAAGCTCGTCAATGACGGACTTGAGCGTCGGATTACGCTCCTGTTTTTCCAGCACTCGCATGCCACGGAGCAATGGAAGTCCGGCATCCACCAGCGTCGCCAACTGCCGGGTGAATGTGGTCAACACCTTGCTCTTTACCTTGCCTCCCAGACCCGGGATTTTGATGTTGATGCTGCCGGCTTTTTTCTTGCCTTTGCTCTTGGCGGCGCCAGCGCCCGACTTCTTCGCCCCCTTCTCCTTCGCTTTGTCCACTTCGGTGATCTTGGTGGGAAACAGGCCCATTTCCTTGACGCGCCCGATGGCTTCGTTTTGGCTGGCCACCTCGATGGTGCCCTTTTGTTCCTTCCCCTTCTGGTCCATCGCCACGTAGCTGAATTTTGGCATAACAGTGCTAAGGTTTAGGTGTATTTGACGACTTCTTCAATAGTTGTATCACCGTCGAAGATGCTGCGCAAGCCATCCTCCCGCAACGTCACCATCCCGAGTTCGACCGCCTTTTGGCGCAACACCACGGTCGGCGCGCGCTCGGTAATCATCGAGCGAATGGTGTCGCTGCACACGAGCAATTCATAAATGCCTTTGCGCCCCCGGTAGCCCGTGTCATTGCAACTGGAGCAGCCGCGGCCGTAGTAAAACACCTTGTCGCCCAGATCGTGCGGCGAAAGGTTCAGCAGGGCCAGTTGCGCCTCCGTCGGCTCGAAGGGAGTCCGACACTCCTTGCAGATTTTACGCACGAGCCGCTGCCCGAGCACCGCCATGAGCGTCGAGGAAACCAGGAACGGCTCGGTGCCCATGTCCACCAGGCGCGTCACGGCTCCGGGCGCATCGTTCGTGTGCAGCGTGCTCAAGACCAGGTGACCGGTCAGCGACGCCTGAATGGCGATTTGCGCAGTTTCCAAATCGCGCATTTCACCCACCATGATGATGTCCGGGTCCTGACGCAAAAAGGAGCGCAGCGCCTTGCCAAACGTCATCCCCATGGCGTCGTTGATCGCCACCTGCATGATGCCTTCAATGTCGAACTCCACCGGGTCCTCCGCCGTCAGCAGTTTGGAATCAATGGTGTTCACCCGGCGCAAACACGAGTAAAGCGTCGTGGTTTTGCCGCAACCCGTCGGCCCGGTGACGACGAAAATCCCGTTCGGCCGCTGGATGACCTCCGCCACAAAATCATGGACATACTTGGGAAAGCCCAGCGACTCCAGTTCCAGGTTGACCGCGTTGCGGTCGAGAACGCGCAGCACAACCGACTCGCCAAATTGCGTGGGTAGGGTGGACACGCGCAGGTCAATCTCCCGGTTGCCCAGCTTGTAATTGATGCGCCCGTCCTGCGGCAACCGCCGTTCGGAGATGTTCAGATTCGCCATCACCTTGATGCGCGAAACCACCGGCAACGCCAGATGCTTGGGCGGCGGCGACATCTCATACAACGCGCCGTCCACACGATACCGGATGCGAAACTCGGTCTCGAACGGCTCGAAGTGGATGTCGCTCGCCCGGTCCTTGACCGCTTGAAACAAAACCAGATTCACAAACCGCACAATCGGCGCTTCATTCGCCAGGCCCGCCACCAACGTCTCATCATCGGTATCCGCGGCGACAATCGTTTCTTCGATGATCTTCTCATCCCCCCCCAGTTCCTTGAGAATTTGATTTACGTCCTCGCTGCCCTCATCGCCGTAGTATTTGTCCAGCCCCGCCGCCACTTCCGTCGGATTGGCAAGTACCAGCTGGATGTCTTTCTTGGCCACAAAACCCAGTTCGTCAATACGCGATGCGTCGAGCGGATCCTCAAACGCCACGCGCAAAGTGCCGCCATCCAGTTCCACCGGCAGACAACGATACATCTTGGCGGTGTTGGCCGGCAAAGCGGCGATTGCCTCTTTGGGCAGTTCCGTGTTCTTCAGGGAAATGATCTCGGCGCCCAAGTGATTGGCCATCACCTGCAGGATGGCGTCGGCGTCCATGATGCCGAAGTCCTGCAAGATCTGGAACACCGGCGTGCCACTGCGCTTGATCTCAGCGGAAACCTCCTCGAACTGCAGGTCGTCAATCAACCCCTGCTCCTTGACCAGCGCCAACAACGGATTTGAAATTACGTCCGACATAGTAACTTAGCTTCAACCGGCCGACACGTCCCCGCTCACCGCCTGGGCGAGTTCCAGTTCCTGCAACTTGCCTTGAATCGTCACCGGATCCTGCGACTTGGTAATGACCTCTTCGCGCGAAATCATGCCCGCCATGTATTTGTCTATGAGAAAACTGTCGAGCGTCACCATCCCGTATTTCGCGCCCGTCTGAATGTCCGACTGCAACCGGAAAGTCTTGTTGTCACGAATCAACGCGGCGATGGACGGCGTGTTGACCATGATCTCGAAAACGGCCACGCGTCCGGGTTTGTCCACGCGCGGCACCAGCAATTGCGAAATCACCGCCTGCAACACCGTGGAAAGCTGGATGCGAATCGTCTCCTGCTGGTTCACCGGAAATGCGTTCACCAGACGGTCAATCGTCTTGGCCGCCCCGGTGGTGTGCAGCGTGCCGAACACCAAGTGACCGGTTTCCGCCGCCGTCACGGCGGCTTCAATGGTCTCCAGGTCGCGCATTTCGCCCACCAGCACAATGTCCGGGTCCTGCCGCAACGCGCGCCGCAATCCCTCGGCAAAGTTCGGCACATCCACGCCGATCTCGCGCTGCGTCACCAGCGCCTTCTTGTGTTTGTGGTAGTATTCGATCGGGTCCTCGATGGTGATGATGTGCGCCTCGTCGCGTTCCTCGTTGATGATGTTCAGCATGGAAGCCAGCGTCGTCGTCTTGCCGGACCCCGTCGGCCCCGTCACCAGCACCAGGCCGCGCGGCTTGTACAGCAACTCCTTCGCCGAGGGCGGAATCCCGATCTGCTCCATCGTGAGCAGCTTGCTCGGAATCTGCCGCAGCACCATCGCAAAATTCCCCTTCTCCTTGAACACGCTCACGCGAAAGCGCGCCATGTCGCCAAATGCAAAACCGAAGTCCGCGCCGCCGCGCTCACGCACCTGCTGAATGTGGTCGTCCGAGGTGATGCTGCGCATCAATTCCTCCGTGTCCTCCGGCCGGCACAACGGCCCTTCGACCCGGTGAAGAATCCCATGCACCCGGATCGTGGGCGGCACCCCTACACGGATGTGCAGGTCGGAAGATCCTTCCGACACCACCAACTGCAACAAATCGGACATCGAATATGCCATGCTAAATTCTCCCGTTCTCTATTGGACAAGCCCACTCACGTTTCGTCACCCACCGTCGCGCGAATCACTTCATCCGCCGTGGTCATGCCGGCCAGCACTTTGCGCACGCCGTCTTCACGCAAGGTCCGCATCCCCATTTCCCGCGCCCGCGCACGCAACACTGCGGTCGGCACCTTGTCGTAAATCAACTTGCGCGATTCGTCATCAATCACAAACACCTCGAAGATGCCCATGCGCCCGCGGCAGCCCGTGCCCGAGCAGTTATCACAACCCTTGCCTTTGCGGAACGTCGCCTCCGCCACCTGCGACGGATCAATCCCCAACGCCTTCAACTCATTCTCCGGCGGCGTCCACGGCGCGCCGCATTTTTTGCAAATCTTGCGCACCAACCGTTGCGCCATCAACGCCCGCGTGGAGGACGCCACCAGGAAGGGCTTCACCCCGATGTCAATCAGGCGCGTCACCGCGCCGGGCGCATCGTTCGTGTGAAGCGTCGAAAACACCAGGTGACCCGTCAGCGACGCGTTGATGGCGATCGAGGCCGTCTCCAGGTCGCGGATTTCCCCAATCATGATCACGTTGGGCGCCTGCCGCAGAATCGAACGTAACGCGCCGCCAAAGGTCAGCCCCACCGTTTCATTCACCTGCACCTGATTGATGCCGGCCAGGATGTATTCCACCGGGTCTTCCACCGTGATGATCTTGCGATCGGGCCGGTTGATGAAGTGCAGGCACGAATAGAGCGTCGTTGTCTTGCCCGAACCCGTTGGCCCCGTGACCAACAAAATGCCGTCCGGCAAACCGATCAACCGCTCAAATGTCTGCTGATCATCGGACAAAAAGCCCAGCTCGGCCAACCCCAGCCGCAACCCTTCCTTGTCCAAAATACGCATCACGATGGACTCGCCGTGATTGGTCGGCAGACACGAAACACGCAAGTCAATCGTCTTGCCGCCCACATTGGTCTGGATGCGCCCGTCTTGCGGTATCCGATGTTCCGCGATGGACATGTTCGATTGAATCTTCAACCGCGCAATGATGGAAGGTTGCAACCGCTTCGGCGGGCTTTTCACCTCGTGCATCATACCGTCAATGCGGTATCGCAACCGAAATCGCTTGGCGAGCGGCTCCAGGTGGATGTCCGAAGCGCGCATCTTGAAGGCGTCAATGATGATCTGGTTCACCAGCCGGATCAACGGCGCGTCCCCATCCACCGTCAGCCCATCGCCGCCGGTGCCAATGTCGCCCTGAGGTACGGCGATCTCCACCTCCCCCTTGGTGATCTCCTGGATCATGTGATCCACCACGTTGTCACCACGGCCACCGTAGTATTTGCCCAAGGCCGCCTCAATGTCCGGCTCGGATGCCACCTGCAAGGTGATGTCCTTGTGCAACAGATGCGTCAGCGAATCAATCGTGGCCAGATCCGAAGGATCGGCGATGGCCACGGTGAGATTGTTTTCGTGCAGATAAACGGGAATGACGCGGTACTTCTTCGCGATGTGCCGGGGCACGGCGGCGATGACGTCGTCCGCAATGATCATGGCGGACAAGTTGACCACCTCCGCCCCGAAATGCGCGGCCTTGGCCTGCGTCACGTCCTCGGGGCGCACCAACTTGTTCGCGGACATGTAATCCACCACGCCCACGCCGGCCGCTTGCGCCTCCTGCCGGGCTTGCGCCACCTGCTCCGGGGTTGCGAACCCCAGGTCAGTCAGCATATCAACCAAGTAATCGTCTTTTTCTGCCACAATATATTGCCTCACGCAGGTTTGGTCGTGAAGGCTGCCGAGCAGAGTAGTCGCGGCGAGCGCGTCGTGTCAACCCGGACACGGAGCGGCAGTGAGATTTTTTGAAGTGGCGCACCCATTAGGAGTTGAACCTAAAACCTTCTGATCCGTAGTCAGATGCTCTATCCAATTGAGCTATGGGTGCGTCCCCGGGACGCGGAGATTAGAAAACACGCCGTGGACCCGCAAGTCATTTTGCCGCCGGCAACCGGTTCAACCGCGCACCTGGCCGGTGCCAATTCCGAGCCACTTGTAACTCGTCAATTCCTCCAACCCCATCGGTCCGCGGGCACCGATTTTATCAGTGCTAATGCCAATCTCCGCCCCCATGCCGAACTCGCCTCCGTCGGTGAAGCGCGTCGAGGCGTTCCAATACACCGTCGCGGAATCCACCTCGGCCAGGAATTGCTTCGCCCGCGTTTCATTGCGCGTCACGATGCTGTCCGAGTGCGCCGAGCCATAGTAGTTGATGTGTTCGATCGCCGCCGGCACGCCATCCACCACGCGCACATTCAGGATGTAGTCATTGTACTCGGTGAACCAGTCCTGCTCCGTCACCGCGCGCAGCTTGGAGCCCGGTAGCTGCGCTCCTGATTCCAGAATGGCGCGGGCGGCGTCATCAATCCGCAGCTCGACATGCTTTGCGTTGAGTCTCGTCACGATGGCCGGCAGAAAAGTGGCGGCCACGGCTTGGTCCACCAGCAAAGTTTCCATCGCATTGCAGACGCCGGGGCGCTGGCACTTGGCGTTGAACGCGATCTCTTCCGCCATCTTCAAGTCCGCGTCCGCATCCACGAAAACATGGCATACCCCTTTGTAATGCTTGATCACCGGCACCTTGCTGCACTCGGTTACGGCGCGGATTAACCCCTCGCCCCCGCGCGGCATGCACAAGTCCACGTACTGCGTGAGGGAGAGCAGGATGGGAATGGTTTCCCGATCCGGCACGGGCACGACCTGTATCGCGTGCTCGGGAAAGGCCGCATTCGCCTTGCGCCCGGCTTCAATCATGGTCTGGGCGATGAGTTGATTGGAGTGCAACGCTTCTTTGCCACCCCGCAGGATGGTGGCATTGCCGGACTTGAAACACAGACTCGCCGCATCCGCCGTCACGTTGGGACGCGATTCATAGATGATGACGACCACTCCGATGGGCGTGGAAATCTTTTGCAACTTCAGCCCATTGGGTCGTGTCCGTTCGTCGAGCAGTCGGCCCACCGGATCCGGCAGCGCCGCCACTTCGCGCAATCCGGTCGCCATCCCCGCGATGCGTTTGTCATCGAGCTTGAGCCGGTCGAGCATGGCGGAGGACAGCCCCATTTTCGCGCCAACTTCCAGGTCGAGCACGTTGGCTTCCTTGAGTGCGGCCGCGTTGTTTTCCAGCGCGTCCGCCATCGCCAGCAGACCTGCGTTCTTCTCGGCGGTGGTCAGCTTGGCCAGTTCGCGCGACGCCGCCTTGGCCTGCTGGGCCAGCCGCTTCATTTGTTCCGTCAAATTCACGAGGACAGAGTAAGCCAGAATCGCACGCTGCAAAGGGCAAATGCGAACGGCCGGCGAACCGAATCAACCCAGGCCGCGTGGTTCAAAAGTCGGGCATTTGCCGCTCCCTCAAGCCGCGCGCGCCCACCTGGTTTATGCCTGCCGTCGGTTGTTCCAAGAATTCTGTTGACCGCGCCCCGGCGCTTCCTAATTTGGCCTCATGCAACACTCACCCGGATTTCTTGCCCTGGTCAACGACGCCAAGTCGCGCGTCACGGAAGTCAGCGTGGCCGAGGCTCGCGCCCGACTCGCCGCCAACCCCAAAGCCGTGCTGCTGGACGTGCGGGAAGATCATGAGTGGAACGCGGGCCACCCGACCGAAGCGGTCCACCTCGGCAAGGGAATTTTCGAGCGCGATCTGGAAAAACTCTACCCTGACAAGCGCACGGAGCTCATCATGTTTTGCGGCGGCGGCTTTCGTTCGGCGCTCACGGCGGACGCCGCGCAGAAAATGGGCTACCAAAACGTCGCCTCGCTCATCGGCGGTTACAAGGGACTCGTGGCCGCGAACTGGCCCATGAGCGGTTGACGCATCACGCAACCATCGTCGCGCTTGATGGTGTTTTCTGAAAACAAACCCGGTGGAGCGCATTGACCAGGGCGACGACTTTCTCGCGCGTACATTCGCCCATCAGGCAGATTTGCACCCAGTTTTTCTCGCGCAGATAGGCGCTGTTGTAACTGAGCAGAAAGCCCGCTTCCTGCATCCATTTGCCCACCGCTACCGAGTTCAGTCCGGGCGGCAGTTCGAGCGTGAAGACCGCCGGCGAAGTCCGCGCACCCAGCCCCACAATGCGAAAATCGGTTTCCATAAGTTTTGTTCGCAACCAGGTTGCCGTCTCCACCAAGTCCGTGAACCGTCGTTCCCATTTCACACCCCGCACCGCCGCATGCAACGCGTGCAGCAGGTTGGAGGAAAACGTGAACGGGATCCCCTCCGATCCGGCATACAGTCCGAGATCCAGATAGCGGGGCAGCCCGGCCGCGGGCACGACATCATGATGATAAAACACCAGCCCCACGCCGGGATATCCACGCAATCCCTTGCTGCTCGATCCGGACGCAAAGTGAACCCCGGTCAAGTCCACCGGCACCGTGCCCAGACTGCTCATCGCATCCAGACAAAGTTTGACGCCATATTCGCCGCACAAGGATTTGAGCGCCGCCAGATCGTTGATTACGCCGGTGGACGTCTCGCAATGGGCGCACCACAACCACGCCGGTGCGGTCACGCGCGAGAACTTCTTGCGCACGACGGCGAGATCCAGCGCATCGCCCCACGCAAACTCCACGGCTTCGTGTCGCAGTTGAAATCGTCGCGCGTGGTCCAGCAGCCGGTTGCCAAACTCGCCGTTGCTGAGCACGATCCCCGACCCCGGCAGCAGCGAGAGTTGCGCCGCGATCACGTCATTGGCCAGCGTGCCCGAGCCGAGGAACAGTTCCACCCGGGTTGCGTTGGTCAGTTCACACAGAATGCGTTTGGTCGCCTGGAACTCCTGGACGAAACTTTCCGCGCGGTGTGATTCGGGCGCCTGCTCGAAGGCGCGACGCACTTCGCGGCGCACGGCCACCGGCCCGGGCAGAAAATTCACCGCGCTGGGCTGAAACGACTTTGCCGGGGACGAACGCAGAAACTCGCGCGCGGTGACTTCGAATGTTTCCAACGTCACATACATCGGCTGGAACTGCGCTTCGCCCGTCCCCACCAGCGGACCAAACGGCACAAACCCCAAATGTTGATACAAGCGGAGCTGTCGCATGGTGCCCGAGATGATGGCGAGGTCGTAGCCTTTCTCCACGCCATGCTGCCAGAGCAACGCCAGCAATCCGGAGAGCACCTGCCCTCCGCGCGCCCCGCGGAATTTTCGGTCAATGGCCAGCAGCCGGATTTCGCAGACCGTGCGCCCGGTCGGCAGGTGGGTATCAAGACCGGGAAGTTTCTGGTCGAGCGAGAAGGGGCGGTTGCCGCGCGCCGCCAACATGCCAACCACCTTCTGGTCGCTCAGGCAAATGAGATAAGTGTTCTCCGCGTGAAACCGATCCACCAGCCGATGCGTCGGCGAGGCCTGATGTTGCGGAATTTCCTCGACGAAGGTGCGGTAATTCAAGCGGTGAATCTGCTCGAACTCCCAATCTTCCGAGGCAAACTTGAACACGAGGGGAGAACGCGTGGCACTCATAATTTGGTGTGTTGTGGTTTCGCTGACATTGCCCGCCGCGCCGCCCCGGCGGGAAATTCAGCCAGAATGTTTTGCCGATGCGCGAAGATGATCAGCGTTGCCAGCACGAGCAATTGCGTCGCCTCGATCGCATCACGATGAAACCAGAAGCTGACGGCCGGCAAACACAAGTAGGCAACCAGACCCGGCAAGGTGATTTTTCGCAGGAGCAGCAGTCCCGGCAAAAAGCACACGGCAAAAGCGAGCGCGAGACGATGATCATAGACCACCAATGCGCCGAGGGAAGTAATCACCCCTTTGCCGCCGTGCCCGTGCAACGTCACCGGCCAGATGTGACCCACGACCACCGCCACCAGCGCCGCCCCGGCCAGCAGTTGGCTGTGGGAAAAATGGCGCACGGCCCAGACCGCCAGCGCGCCTTTGGCGAAATCCCCGAGCATGGTGAGGATGAATCCCGCTTTGCCCAGCACACGACCCACATTCCGCGCCCCCGTGCTGCCGCTGTGGATTTCCCGGATGTCGCGCCCGGTTGTCGCGCGAACGAGGTAGTAACCGGTCGTGAAACACCCGAGCGCGTACGCCCCCAGCAGGCACCCCAGTGCCGGGAGCACACTCACCGTTTGCAGTTGTTCGGCCCAGGCCATGATCAGTTGTTGTCTTCCCGCTGTCTCCGCCACCCTGGCGTACGCTGCGACCACGGTGTGAATTGAAAAAATAGCTGCTGCTTTGATTTGCTCGATGTCGCAGCTCGAGCTGGTCTGCCGACGCGGTAAGACTAAGCGGAAGAATTTTGACGAGCCAGCAGAATTTTCAGCATGGACAGCCGCAGCTCACGACGTGTGGCGGCAATACCACTCCATCGCCACAGCCAGCCCGTCCCGCGCGCGTTGCACGGGTTCGTAACCCAACAACCGCCGGGCTTTGCTGATGTCCGCCAGCGAATGGCGCACATCTCCCGGGCGAAAATCGCCATAGACCGGTTGCTGCCCGGGCAGCGTGGGGTTCAACTGGCGCAAGCCATTTTGCAGCAAGTGAAACAACTCGTTCAGCGTGGTACGTTCGCCCACGGCAATGTTATATGCCTGATCCAGCGCCGCCGGGTTCGTCGCGGTCGCCGCCAGCAGGTTGGCCTGCACGATGTTGTCCACGAAACAAAAGTCGCGGCTCGTCTCGCCGTCGCCGTTGATCCGGACCGGTTCGCGCCGCAACAAGGCCGCGATCCATTTCGGGATCACCGCGGCGTACGCGCCGTCCGGGTCCTGCCGGGGCCCGAACACATTGAAGTAGCGCAAGCCGATCGCCGCGAAGCCGTAGGTCTGCGCGTAGGTCTGGGCATAAATCTCATTGATCAGCTTGGTCGCGGCATACGGAGAGAGCAAACGTCCGAGTTGATCCTCCACCTTCGGCAACGCCGGATGATCGCCATAAACCGCGCTGCTCGACGCATAGACAAATCGCTTCACTTTCGCCGTCCGCGCGGCTTCGAGTATTTGGAGAAAGCCGGTGGCATTCGCCTGGTGCGTTGCGAGCGGTTCGGTTATCGAACGCGGAACGGACCCGAGCGCGGCCTGGTGCAGCACGTAATCCGCTTGCCGGGTTGCCTGTCGGCAGGCCGCCGGATCGTCAATGCTGCCTTCGATGAATTGGAAATGATTCCATTGCTCCGGCGTTACGAGCGCCTGGACCTGTTCCAGATTGGCGCGCTTGCCCGTGGCAAAATTATCCAGCCCCACAACGCGCTGATCCAACTTGAGGAGCGCTTCGAGCAGATTCGAGCCAATGAAGCCGGCCACGCCGGTGACCAGCCAGGCTTTGGGCGCGGATTGGAGTTCGCCCTTGAGTTCGTCGAACCGCGCCATGTCAGGCTTTCCAGAGTTTGCCCGGCGCGACCCGGCAACCGGCCATCGCGTTGCGCGTGTCCACGATTCCCTGCGCCCAGTCCGCCAACTGCTGGTAGTTCACCGCCTTGTGCGCCGTCGAAATCAACACCAGGTCGAAGCTGGCGATGATTTCCTGTTTCCACTCGACGGATCGCGTGCCCGCCCAATGCGGATGCTCGCGCGTGGGCCGGATCACCGGCACGTGCGGGTCGAAGTAGTCCACGTGCGCGCCGTGCTGTTTGAGCAGGTCCAGCAAATGATAACTGGGGGATTCACGGTCGTCGTCCACGTTGGCCTTGTAAGCAAGTCCGAGAATCAGGACGCGGCTGCCTTTCACGGATTTCTCCCGCGTGTTCAGCGCATCTGACACCCGGCGGACGACGAACTCCGGCATGGAAGTGTTGACCTCGCCGGCCAGTTCAATGAAGCGCGTATTCTGTCCGTATTCGCGCGCCTTCCAGGTCAGGTAGAAGGGATCAATCGGGATGCAATGTCCGCCCAGGCCGGGTCCGGGATAAAATGCCATGAAGCCGAACGGCTTGGTTTTGGCGGCGTTGATGACTTCCCAAACATCAATGTCCATCGCGCCGTACACCACCTTGAGTTCGTTCACCAACGCGATGTTGACGCTGCGGAAAATGTTTTCGAGCAGCTTCGTGGCCTCGGCCGCGCGGCACGAGGACACTGGCACCAGCGTTTGAATGGCCAGGCCATAGAGCGCCTTGGCCCGCTCCAAGCAGGCCGGAGTCAACCCGCCGATCACTTTCGGAATCCGGGCCACCTTGCTGTCCGGATTGCCGGGGTCTTCGCGCTCCGGTGAGAACGCGAGGTGAAAATCCCGGCCCGCGTCCAGGCCCGAGCCTACTTCCAGCACTTCGCGCAAATCCGTGTCCGTGGTCCCGGGATAAGTGGTGGATTCCAGCACCACGAGCGTTCCCTTCTGCAGATGGCGCGAGATGGCTTCGCCGGTTTGGATGATGTAGGAAATATCCGGCTCGCGATTCTTGTTCAGCGGTGTCGGCACGCAAATAATGATGGCCTCAACCTCGCGCACCCGCGCGAAATCCGCCGAAGCCGTCAGCCTCCCTGCCTGCACCGCCTCATTAATGGCCGCGGAGTCAATGTGTTCAATGTAACTGCGCCCGGCGTTGATGGACTGGACCTTTTTCCCATCTACATCGAGTCCGATCACCTCCACCTCATTCCGGGCAAACTGCAGACACAACGGCAGACCGACATACCCCAATCCAACAATGGCAATCTTCATATTTGACGAGTAATTTTCCGCGTCGGGAAGATGCCCGATGCCCGTCATTGTTCAATCTCAAACCGCCCCGGAAACTTTCCCGCCCCGCCTCTCGGGACTTGCCCGGGACGCTCCCGACTGCTCTGCTGTGAATGGAAACATGGAAATGACCAGCGCCATCGAGCAAACCACCTTGGACTTGGAACCAAGCTTAACCTCAATTAGACCGGCGACCTCGCGCGCACCCAAAGGATCGCTCGCCGATGAACTGGCCGGCTTTTGTGAGTTCGGCGCGGCCACACGGCAATTTCCAACGGCCTACGGATCCGCCGGCCAGCCGCGGACGGTCGCCACGTTTGCCAACGAATTCTGGACGGCCCGCCAACGTCAGGCCAGTTCGCTCCACGAAGTTTCCTATCGCGCCTGCTTCAAACCCCAACTCCCGCGTTTTTTCATCGAGCGCCTCACGCAACCGGGCGACGTGGTTTACGATCCCTTCATGGGCCGCGGCACCACGCCCATCGAAACGGCGCTGCTCGGGCGCGTCCCCTTCGGCAATGACATCAATCCTTTAAGCCTCACCTTCACCCGCCCTCGGCTCCATCCGCCGACCCTTGAGCAAATCGAAGCCCGCCTGCGCGAAATCAACCTGGCCGACCTCGACGAATTCCCAGAAGACTTGCTGGTCTTTTATCACCCGGAAACGCTGCGCGAGATTTGCGCGTTGAAGAAGCATTTTCTGGCGGTTCGGGGAACCAGCTGCCCGCGTTCGCCCCACGCACACCTGGACGACTGGCTCTGCCTGGTGGCTTTGAATCGCCTCACCGGCCACTCAGCCGGATTCTTCTCCGTTTACACCTTACCGCCGAATCAGGCGGTGAGCATCGCCTCACAACGCAAAATCAATGAGAAGCGCAACCAGATTCCTCCGCGCCGCGACGTGACAAAATTGATCCTCAAAAAATCCAGGCAACTGCTGGGTGACGTCACCCCCGAGGTTCGCCGCACGTTGGCCGAGGTTGCCGCCCGCGCCCGCTTCACCAACCGCCCGGCCGATGCCACGCTCGAGTTACCCAACCACTCCGTTTCGCTCGTCGTCACCTCGCCGCCCTTCCTGAACGTCGTGCAATATGCCGATGACAACTGGCTGCGGTGCTGGTTTCTCGGCATTGACCCGGATTCAGTGCAGCTCACCGTGCCAAAGAAAATTGAAACCTGGCGCGAAGCGATGACGGGAGTGTTTCACGAGCTGCATCGGGTTTTGCAGCCGGGCGGCCATGTAGCTTTCGAGGTTGGGGAGGTTCACGGCGGCAAGACGAAACTCGAGGAGCATGTCCTGCCCTGCGGCATTGCAGCCGGACTCGAACCAATCCTCGTGCTTATCAACGATCAGAAGTTCACCAAGACCGCCAACTGCTGGGGCGTGGACAACATGAGCAAAGGCACGAATACCAACCGCATCGTGCTGTTCCGCAAGCCCTGAAACGACAATCTGAACCAGAACGGTAGTGAAATAAATAGAGCTTGTCCGCAAAACGGGGATTTTTGAAAAGGCGGGAATCACCGGGCACGA
>CAZLOH010000016.1:82474-90096 GCA_964561105.1 uncultured Bifidobacterium sp. | reverse complement strand
AACGCACGACGACGTCGAGATCGGGATCGCCTTCAAGCAACGGGGCGAGCCGGGAATCAATCCACCAGTGAATCTGACTCGCGGGCCGGTGTTGTTTCAGCAGCCGCAGCACGGGCAGCGCCTGCACCACGTCGCCAAACGAACTGGGTTTGAGGATGAGAACCTTCAAGGCTGGTTGCTTCCCTCCATCGGAATCGTAACCTTCCTCTTAATCTTCTTGCCCACTCGTCAGATTAAGATTGCGAAAGGATCAAGCGCAGGAACCGGAAACTATCTCCCGTACGCCAGCCGCTCCGCCAGCCGGGGGGGCAGCCCCGCCGCCAGGATCTTTTTCTGCGCGGCAGCGATGTCGTACTCCAGCCGGCGCAACTCGATCGTGGCCTCCAGGGTGTCATAAATCACGTACGCCGACTTGGGATTGTTGTCGCGCGGCTGGCCGACGGCTCCGACGTTCACAAAGTATTTCTTGCCCGGTTCCACCTTGAACTTCGAGTAGGTGCCGCCGCGCACCACGCTGTCCTTCATGAAGGCCACCGGCACATGGGTGTGGCCAAAAAAACAGAGCGAGGTGTTCTGGTACGTCATGCTGGCGGCGGCGGCGAGCTTGTCGAACACGTAACCCCAGCGTTGCGGGCCGTCGAGCGTGGCGTGGACGATGGTGAAATTCGTGACCATGCGCGTGTACTTCAAGTCCCGCAACCATTGGGTGTCATCCTCGGTCAGTTGCCGGCGCGTCCAGTTGACGGCTTCGGCGGCGGCGGGATTGAATCCTTCGAGCGCCTCCGTGCTGGAACAATACTCGTCGTGGTTGCCCTTCACGCACGGCATGTTCATCGTGCGCACGATGTCGAGGCACTCCTTGGGATTGGCGTTGTAGCCCACGACGTCGCCCAGGCAGGCGTAGTGAGTCACCTGCTGTTTCTTGCAGTCGTCCAACACCACCTGAAACGCGTCCAGGTTGGCGTGAATGTCGGCTATAATCGCAAACTTCATGAGTCTTATCGCACTATGGCAAACCCGTCAAAACCACCCGTCGCCTCGCTCCAATGCGCGTCCTCGCGTTGGATGTTCGCCGCCAGCCCGGCCTCCCGAATCGCGGCGCGAAACGCTTCCAGCTCGGCTTTCGTCCCCTCGACTGTGAGGTCCACCCGGCCGTCTGTCAAATTGCGCACCGCGCCGGTCACTTCATAACCGGCGGCCAGGGTCCGCACGGTGTAGCGGAAACCCACGCCTTGAACCCGACCGGAATACAGGATTTGCATCCGGCACCGTCTGGTTGGAGGTGAACCCGGCTGGTCAGCCGTGCTTGCCATCGCGAAATGAAGCCAAAGACGGAGCGCACAGGCAATTCCTTTTTCAGCCTATTCGCCCCACGAATTCATCACGCGCATCCGGTCTGGATCAACCGGCCAAGGGCTGCGGCGGGTTCTCCTCGATTTCATGGCCCGGCGGATGATGCTCTGCGCCCATCTCTGTCAGCCTGGCGCAACGGGTATGCCTCATTTCCAATTCACTGCGCACAGAATCGGCTCGGCATAGACCTGGTCTTGCGCGGCGCACACTACAACCTCCGCGGGCGAGGGGGCTTTTTTGCAACTGAAGGTTCCGAGAACTAAAGCTAACGAAACCGCGACGAGCCCGAGGAACATGAACGGATCGAAATGCACGATCATCCGGAAGAACCACACTAGATTCTCCATGGGATCGTAGCCCTCTTTTTGCTAGTTGCCTGGTTTGCTCATGCGTGAGCTTCAGACTTATCTTGTTTCTTGAGCGACTTTGCCGTTGTGCGACCGCAAACGGAC
The DNA here is from genome assembly GCA_964561105.1 of uncultured Bifidobacterium sp. Classification (GTDB taxonomy): domain Bacteria; phylum Verrucomicrobiota; class Verrucomicrobiia; order Limisphaerales; family JADLHS01; genus JADLHS01. The sequence goes on along the minus strand of CAZLOH010000016.1, from coordinate 88,291 downwards.
GAGACGGAATGTCAAAACGCCCCAGAGTAAGAAGTTGACTCCTGCGTAGGCTAATAACCACAACCAAGCGAGGCGTTGATCTTCCGGATATTTTTCCAAAACCCTAAGCAGCCTCCCCAGGTCGTTGTGACTTCTATCCAAAGCAAGCACCGCCACTCCCACGTAATGAATCGCCAACAGCACGGTCGCGAGATAGACGCTCCGGGGACTTGGCGAGAAAGCGAAAAGACCCGTGATACTCCAAAACAAAAGTGCCAAGTAGAATGAAGCTTCGGAGTTCCAGTATGTAAATGGCGCAAACGGGGCCGTACCCAAGAAATATGAACCATGACCGGCACCGGCAAAGGCCGCACCCAAAAACATCAAGCCGTAAGCCCACGCGGGTATGAATACGGCCGCAACTAACGCCCGCACCCAAGCGAAAGATCGTCTTGAATCAGCATTGTCTTCGGAGGTGCTCACACCGTCCTCCTGTGATACCACCACCACTCGAACATCAGCACGGCCAGACCAATGGCGGCGAGGGTGCGCCAGAGTTCCATGTTCGTGCGTTTCAGTTTCCACTGGCTGATCGCTACCGCATCGAGTTGCATGAATTGTTCATTAAGCTGGAGCGTTCGGTTTGTCGTGAGTCGTCCGCGCGGCCACCCTCTCCCCGTCGGACGAGGAGAGGGCAGGGTGAGGGGTTTTCGTCGCGGGCCGGTCAGGATTCAAAACCCGCGAAGTCACCCGTTTGACAGGCTTCACATTGCCAGGGTGTGGGGCGCGTTCTTGTAGCAACATCCACAAATTGTCGCGGACAACCTGCGGCTCCTTTCGCAAACGCCAGTTCCAGATGCGCTTCACCACAATGCCGCGTTGGGCCAGGAACGCGTCGCGCTCGACGTCGTGCCGTTGCTGTGCTGGATGACCATGTTGAAAGCCGTCCGTTTCCACAACTACTCGCGCCTCGGCGCAGAAAAAGTCCAACGTGTATTTTCCAAACGGATGTTGCCGACGAAATTTGTAGCCAGAGAAGCGTTCGTTGCGAAGCATCCGCCACAGGGCTTTTTCAGCCCATGAGGATTTTTCACGGAGAGTTCGAGCGCGGGCGATCTGTTCCTTGGTTGGTGCGGGGATGCCCCTCACCCCGGCCCTCTCCCCTTCGGAAGGGGAGAGGGAGACAGCTTCGCCGACCGTTCGCGTAATTTGAATTTGCGCGCCACGCCCGTTTGCAAGTTTGGTTGTCGTGATTTTTGCCATCTTCAATTTTCCATCGTCCATCCTCAAACAGTGCGCCTATGATACCACCACCACTCGAACATCAGCACGGCCAGACCAATGGCGGCGAGGGTGCGCCAGAGTTCCATGTTCGTGCGTTGCACGGTCGTGGCTTCGACCTTGGTGTATTCGCCGAATTTCAGTTCGTCACGCGGACGGATGTTGCTCTCGGCCGAGTCGAGCAGGTCGGCGCAGAAGGTGATTGCGTTCGTGCCGGCGCGCAGATGATAGATGCCCTGCCGCGCGGTGTCGCCGAAGACGATTTCATTCGCGCCCTCGACATTGAGCGTGGTGGTTTTGCCGTCGGGCAATTTCACTTCGGCGCTTTTCACGGGCTCACTGAGCGCGAGGCGGAAAGGGTCGCCGGCTTTGATGAGGAGTTGGGAATTTTTAGCATTGGCGGGATTGAGCCAGTCCACGGCGTTGGCGATGAAGATGGGAAACGACACGCGCAACGGCCAGTTGCTCTCCAACGGATCGAAGCCCACCCACACGATGCGCTGCCGGCCGAGGTCGCCCGCGAGGATGAGTGGCGCTTGCGGCGCTTCGAGGATCGAGACGGCCCACGTCGGCGCGCGCGCGGTGAGGCTCTGCACGATCTGCACGTTGTCGAACCCGGCGTAGCGCAACAGCGGGTGCGTGGATTTCCAGTCCACGATCACCGGCGATTCCACGGCGGCGACGCTCTCGACCCAGTTCGTGTTCACTATGCGAAACGCGAGCACGTTGCCCTTGGGCCACGCCGTCGGCGCGACACCGTCGAGCACGACGAAATCAAAGCCCGCGCCCGCATCGGTGAGATCACTTGCCACGGCGAGGTTCACGTTGGCGACGGCGCGCAGCGCTTTTTCGAGCAACCGATTTCCGCGCGTGACGAGCAACACGTTCACCGGCTTGGGCAACAAACTCACGATGGACGCTTCGTTGTCGGCGGCGAGATCGTCCTTGCTCGTGAGACGAACGGTGAACACGCCGTCCTTGGTTTGCGTGGCCTTGAAAACCTGCGGCGCGGTCTGCTGGCCGGGAACGGTGAGTGGAACGGTGTTCACGAGTTGACCGTCGAGCAACAGTTCAAGATCGGACGTGAGTGTGTTGGAAGAAACATTCGCGACGTTGACGTAAACCGCGCGTTGCGTGGCGTCCTCGGGATTGGCCCGCACATCGAGCGCGGTGAGACCGAGATTTTCCGCGCGCTGACCGACCTTGTGATAAACCAGCGGCAACGCCTTGTTCTCAAACTCGGCGAGTTCCGGCACCGCGCCGTCGCTGAAGAGATGAATCTCCGAGCTGCTGTGATCACGGACCAGCGACTCAGCCATCTTGAGCGCGGGGACGAGTCGCGTGGACGAATCCGACGGCGCGCACGCGTGCAACGCGCGGCGCAACGCGGCCTTGTCGCTGGTGGCGGATTGCTTGACCTCGGTGTTCGCGCCCGCGAGCAACACGACCATCTGATCCGTCGGCTCGAGGCTATCCACCCATTTGAGCGCCTCGGCGCGGGCTTTCTCGAAGCGCGACGGCGATTCATCGGTGGCTTGCATCGAAGCCGATCCGTCGAGGATGACGACGCGCAATTGTGCCGGCTTGGCCGCGGTGGCGAAGAACGGTCGCGTCAGCGCCAGCACGGCGAGCGCGAGCAGGAGGATTTGCAGATAGAGCAACCAGTTCTTGCGCAACTTCTGAAACGGCGCGCTGGCCTGCGTATCTGCGAGGAACTTTTGCCAGAGCAAAGTGCTGGAGACGAGTTTCACCACGCGCTTGCGCTTCAGCAAATAGAACACGATCACCACCGGAATGCTGGCGGCGAAGGCGAAGGCGAGGGGGGCGAGGAAGTTCACGCCGCACCTCCAGCGAGGATGGAAGATGGAAGATGGAGGATGGATTCCATTTGCGAAGTCATGCGCGGGTTTCGGGCTTTGGGCAGAACGTGTCCGCCCGGTCCATCATTTTGTGGAGCATTGCACCGATGGATTGCCACGCGGCGTCAAACTCGCGGTGTTTTGCAGGATTCAGATAAGCGCAGTCCAGTGCGTGATCGAGCCACGCTTGGGTTTCCATCGCTTCGCCAAGTGCTTCGTTGATCTTGTTCACGAACGCGGCCTGATAACGTCGTCGTGCCCACGCTTCGGCAATCATCGCGTTGACTGCCCGCGATGAACGCCGGATTTGGTCTGTTAGCGAGAATTTTTCTTCCGAAGGAAAAGAGCGTGTCGTCTCGAAGACCTTGCGGGCTTCGCTACGCGCGGCTTGATAAACTATTAAGTCTCTAAAACTTCGAATGACTGCCATAGTTTTCCATCCTCTATCCTCAATCTTCCATCCTCGTTCCCACTAGCCCCACACCTCCGACTTGCGAAGTTGCTTCAGCAGCAGGTCCTGCAAATCCATGTTGGACGGCGCCATGAAGAAGTTCATGCCGCGCTTGGTGCAATACTCACGCAGGCGTTGAACAAAATTCTGGACGGTCTGCTGATAGGCCTTCATGCGGTAGCGGCCGAAGGTGACTTCTTGCAGGCCGCCGCTCTCGGAATCCACGAGGCGCAGGTCGCCGAAGGTGGTGGGCGCGAGTTCCTCGGGCGCGAGAATCTGGACGCAATTCACTTGAAAGCCGCGGCCAACCAGCGCAGTCAGGCCGGCTTCGTAACCAGCGGGATCGAGAAAATCGCTGAGGACGATGGCGAGCCCGGTGTGACGCGCTTCCAATGCCCCGCGCCGCAGCGTTTCGTTCAAGTCCGCGCCGCCGCCCGCAGTGAGGGCGTTGAGGTTGGCGAAGAATTGCATTGAGGATTTTTTGCCGCGCACCGAACGGAGCGAACCTTCAATTGCCGATTGCCGATTGCCGATTGCCGATTGGTCGGAGGCGGCGGTTTCGGAATTCTTCATTCTGCCTTCTGCATTCGGAAATGGAATCACGCTCACGCGATCAAATCCGCACAGCGCTACGTAGCCAATTGCGGCGGCGACCTGGCGAGCGAAATCGAATTTGCGCGGGTCGCCAAAGCTCATGGACTCGCTGGCATCGAGGAAAATGCGCACGGGCAATTCGCGTTCTTCCTCGTAAAGCTTGAGGAACAGGCGATCCAGGCGGCCAAAGAGATTCCAGTCGAGGTAACGGAAATCGTCGCCGGGGACGTAGCTGCGGTGGTCGGCGAACTCGACGGACTGCCCGCGCGCGCGACTGCGGCGCTCGCCCTTGGACGAACTCTTGGCACGCCGCGCCGCGAGCAATTGGAATTGCTCGAGCCGGCGGAGAAGTTCGGGGGTGAGGAGGGTCATCGGAATTAACGCAAAGGCGCAAAGGCGCAAAGGCGCAAGGACATAAGCTGCCTTGCAAGTCTCGGGCAATTGGTTGTGCCGCGCGCCTTCCGGTTCGCCGGAGACGAACGACATGAATAGCCGTGTGTGCAACCCACGGAACGGCGACAAACAAATAATCCCGCCCTGAAGAGGCGGAACAAATCGCCCCAACGATCAGACCAGATATTTTTCATCGAATGTTACGCCGTGTTTAATCAAAAATTCCCGCAGTTCGTCTTTGAACGAAATCTTCTTGTGATGTTCCTCTTGTCCTTTGATGTACTCAATCACCGCGTCTTTGTCGCTATGCGAAATGGTGAACGCGCCGTAACCGTCCTGCCAATGATCAAAACCAGGGAAGATCTGGTTTTGTTTGATCCAACTGCTGGTGCTGGTCTTGATGTCTTTGACCAGATCAGCCAGTGCAACCGTTGGATGAATTGCCGTTAAAATGTGAAGGTGATCTTCCACGCCGCCGATGCAGTAGAGATGGCAGTCCTTGTTTTTCAGGATGCCCCAGGTGTAGCGAAACAGGTCGTCGCGTTTGTTGGCGAAGAGCACACGTTCCCGGTTCTTCGTGGAGAAGACGATGTGGTAATAGAGTTGGGTGAACGTTGCCATGTGGTTCAAGGTTTTGGGCGGCTGCAGTTGTGGCGAGATGATGTGGAAGAACAATTGTCGCAACGATTTGATTCGCCAGTTCGCCGGAGGCGAACCACATGAATAGCCGTGGGTGCAACCCACGGAACGCGTCCACAATAATCATCGGCCCTGAAAGGGCCGAATAACGGAACGGAAGATTGACGATGTATCAGGCGGATGCGGAACGCGCGTTGGGACGGTTGGTGGTGCGACCCCTTCAGGGTCGAATTTCTTTCCCGATGGCTTTCCGTGGGTTGAAACCCACGGCTATTCATGTTTATCCGCTTCGCGGATGGGGGCGGGCACGTGCGCCGCGCTGCGAGCAATTGGAATTGCTCGAGCCGGCGGAGAAGTTCGGAGGTGAGGGGTGACATGGTCTTAACGCAAAGGCGCAAAGGCGCAAAGGCGCAAGGACATAAGCTGCCTTGCAAGACTCGGGCAATTGGTTATGCCGCGCGCCTTCCGGTTCGCCGGAGACGAACAACGTGAATAGCCGTGGGTGAAACCCACGGAACGGCGATAAACAACCAATCCCGCCCTGAAGGGGTGGAACAATGTGTCGCGCGACCCCTTCAGGGTCGAATTTCTTTCCCGATGGCTTTCCGTGGGTTGAAACCC
>CAZLOH010000016.1:0-82374 GCA_964561105.1 uncultured Bifidobacterium sp. | reverse complement strand
ACGGCTATTCATGTTTATCCGCTTCGTGGATGGGGACGGGCACGTGCGCCGCGCTGCGAGCAATCGGAATTGCTCGAGCCGGCGGAGAAGTTCGGAGGTGAGGAGTGACATGGTCTTAACGCAAAGGCGCAAAGGGGCAAAGGCGCAAGGTGACGATCTGCCTTGCAAGTCTCGGGCAATTGGTTGTGCCGCGCGCCTTCCGGTTCACCGAAAGCGAACAACATGAATAGCCGTGGATGCAACCCACGGAACTGCGACAAACAAATAATCCCGCCCTGAAGGGGCGGAACAATGCGTTGTGCGACCCCTTCAGGGTCGAATTTCTTTCCCTATGATTTTCCGCGGGTTGAAACCCACGGCTATTCATGTTCATCCGCTTCGCGGATGGGGACGGGCACGTGCGCCGCGCCGCGAGCAATTGGAATTGCTCGAGCCGGCGGAGAAGCTCGGGTGTCAGCAAGTTCGCCATCGTTATTTTGCGGAAGGAGAATTTGTTTCTGAACTCCCCGCCACTTTGTCGTCGCGCCCGTAAAATTCCTTCTTCTTGGCAAAAAACCAATCCGGCGCTGGCTTGTCTCTGAATTCACACTTTTTGATTTGAAAAGTTTGAGAATAGTCGCCTCGGTCGAATTCGATTACGCGAGGGATTTTGAATTCTCCGATTGATTTCAAATTACGAAAAGTCTCCTTTGCATACCATTCTTCGTTGACCTGTCCTTCTTCAAGCGCGCCCACGAAGCCAGACTGATTCCAAAGCCTTCGCCCCGGAGCAAGGTCGCCACCGCTTCCACCTCCACCCTGAGAACCAAAGCGCCCCCATCGCCGCCTCATGCGCCAACTGAAATCATCCACGACAATCTGAACTTGAAACCAACCTGAATAGCCGCGACCAACGAAGGGGAGAAATTGCGAAAGCATACCCACGATTGGTCCGGGTCTGTTGGTCGGATTACCGTGCCAGCATTTCAGGAAGTAGTAGTTTGTGCCACGAATAAACATTTCAAAATCCCCACTCTTTGGCTTTGGTGATCCCGGTTTTGGCTTCCAAGTCTCGCTGAACTTGCCAGACAGATATAGAACGGGAGGCGTTTTTCCACCTTTGATTTCATTCAACCGAGACAAAGACCAATCTTCTTTCTCTTCCTCTGCCTTCGGAATAACAAACGCAACCATGGTAATTCCTAAGACCGCGATCAGAACCATCATCCTGCGCGGAATTCTTTTGATTCGGTCCCATGCTGCGCGAATGTTCATTCGCTTACACATTCACCGCCTCCGCCGTCACCGGCACGTCGCGGAGGATTTGGGCGATGATGTGGTCGGTGGTGATGCCTTCGGCTTCGGCTTCGAAGTTGGGGATGAGGCGATGGCGCAGCGCGGGCAGCGCGGCGGATTGGATGTCCTCGAAGCTGACGTTGAAGCGGCCTTGCGCGAGCGCGCGGACTTTGCCAGCGAGGATGAGGGTTTGCGCACCGCGCGGACTGCTGCCGAACCTGAGATATTGATTCGCGATGGGCGCGGCGGTGTCGGTCTTGGGATGCGTGGCGAGCACGAGGCGCACGGCGTAGTCTTTCACATGCGACGCGACGGGGACTTCGCGCACGAGCTTCATGAGTTCCATGAGGGTGTCGCGGTCGAGGACTTTGTTGACCTCGGCTTTCGTGCCGGTGGTGGTGCGATTGATGACTTCGTTCAAGTCCGCCGCACTCGGATAGCCGACGAGAATCTTGAAAAAGAAACGGTCGAGTTGCGCTTCGGGCAGCGGATACGTGCCTTCCTGGTCAATCGGGTTTTGCGTGGCCATGACGAAGAAGGGTTCGGTGAGCTTGCGGAGTTCGCCGCCGGCGGTGACCTGTTTTTCCTGCATGGCTTCGAGCATGGCGGATTGGGTCTTGGGCGTGGCGCGATTGATTTCGTCCGCGAGGACGAGGTGGGCGAAAATCGGGCCGCGTTGGAACTGGAATTCGCGCCGACCGGTGTCGGTTTCCATGACGAGGTTCGTGCCGAGGATGTCGGCGGGCATGAGGTCGGGCGTGAACTGGATGCGACTGAACGGCATGTCGAGCACTTCGCCGAGCGTGCGGATGAGGAGCGTCTTGCCGAGGCCGGGCACGCCTTCGAGGAGGACGTGTCCGCCGCCGAACAGCGCGATAAGGGTGCTGTCCACGATCTCGGTGTGGCCGACGATGACCTTGGCGATCTCGTTTTGGAGCGTGGTATAAGCGGTGCGGAAGCTTTCGATTTGTTGTTCGGTGTTCATGGGGACGGTGACTGGTTAAATTGTTAAATCGGTTAAATGAGTTAAATGGGCTGCATCGGTTGGACGCAATGTTGGGGAAGGATGTTTTGGCGCGGGTGATTTGACCAGTTACTCGTTTAACTTGTTTAACCCATCACCCCTCGCCCGGCTCACTTCTTCAGATCGTCGAAGTAGTCCTTCACGGCGCCCTGATAGGCGCGGGGGACTTTTTCCTGGCTAAGGGCGCTTTGGGCGTCGGATTGCGCGGCGGCGACGGCTTCTTCGTAGGCGACTTTGCTCGTGCCCTTGATGCTGACACCCTTGAGCGTGATGCTGGGCATGGGTGCGCCGGGCGAGAGCTGGCCTTTTACCTTCGTCGGTTCAAAGTCGGCCGTGAGTTCGCCGGGAGGCCGGTCGGCAAGCCCGCGGTTTTGAGTGGATGTTCCGGCGCCTCGTCCGCCCTGACCAAACACATCCGGCCCGAAGGCGCGACCCTGGCATTGACGCCAACCCAGGCCCTGGCCGATACATTGGGAAGCGCGATCCAGATTCTCCAGCGCCGCCATCATGGATTCGGCATCGTTCATCTGGTCGAGGAGGTTCTCCAGTTCCTTGGCGGCGGCGGCCAGCGACTGCGACGCGTTGGCCTTGTCGCCCGCTTTCATTTGGCCCGCCCCTTGTTTGAGCAACTCCGCGACTTTGCCGTATTCGCCGGCTTCGGGCAGGGCTTTGGAAACTTCGTCGAGAATTTTCTGTTGCTGCTCCGGGCTGAGGTTGGCCGACTGCAATTGTTTGGCCAGAGCTTTGAGCGTGGCGGCGGCGGCTTGCGCCTGGCCGTTCTTGAGTTGTTCAGCCAGGTCTTTGCCGAGCTTTTCAGCCTGGGCTTGCAACGCCGCGAGCTTCCGCTTGAGGTCGCGCAATTTTTCCAGATCCGTCATCGCGGCGTTGAGTTTCTCGAGGAAGCGATCGGTCTGATTGGCGGCGAGCGCGGCAATGGCGTCGTCCAGATCGGGCAGTTGGACGCCTGCCTGGGCGGCTTGCTGGGCCAAGGCCGAAAGGGCGGCGGAAAGTTTCTGCCGCTCGGCGTCAGCGGCCGCGCCGGTTTTGTCCGCCAGAGCTTCGGCGCTCTGCTGTAATTTCTCCAAGGCTGCCTGCAGCTTGTCGAGCGCCTCGGGATTGGCCGCCTGCGAATTGAGTTGTTTCTGCAGCGATTCGATTTGCATTTGCAGGCCGGCCGCGGTCTGCGCATTGCCGGGGGCGCGGGCCGCTTCCTCGAGCTTCTTGAGCGCGGGATCCTTGGCGAGGTTCTGCAACTCGTTCTTGAGTTTGTCGCTGGCGCTGGCGAGGTCTTTGAGCGCCTCGCTGCGGGTGAGCGACAATTTTTCCAGCTTCGCTCCAAGGTCGGTGATGGCTTCGAGCGATTTCCTGGTGGCTTCGAGCGCGGGAGGGCGTTGTTGCAGCTCGCGACGGGTCAGGTTGGCAACCTGGTTGCCGGCATCCTTGATCACGCCGGCGTCGGCCTGTTTTTGCGCGAAGGCCTTGCTGCGGTATTCGGGAACAAAGCCCAGTCCGGCGGCCACGGCAAGCACCATCAACGCCCACCGTGTGGCTTTGGTCAGGCGAATGGGCACAAGCTGGCGTGGGTCAATTTCATTGGCATGGCTGACGGCGTCGTGCAGGACGAGGTCGCGCCAGGCGCCAGCGTGGTCGTCGCCGGCAAACTCGAGCGCGGTGCTCATGCGCTCCTGGAGGTTTTGTTGCACGTCCACCCAGCGGGCGATTTCCGGGAGACCGGATTTGCGCCAGCCACCAAGCAAGAAACCGGCGACCGGACAGAGCGCGGCGGCGAGGCCGGACCAGAGCAGAGTGGACGGGGGAACGGGGGCCAGTTTGAAAATAACGAGGGCGAGCAACCAGAGCAGACCTCCCGCCAGCAGCCCGCGCCAGAGACCGCGCAAGGCACGATCCGTGCGCCGTCGTCGTGCGGCGCGTGCGAGCGTGACCGTGATGACTTGGAGTTCGCTCATCGGTGCGTGGTCAAACATGGCGGAATTTTTCGGGATTAGCCAGTCCAGATTCTTCAACCCCGGGTGACATGGCTTGTCCCCAAATAAACTTCGGGGGTCGGGTGAAAATTTGATTGCCAACTTGATAAATTGGGCTTTAGCTCCTTGCCAGTAGCGTGCGAGGAATCAGCGGTGGATGTTTGCCGTGCCCAGCACGCGAGTTGCATAAAGCGACTCATAACGAATCGGTGTGGCCAGAAAGTTTCATGGCGTATCGAGCAAACCCGAAGTTCCGATCAAAGACTTATGAAAAAAACTCCCCTCGCAAAATACCTGGCTCGCCTGGCCGCTCTTCTGGCGGTGGCGTTGTCGGCTCACACGCTCAAGGCGCAAAACGTAGTCTTCACTGAAGATTTTGAAGTGGATCACTCTTCGGACGGCACGTACGTCACGAACGTGGTGGGCGGAGCCAACCAGGCGGATTTGTTCTTTGATTACAACACGGCAGGCATTCCGCTCTCGCCCCATTCAACCGGCACCGACACGCATGGGTTGAAGATGAACGCCAACCTGGACTCGTCAACGCAGGTGTTTCCCAGCGGCGTCAGCGTCTCACCCATCGGTTTCTCGATTACCGAGAACTTCGAGATGGAGTTTGATATGTGGATGAATTTCAACGGCCCCATGCCGGGTGGCGGCAGTGGCTCGACGCAGGTGGGCGGCGCGGGTTATGGGACCGCCGGCACCAGTGCGCAGGTCGCCGGCTCGGCGGACAGCGTTTTCATTGGCGCAACCGTGGATGGCGGATCAAGCGCCGATTATCGGGTGTATGCGCCGAACCACGCCGGCAGTTATCAGGACGCCAACCATGTCATTGGCGATGATCCCTCATCACCGCTGGTCTATTTTTGCGGCTCGCGCAACAACTCGGGTGGCGGCGGCTATTATGCGACCAATTTCCCGGGGCAACCGGCCCCGGCGGCGCAGTTGGCGCTATACCCGCAGCAGACGGGCACCGCCAACAACGGCACGCTCTCCTTCAAATGGCATGATGTGAAGCTGCAGAAGGTGGCCAACACCATCAGCTATATCATTGACGGGGTGTTGATCGCCACCGCTGATGTGACCGACGCGGGCACCTTGGGCGGGGCCAACATCCTATTCAATCATTACGACATCAACACGGGCGCGTCCACCGATCCCAACCGGACCAACCTGTGCTTCACCTTGATTGATAACGTGCGCGTGACGGAATACACAAACGTGGTTTCCGTGACGGCGACAACCCCGACGGCTTCGGAAGCAGGCCCCACCCCGGGCACGTTCACCATCACGCGGACGTCCGCCGGCGCGCCGGTGACGGTCTTTTACACCTTGAGCGGTTCGGCGTCGAATGGAGTGGATTACGTTTCACTGCCTGGATCGGTGACGTTTGCGGCCAATGACACCTCGACGAACATCACCGTGACACCGATTGACGACAGCGAGGCGGAATTGACCGAATCCGTGATTCTCTACATCAAGCCCAGCGCCGATTATGTGGGGGCGGGCAGCGCAACCGTGAAGATCGCGGACAATGAAACCCCGGTGCTCAGCATCGCGAACATTTCGTCGCAAATGTACGAACGAACAAACGACTATGCGGCGTTCCGCATCACCCGGTTGGGTGATCTGACCCCGGGCTTCTCGGTGAACCTCTCTTATTCGGGGACGGCCGGAAACGGGACGGATTTTTATCCCGACGCTGCGGCGACCTTCGTTGGCGGCGACCAATCCATCACGAACAACATTTATCCGATTGCCGACAACCTGTACGAAGGCAATGAGACGGCCACCGTTTCCATCGCATCGGCCAGCAGCGGGGAGTACAACGTGGGCAGCCCCAGCTCGGCCTCGATCACGATCGTGGACGCCAACGGCCCGCCGGAGAACGTGCTCTTCGCCGACAACTTCAACACCGACAGCTCAGGGAATTGGACGATGCTCAACGTGGCGTCGAACGGCATCCCCGATCCGACCCCGGCGATCTTCGCCTTTGATTACAGCGCCCAGAACATCCCGCCGGCTCCGCATGGGAACGGCGACACGCTGGGACTTTTCGTGACGGTGAACAAGGCCGGCGGCGCGTCGGCGGCGGCCGTGAATCTCTATCCGAAAGGGAAGACCTTCAGCGGCAACTTCGCCTTGCGGTTCGACATGTATCTGAACTGGATCAGCGGCTCATCCGCCACGGAATACGCGCTCTTCGGCCTCAACCACTCCGGCACCAAGACGAACTGGTTCGACAGCCAGAGCGGCGGCGTGCCGGGATCGGATTATGACGGTCTGTTCTGCGCCATCGAAGCGGACGGCGGTGGGCTGGGCGCGGGTAACATTGCGCTCGGCGGCGACTACGCGCTTTACAGTTCACCGACCACGGCGGGCAATGTGCCCACGCATCTGGCGGGCGTGGTGGGGACGACCTCGACCTCGTTGAAGGACGTCTTCAAATCACCGCCCTACGGCATCGCTGGTGTTCCGTCCAGCCGGGTGGCTGATCTCGGCTACGCGACCTGGGCGGATGTCGAGTTGAGCCAGATATCCGGCATCGTGACCTTGCGCGTCAACAACACGCCGATCCTGAGCTACACCAACACCACGTCGTACACGAGTGGCAACGTCATGGTCGGCTATCTCGACCCGTTTGACGGCACCGGCAGCAGCCAGTCCTACGCGATCTTCGACAATCTCCGCGTGATCAGCCTCACACCTCCGACGGCCACCGGGATCAATATCGCGGGCGCGAACGTCGTGGTGAACTTCGCGGCCGGCGCGGGCGACTCGACCACCCAGTTCAGCCTGCAATCGGCCCCGGCAGTGACCGGACCGTACGCGACGGTCAGCTCGACGATCACTTCGCCGAGTTCCGGACAATTCACTGCGACCACCGCTTACGACGCGGGCGCGAGCGCGACGTTCTACCGGGTGGTGCGCAACTATTAACTCGCGGTCGAGCATGGTATCATCGAGGCATCCGCCGAGCCGGCGGATGCCTCTCCGTTCAAAGTGAGGCCGGAACGGCATTCGACGTAACCGGCCTCCCATTGTTCAATGCCCGCCAGCGTTGCGAGCCAGACTATGATTGTTCCAAAACCAGCGGACACCAAGCCAGCCCGCGTCACCGGACCGAACCCGTTCCGGCCGGCGTTCGGGTGGCGCGCCGGGTTTACGCTCATCGAACTGCTGGTGGTCATTGCCATCATCGCCATTCTCGCGGCCATGCTGCTGCCGGCGTTGAGCAAGGCCAAGGCGCGGGCGCAGAAAATCTATTGCCTGAACAACGAGAAGCAGATGGGCATTGGGAGCCAACTGTATGCCGAGGAAGACGACAAAAATGCGCTCACCGGTGCGAGCACCTACGCGGATGATGACCTCAACTGGCTGTATCCCGCGTACATCCCGAACCTCAAGAGCTTCGTCTGTCCCTCAACCCGAAATGCCGTGACCAATGACGTCGTCAACCTGCTTCCGAATGACACGGGACCCTACGGCCCGGGCAATTCCGGGGTGCGCCTCTACACGGATCGGCTGCACGGCAATCCGCGCTACGTCAAAAGCCTGCTGGAGAATGCGCACGGACGGACCGATACCTACGGGCACAGCTACGAAGTCGCCGGTTATTTTTGCGGCGAGAACGGCGGGCGCATTGACGACGCGCACAACGTCCGCAAGACCCAGCGCTCCGTGCTCTCGCATGTTTACGCCACGCCGCAGGGCGGCACCAAGTACACCTACTTCAAGGACGGACGGCGAACCAGTCCTTCGGAAGCCTGGATCATTTACGACGAAGATGACGCCGGCCGACTGGGTGACCCCGATAAAGGCGTGGGCCGGCCCAATGAGGATTTCCCGGATGCGGGAGACAATCACGGGGCGGACGGCGGCAATGTTGTCTTCGGCGACGGTCACGCCGAATGGGTGCCGCGGAAAAAATACGTGGGCAGCTTCATCCTCGGAACGGATGAAGTTCACAACCTGGCAACGACGCAGTAATTCGCTTCCTGGGAAACTTGCGTCGGCCGCGCGCTGCCGGCGATGCTCGGGAAGCTGTCCGGCGGTTCACGCAGATTCTCCGTGAAACGAGGCGAGGGTTGACGTCCCCGGATCCGGTGGAAGATTATTTCGAGAGCAAACTATGAAACCGATTCGAACTCCCGGCTCGGGCTTGATGGCCCGGCGACCCGTTGTCCACCCCCCGGACTCACGGACGGGCGCGGCATTCACGTTGATCGAGTTGCTGGTCGTGATTGCGATCATCGCCATTCTGGCCGCCATGCTGCTGCCGGCGTTGAGCAAGGCCAAGACCAAGGCCGAAGCCATTGGGTGCATCAATAATCTCAAGCAGCTCCAACTGGCGTGGTATAACTACGCGAACGACAGCAATGACAGCGTGGTCACCAATCTGGGCGCGCCCAGTTTGTCCGGCGATCCCACGGGTTGGGTGACGGGCTGGCTCAACTGGGGCGCGGGCACGCCCACCGGGGCCAACACCAACAATCAATACCTCACCGCCGGCGCGCTCGGTCCCTATACCGCCCGCAGCGTGGGCATCTATCGCTGTCCGGCGGACAAAATTCCCAGCGCCATCGGCCCGCGCAATCGCAGCATTTCCATGAACGGCTTCGTCGGCGATTACGGCGGGGCGGTGATGTGGAAGGGTTACGGCTACACCTCCTATCAACTTTACCTGAAGCTCTCGGGCATGCACGCCCCGGGACCGGCCATGACCTGGGTTTTCATTGATGAACATCCCGATGGCATCAACGACGGACTCTTTGGGATGAAAATGCCCGCCGCCAACTTCTGGCCCAGCGGCTTCACCGTCTGGGACGACGTGCCGGCCTCGTATCACAATGGCGCGGGCGGATTATCCTTCGCGGACGGTCATGCGGAGACCAAGAAATGGGTGGATCCCGCCACCAAACCGCCCATCCGAAGAACCAGCCCGAGCGGCGGGACGGGTCAAACCTCGCCCAAGGACAACAACTGGCTGATGCAACGCACCAGCGCGCCCATTGGCCGGTGACCGCTTGCCGCAACCGAGGTGAAGTTGTCGCGCGGCAAGACCTCTGCCAGCACGAAGCCACCGTCGCGATTTGGGTGAGAGGGCAGCGCGCAACGCGAGGACGCGCGTGCCGCCATCCGGTTGCAACCCCGTTTCGGCAGGTGTCACCAGGGCTGACTCGACCGCTTCCTTCGCACTCGTAACGCCGGGTTGGGGAACCCGGCCTTCAGGATCGGGCGAGCGAGGGTTTTAGGCCGCGTGCCCCCACGCGGCGGAGTACCTGCCCGTTCTCACTGGCTGACGTGGGGGAGTTGCCCCAATACGCGAAGCCCTTCCGCCCCGTTACCTCGCCAACTGCGACTTTTACAACCGTTGCTCATCAGAAATGTTCAAAATTTAACTGCGTTTGTCCTGACAAAAAAATCTTGCGGCAGCGAGTGGATTGCACTATCAAATTATCGAACACCAACGCTTGGGCGCTGAACCCCTCAAGCCATAGTGAAAGACAATATGAAACACACCGCGTCCTCCAACGCCAACTCCGGCCGCCCTCCGCAGGCTGGCGCATTCACCCTCATCGAATTGCTGGTCGTGATCGCGATCATTGCCATTCTCGCCGCCATGCTCTTGCCAGCCCTGGCCAAGGCCAAGTCGAAGGCGCAGAATGTTTATTGCCTGAACAACGGTAAACAAATGATGCTGGCCACCCACCTGTATTCGAACGACATGCATGATTTGCTGCCCCCCAATCCGGACGATGGGAACACTACTCCGGGTCACAATTGGTGTCCCGGTCAGGCGGGACGCGGTGGCGCGCAAGAATTCAATAGCACCATCCTCCGCGACTCGGCCACATCCCTTTTGGCACCTTATATCGGAGCGAACGTGACTATTTTCAAATGCCCGGCGGACCGGCGCACAGGCCGCTATCAAGGAACCGACCCCTCGATGGCAGGCAAGACGGTGGATGCGGCGCGAACCTTTTCCATGAACCAGGCGGTTGGGACTGCTTGCGCGGCGTTCCTTCGTGGCGGTGGTCATAGTGGCGCGCCGACGGCGGCGGTCAACGGTCCGTGGCTCGATAACAATCATGGACACGTGAGTGGCCGGCCTTACCGGACGTTTGGCAAGACGAGCTCTTTCGTTGGCGCTTCCGGAGCATCCACCATCTGGGTGTATCTTGACGAAGATAATTACAGCCTGAACGATGCCGGTTTCGGTTTTGGGATGAATACTGCCGAGTGGATTGACTGGCCGGGCACCTACCACAACATGGCCTGCGGCTTTGCCTTTGCCGACGGACACTCCGAAATTCACAAGTGGAAGGATTCGCGGACGAAAGTTTACAATGGCAATGTTTCGCGAAAAGCCGTTCCCGGCAGTGTGGACTGGCAGTGGATGCACGATCACACGTCTTCTCGGTGAGTTGCTACCGATAAGCCATTCGCCTTGAAGGCCGGGCTGTTTGCCCGGCCTTCGTTTTTTCGCAACCGGGAGCGCACGCGTCCCTGCGTGCGGCGGTGGACACCTCGTCCGCCGCATCCAAGCGCGCCCTCCGCGCGATTCTCACCGCCCGGTGACACAATGACGCACTGCTCCGGCAACGGGACACGACCGAACCACGCGCGGCGGCGACTGTGCTCCCGGATTCCGATATGGACGCAAGAAAATGAGTACGCCTTGAAGTCGGGCGTATCCCAGTCTATTGCCGTGGTGCTTCTCTCTCATTAGCACCCGGCTTCAGCCGGGTGATGGTGACGGGCATGGGGCTAAGCCGTTTCAACGGCTTCCCCCTCGGTCGGCCAGACGAAACGGCTAAAACCGTTTCTTCGTCTGGCTGACGCTTTTCACCCGGCTGAAGCCGGGTGCTAATGAGAGGCGGCAAGAAACTGAGATGCGCCCGGTTCCACAAACAAAAAGTGGCGAATTGCCGCTCCATCTGCTTAACTATGCCACCATGAAGCTGTCGTTTGTCGTACCGGGTTTGTTTCTGCTGGGCTTGCTTTCGGTTGGTTCCGCCGCGGACATGACTCCCGTTCCGGTGTCCGGATATAATCTCGATGTGGTCATTGAGCGCACCGCCTCCGGCCCGCCCTATGGCAGCTACGCGGTGGAGTTGAAGCCGGGTGAAGGCCTGGCGTTCTACGAGGCCGGACTGGCCGGCACCGGCTATGGCCTGCCGGTGGGCGGCAGCTTCACCAGCGCCGTCGGTGACGGCACGACTTTTCAGTTCCAGCCGTACACGGGCAACAATGCGCTGGTGCTCAGCACGGCCACGGGCAGCAGTGTCGGCACGTTGACCCTGGCGACGCCGCGGACGTTCAGCCGCATCGCCGTCATCGCCAATTCCTCCAGCGGCGGCGGCACACCGGATTTGACCCTGCACTTCAGCGACGGTTCCACCTTCACCACGAGTTACAACGCGCAGGACTGGTTCTTCAATCCCGGCTTTGCGTTGCAAGGCATGGAACGGATCAGTCTGAGCAACGGCGGCACGAGTGGCGCGCCCGACAATCCGCGCTTTTACCAGACCACCCTGGACCTGGCCACATTGCTGGGTGCGACGAACAAGCCGCTGGCCAGCATCACGTTCAACCAGGCGTCCGGGGCCGGCGCGACGGGCATCTACGCGGTCAGTGGCGAGGTCGCCCCGCAGTTGCCCGCGACGATCAGTGGCGGACCGACCAATGTGACGGCGCTGGAAGCGACCCCGGCCACCTTCAGCGCCACGCCCGCCGGCAATCCGTTCCCCACGCTGCAATGGCTGCGCAACGGTGTGCCGATCCCGGGCGCGACCGCGGCCAGTTACACCTTCACCGTGGCCCTGGCCGATCAATCCGCCGTGTTCCGGTTGGTGGCGTCGAATGTGGTCAACAGCGTCAGCCAGGTGGTGACCAGCAGTCCGGCGACGCTCACCGTCATCGCGGACATCGTTCGCCCGGTGTTGCTCGGCGCGCAACCGGCCGGATTGACGCAGGTCCTGGTCAGTTTCTCCGAGCGCCTCACGCCCGCCACCGCCAACAACGTGAACAACTATGCCGTGACCGGTTTCGATGGCAACCATGCCATCAGCAACGCCGCCCTGGATGCGAGCCAAACCAATGTCCTGCTCACGGTCGCCACGCTGACGGATGGCGCGACCTACACGTTGACCGTGAATAATGTGCAGGACCAATCCAGCGCCGCGAATGTCATTACCAACAATTCGCAAGCGACCTTTACCGCCGGGATTTATGCCCCCACCGCCATCGGCTCCCCCACGCCATCCGGCGGGCAGACCCCGGCCGGCAACGGATTGAACATTTCCGGCGGCGGCGCGGACCTGGGCGGCACCAGCGATCAATTCCAGTTCAGCCAGACCCAGCGCACCGGCGATTTCGACGTCAAGGTGCGGCTCGATTCCTTGACGCAGGCCGATGCGTGGTCGGAAGCCGGCCTGGTCGCCCGCGAAAGTCTCACGCCCGGCGCGCGCGGCGCGAGCGTGCTGGCCACGCCCACGATCAGCGGCTGCTATTTTCAGGCGCGCGGCGCGAGCAACGGCGTGACCACCTTGTCCGGCTCGTTCCCGGCGAACTATCCGAACTCGTGGTTGCGTTTGAAACGCGCGGGAAATGTTTTCACCGGTTTTGCCGGTTTCGACGGTCAAAACTGGACGCAACTCGGCACGGCCACGCTCCCGCTGCCCGCGACGATTTACTTTGGCTTCGCGGTGTCGAGCCACAATCCCAGCCAGCTCGCCACCGCCGCCTTCCGCGACTATGGGAACGTGACGGGCGCGGGGGTGAACGGCCCGCTGACGTTCGAGCCGCTCGGCCAATGCAGCCGCCGCACCAGTCTGGTGATCTCCGAAATGATGTATCATCCCACAAACAGCGCCCTGGAATTTGTGGAAATCTTCAACTCGCGCGGCGAACCGCAGGACCTGAGCGGCTATCAACTCCAGGGCAGCGCCGGCTTCACGTTTCCACCCGGCACGACGATTGCCGGCGGTGGTTTTCTGGTGGTGGCAAAATCGCCGACGGATTTGCAGAATGTTTACGGCCTCGGCGGCGTGCTCGGTCCGTTCACCAACAGCCTGCCCAACAATGGCGGCACGGTTGAATTGTTGAACCAGGCCGGAGGCGTGATGTTGCAGGTGGATTATGGCGACAGCGCGCCATGGCCGGTGGCGGCCGATGGCGCGGGTCATTCGCTGGTGCTGGCACGCCCATCCCGCGGCGAGAACAATCCGGCGGCATGGAGCGCCAGCGATGCGGTCGGCGGTTCACCCGGCCGGCTGGACCCGGTCACGCCCGATCCGCTGCGCGCGGTCGTCATCAACGAGTTCCTCGCCCACACCGATTATCCCGAGCAGGATTACATTGAGCTGTACAATCACAGCGCGCAAACCGTGGATCTCGCCGGCTGCGTGTTGACGGATGACGCCGCCACAAACAAATACGTGATCCCCGCCGGCATCACCATTTCACCGGGCGGCTTCCGCTCGTTCACCGAAACCACGATGGGCTTCGCGCTGTCCGCGTCCGGCGAAACCATCTATTTCAAGAACGCCACGGGCTCCCGGGTGCTGGACGCGGTGCCGTTTGGCGGCCAGGAAAACGGCGTGGCCACGGGTCGCTTCCCGGACGGCGCGGATCAGTTTTACCGGCTGGCGACCACAACCCCGGGCGCTCACAACGCGGCGATTCGCGTCAGCGACGTGGTCATCAACGAATTGATGTACCACCCGATCAGCGGAAACGACGACGATGAATACGTGGAGCTTTACAATCAAAGCGCCGCCGCCGTGAACCTGGGCGGCTGGAGCTTGAGCGACGGCGTGAGCTTCACCTTTCCCAGCAACACGCTCCTGGCCGCGCACAGTTACCTGGTCGTGGCGAAGAACGCGACGGGGCTGCGCGCCCAGTATCCCAATCTCACGGCGGCCAACACGCTCGGGAATTTCAGCGGCAAACTCTCGGGCAGCGGCGAGCGCATCGCGTTGCGGATGCCGGATTCGAGCGTCAGCACCAACGGGAGCGTGCTGACGACAAATTATTTCGACATCGTGGTGGACGAGGTGACCTATGGCACGGGCGGGCGCTGGCCGCGCTGGGCGGACGGCGGCGGCAGCAGTCTCGAACTGGTGGACCCGCGCAGCAACCATCGCCTGCCATCCAACTGGGCCGACAGCGACGAGACGCAGAAGGCGCCGTGGTCCGTCATCTCGGCGACGGGCACGATTGATAACGGCAACGTGAGCGCCGACCAGTTGCAGGTGTTGCTTCAGGACTCCGGCGAATGTCTGATTGACGACGTGCAGGTGGTGTCGGGCGGCGCGAATCGGATCGCCAACTCGACGTTTGAATCCGGCGCGAGCGGCTGGACGGCGGAGGGTACCGAGTCGCCGTCCGGTCTCGAAACCAGCGAAGGTTTCACCGGCAACCAGTCCTACCACGTGCGCGCCATTGAACGCGGGGACAACCAGGTCAATCGCATCCGCACTCCGCTCACCTCCGCGCTCGCGTCCGGCACCGCCAACGTCACCCTTCAGGCCGCCGTGCGCTGGCTCAAAGGTTCACCCGACATTCTCCTGCGGTTGCGGGGCAACTGGCTCGAGTGCGCCGGGAAGATGGCGCTGCCGGTCCATCCGGGCACGCCCGGCGCGCCCAACAGCCGGTCGGTCGCCAACGCCGCGCCGGCCATCACCGAAGTGACTCATTCCCCCGTGCTGCCGGCGGCGGGCCAGGCATTCCTCGTCACCGCCCGCGCGCAGGATTCGGATGGCCTGTCGTCGCTGACGTTGAAATATCGCCTCGATCCCAGCGCGACATATTCCAGCGTGACCATGAATGACACCGGCACGGCGGGTGACGCCGTCGCCGGCGACGGCCTCTTCACCGCTACAATCCCCGGCCAGAGCAGCGGGACGTTGGTTGCCTTTTACGTGCAGGCCGCCGATGCTTTTACACCCCCGGCCACCGCTACTTTTCCGAACGACGCCCCCACGCGCGAATGTCTCGTGCGCGTGGGCGAAAGCCAGCCCACGGGAAATTTCCCCGTCTATCGCCTCTGGATGACACAGGCCACGCTCAACACCTGGACCAGCCGGAGCAAACTCGACAACACGCCGCTGGACATCACCTTCGTGCTCGGCAACGAACGCGCCATCTACAACGCCACGGCGCTCTACGCGGGCAGCCCGTACATCTCGCCCGGTTACAGCAGTCCCACGGCCGGGCGCTGCGGATACACGGTCGCCCTGCCCAAGGACGATTTGTTCCTGGGTGAAACGGCGCTGGTCCTCGACTGGCCCGGCGGGCATGGCAATGAGACCACCGCCCTGCAGGAGCAGATGGGTTATTGGATCGCCGACCGCTTGAACCTTCCGTTCAGTCACCGCTACACCATCCGGCTGCACGTCAATGGCGTCACCGACGACGCGCGCCATGCGGTCTTTGAAGCCGTGCAACAGCCTTCCGGTGGTTTTCTCGACCAATGGGAAGCGGCGGATCCCGATGGGAAATTGTTCAAAATTGATCGTGCCTTCGAGTTCAAGGACAACGGCTCGTTGGCAGCGGATCCGCAGCCGCGCCTGCAAAACTTCACCACCACTGGTGGCGTGAAGAAGCGCGAGAAGTATCGTTGGAACTTTTCGCCCCGCGCCAGCGATTCCGTGAATGATTTCACGGGCATCTTCGCGCTTGTGGATGCGCTCAATGCGCCCGCGCCCGAGCCGTACACCTCGGCGACCTTGGGCGTGGTGGATGTGGAGGAATGGATGCGGATTTTCGCCACCGAACACATCATCGTGAACTTCGACGCCTACGGGCATCAGATCGGGAAGAACATGTATGCCTACAAATCGGATTCGGGGAAATGGCAGCTCTACATGTTCGACCTCGACTGGCTGATGCTGGCGGCGGCGAGTTATTCCGGCAGCTACGGGCCTGGTTCGGCGCCGCTCTTCAACTCCGAAGATCCCACCATCGCCACGATGTACGCTTTTCCGCCCTTCGCGCGGGCGTATTGGCGGGCCATTGCTGACGCCGTCAACGGCCCGCTGGCCGCCGCGAATTGCAATGCCGTGATGGACGCCAAATACCAGTCGCTGCTCGCCAATGGGATTGTCTGGTGCGACGGCCAGGCGTTGACCGCGCCCACCGCCGTGAAGACTTGGTTCAGCCAGCGCCGCACCTTTTTGCAATCCCAACTCGCGACCGTCGCCGCCACCTTCACCGTGAACCCGACCGTCACGGTAAACAACGGCGTGGGCGTCATCACGGGCACGGCTCCGGTCACGGTCGGGACGATCTCGGTCAACGGCACGCCCTGGACGGTTCGTTGGACGGGCGTCAACACCTGGACGGCGACGGTGCCGCTGCACGCCGGGAACAACTTGATCAACGTGGCGGCGCTGGACGTGAGCGGTCAGCCGATCGCCGGTTCGAGTGGCAGCGCTTCGGTGAATTACGGCGGCCCCGTGCCCTCGCCGGTGGATGCCGTGGTCATCAACGAGATCATGTACACGCCGGCCGTGCCCGGCGCGGAGTACGTCGAGTTGTTCAACACCTCGAGCAGTTACACCTTTGACCTCTCCGGCTGGGAAGTGAACGGGCTGGGCTACACCTTCCCGGGCGGCTCGTTCATCGCGCCGCAGGGTTTCCTGGTGCTGGCGAAAGACCGCACGGCGTTCAACACCGCCTACGGCCCGGGCCTTCCGGTGTTTGATCAATTCGGCGGCCAGCTTCAGTCGGATGGCGAAACGCTCAGCCTGCTCGCGCCCGGAACGCCCGCCACCGTCGTGGACCGCGTGCGTTACGAACCGGCCGCGCCGTGGCCGGCCGTCGCACCGGGCACCTCGCTGCAACTTGTGGCCCCGCTGCAAGACAACGCGCGCGTGGCCAATTGGGCCATCGGTCAAGGCGCCGTTTCACCCGCCACCCCGGGAGCGGTTAATTCCGTCAGCGCCTCCCTGTCGGCGTTCCCGACGTTGTGGCTCAACGAAGCCCAGGCGGACAATCTCACCGGGCCGCTCGACAACGCGGGCCAGCATGATCCGTGGCTCGAGTTGTTCAATCCCGGCGCCAGTGCGTTGAGCCTGGATGGCTATTATTTGAGCGACGATTACGGCAACCTCACGAAATGGGCTTTCCCCGCCGGTGAAGTCGTTTCGCCGGGGACATTCCGCGTGGTCTGGTGCGACAACCAGCCGGGGCAGACGGTCGCCGGCTCGCCGCACACGAATTTTCGCCTCGCGTCCGGGGCGGGCCGCGTGGCGCTGTCCCGCCTGGTTGGCGGCCAGCCGCAGCTCGTGGATTACCTCAATTACACCAACCTTCCGGCCAACTGGAGCTACGGTGACGCGCCGGATGCGCAGCCGTTTTATCGCACCCCGTTGTTCTTCACCACGCCCGGCGCCACCAACAATCCCGCGTCGCCGCCGCTCACGATGTTCATCAATGAATGGCTGGCGGACAACACGCACACGCTGGCGGACCCGGCGGATGGGAATTACGAAGACTGGTTCGAACTCTACAATCCCGGTCCGAACGCGGCGGATGTGGGCGGCTATTATCTGACCGACGACCTGGCCAACCCGACCAAATTCCTCATCCCGGCCAACGGCCAATACATCGTGCCGCCCCAGGGCCATCTGCTGGTCTGGGCGGACAACGAATCGAACCAAAACAACACCAATCGGGCGGACCTGCACGTGAACTTCTCGTTGAGCAAAGGCGGCGAAGCCATCGGCCTGTTCGCGGCGGACGGCACCACCATTGACGCCGTCACGTTTGCCGCGCAGGCCAGCGACGTGGCTGAAGGCCGCTATCCCGATGGAGCGGCGAACATATTCCCCATGACCACGCCCACGCCGGGCGCGGCCAACTTCCTGCCCAACACCGCGCCGGTGCTGGCCGCGATTGCACCGCAAGCGTTGACCCTGGGCCAGACGCTCAACCTGACGGCCAGCGCCACCGACGCCGATGTGCCGGCGCAGACCCTGACCTACAGTCTGGGAGCGGACGCGCCGGCGGGCGCGGTGATCAATTCCCAGAGCGGCCTGCTCACCTGGACGCCAACGGCGGCCCCCGCCACCAACTCCATGACCGTGATCGTCACTGACGATGGCGTGCCCAACCTCAGCGCGCAACAGACCTTTGCCGTGACGGTGTACCTTCCCCCGACGATTTCCGTTGCGACGGGCGCGGGCCAGATGACACTCACCTGGTCGCGCGGCACCTTGCAGGCGGCGGACGAAGTCACCGGCCCCTACCTGGACGTGAACACCGCCTCGCCCTACATCGTGCCCTACTCGGGTGCAAAAAAATTCTTCCGCCTCCGGTTGTAAAGGTGGCCGGGCGCAATCTGCCTTGCCCGTCACGACGCCACATCGTTGTGTTGGGTGGTGATTTCCTCGGGTTGGTCTTGGCCTATCCGACGGTTTGCTCGAGAACTCGAGCTTGCCAAGGGTCGGTACGCCATGTCCCAAAAGTGAGTACACATGTCCGATACAGGTATAGATCAACTGCGGTCATCACGATAAGATGCGCGTCGGTATAAACCAGATCGTTCAACCAGACCGTTCGCGCGAAGGCGAAGTTTTTGACTTCAGGGTGAGTCAGAGATTCGGCTACGCCGGAGATCAGAATCAAAAATGTATCATGAGACTAAACTCTAAAGTATTGGCGGTGGCCACGATGATTGCCTCGGCGTGGACTGTGCAGGCAACGATATTATATTCCAACGGCTTCGAGACGGATACGGCCGGCTGGAATGTTTTCGGCAGCGGCCTTGACGCAACCCGGGTCGCCTCCGGAAACAACGGGATCACTTCGGCTTCCGGCAGCTACCATGCAGAGAGTTCCGCCTCCGGCTCGGCTGGCAATTGGGGCGGCTACAACTACGGCGCAGGCAACGCCGTGCCCACAGCATTTAAGGAATACTGGACCTCAGTGGACATCTATCTCAACGTCGGTGGCGGCTGGGCCAATAACACGCGCTTTGACTTTGATTCGGCGATCAACAATAACTCTGGCACATTCCACCGTGACTTTATCTTCAATGCGGGGTTTTACAATGACGCCACCGGTCCGGGTGCAAACACGTCTCGTTTCGTGATCAGCGCGGGCAACAACAGCCAGCCCGGCAGCGCGTATGCAAAGGATCCTGGCCACGCACCTATCGCCATCTCCACTACAGGTTGGTACACGTTTGAACATCATTTTTACGAGAATGCAGGAGTGCTGGCCGTAGATTTGAGCATCTTCGACTCATCCAGTTTACTCGTGAACAAATGGACCCTGAGTGATCCCTTGGACCTGATCTCTGGAATCGGCGGCAATCGCTATGGGTGGTTTGATTACAATCAATTCTCCACGCTTGCCTTTGACAACGCTCAATTGACGGTCGTTCCCGAACCCACGACCGTGATCGCGGGTGCATTGCTGCTGTTGCCGTTTGGGGCGAGCATGTTCCGGTTTGTCCGCAAGGCTCGCGCGGCGTAACTTGGCGGCACCCCGTCCACAGACACTCTCCACCGTCAGGCCGGTCACCCGTGACCGGCCTGATGCTTTTCGTTCCAAACCGTAGTGAAACAATCGGAGCAGATTGCCGCGCGCTCGGACGCGCGGCTGCTTGACGATTTCGGGCCATCTCATAGGCTGCGACCATGTATTCCCGCAAGAGCTTCCTCCGCTCCACAAACCTTTCCGTGAACCGCCCGGTGAGGACACCGGGCCTACATGCTGTAGGCCGGGTCCCCCGACCCGGCGTCGGTTCGTGGTTGCCATGCGCGATTTGCGAATCGTGGAAAACTTCCAAGAACTCTTCCGTCGTAGCCGCCGAGGTCACGAGGCGGACGTTTCTGAGCGGCGATCTTTTCCGCCTCCTCACGTCATCGGCCACGGTTCTGGGGTTCAGGCCGCAGCCGGTGGCGTGGCGATTCTTTCCGCTCTTTGCGCTGGCCGCGTTCATCGCCTGTGGCATTGGCGGGGCAACTCAGGCGCGCGCCGACGTCTATGAAACTGCCCGGTGGATTGCGCCGCCGGCAAATCTCATCACGAATTTCGCCGGCCCGTTGGTGCGGAAGGAATTCGTCGTGGTCCGGAAGCCGCACCGCGCCTCGCTGCGCATCGTCGGTCTGGGCGATTATGACCTGCGGGTGAACGGCCGGCGCGTGACGGCCACGGGCATCAATCAACCCTGGTCGCAATACGAGAAAACGCTTTACTACCACGACTTCGATCTCGCGCCGTATTTGCGCGCCGGCACGAATTGCGTGGGGGTGATGCTCTTCAATTCCTTCTGGAACAATCCGAACCCGCCCCCGGGCCGCTACAACAAGCCCGGCCCGCAACGCACCGCCACCGAACCGTTCCTGCTGTGCGCGGAAATCACCCTGCGCGACCGCGACGGCCGGATTACCCGCGTGGGCACGGATGAATCCTGGCGCACCACCGTCGGCCCGGTCACTTTTTCCCACATCTACGCCGGGGAAGATTTTGATGCGCGTCGCGAACTGCCCGGCTGGGATCGCGCGGGTTTCGACGCCAGCGCCTGGCTGCCGGTTCGGGTGGTCGCCGCGCCGCCCGGCCGGTTGGAATCCCAATTCTTTCCCGGCATCGCCGAGTTTGACCGGCAGCAACCCGTTTCCGTGAAGGAACCGTCGCCGGGTGTGTTTCTCTACACGTTCCCGCAGAACATGGCCGCTCAAGTGCGCGTGAAGCTCCGGGGCGGAAAGCCCGGCGACCACGTCAACTTTCGTTGCGGCGAACACAAGAACGACCAGGGCCGATTGTTCGGTGGTTACCTCGTGGATGCGAACCTCATCACGAATGGCAAACGGCTCGAACACCAGTGGTTGTCCTTTTATGTCGGCATGCAATTCGTCGAAGTGACCGGCGCCGTGCCGGCGGGTCAAGCGAATCCGGGGCAGCGTCCGGTGATTCAAGCGCTGGAGCTGGTGAATGTTCACGCAGCCTTGCCGCCGGTCGGCACCTTTCAGTCCTCGAGCGACATTTACAACGGCACGCACCGGATCATTGACGCCGCCATGCGCGCCAACATGAGCTGGGTGATGACGGATTGTCCGCATCGCGAGAAACTCGGCTGGCTGGAATGTTCCTATTTGTTGGAGCCGAGCTTCCTCTACCGTTACGACGGCCGTGAATGGTTTCGCAAGATCGCCCATGACATCCGCGACGCGCAGGAGTCGAGCGGCCGTGTGCTGACCGTGGCGCCAAGTTATCCCGCCGGAAAATTTCCTGACGCCTTCAACTGGACGGTGGAATGGGGCGCGGCGGCGGCGCTCGAACCGTGGCAGCAATATCAATGGTTCGGCGATCCGCAAATCCTTCGCGAGAACTTCGACCTGATGCGGCGTTTCACGGATTACGTCGGCACGCAGACGAAGGACGGCGTGGCGCCGGGCGGATTGGGAGATTGGTACGATTACGGCCACGGCCAGCCGCCGGGTCCGTCGCGCTACACGCCGACGGAGCTTTCCGCCACGGCGACGTGGGCGCTGTGTGCGCTGGCTGTTTCCCGCGCGGCGGAAGTGTTGCAACGCCCGGACGAAGCGAAACAATACCACGACCTGCACGCGCGCATCGCCGCGGATTTCCAACGGCATTTCCAGGACCCGACGACGCGAAAGCTGCGTCACACCGGCAGCCCACAATGCGCGAACGCGATGGCCCTGTGCGCCCAGGTCGTGCCGGAAGCGGACCGCGCGCTGCTCGTCGCCGACCTCATTGCGGATTTGGAACAGCGCGGCTGGCAGCAAACACCCGGCGATGTGGGCCATGTCTATTTCATCCGCGCCCTCGCGGAGGCGGGTCGCTCGGATGTCCTGCACCGGGTTTATTCGCGCGACGGCATCGGCAGCTACGGCGGCATTCTCCGCAAGGGCCTGGTTTCCCTGCCGGAAACCTGGGACGCGATGATGGACGGCTACCAATCCTTGAATCACTGCATGTTGGGTCACGTGATGGAATGGTTTTACGGCTACGTGGCGGGCATCCGGCAACCCCCGGGCGGCGTCGGCTGGGAGAAAATCCTCATCGCACCGAATCCCGGCCCGTTGACCCGCGCCGAGGCGAGTCTCCAAACGCCACGTGGTCGCGTGGTGAGCCGCTGGCGCAAGGACGGTGCGCGTTTCCGGCTCGAAGTCGAAATCCCGCCGGGCGTGGACGCGAAGGCGATTCTGCCTTCCGGTGAAGTGAGATCGCTGCGCGCCGGCCGGCAAACCTTGACGGCGCGTTGACGCGACTCACTGACCGGAGCGCGTGGAAAGATGCCAACCACGCGCAGGTGGGGCGAGGCTACCGACGAGCCGCAAAGCACACAAGGAACGCAAAGCCCCGGCCCTCTCCGCCTCGACCGGGGAGACGGATCAACGGCGAGGTGTCGAACTCGGTTGCAATCGCAGATGCACGTGAAAGCGTGCTTCCGACTTGCAGTCGGAAGTTCCGGGTTCTGCCGACTGCAAGTCGGCCGCCCCGGCGATGGGACGGCAAATTGTGCTCGTTCAGTCGGAAGTTCCGGGTCCTGCCGACTGCAAGTCGGCAGCACTTTGAGATACCCGCACTCGCGGAGAATCCTCGCCGCAGCGCGACGGAGTCGCAACCGAAGGAGCGCGGCTGTAGTCGGAGACTCAGCCGCAGCACTGGCGGTTTCTCGGGCGTGCTGCGGCTGGTGCTGCGCACACAGCCGCGCTCCGGAAAATCTTCGCCGAACGCAACGATGTTGGGAGATAGCACTGCAAAGGGAAGGAGTCCCCGCGTTGCGCCTTTGCGTCTTGGCGTCTTTGCGTTGAAAGGAATTGGGCGGAGCACCCCACCCTGCCCCGCGCCACAGATTTTTGTTCTCTCCCTGATGACTCTCACCTGTTCTGCGGACATCCTCTCCCGCCCCCCGAGCGAGGAACATGGCGGAAAACAGAAAAGACTTTGTGTTCCTTGCGTTCCTCTACGGCTCGTCGGTAGCCTCGCCCCACCTTTCACGACTTTCGCGGTCAACCCGCCATCGTTTGTTTCGGCGCGTTTGGCTAGTCGTTCCTGCCGCCCTTTCAGGGTTTGAATCTGCTGGCGATTAACCCAGGGCGTTGCCCTGGGCAATCGCGTGTCGGGCTTGCGGCCCTGGTGAAGCAGCGCTCACGGCAGTTCAACGCTTTGTGTTCCTTGCGTTCTTTGCGGCTGAATCCGGGTCGCGTGTTTGGTGTGGTTCGCTGCTCACCTCACCAGCTTCGCCATTTTCTCCCCTTCCGATGTGGAGAGGGCATCAAGGCGCAGAGGGACAGAGCTTGGTAGGGTCGTGCCTTTTTTGCCGCTCAATTCTCTCGCAGCCAACCCTGGCGCAATAGCACTCCGGCCGGGACGGCTTGTTGCGTCAATCCACTTCCTCCCGTATCCGCAACGTGAACTTCCAGGCGCACGGGCTGGGTGGCAAATGTGACTTCGCCGTGGGCCAGATTCTGTTTCGGGTCGAGCGCAAATTCGCCCGGCTGCCCGGCGACGGTGATCTTCGCGATAGCTGCTTCGCGCGGAGCCGTGAAGCAAACGGTGTCGCGCAATCCCGGTGGGCCATCGAGTTCAACAGTGAGCACGCGTCGTCGGGCGTCCCACGTTTCCGAGATGCGTTTGCCGCCCCAAACATGCGTGGGCCGGGACGCCGGCGGCAGTTCGCGCAGGGCAAACAACCGCAGGTTTTCACCGGGCACACGAAGATCGCGCAGCGCGGCGGCAAGCGCAGCCCCGCTGAGTTCCTTGGCCGTCCGCGATTGCACGTCGAACAGCACATACCGCTGGCGGGCTGACAGACCGAAAGCCCGCAGAGAATGTAGCGTCAGCGTGGTGTTTTCCGCCTTGGCCGACAGATTCGCGATGGCGATGAGGCAATCATGCCACACGCGGTTGCGGTAAATCGTCGCGTATGTTTGCGGGTTGGTGGTCGTGAACAGGTTCGTCGAGTTGGCGAAGTAATGCGGCTCGGATTCGTAGAAACCGAAGTAGAACTGCGCCGGGTTGTAGGTTTCCACATAGAGGCGCTCGGCGGGTTGGACGCCAGCGGCGTAAGGGAACTTCCCGGAAAACAGCCGCCAATCAATCTGGCAATACTGTCCGCCGCCGGAGAGGAGGTCGTAATTGTAGGCCATGGCTGACGGGCAGCGCACGGCGTCCTTGCCGCCCGCGTATAACAGTCCGTGCGCGCGGAGGCTGTGCAGGTGCGCGGCGTAGTCCGCCCAGTAATCCTGCGGCGAATCAAACGAGTAGCCCTCGCCGTACAGCAGCGCGTCGAAATCGGCGATCACCGGCAGCACGAACGCCTTGGTGCAATGCGCGATCAACAGCGCGTGCGGGTTGCGGCGCAACAACAGTTGCCGCCGGCGCCAGTTCATCTCGTGCAATTCAATCAGGCAGTCATAGACCTTCTGCGGATGCCTGTGCTCCGCTTGCAACGGGCAGTTGGCGTAGCCCAGATTGTCGTCGAGGTAGATGCCGTCCACGGCGTAGCGATCCAGCATGCGGTTCACGCACGCGAGGCGATACTCGGCCAGTCCATTGGGCGAAGCGAGGCACGTGGCCGCGAGGTCGCAGTACGGATCCATGAAATCGGTGTAACGCCCGCCGTAATTGAAGCCCTGCCACTTCGACCACTGGCCGCTGGCCTGCAACTCCTGCACGCGCGGCGCATTGGCCCACATCAGGTCAGCCAGTTCCAACCACACGAACAGCATCCCGTTCTCGTGAACCTTGCGGATCACCCGCTCGAGTTCGGCGGCGGGAGGGCGCGGTTCGCCGAGGTTGCCGAGGCGGTGCATTTGAAAAACCGTGAAGCCCCAGCGCGCCACCTGCTCGATCTCCGCGTCGGTCGGGTAGGGAAATTTCGCGTCGCCAATCCAGATGAACATGCGGAGGTCGTGCGTGCGCGGATGCGGCTGGCGATTGGGCGCGATGCTGATGCCGGTGCGGAAGGAGAACGCTTCGCCCGCCCGGAGCACGAACGGAGGATCACCCGGCGCGACGCGGACAAGGTGCTGGCGCAACCGAAGCCGGCGCGAGCCACCGCGCTCCGCCGTCGCCTCGATGCTGGCGGTTTCCAGATTGGTCCGACTCAGGTGCGTCGCCGCGCTGTCGGTGAAAATCGCGAGCGACGCCAGTGGACTGAACACTCCCAAGCACGAAGTGAGGGTGGTGAAGCCAAGGGACTGCCCGGTCGCCGGCAGGGCGCCGCGCGAGGCCTCCTGTCCGTGTTCGTCGCGCCGCTTGTGCAGGTAACGGTCGAACTGGCCTTCTGCGGACACCTGATAGACGATTCCCTGCCGCACCGGAAGTTCCGCGCGCGGGATCAACTTCACCTCCGTGACCACCACGCCGTCATTGAAGAAAGTGTGGCGCAGGGAAAAGTCCACGGCCGTCCCGGTTGCGTCCGCCCCCTCGAACCGGCCGCCGGCTTCAATGACGACCTGATCCTTGCCAGACGAAACCACCACGGCGGAGCGGGAGTTCCGCTTGGAACGCAGCGGCCGGCCATCGAGCAAAATCTCACCGACACCAGTTTGTGAAATGACCTGTTCGCCGTCGCGAACCACACGTGGGCCGGTGAGCGCGCCCGTGGCCCGGTTGACGCGATACTCAAACGTCGGCCCGGTGACGACGAATTCGTTCCCCCGTTTCGTCAGTTGCAATTCCTCGAGCGGCAACGGTTCGCGCAGCACGGAAGCGATTGTTTTGCTCGGCGGCCTTGGCGCTTTGGTCTCCGCCGACGCCGAAGCGCCGGCCCACACGGAAACGATGAGCAACCAAGTGACCCAGACGCAGCCAGCGAATGGATCGCGGCGGGCGGGCCCACCGCCCTCCAGAATTTCGAGCTCGGTCATAGCTGGAGCATGAGTCAAACGCCACGTCGAGGCAACTTTGCGTCGCGCTCGCGTTTGGAGCAATTCAGGAAATGATGTAGCGCCCGGATTGCTCGCGAACGCCTCACCCGGCCTGCGGCCACCCTCTCCTCATCGGATGGGGAGAGGGACGGGGTGAGGGGCAATCAACACTAACCCGCTCCATGATTTCTGTGAACGCCGTAGCAACGGAAGCGGACGTTGTCCTGAAGCGCAGGAGCAAAAGAAACCGCGACCTCATCACGCCTGCGCGCCATAAGCTGCAAATTTCACAAACTCACCCTGCACGCGGCTGCCAATCTCATTAACACCCCACTTCAGTGGGGTGATTCGGCGTCGGCCTGGAGACCGAACCGCTTCAGCGGTTTGGGTCAACCCTCAAAACCGCTGAAGCGATTCGCGGAGTAATGAGGCTGCGGGACACCCCACTGAAGTGGGGTGTTAATGAAATTCACCTACCGTTCGACCTCGCGTTTGTGAAATTTATAGGCCAAGCAATCCGAAGTTTCGAAGAATCGGCAGCGCCGGTGTGGGAGAGGGTTCGCGCGGAATTGGATGCTGATTTCAGCCGCTTTCCACCTCCAGCAGGTGGCGGCAATTCAAAGTCTTTTCCACCAGATCCAACGGCACGTAATAGTATTGGTTCGAGGCTTCGAAGCCGATGCGCGAATCGTGTGATTGAATTTCATGGAGGCGACGGGCCAAAGCGATCTCCGCTCGCAACAACCGCTGAAGGTGCGCGCGCGACGTGGCCGAGTCAGCCGGGTTCCTGGCCGCCGCGAGGGATTGTCGCGCCACCACGAACCGCGCTTGATTGGCCGAACTGCGGAAGTGGATCGCGGCGGCCTCGGCCACACGACACTCCGCGTCCAACGCGCGTCGCTGCGCATCGCCAACCGATTGAGCGCCCACGGCGGACGCTTTCAGATCAGCCAGGGCGCGGTCGAATCCGTCCGCGACTTTTTCGAGTTGTCCGGCAAAGATCTCCGGCGAATAAATCGCCCGCCAGGCGTCCAGATCATCGTAGGGAAAACCAACCATCGTGGCGTGGTAGCCGGTGGGTTGGCTCCAGAGCAGGTTCGCCGGCCCGAGTTGTTGCGGCCCGGAATACACGACGCCGATGTGATACGGAAATTCCCGAAACGCCGCGCTGAATTGTTTCCACGCCACCACGACAGCCGGCGCCAACCCGGCACCGAAGCGACCTTCGGCCACCCGTCGCATCCCTTCCTCCGCCGAACCACAGGCCAGCGTCGCGGACACAACTTCGAGGTTCGGCGATGGGTAACCGCCCAGCGTCCAGCCCAGCATCAGGCCGTTGATGTTGGCCCGGCTCAGGTTCTCGGCGTGGCGTGCCACGTTATCCACGGCGGGAATGTAGGGCACGGCGGAAAGTTCCCAGGTGTTGCCGGCTTGAATCTTGGCAATGGTTTTCAGTCCCCGCTCGCGCGCCAGTTCCCAATGCCGTTGCGCCCGCGGCCCCGGACCAATCGCCGAGATCGAATACTCCCCCACCTCGGATTTCACGCCGCCGCGCTCGATGGGCAACCGCCATTCACTCACGCTTTGCAACGCGACCGCCGCCGGCAATTGCCGAATCACATCGCCCGCCCACGAGTCATTCCAACCCCAGTCCCAGGCAATCATCTGCGCGCGGCTGCCGGCGTTGCGGATGCCGTCGGAGAACAACCGGTTGACCTCGGCGATAACGTCCGCCGGCGGTCGTTTCGCGCAGCGCGGACAACTGGCCCCGCCGCCGTGCGACCAGCAATTGGTCAGATTTTCCGAGGCCGTGATGCTGAAAAAACCACCCAGATCCGGCACGGCCCGGCAGATCGTCGCAATCGCACCGACGATGAATTCCTGCACCTCCGGCACGCTGGTGCAGAGCGCCGCGTGATCGCCTTCGACCGCGCCTTTGAGTTGCGGCCGGCCCGCGAAAAAGTTCAGCGGCAGCGCGCGCGGTTCGTTCAAATAGAGGAAGACCTGGATGCCGTGCTTGCGCGCGCGCGCCACGAGCCGGCGCAGATTCTTCAACCGTTCCTGATACCGCGCACTTCGCTGCGGCTCCCAGGGAAACGGCGCGAGTTTGTGCAACACCGCTTGCAGCCAGACGCCGTTGACCCCGGTTTGGGCGAGCCGTGCCAGCAAGCCTTCCGGATACGGATCGGCGTGCTGCTCCAGCAAGGGATCGCCGTAGAGCGCGAAGTAGGAGTAGCAGAAGCGGAGATTGGTGGAGGGTTGGGAGTTAGGCGTCGAGCGGCGAGCCGGCGGGCGGGAAAGTTGCGAAACAAAACTGAACAACGGCTCGGCGGATTGTGTGATGCCGGCTGGGAATTCCTCCTGCACCACCCGGGCGATCTCGCGCTCCCGTTGGAGCGTGGCCGTGTCCGGCGCTTGATAGCGCAACGGTTCGCACTCGGGCTTGAGGCTGCCGAGCTTGATCCACAAGAAATCGTCTTCGCGCAAGGTGAAGGCGAGTTGCTCGGGCGTCCAGTCCAGGAGAACGAGCAACTGGTCGTACGGCAGCAGATGCCAATTGCGCTTGATGACGGTGATATAGGAACGCGCCTGTTGGTCGCGGGTGATTCGTGGCGGCTCGCCCAGACCCATCGCGCGGCCCAGGCGCAGAATGTCGCCGCGCTTCGCGCCGACCGCGCGGGCCATGCGCTCGGAGGTGACGAGCGGCCAGTTGCGCCAGACAAAGGCGTGCAGACGACTGGGGAAGTGCGGAAAGGAAACCGGCTTCGGCGCTGCGCCTTTGGGCAACTCCGAGACCAGCATGGCCGGCGATTTCCCGGCGGCCAGCAAGCGGATTGGTTCAAAGGCGGCGGCCAGCGAGATGCCGCCCAACGCCGCGGAACTGGTCTTGACGAAACTGCGCCTTGACCAGGCGGTGGTCTGATCGCTCATCGGCAAACCTCCGGGCGGCAGTTTCGCAACAGGAAATCAGCTCGGTCGCGATGTGTCATGCGGTTCAAGATGCGGTGAGTCATTCACGAAATGCAATCCTGGTTCCCGGGCCAGCAGATTTCACACGCAACTTGAAGGGCTGACACCCTGCCGCGTGGGGCACGCGGCCTACCAACCTCGTTCGCTCAGACCCAACCCGGCGCTACGAGTGTGAAGTGCCCGGGTCAGGCCCGACTGTTTTTCAAAGTGCGGTTCAGACTCGAGTCGCTGCGAGGCGTCGTGCGGATTCATCGGAACTTGCTCTCGAAGCGCTCGTCGCGCAGAGGCCAGGAAAAAGCCGCGTAAAACATTTGAATGATTGGCCCGAATCGAATCTACTGGAATCAACACGACCACAATTTTATGAACCCAACCAAAACGAATTCCCTCAGTCGCCGACAGTTCATCTACCGCACCGGCGTGGGCGTTGCCGCGTTCAACCTTCTTCCCAGCTCGCTGGTGCGCGGGGCGGAACGGCGTTCGGCGAACGACAAGCTGAACGTGGCCGGCATCGGCATTGGCAGTCGCGGTGGCAACGATGTGGATGAGGTGGCCGGCCTGGGTGAAAACCTGGTGGCGCTCTGTGACGTGGATGAGAAATACGCCGCCCCGGAGTTTGCCAAATACCCGAAGGCCCGCCGGTTCACCGACTTTCGCGTGATGCTGGACAAAATGGGCGCGGGCGTGGACGCCGTGATCATCGGCACGCCGGATCACAATCATGCGCAGATCGCCATGGAGGCCATGCGGCGCGGCAAGCATGTCTATTGCGAAAAGCCGCTCACGCACACCGTTCACGAAGCGCGGGCGCTCATGGCGGCGGCGCACAAATACAAAGTCATCACCCAACTCGGCAATCAGGGTCACGCGAGCGATTCCATCCGGCGCGTGTGCGAATGGATCTGGGCCGGCGCCATCGGAAAAGTTCACACCGTCCACGCCGGCACCGATGCGTTTCCGAATGTCTATTGCCAGATCCCGAATCTGCCGAAGCTGGCGGAAAAACACGAAGTGCCCAAAGGCCTGGACTATGATTTATGGGTCGGCCCGGCGGAATTTCATGCGTACTCGCCGCTCTGGGTGCCGTGGAACTGGCGGGGCTGGTTGTGGTACGGTGGCGGCGCCATCGCCGACTGGATTTGCCACGTGGTGGACCCGGCCTTCTGGGCGTTGGACCTGGGCGCACCGACCAGTGTGCTGGCCGAAGCGCCGGGTTACGACGTCGAGACGCAGGGCATGACCTATCCCGCCGGGACGAAGATCACATTTGAATTTCCCGCCAAGGCGGAGCGCGGTCCGGTGAAACTGATCTGGCATGATGGAAACATCCACATTCCGCGCCCGGCGGAGTTCACGACGGATGACAAAGTCCCCGGCACGGGCGCGATCATTTTTGGCGACAAGGGAATGATCGTCCACGGTTCACACGGCGCGGGCAATTGCCAAATCCTGCCGGACAGTTTGATGGAGCAATACTCGGGCAAGAACGCGCCGGCAGAAAAGATCCCGCGCGTGAAAGGCCATGCCTGGGATTGGGCGGACGCGATTCGGAACAATCGTCCGGCGGGCTCGAATTTCGATTACGGCGGGGCGCTGACCCAGGTGGCGTTGCTGGGATTGATCGCCCTGCGCTTCCCAGGGCAGACGCTGCACTGGGATGAACGCAAGGTGCGGTTCACGAATCACAAGCCGGCCAACGCCTTTCTGAATCCGCCGTATCGCGCGGGCTGGAAACTTTGAATGAGGTCACGATGAACCAAACCCGAACCCAGCTCCTGAGTCGTCGAAAATTCATCCGGCGCGCCGGCGTGGGCGTTGCGGCGTTCAACATTCTCCCGGGCCGCCTGCTGCGCGGGGCGGAACGGCGTTCAGCGAACGACAAGCTCAACGTCGCCGGCATCGGCATTGGCAATCGCGGTGGCAGCGACGTGGACGCGGTCGCGGAGTTGGGTGAAAACATGGTGGCGTTGTGCGACGTGGATGCCAGTTACTCCGCCAAGGAAGCCGCGAAGTACCCGAAGGCCCGCCGGTTCACGGACTATCGTGAAATGTTCGACCAGATGGGCGCGGGTCTGGACGCCGTGATCATCGGCACGCCGGATCACACCCACGCCATCATCGCCTTGGAAGCCATGCGGCGCGGCAAGCATGTTTATTGCGAAAAGCCGCTCACGCATAACATCCACGAAGTCCGCACGCTGATGGCGGCGGCGCACCAGTACAAAGTCATCACGCAGATGGGCAATCAGGGACATTCGTTTGATACGATCCGCCGCGTGTGCGAATGGGTCTGGGCCGGCGCCATCGGGAAGGTTCACACGGTTCACGCCGGCACGGATGCCTACCCGGCGGCGTACAGTCAGATCCGCAACCTGCCGAAGCTGGCGGAAAAACACGCCGTGCCCAAGGGTCTCGATTACGACCTGTGGGTGGGGCCGGCGGAATTTCAACCGTACTCGCCGCTCTGGGTACCGGCGAGTTGGCGCGGCTGGCTGTGGTACGGGGGCGGCGCCATTGGCGACTGGATTTGTCACGTGGTGGACCCGGCCTTCTGGGCGTTGAACCTGGGCGCGCCGACCAGCGTGCTGGCCGAAGCCCCGGGCTACGATGTCGAAACGCAGGGGCTGACCTATCCGGCCGGAACGAAAATCACGTTTGAATTTCCGGCCAAAGCGGAACGCGGTCCGGTGAAGCTGATCTGGTATGACGGGAACATCGCCATTCCGCGTCCGGCGGAGTTCACGACGGAAGACAAGGTCCCGGGCACCGGCGCAATCATCTTTGGCGACAAGGGGATGATCGTCCACGGTTCGCACGGCGCGGGCAACTGCCAGATTCTGCCGGACAAACTCATGGAACAACACTCGGGCAAGAACGCGCCGGCCGAGAAAATTCCCCGCGTCAAAAGTCACGCGTGGGATTGGACGGACGCGATTCGCAACGGACGCCCGGCGGGGTCGAATTTCGATTACGGCGGGGCGCTCACGCAACTCGCGTTGCTCGGCTTGATCGCGCTCCGTTTTCCCGGCCAGACCCTGAACTGGGATGATCAGCAAGTGCGGTTCACGAATCACAAGCCGGCCAATGCCTTTATCAACCCGCCCTATCGCGAAGGTTGGAAACTTTGAGCCACGGAAAGTTGCAGCCTCCAAATTTCAGCGATTATTGCTTTTGCTGGCGCGAGCGTGTGACTAAATTGGGTGGGCGTTGCCACGCCTTGCCTTGATTAGATGACCTCGAACTCATCCGAGTCGCACAGGAAATCGCCGGCCCTCCGGCCGGATTACCTGACGCGAGAGTCCCGCTCCCCTGTGCTTCGGCGAACCACGCTTTGGGGCAATCACGCCCAGCCAAATCCACCACTAACATGAATCATCGTTCATTCCGCATGTCGCATTCACCTCAACTCCGGCCGGCCGCCGTTGCCTCGGCTTTGCTGGCTTCCCTTGCTCTGGGATTTGCGGCCGATCCGTTTGTCACCGAGTCGAGCGATGGTCATTGCAAGATTTCCATAGATACGTCCGCCGCCCCGGACCTGAAGGAATGGGCGGACCAAAAACTGGCCCCGGTGCTCGCCGAATGGTATCCGAAGCTGGTGGCGATGCTGCCGAGTGAAGGTTACAAAGCCCCCAAACATTTCAGCGTGGTCATCAAGCCCGGGAGCGGCGTGGCCGCGACGAGCGGGACGAAAATCACGGCCAATGCCAAATGGCTCGCCAGGGAGTTGAACGGCGAAGCCATCGGCGCGCTGTTGCACGAAGAGATTCATGTGGTGCAAAACTATGGCTGGGGTCGGCGGCACAACCCGGATGGAACGCAGGCGCCGGGCTGGTTGGTCGAGGGCATTCCCGACTACATCCGCTGGTTCAAGTATGAACCACAAAGCCACGGGGCGGACCTAGTGTGGCTGCAAAGCCAGCGGAATCCCAAGCTCAACTATGACGGCAGGTATCGTGTCACCGCCAATTTTCTCAACTATGTGGTGGAACACTACGACGAGCATCATAACCTGATCACGAAAGTGAACGCCGCCTGTCGCGAAGGCAAATACACGGACGCGCTCTGGACGCAGTGGACCGGCAAACCGCTGGCCGCGTTGAATGACGAGTGGAAGGCGTCGGTGGAGCCGCAACTCGCGGCGAAGGGGGAGGCCGGCAACAACACGCTCACCGCCGCCGAGAAGGCGGCGGGCTGGCAGTTGCTGTTCAACGGCGTGGACTTCACCGGCTGGCACAATTTCAAACACGACGGCGTCCGGCCCGGCTGGCAGGTCAAGGATGGTGATCTGGTGTGCGCGGATCCGCATAACGCCGGCGACCTGGTCACCCGACAGAAGTTCGGCGCGTTCGAGTTGCAACTGGATTACAACATCTCCCCGGGCGGCAACAGCGGCATCATCTACCATGTCACGGATGAAGGCGGCGCGGTCTGGGCCACCGGACCGGAATTTCAACTCGAAGACAATGCCAAGGCTGCGGACCCGCAGCGTTGTGGCTGGCTTTACGCGCTGTATCAACCACCGGATGATCCCAAGACCGGCAAGCCACTGGACGCCACCAAACCGGCGGGCGAGTGGAATCACGTCCGCCTGATCATCACCCCGAAAAAGTGCGAACACTTCATCAACGGCGTGAAATACCTCGAGTACATGCTGGGCAGCGAGGATTTCAACGCGCGCGTGGCGAAGAGCAAATTCGGCCAGATGCCGTTGTTCGCCAAGTCGGGTTCAGGCTACCTCGCCCTGCAGGGCGACCACGGCCAGGTCATGTTCCGCAACATCAAGATTCGTTCACTCGACCCCCACCAACCATGAATCGTCGCCATTTTTTTGCCGCCAGCGCCTGTCTGGGCGGCGCGCTCGCGCTGGGCGCGCGGGCCGAGGACCATCAGCCGGCCGCCGTGCATTTCCCGAAACGCATCAAGTTCGGTCTCGCGACTTATTCCTACTGGCATTTTCGCGACCCCAAGGTTTCGATTGAAACCGTGATTGACAAGGCCGCCGAGATTGGCGTGGACGGTGTGGACATTCTGCACCGGCAGATGGACATCCCGGAGCGCGAACCATTGACCGCGGCACACCGCGTTTATCTGCAAAAACTCAAACGTCAGGCCTTTCGCAACGGCACGGCCCTGGTGTGTCTTTCCACCCATCAATCATTCCTGAATCCCGATCCGGCCCGGGTGACGCGGGACGTGGAACACACCAAGAAGTGCATTGATATCTGTCACGAACTGGGCGTGCCCTGCCTGCGCATCAACACGGGGCGCTGGAACACGGTCGGGGATTTCGATGAACTCATGCGCCAGCGCGGCATCGAGCCGGTGTTGCCGGGTCACACCGAGGAAGAGGGTTTCAAATGGGTGATTGACGGCATCGAGCGTTGTCTGCCCAAGGCGGCGGAGAGCGGCGTGATGCTCGCACTGGAAAATCACTGGGGACTGGCGCGCACGCCGGAAGGCCAGTTGCGCATCCTCAATCACATCCCCTCGCCCTGGCTCGGCGCGCTGATGGACACCGGAAATTTTCTCGAAGACCCGTACGACAAGTTGAAACTGATCGCGCCCAAGACCATTTACGTGCAGGCCAAAACCTATTACGGCGGCGGCGAATGGTACACGCTCGACCTGGATTACCCGCGCATCGCCAGAATTCTGGCCGACGTGAACTACTCCGGCTACGTCTCGCTGGAGTTCGAGGGCAAGGAGAATCCCGACATTGCCGTGCCCAAGAGCATTGCAATGTTACGGAAAGCTTTCGCTTGAACGGCGCTGTCTGACGATGCTGCGACACCGAGCCTGGTGGCGGCGAAAATCGTCGGCGAACTCGTTCGAGGCGTGGATGGGATAAACCGCGACGTTCCGACGGCCAGCGACGCCTAACTCCGCCCCCATTCACGGAGACTGCCCTGGCCGACAGATGACGGTGGACCCTGGCTTCCCCCGGCACACTTCGATGCGGTTCAATTTGAACAAACCGGCGGCAAAAGTCGTCATTTCTTTGAGATTCGTGTCATGGTTACGGGCATTTCCTGTTTGCGCTCAACTGGCGGCATTCTATTCTTGATCTGATTATTGTGAAAAAAGCGATCCTAGTCATTGTTATCATCACCGGAATCGCGGCGGGTGGGTGGTATTGGCGAACCCACAAGGCCGCCGAAGCGCAAGCCGGCCCGGACTCCCGCCCCACCAGCGCCACGGTGGAGGCGCGAGACATTCATTTTGCCATCAACGCCGCCGGCGAGATCGGCCCGGCGGACCAGGTTTCCGTCCGGCCCGAGGTGAACGGGCGCATCCTGCAGTTGCCGGTGGACATCGGGGATGCGGTGCATAAAGGCGAAATGCTGTTTCAACTCGACGATCGCGACTTGCAGATTGAAAAGGAATCGCAACAGAAGGCGATCGAGCGCGCCAAACTGGAGTTGGACCAGGCCGAGCGCAATTATGACCGCAGCCGGGCGCTCTTTGACGAGAAGCTCATTTCCAAGGAGCTGTTCGAGGACACCAAGACGCAATACGAACTGGCCAAGAACACCCTGGGCCAGGCCGAGAAGTCCATGGAACTGGTGGAAGACCGGTTGCGCAAAACGCGGATCGTGGCCCCCTTCGATTGCACCATTCTGACGCGGCCGGTCTCGGTCGGTCAGGCCGTGTCCGGCTCGGGCGGATTCAACAGCGGCACGGAGGTGCTCACCATTGCCAACCTCACCGACATGATCATCAACGCGCACATCAACCAGGCCGACGTCGCGCGTCTGAGTCTGAAGCAGGAGGTGGAGGTGCAGGTGGAAGCTGTGGCCGGTTTGAAAATGACCGGCAAGGTGGAGCGCATCGCCCCGCAGGCGACCGTGAAGAACAACATCAAGGGGTTCGCCGTCCGCATCCTGTTGCAAAACGTGGACAGCCGCGTGCGGCCCGGCATGACGGCGAACATTCAAATTCCCGTCGCCTCGGTGGACAACGTGGTGGCGGTGCCGTTGGCGGCCGTGTTCACGGAGCGGAATCCCGGCACGCAACAGAGGGAGCGCTATGTTTATGTGATGAAGAACGGCCGCTACCAGCGGCGTCCGGTCCAGATCGGGGTGTCGGATTATTTCTATGCGGAAGTTCAGAAGGGATTGACGGCGGGCGAACAGGTCACCCTGGAGCAGCCGCCCAAGGAGAAAATTGATGCGCCGGTGGTCGGGGAAACGCCGGGCAAAAACTCCGGCCAGACGCGCGACACCCAAAGCCGCTCACCCGGCGCCGCAAACCGGCAACACGCCTGACCCACTCACCGCTTCGCCTCATGTCGCTCGTCGAAATTCGCAACGTCAGCAAGATTTACCATCTGGGCGGAGAGGAAATCCGCGCGCTGGACGACGTGTCGCTGGACATTGAATCCGGGGAATTCATCTCCATCATCGGCCCCTCCGGCAGCGGCAAATCCACGCTGATGCAGATTGTCGGCTGTCTGGACACGCCGTCGAAGGGCACCATCAAGCTGGACGGCACGATGATTCAGGATGCGTCACCGCGCCAGTTGGCCGCCATTCGCAACCGCAAGATCGGCTTCGTGTTTCAGTTCTTCAACCTGCTGCCCAAGTTGACCGTGCTGCAGAACGTGGAGCTGCCGATGGTCTATGGCGGCGTCTCCGGGCGCGAACGCCGCGAGCGCGCCGAGCGGGCGCTGCAGCTCGTGGACCTGGCGAATCGCAACAAACACCGGCCCTCGCAGCTTTCCGGCGGCCAACAGCAACGCGTGGCCATCGCGCGCGCGCTGGTGAATGATCCCAAGATTATTTTCGCGGACGAACCCACCGGCAATCTCGATTCGCACACCGGCGAACTGATCCTGCAACTGTTCCGCAAACTCAGCACGGAGGGCCGGACGATCATCCTCGTCACGCACGATCCGGAAATCGCCGCCATCACGCCGCGCCGGATCGAAATCCGGGACGGCAAGATTGCCGACACGCTGGACGAAACGCTGGCCGGATTGAATCGCACACCCAAATTCGCTCCCCTCAGCGCCGCGCCATGAACTTCGGGAACGCGATCGTCGTCGGGCTGAAGGAAATCTGGTCGCACAAGTTCCGCTCGCTGCTGACCATGCTGGGCATCATCCTGGGCGTCTCGAGTCTGGTGGCGATGTCGGCCCTGGTCAAAGGCATGGAATCCGGCGCCAAGGAGGCCCTGGTGGCCATTGGCGGGTTGCAGAAGATCCGCATTGAACCCTCCGAGGTGCCGGTGGAACAACGGCATTTGCAGGACCAGGCAATGGGACTGACGATGAACGACGTCTATGCGCTGCAAGCCAGCGCGCCGCTGGTGACGAAGGTTTCCCCCGAATATCGCGTACCCCGGCCCACGGTGACGGCGAATGGCAAATCGTTCCGCCCGTTTATCTGTTCGGGCGCGTGGCCGGTGGTGCTGGAATTGTATGAGCACGAAATCGCCCACGGCCGCATGTTCAACGCGATTGACGACGAGCAGGCGCGCAGTGTCTGTGTCATCGGCACAAACGTGCGCGACGAGTTGTTCGGCTCGCCGGCGGAGGTCGGCCGTGAAATCATCCCCATTGGCGACACCCTCCTCATCAACGGCCAGGCCTTCACCATCATCGGCATGTTCAAACACTACGAGAGCGAACAGGAACGCAAGGAACGCGAACTGGGGTTGAACCAAAAGAACAAGACCCGGCGGCGCGGCAATTTCGTTTTCTGGCTCAAGAACAGCAGCATCTATCTGCCGCTGGGCACAGCCACGCTCAAATTTGGCAGCGGCGTGGCTGGAGGAACGGATGCCACCGCCGACACTTCCGGCAACGTGCCGCTGTCGTCCATCGAGGTGATGATCCACGACGTCAGCCGGATGAACACGGCGATCCAGCAGGTGCGCAATGTCCTCTTCAGCACGCACAAGGGCATCGAGGATTTTTCCTTTCGCACCCAGGAGGATTGGGCGGACAACATTGACACGTTTGTTCGCAACGCACGGATGAGCGGCGGGACGATTGCGGCCATCAGCCTGCTCGTCGGCGGCATTGGCATCATGAACATCATGCTCGCCAGCATTTCGGGGCGGGTGCGCGAGATCGGCGTGCGCAAGGCGATCGGGGCGACCACGGAAAACATCTTCACCCAGGTGCTCGTCGAGAGCCTGGTCATTGCGGTGATTGGCGGGCTGGCCGGGCTGGCGACCGCTTACGGGCTGGTGTATTTGCTGGGGTCGCTTTCCCCCACCGAGAACGAACCGATTGTCACCGCGGCCGCCCTCGGCGTGGCCTTTCTCTCCAGTGTCACCATCGGCATCATGGCCGGGCTGATCCCCGCCGTTAAAGCCGCCAAACTCAGCCCCATGCTTGCCTTGCGTTACGAATGAACCTGGTGAATTCCATGCTGATCGGCCTTAAGGACGTCTGGGCACACAAGCTCCGGTCGCTCCTGACCATGCTCGGCATCATTCTCGGCGTGGCGAGTCTGGTGGGCATGGCGGCCATCGTGAAGGGCATGGAAAACGGCATGAAGGAAAACATGATCACGATGGGGGGCGCGGACAAGGTGCTGATTCAGAACCAGGACGTGCCGCCCGAACAGGAGGCGCTGGCGGATGAAGCGCCCGGACGCACGCTGCGGGACGTGTACGCGTTGCGCGACAGCGCGCCGTTGGTGCGCCTGCTCTCGCCGCAATTGGAGCCGTTCGATGACGCCATCATCAGTCGCGGTGAAAAACGCACGCGCTCGCCCGAATGTGTCGGGGTCTGGCCGTCCGCC
The DNA here is from genome assembly GCA_964561105.1 of uncultured Bifidobacterium sp. Classification (GTDB taxonomy): domain Bacteria; phylum Verrucomicrobiota; class Verrucomicrobiia; order Limisphaerales; family JADLHS01; genus JADLHS01. The sequence continues at coordinate 43,502 of CAZLOH010000016.1, read as the reverse complement.
CTGGAAATGAACCTGCACACGCTCGGCTACGGCCGGTTCTTCAACGAGATTGATGAGGAAACCGCGCGCCCGGTCTGCGTCATTGGCACGGGCATTCGCGATGAGCTGTTTGGTTCGCCGGAGGAAACCGGGCGCGAGATCATTCCGCTGGGCGAGACCATCAACATCCAGGATCAACCCTTCACCATCATCGGCATGTTCACGCGTTACGAAAGCGAAAAGGAAAAGCGCGAGCGTGAGCTGGCGAAAAACCAGCCCGCAGCCAAGGCCACCGGTCCGGCGCGCGCGCGCGGCTGGGGGCACGGCAACTGGGCCTTCTGGCGCAAGAACAACACCGTGTATGTGCCGCTGCACACCATGTGGCTGCGTTTTGGCAGCGTGGCCGGTGGGACCAACAGCATTCCCGATCCACGCCTGAGCGACCTGGATTTCAAGGTGGCCGACCTCAATCAAATGGAAGCCGCGTTGCAGCAGGCGCGCAATGTTCTCATGATCACCCACAATGGCATCGAAGATTTCAACTTCCGCACGCGCGAGAACGAACTCGAATCCATCGCCAAACAGATTCGCAACGCGCGGTTGAGCGGCGGCATCATCGCCGCCATCGCGCTGCTGGTGGGCGGGATTGGCATCATGAACATCATGCTCGCCAGCATCAACGAGCGCATCCGCGAGATCGGCATCTGCAAGGCTATTGGGGCCACGGGCGTCGCGATCTTTTCCCAAATTCTTACCGAAGGCATCGTCATCGCCTTCACCGGCGCGCTGCTCGGTTTGGTGGCCTCGTACGGGCTGGTGCATCTGCTCTCGGTGCTTTCGCCCACGCAGAATGCGCCGGTCATCACAACCTCGCCCATGCTGATTTCGATGCTCTTCAGCGCGTTGGTGGGGATTATCGCCGGCCTGTATCCCGCGTTCAAAGCCGCGCGCCTGGATCCAATCCAGGCGTTGCGCTACGAATGAGGCTGGTGGCCGGGACGCGCGAGCTGGGTTGCCCCCGCCCCGGCGCGTTTCGGATCACTTCTTCCGCTTTGGCGTGCGCACGCTGAACTTGACCGACGGACGCCGGGCAGTGCTGGTGACGCGTGCGTTGTTGCGTCGCCGCCGCCGTTCCTGTTTCGCTTCGGCTGAGAAGTAATGCGTCGCCCACCAATAAAACACCCCGGCCACGCCCACGCCCAGCAGGACGAGCAGGAAGGGATTCTCGAAATTCATGCCTGCTGTTTAACGGACGACGGCAGATTGTAAAGTCCCCGGTCGGCGAATGACGGACGGCTGTTCAATCGGAAGCAGTGATTTAGCGAGTGTCTGTTGAGCAGCGGCGGGGCCTGATAAACGTGGGCAATGAAAACATCGACTCGTTCCCACCGACCCCGGCACACCACCGTTGCCGAGCGCGCTCAATTGCTGGCGACATTTGATCGCAGCGGCCTCCCGCCGCCTTCGCCCGCCAACACGACCTCCGCTACACCACCTTTTTGCGGCCGGCGGCGGCAGCATGGCAGACGCAAACCGACGCCCACCTTCGTCCAAGTCGAACTCGCTGCGCCCACAACTACCTCGTAAAGTCACGCCGCAACGAACGGGAGGGGAGCGGCCCGTCTTCGGCTGGCCGTTTCCTTTCCAAAAGTTGCGCCCGTGGCCCAAAGGAAATCCAACACCATGCCGCCCTCGCTCGAATCGCTGGCCGCCGAACTCCGCTCCCTCCGCTCCCTGATTGAATCTGCGCCCCTGCCACACCGCAAAGACGTCGCCCGGCTGCTCTCGGAGTCTCTGAGCGCACCATCACGCGCCGTTTGGCCCGTCCTGACTTCCCACGGCCCGTTTATGACGCCGGACGACCAAAGTGGACGGCGGGACAATTCGCCTGGTGCAAGGGCGAGGATGGCGCGTCCGCCTGATTGTCCGCCCAGGTGTCCGTTGTCCGCCCCGTTTTGAGCTTGGAACGGACAGCGGGAAGGCGGTTTTGTCCGTCCGCTCCCCCCGATCTTGTCCGCCTTGGTGTCCATCGGGAGCCGGTTTTGTCGGTTTTGTGGGTACTGGGAGCGGTGTCCGCGTCCGCTCGCTGGTGTTCGTTTGGAGGTTGAAACGCACGAAAATAACATTATTCTTAATTTATGAAAACTTTGGAACGGATAACCAGTTCGGAAGTGCGACACTGGAAAACCATTTCCGCCAGTCTTAGCCCCGGCAAAGGCTTCCTGGTGGAGAATCACGGCGAGCCGGAAGCCGTCATTGTTCACCCGGACGATGCGGTGTCCGCCCGGTTTGATCTGGAAAGCCATTTTGCGGCAGTTCGGAAATCGCGGACGCTGAAGCCCGCCAACATCCATCGCGCCCCGGAGCTATGATTTATCTGGACGCGAATGTGGCCTTTGCTTCCGTGGCGCATGTGCTCCATGAGAACCAAACCGAAATGGCCGCTCGGCTTTTGGCCCGCAAGGAACTGTTCTACCTTTCCTCCCTTACGGATTACGAAACGCGCAAGGCGTTAATCGCGCAGAACGCGGACGCGGAACATTTCGACCGGCTTGACCGTTTGGAAGCGGAAAAGCTCAAGCTCAATGCGGGTTGGGACGCGGCGATTGCTCAAGCCCTCAAAATCGCCCGGCAGTTCCATGACCGGCTTTGGGTGGACTCGGCGGATACGCTCCATGTCGGTTGGGCCTTGGCGTTGGGCTGCGAAGTCTTTGCTTCGTTCGACCGGGACAGCGGGCCGCGTGCTCTGGCTCTCTGTTTGGGCCTTAAACTTTTTCCCGAATCGGCGTCAAAGGACTTTGAGCAAATGAAGCGGCTAAAATCTTAAAACACCCGTCCCCGCAGTTCCCCGCCCTTCAAGTCGCGGCTGATGAAACTCCCGAACGGTTGCGCCCGCACGTCGTCAGGGTTGTGACCCATCGCGGCCACCGAGCGCAAGGCCTGGCGTTCATCCGATCGGAAGCAGACAATCTCCGTGACCGCGCCGATCACGGACGGGTTGAGCTTTTCCGGCCGTTGCGTATCGAACACGAATTCCACGCCGTCGCTGCGACCGTCCTGAGCGAGCATGGCCAGTTCAGCGGGGATGGAATCTTCCGTGCAAAAGTTCCAAAGCTCGGCGATGAACACCAGCTTGCGGCCCGGGCCACCCTTGGCCGTGTGCCGCACGTAGCAGCAAAAGTGTTTCAAGGCTTCCATGCCGATCTTGTGATCAAAAGCGCACCCCGGGGAACTCGCGGGAGCGGCTGGCCCGGATGACCAACCAGGCTGACCTGAGCCAGTTGACCCCGCACAACTGGAAGCAGGCCCACAAACGATCTCTCCGCCACGTTGCCTGAATCGCCATCGGCCCCGCGCAAACCCGTCAGCCTATCACGCTCCTCTCGCCAGAACAGGCAGTCGCCAAATCACCGCTTACATTCAATCAACGCACCCACCGCGCCCGGAAGAAGTGGAGCGAGGTGGTGGGGAGCGTGATTTGCTGCGTGCTTGCTGAAAGTTGATTGGTTTGCAGCGAGACCCAATCCACAAGGTTGCTGCTCCCTTCCAGCGCGTAACGCGCACCCGCCTGGCCGTCCAGCCAGAAACCAAACGAACCCGGCGAAACCAGCGTGGCATTCCGCAGCCTGGGCGCCGCGCCTCCGGGAATCACAAAGAGCGTAACGCTCTGAGCCGGCAGCGTGGTGCCGAAGGTGTTGCCGGTGAAAGCGAGGTCGGCCAGCCGGGTGATCGTGTTGGTGGAAGTCAATTGCCAGATCTGGGCCGCGCCCGCCGCCACAAAGTTCGTGAGTGTGAAGTTGACCGGCGCGTTGCTCGCGAGTTGCTTGTTGATCGCCATGAGGGTCAGCGCGCCGTCGCTGGACCGGAGCGCGGCAAACGCGGAGAGCGTGTCCGGGTTCGGGCCGGTGGCGGAAATGCTGATGTCGCCGAAGGTGGATTTATTGCCGTCGTAGTTGCGATACAACTTCATCGCCTTGAACGTCGGCGTGCTGGAAGCGGGCGTGGTCCAGCGCGTGGCGAGGTCAAGCCCTTCGCGCCCGAAGATGCCGAGCAAATCCGCCTGCGCCATGGCGCCGTTGATGTGATTCTCCGCGCCCCAGTTGTATTCCGTGATGCCGATCCGGGTGCCGGGATAGTAGGCGGCGACCCAGTCTCTCATGCGGGGAATGAGTTTGATCACGCTGCCGATCCAGGATTGGTCCACGTAGCCGGGATCCCAGAGCGCCCGGGTGGAGCGGTTGCGGCCAAGCTGGGTGGCGGTGGCGACGTCATCGCTGAACTGATTCGCCCCTTGTGGATAGATGTGATACGTGAACACGTCCAGCAGGCGCACGCCATTGGTTAGTTCATACTGACGCATCTGATTCAACAACCACGGCCCGTAATCCATCCCGCCGTGGGCGTTGCGATCTGGAAAGTGCGCGGAGTTGTAATCATTGTGCGCGGCGGTTCACTGCTCGTCGGCCCCGCTGTAAAGGTAGCCGAGCCAGCCCCATTCCTCCGGCGCCGCGAGCAGCGCGCTGGGATCCACCGCCTTGACCTTGGCGCCGTAGTCCAGAAGTTTGTCGCGAATCTCCGCCATCGTCGCGCCGGCCGGATGCACGTCACGATGCGTCTCGTGCCAGAGGGCGTGTTCGTTGTCCATGCAGTAGAAGCGCACGCCGCCGTTGGTCGCCAGTCCCCAGGTGTTGGTCAGGTGACGGATCCACGCCTGTTGAAACGCGGAGTTGGTTGGAAAATTGGCATCGTTCGGATCATTCCCTGTGATCGGCGTGGACGTGCCATTGGTGATGCCATTGCCGGCGTCGGGAAACCATTGCCAGTCGTTGTCGGCCTGCGGCCCGTATTTGGCGATGGAGAAACTCGCGAGCCGCTGCCGTCCCGGACCGAGTTTGGGCACCCAACCAATCATCGGCACCGTGACCATCGCGCTCGCGCCGCCGTTCCTGCTTTGGGCGATGTGATCATCCGTGGCCGCGCCGGCGGTGGCGGAGTCATCGGCCAGACTCTCGAAATACCAGTCCGCCGCATGATTGTGCGCGTTGAGCTGCCAGTTGTAGCGGGATTCGGCATTGCCGCCGGACCGGTTGAGCGGCGCGTTCAATTCGTTGAGCTGGCTGGCGGAGGCAAATGCGACGCCATAAATCAACGGGCTGATGGGATGTTGGTCTCGGGCGGCATCCACATTGATGACGACGGGTGCATTGCTGCCGGGAGGCGCGTTGGTGGCGGCGAGCAACGTGAGGTCATCCAGATAAAAAGTTGCCGCGCCCGCGCCGCTGGTGTCCTGGATGGAGAAACGCGCGAAGTTCGGCTGGTTGGCCACACCGAGCGCCGCCAACGGCAGCGTGATTTGCTGCCAGGTATTCGCCGGCAACGTGGGCAGATTGACGGCGGGTTGGGCAACGGTTCCCAACTCCGCATACAGTCTGAGTTGTTGTCCGCCCGCTGCTCCGCCGTGAATCCAGAAGGACAGATCGGCAAAAGCGCTGTTGTCCATGTCGGCGTGGTGCAGGGACAACGCGCCCCAGGCCGTGAGGCTCACGCTGATGGCTTTGGTGCCGGCATGAACCGGGTTGCTGCCATTGAAGTCGCGCGTGGCGTTCCAACTCCAATCCTCCCAGCCATTCTGCAGCGAATTCGAGTAGATGGACTGGTCGGCCTGAGCCGCAAGCTGCGTGGCACCCGCCGCCAGCAGCAACAGGATCAACCGATGGTGGCGGCCCCAGCACAATGATTGCTTAAACATCGCGCCAGTTTCCCACAACTCCCAGCCTCGCGCCACGACGGGTTTTGACGACACGAGCGGTGCGGGAAAGAACCTGGCCGCGCCTGACCGATGGGTAAAATCGCCCGACTTTTTGCGTGACCTCTTGAGGCGAGTGATGTCGAATCAGAACCCGGTGGGCACGGGGCGTGGGCGCGCAACCATTGATCCGGGGCGGAGTTTAATCCGAGGGCCGGCGGGATTGGGCGTCCGGGAATGAACGCCGGGCCTGTCGTCGGAGTCCATTATCACAATGTCCCCATTGGCAAATTGGCTGGCGCGTTCAGGTCGCCGGGTCGGGCTGTGGTTACTGCTCGCACTCGCCGGCTGCAGCACGAACTATTATCGCCGCTCCGCCGACCGTTCGGCCTACGGCGTGATCCAGGCCAAGGCGCACCTGGTGCCGGACATGGACCCGCATTTCACCATCGAGCAGACCAACACCCTGTCGCTCGACGGCCTGCCGGTAAGCGCAGAGAAACCGGATTTTCTCGGGCCGGACGGCGGACGGGAGGCCGGTGCGCGCGTGGTGAATCTGGAGGAGGCTCTGAATCTGGCGGTCAAATACAGCCGGAGCTATCAAGCGCGCAAGGAGCAGCTTTTCCTCTCCGGCCTCACGCTTACCCTGGCCCGGCATCAGTTTACCCCGCTCTTCAATTCGGAAGCCAACGTGGACTACGCCGTGCAACAGAGCGACCTGGAAGAACTCACCGGCACCCCGGGACTGGAGGACGAGTACGCCGAACAGGCCAAGGTCACCGCCGGCGGGACGATCGGCGCCAGTTGGCTCATTCGGGATGTGGGGCGGATTACCGCTGCGTTCACGGCGGACGCCATCCGCTTCGTGACGGGGGATCCGCGCCTCACCACCTCATCGCAACTCAGCGCCACATTCTTCCGGCCGATGTTGCGGGATGCCGGGTTCAAGGCGGAGGCGGAGGCGCTGATTCAGGCCGAGCGCCAGTTGCTGTACGATCTGCGGGATTTCACGCGCTATCGCAAAGACTTCAGCGTACAGATTGCCACCGCCTACTACGGCGTGCTGGGTCTGCGCGACGCGGCCAAGAACAATTACCTGACCTTGCAGAGTTCCCGGATCAACGCCGAGCGCACGCGGGCGCTAGCCCAGGAGGGGCGGGTGACAACGGCGGATCTGGGCCGGCTCGAACAACAGGAACTATCGGCCGAGAGCACCTGGATCAATACCGTGAGCAGTTACCAGCAGGCGCTCGACAGCTTCAAGATTCAACTGGGCCTGTCGGTGGATACCCAGATCGCCCTCGCCGAGGATGATTTGCGCGCGTTGCAAATCCGGCATCCGGAAATCAGCGTGGACGATTCCATCCAGGTCGCCCTGAAGGCACGCTTGGATTACCTGAATACCCAGGACCAGTACGCCGACACCGTCCGGCAGGTGGCCGTGGCCGCCAACCTCCTCAAACCGCGCGTGGACCTGACCGCCAACATCAGCCCCTACAGCAATCCCAACCTCAATTTCAGTTTCCCCGATTTGCAACGCTACCGCTGGGACGCCGGCTTGGTGGTGGATCCCGGCCTGGATCGCCAGGCCGAGCGCGATGCCTATCGCACGTCGCTCATCAATCAGGATCGCGCGAGCCGGGAGATCGTGCAGCGGGAGGACGAAATCAAACTGGAGGTGCGGAACAGTTGGCGCACGCTCGATCAGGCCAAGCGCAATTACGAGATCAGCGAGATTGGCGTGAAACTCGCCGAGCGCCGGGTTGAAGAGCAAAATCTCCTGGCGGATCTCGGCCGCGCCAAGGCGCAGGACCAGGTGGACGCGCAGAACTCGCTGAATGATTCCAAGAACCAGCGCACCCAGGCGCTGGTGACCCACACGATTGCCCGGCTCCAGTTCTGGAACAACATGGGCATTCTGTACATCAAGGACAACGGTCAATGGGAGGAAGGACAACATGCCAACGCTCGATGATTCCATCCCCGTTCGCCGGCGGCGGCGACGCTGGCCGTGGGTGCTGACGGTGCTGGCGCTGGCCGCGCTCGGCGCGTGGTGGTGGCGCAGCGATCGCCGATCCAGTGGTCCGGCCTTGACGTTTGTGGCGCGGCGTGGTCCGTTGGCGATCACGGTCCTCGAAGGCGGCAGTTTGCAGGCGCTCGAATCGCAGGAAATCAAATGCGAAGTCCGGGTCGGTTACAACGGAACGAAAATCCTCCGGATCGTCGAAGAGGGCTACCTGGTGACCGAGGAGGACGTCCGCACAAACAAGGTTTTGTGTGAACTGGATTCTTCGGAGTTGCAGAAGGAAATCGTGCAACAGGAGATTCAATACCAGTCGGCCGCGGCGAGTTTGACCGATGCCCAGCAGAACTACGAAATTCAACTGGGCCAGAACGACAGCGACATCAAGGCCGCCGAGCAGAAGACCCGTTTCGCGCGCATGGACTTCGACAAGTTCCTGGGCGACACCGTCACGCCGGAGATCATCGGCCGACTCCGGCTGGACCCGTTGCCGGCCGCCGGCACCAACGACCTCGCGGAACCGCCACCGGTGGATGCGTCGCCCACGGAAAAGGGAAGTTCGCCGGTGACGCCGTCCAGCGAGAATGTCCGCCCCATCACCGCACCCTTGTTGACTGCGACCACCGACGTGCCGTCCGCCGGAACGCCGCCACCGTCTCCGCCCGCTCCAGTCGGGAAAACCACCGCCGCGCCGCCGGACGCGCCTCCGCCCGCGCCGGCACCCCGGGTGCAGATGGATTTCTCGCAGTACGCCAACATTGACCGGTTGGGGGACGGCGAAGCGAAACAGAAATTGCGCAAGTTCGAGGATGATTTGCAGGTGGCCAAAAAGGAATTGGAACAGGCGAAGACCAAGCTGGACGGGACGCGCCGCCTGTTCGAGCGGGGGTTTGTGCCGCGAACCGAGCAGGTGAGTGACGAGATCGCGTATGAAAGCAGCCGGCTCAAGGTGCAGACGGCCGAGACCGCCCAGGAGTTGTTCTTGAAATATGAGTTTCCCAAGACCGCCGAGGAATGGCTCTCCAAATACACCGACGCCGTGCGCGAGGAGGACAAGGCGCGGCATGTGGCGATCGCGCGGCTGGCCCAGACGCGCGCGCGGTTGAATTCCGCCCAGGGCCAGTACGACGTGCAACTCAGCCAGCGCAAGGACTTAGCCGAGCAGCTCAAAAAATGCGTACTGCTGGCCAAGAAACCCGGGCTGGTGGTTTACGGCGGGGGCGGCGACCAGCGGATTTATTATGGCAACGAGGAGCCGATTCGCGAAGGCGCCACCGTGCGGGAGCGCCAGGCCATCATCACCATCCCCGACCTGACCCGCATGTCGGTGAACGTCAAAATCCACGAGAGCTACATCAAGAAGATCAAGAAAGGTCTGAAGGCGCGCATCACGGTGGATGCCTTTCCGGACGAAATTCTCACCGGCGAAATCACCAAGGTCGGCGTGTTGCCGGATTCCCAAAACCGCTGGATGAGCCCCGACCTCAAGGTTTATCTCACCACCGTCACCATTGACGGGACGCACGACTGGGTCAAACCCGGCATGAGCGCCAAGGTGGAAATCCTCGTCAACCGGCTCGAGGACGTGGTGTATATCCCGGTCCAGGCAGTCGTGCCCGACAACGGAAAGCAATTCTGCTTTGTGGCCGGCGGTTTCCAACCGGAACGCCGCGCGATCGAGGTGGGTGAGTTCACCGATGAATTCATCCAGGTGAAAAGCGGGTTGCAGGAGGGCGAGCCGGTGCTCCTGCGGCTGCCCGACGGAGTGGACGCCCACCGGAATGATCGCGACGCCGGGCCAACGGAAGCGCCGGCCGGAAAAACGGCGTCGCCCGCCACTGGCAACTCCAAAGCCTGAATCTCATGCCGGACGCCATTGTTCACTTCGCGAACGTCCGCAAAACCTACCGGATGGGTCCGGTCACCGTCGAGGCGTTGCGCGGCGTCAGCTTTGAAATCCACGCCGGTGATTACATCAGCATCATGGGCCCGTCCGGTTGCGGCAAATCCACGATGCTCAACCTGCTCGGCTGCCTCGACCGGCCCACGTCCGGCCATTATTGGCTGGGCGCGGAAGACGTTTCCCGGATGGACGATGATGCGCTTTCCGCCGTGCGCGGCGCGCGCCTGGGGTTTGTGTTTCAATCCTACAATCTGATCCAGCAACTGTCCGTGCTGGAGAACATCGAAGTCCCGCTCTATTACCAGGACAAGCCCGAGGCGCAGAGCCGGGAACTGGCCCGCCGCATGGCCGCGCGGGTCGGCCTCCAACACCGGCTGGACCACAAACCTTTCGAGTTGTCCGGCGGTCAGCAACAACGCGTCGCCATCGCGCGCGCGCTGGTCAACGAGCCGCTCGTGATCCTGGCCGACGAACCGACCGGCAATCTCGATTCCGCGTCCGGCACCGAGGTCATGGCCTTGTTCGATGAACTCCACGCGCAGGGCAAGACGCTCATCCTGGTCACGCACGATCCCGGCGTGGGTCAGCGGGCCCGCCGCACCATCCGGCTGCGCGACGGGGAGATTGAAAGCGATGTCCGCCGATAATTCCAGCCCGGAGTTGGGGAACGCGGTGCGCGGACTTTCCGTCGGCCGGCTGAAGCGCGCCGTCCGACTCGGTTTGAAAAGCCTCTGGCTGCACCGGTTGCGGTCGTTGCTGACGATGTTGGGGATTGTCTTCGGCGTTTGCTCGGTCATCGCCATGCTCGCCATTGGCGAAGGTGGTAGTTATGAGGCGCAGGAAAAGATCAAGAGTCTGGGCAGCCAGAACATCATCCTGCGCAGCACCAAACCACCCGAGGAACAAAAGGTCACGGACAAGGGCAGCCAGAGCTACGTGCTGCAATACGGCGTCACTTACACGGACATCAACCGGATCCGCGCCACCATTCCCGGAGTCCTGGTGGTGATGCCCGCGCGCAACATCCGCGATTACGCCTGGAACATCAGCCGCCGGGTGGACTGCGACGTGATCGGCACCGTCCCCTGGTATCCCGAGATGCGCAATCAACGCGTGGCCACAGGGCGGTTCTTCACTGAGGCCGACATGGCGGCGCGCACCAGCGTTTGTGTGCTGGGGGCGGAGATGGTGCCGGTGTTGTTTCCCATTGACTCGCCCCTGGGTCGCCAGGTCCGGGTCGGGGCCAATTACTACACCGTCATCGGCATCATGGAAGCCGCCGCCCTCACGGACCAGGAGGCCGCGACGGCCGACGCCGGCAAAACGGGAATGCCTCACATGTTTATTCCGCTGGAAACCGCCCGGTTGCGTTATGGCGACGTGCTGATGCGCCGCCGTTCCGGGAGCTTTGAAGCCGAGCGCATCGAATTGCACGAGATCACCGTGAAGGTCGAATCCCTTTCGGCCGTGACTCGCGTGGCGGCGGCCATCACCGCGCTGATGGAACGCAACCATCCGAAGAAAGATTATGAGATCGTCGTGCCGCTGGAACTGCTCAAGCGCGCCGAGGAGACGAAACGGATTTTCAACATCGTCCTCGGCTCCATTGCCGCCATCTCGCTGCTGGTGGGCGGCATCGGCATCATGAACATCATGCTGGCCAGTGTGACCGAGCGGACGCGCGAAATCGGCATCCGCCGGGCGCTGGGCGCCCGCCGCCGCGACATCGTCGTTCAGTTTCTGGTGGAAACCGTGATCCTGTCCGGCGCCGGCGGCGTCCTGGGCGTGACGTTGGGCGTCATCATTCCGTTCGTCGTTTCCTACACCGCCGGCATGAGGACCATCATCACCTTCTGGTCGCCGCTGGTGGCGTTCACCATCTCGGCGCTGGTGGGGATTGTGTTCGGCATTTACCCCGCCCTCCGCGCGGCCCGGATGGATCCCGTGGAAGCGTTGCGACACGAGTAACCCGGCAGTAGCTGAAACCGCATTGACTCGGCTTCGCCCCGCCCGCAGATTTTCGCCGGATCATGAAAACCCTCGCACCCACTGTTTCCGCCGCGCGCTCCGCGCCGCGCGCATCCGTACCGACCGTGGACCAGGTCATGGTCGAGGAACGCGCCGCCGCGTTTGCCAGACGCAGCCTCAAGTCCAGCGCCAAGCTGGCCGGCCTCAAAATGGCCGTCAGCATGTGCGACCTCACCACGCTCGAAGGCAAGGATACGCCCGGCAAGATCGCCTATCTGTGCCACAAAGCGCTCCAACCCGCCGACCCGAAATACGCCGTTCCTTCGTGCGCCGCCGTGTGTGTCTATCCGAACTTGGTGAAATACGCGCGCAAGTTTCTCGGGGAGCCGGTGGGGCGAGCGTCCTCGCGAGCCGGCTCGTCAGGAGCCTCACTCCACCAAAATCCCATCCCCAAAGTCGCCGCCGTCGCCACCGGCTTTCCCAGCGGACAGTATCCGCTTAAGACCAAACTCGAAGAAGTCCGCCGCACCGTGGCCGACGGCGCGGACGAAATTGACATGGTCATTGATCGCGGCGCTTTCCTCGCCGGCAACCATGCGAAAGTCTTCGATGAAATTGCGGCGACCAAGGAAGCCTGCGGTGCGGCGCATTTGAAGGTGATTCTTGAAACCGGCGAGCTTGTCACCTACGACAACGTCCGGCTCGCCAGCGAAATCGCCATGCGGGCCGGCGGCGATTTCATCAAGACCAGCACCGGCAAAGTGAATCCCGCGGCGACCCTGCCCGTCACGCTCGTGATGCTGGAGGCCATCCGCGATTATTTTTTGCCACCGGCCGCCGCGTCGGCATGAAGCCCGCCGGCGGCATTCGCACCGCGAAACAGGCGCTCGCCTATCTCGTGATGGTGAAGGAAACACTCGGCGACGACTGGCTCACGCCGGACCGGTTTCGTTTTGGCGCGAGCACACTCGTCAACGACGTGCTGGGGCAAATCGCCCGGCAGGTGGACGGGAATTATCAGAGCGCGGATTACTTCTCGTTGCCGTGATGGCGGGGTGGTGCGCTTATTGCCTGTGCCTGCGCGGGGGCGCGAATCACCGGCCGACCCTGAGCGCGGCTTCGTAGGCGGCGAGAAATTTCCGGGCCATCAATCCGGGTGAAAGATATTCGCGTTGGGCCACCAGGGTGTCCGGCGCCACCTGCCCCCGGCTGAACAACGGATGCGCGCAAGCGGTGCGGATGGCCTGGATAAATTCATCGAGATTCCCGGGTTCAAACAGGACGCCGTTCTGGCCGGTCGCCACATAATCCGGGATGCCGCCAATCGCGGACGCCACCACGGGGATGCCCGCCACCACGGCTTCCTTCACGGCGTTGGGACTCGTGTCGGCCCGCGTCGGCATGAGCAACATCGTCGCCGTCTCCAGTTCCGTCGCGACTTCGTGCGGGAGCAGATGATGTTTGAACTCGGTACGTTCCCAGACTTTTGGGGAAATCGTGGCGCGAATGGAATCCAGATACTGCGAGTTGGGATCCGTGATGATTTGGAGTCGGAAATCCAGTTCCGATCCGAGGCGATCCAGCGCCGCGAACAGCAGATCCGTTCCTTTTCGGTAACTGACACCGCCGACCACCGCGAATTGGATGGGCGCAGTGGCCGGGCGGCGGCGCATCCGTTGAAAGGCCGGATTCGGCGCGTGTTCCGCCTGGAAGACTTGCGGATGCGGAAAATATTTCCGGAGAAACTGCACGGCAAACGTGGATTCCGTCGTGACCACGCGCGCGCGCCGGAGACTGATCCGTTCGACCATTTCCACAAACCGATCGTACGGCGGCAGGGCAATCTTCTGGCGGTACCAGGCGAACAAGCCCTGAATGGTCATCACGTAGGGAGGCCGCAGGCGCGAGGCAATGAGCGAAGCGCCCTTCTCGCTGCCCCACGCGTGAACGAGGTCGGGCCGGATTTCCCGGCAGACGCGGCGAAGTTTCCAGGTGTCGAGCCAGAAAAATGTCGCCAGTCGCATCCGGGCCGGGGCCTTCAAGACATGAAACACCACGCCGTTTCGTTCAAAGCTGAATTCCATTGCCACCTGCCCCCGGAACAACACCACATGCAGGCGCAGCGCGGGATTTTTCTCGAACTCTTCGAGCAAGACGATCTGCCAGGTGGCGGGGTGGCGGCGAGGGAGCCGGCTCAATGCCTCGGGGATTTCCGACAGCCATTCGATGGGAAAATCCGAAATCCAGAGAACGGTCAGTGGGTTTTTCAGCGCCATGAGCACACCGGGATTACGTCCGCGCCGACGCTGCGCCGTCCGCGGTTTTCACGGGCACGACGCGCGCCGGATTGCCAACTGCGACCTGACGAGCCGGCACATCCTTGGTCACCACCGCCCCGGCGCCGACCACCGCCCGGTCGCCGATGGTTACCCCTTTGAGAATGATCGCGTTCGCCCCGATGAAGACACCGCGGCCGATGAGGATCGGTTTGGGATTATCCGGCGCGGCGTTGCCCCAATTCCAATCGCCCACGGGCGCATGGAAGTCATTGTCAAAAATCATCGCGCCGGCGCCCACAAAAGTTCCTTCGCCGATGTGAACCCGCAGCGCGGCACAGACGGAATCGCCGCTCAATCCCACGCCCGGTCCCAGCACGATTTCCGCGCCCGGGCGCGTGGTGCAAAGGACGACGGGGTGGGCGCACCCGAGGGGATTGCTGCGGAACGCGCTGTTGCAACAAACGTCGTCGCCCAGAACGATGCGGGAACCGGGGTGACGATGCAGCCAGGGCCGGCCGCGGAGCAGGACGCGCCGACCGAGTTCCGCCCCGCGCAGCCGGGCTTCGGCGCGCCAGAGCCAATTCATCAGGCCCTGACCGGCGGTGTTGACTTGGTAAAACATGCGCCCAGGCAGGCGGTTGGTTTCCACGCGGAATGTTTGCGGGCGAGGCCGGAGCACGCAAGTACAAGTGTGTGACCGGCAGCGAAGATTTTCCCCGGGACGGGATCGCAGCGCCTTGTCAAAACTCAGGACTCGAAACGGTATCGGCTGTCCCGGAATCGTTTGATTTTCTCCACAGCTTACCGCAACCGAGTCTGGCGCAGAGCGTGCTGGGATACGGGCATGAGCACGCTCACATTCAAAGTCAGCCGGAAGAACGGCGAGTACGTGAAGCCGTCGCTCCTCCCCGCCAATCACTCCAAGCAATCCCATTTCGGACTGGTGGACGGGATCATCGTCGGCTTCTTCCTGCTCTGCGCCGCCGGACTGATCTTTCTTCTGCTGCGGATGTGACGCCCGCCCGGCGGACTACCGCTGCTCGCGCGCTTTGGGTGAAAGGACCGGGCTGACGGGAGTCTCGGGCGCGGGTGATGGCTGCTGCTTCGAGTCGCGAAATGCCGAGCGCAAAAACCAGTGTTTCTTTAATCCCTGCACCAGCTCATCGGTATCAATCACCGCGCGGGAAATGGAGCCGAGGATGTTTGTGTTGGCCTGCACTTGCGCGTTCAGGTTGCTCGTGATGCCGGCAAGGCTGTCGAGCGAGGCAGCCAGGCTTTCCGCCAGCGCAAGCAAGTTCGTGTCCGCGTGAATGAGCACGGTGTTGGCGTTCGCCAGCGTGGCCTCCAGCTTCTGTTGCCCGTTGCTCCCCAGCGCCCATTGGCCCAGGGCGCCCGGGCCGCGCAATTCCGTGGCCAGGCGGGCGAGATTGGACGCCGCCGGTCGCGCGTCCAGCGCCACGAGATTGAGATTCGACGCCAACGTCGCGCTGTGGTCGAGCACCGACGCAATCCGATTGGTCAGGCGCAGAATGTTCGGCAGCGCCTGCTCCACATTATTCACCACCCGCTCCAGGCGTTCCGTCACGGCGGGCGATTCCACCGGGGTCAGGAAATAAATGTTCTCCGGGCCAAGGTTGGTGTAGTAGGTCGCGGGATGTTCGTTCGCCTTGGCGGATAATTCCTCCCACACCTGCGCCAGCAATTCGTCGTCCGATCGCTGCGGGTGCTGGCCTTTCTCCACTGCGGCCAGATCCGCCGACTTCAATTCCGCCATGCGCTCCTTCCGGAGTTCTTCAACAAACCTTCCCCGCAATACGCCGATGACGGTGTGGTTGGTGGTCTCGCGGACGGTGGGCAGCCCGGCCGTCCCCTTCGTGACCTCCAGAAAGCGTCCGCCCAGCAAATCGCCCGCGTTCACCTTCACCTTGGAATCGCTCCAGATGTAGCCGGGATAATTGTCCTGGTTGACCTTGATCTGAAACCGCACGGTGATGTTGTAATACGCGTCGGGTTGATTGGGAATGATGGCGGTGATTTCGCCGACATCGAAGCCCATGAGTTTGACCGGATTGCCCACCTTCAAACCTGCACCACTGGCGACACAAGTCTGATAGGTGATTTTTTGGAGAAACCAGCCGCGGCGTTGGGCCGTGTTCCGCAGATAGTACACAAAACCCACGATCATCAAGGCCAGGGCGACAAGGACAAACCAACCCACGGCGCGCTCCAGGCGGTTGAGGCGCGTGCGCAGTTGCGGGGTCAAATCTTGCAGGGCCATGTTGTTTGCTTTTGGTCGTTCTCGATCTCTTCGGCCCGCCCACGGTTTCAAAAACCGCTTCGGCGGTCAACCATGCGCCGTTCACTCCTGCCACAAGGCTTGCACGCTGTGGCTGTTGGAATCTTCCACCGCCTTCCAGTCGCGGAACACCTCGAATCGTCCGTCCGCCAGACAGGCCACGCGGCCGGCGTGCCCGCGCCACGGCCGCAGATCATCCGCCGTGGCCACGAGTGTCATCGGTTGGCCTCCCAAGCTGGCGTGCCCGCGCGCCAGTTGATCCAGGAAGCGCAGCCACCAGGCCGCCTGCCGCGCCGCCAGCCCGGTGAGTGGGCTGTCCAGCAGCAGCACCTCCGGTTGCAGCGCCAGCGCGCGCGCCAGCCCGGCACGCTGCCGCCAGCTCCGCCCCACGTTGCCCGGCGTGCTGTTGGCCCAGGGTGTCAACTCCGTGACCGCCAGCAATTCGTTCACTCGCGCCGCGATTTCTCCCGCGGACAACTGCTGATGATAGCGCAGCGGCAGGGCGATGTTTTCCGCCACGGTCAAATGACTCAACAACTGGCCGCCGTCGAAAACAATTCCAAGTTTTAACTGGTGCGCCAGGTGTGTCTCCGCCAAGAGCGGCATTCGTTCTCCCTGAAAAAAATAATCGCCGGCGGCGGGCGACAGGATTCCACCGGCGGTCAGCAGGAAATCCGTCTTGCCCGAATGTTGCAGGGCGGCCACCACCCAGAAGTCCCCCGCCGTCACCGTCCAGTTCACGCCGGCGGCCACGACCCGGTTCGGCTCGGTGAGCGACCCGATATTCACGGCGCGCATCTCCAGCGCGACCACGGGCGGGGTGGAAGTGGCGTTCATCAAATCGTTAGATAGACGATGATGAACAGCGCATCCAGCAGGATGCAAGCAACGGTGCTTTGAGCCACGGCGCGGACGGTGGCGCGCGAGACTTCCTCGAGCCGCAGCGGTTGCGCCAGTCCGTGGTAACAGGTAACGATGGCAATGAGGAAACCGAACGCGCCCGCTTTGAGCGCGAGCAGGACAAAATCCGTGGCGCTCATCGCCGCGGCCAGTTGGCGGAAATAATCTCCCGGCAGGATCGGCACATCCTGGAGGAAAGCCCAGAGGTAACCGCTCAACAGCGTACCAAGAATCAAATAAACCGTGAGAGCGAAAGCTCCCACCGTCATCCCGATCACGCGCGGCACCACGAGATAGTGAATGGGGTCAATCCCCAGGGCCTCCAGCGCTTCCACCTCGCCGAGCGCGCGCGCCGTGCCCAATTCCACCACGTTGGCCGTGCCCACGCGCGCCAACATCAGCAATGCCGTCAACAGCGGCCCGAGTTCGCGCACTACCACCAGCACCATGATGCTGCCCAGCCAGTTGTTCGCCGCGCCCACGCGCGTCAGCAGCGAAACCGTCTGCCCAATCACCAGGAACCCCACCGCTGCCGCCACAAACAAGAACATCGGCAGCAGCCGCAAACCCGCCCGAAAAATTTCCCGCGCCACCAACGGCCCAACGACCGGGCGCGCCACGCGAAATTTGCGGAGCAGCACGCTCAGGGTGATCAACGCGAACGCGCCGACGCCGTGCAGGGTCAGGAAAAATCCGAATACGCGTCGCCCGATCCAGTCGTCGAAATGTCGCGGCCGACGCGGCAGCGGCACGCTCCGGGCCGGTGGCGATGCGAACAAGGTGGAATCAACTTCCGACACGGGAGCAGCCTAGCGCGGTGGCGCACGCGGTCAATTCGCGACTGGCTTCCGTCGGCTCCTAATCTTAATCTTCATCGTAATCTTAAGCCTTCCGGCGGAGTGGAGTGATTAAGATGACGATGAAGGTTGAGGGTAAGATTACGATTAGAGCGGTTACATGAAGCATGTAGCGTACAATCCGGCGGAAGCCCCTCTCCCCGTCCCTCTCCCCATCCGATGGGGAGAGGGTGGCCGAAGGCCGGGTGAGGGGTTGTCGAGCGTTCTGCCCGCTACAGCTTTTCTGGAAGCGCTCTAAGAGCAAGAAACTGAAGCAGGCGCATGGCGAAGAACATTGTCTATTTCGACCTCGAAACGCAGAAGTCGGCCGATGAAGTCGGCGGATGGAACAACATCAATCGCATGGGTCTCAGCGTGGGCGTGACGTACAGCACCGCGCGCGGTGATTACCAGATTTACGGCGAGAAACAGGTCGGCGATCTGCTCAAGGAATTGCAGCGCGCCGATCTGGTGGTGGGTTTCAACATCCTGCGCTTCGATTACGAAGTCCTGCACGGCTACACGGCGTTCGATCTCACGCAACTGCCCACGCTGGATATGCTCGTGGATTTGCAGAACACGCTCCAACACCGGCTCTCGCTGGACTCCATCGCCACCGCCACGTTTGGCGTCGAGAAAACCGCGGAAGGCTTGCAGGCCATCGAATGGTTCAAGCAGGGCAAGATGTTGGAGATCGCCGAATACTGCTGCTACGACGTGAAGATCACCAAGCTCGTCCACGAATACGGCGTCGCCCAGCGGCAGTTGCACTACAACAATCGCTTCGGCAAGAAACTGACCGTGCCGGTGAAGTGGACGGTTTGAAGGATGTCGGTCGCGGTGGTGATTGCCAGAACCGCGTTGTGCAGATAGTTTTTGGCGACGGGTGAAGGCCAACTATGAAAGTCACTGACGATTATCTTGCCAAGTACCGGCTCTGGGCCCGCAACCCGCGGGTGGTCTCCATCCCACGCGCGCCGCGACTGCCAAATTTCGAGAGCCGCAAGTTTGCTTCACACCAGGAAATGAACCAATGGAAAGCGACCGTGCTTCAAGACCTTGCCCGGGAGGCTGCCGCCCGATGGACGAACTGATCCAGGCTTTCAATACGGCCGGCGTCCGCTACTTGGTGGTTGGCGGTCAGGCCATGCGACTTGCCGGAATGCCGCGCTTCAGCATGGACTGGGATTTTTTCATCCCGCCGCACGACCAGGAGAATTTTGCCAGACTCCATCAGGCGCTGGGCGACGAACTGGATGTTCCGTTGCTGCCGCTGGGAGCACGCGGGGAAAACTTCATCCAAACCTATCAAACGCGCTGGGGCGTGGTTCAGTTTCATCTGGGATTGCCGGGTGTGCCCAAATTTGACGAGGCGGAAAAATCGGCCAGCCAACGGGCTAGCGAGACCGGCGTCCCGGTCAAGTGTTTGTCCGGCATCTTGCTGCTCGCGTCCAAGCGGGCTGCGGGCCGGCCCCAGGATTTGGCGGACATCACTTACCTGGAGGAACTGCAACGACTCGGAAAACTCTGAGCGGGCCGGTCAAAGGAACGGTTTGAAACTTCACAAGAGCAAACGGAGCAAACTGAGAACCGGGTGAAAGCCTCCGTTCCCTCCGTTAGCTCCTGTTTAATCCAACCGCTTCCGGAACTCCCCGCACGCCTTCGCCACATCCGGCGCGTTAAGAATGGCTGAGACAATACAAACCCGCGTCGCTCCCGCCGCCAACACCGCATCAATTGTCTGGGCATTGATCCCGCCGATGGCGAACCAGGGAATCTTCACGTTCGCCGCCGCCCAGCGGACGTATTCCAACGTGACCGGTTTCGCCGTCGGCTTCGTGCCCGTGGCATAGACCGGTCCGATGGCGATGTAATCCGCTCCCGCGACGATGGCTCGTTGTGCCTGCTCCGGTGCGTGTGATGATAACCCGATTCGGATTTCGTCCTTCGAGTTTCGGATTTCCGACACTTGTCGGCGTCCGGCATCAAAGAAATCCTCCTGCCCCAGATGGCAAATCTCCGCGCCAACTTGGCGGGCGATGTCGAAATGGTCGTTGATGACGAGTCCCACGTTCGCCTGGCGCGTGATTGGCAGAACCGCCTCGGCCATGCGGCGGATTTCGTCTGGCGATGAAGTTTTGGCGCGCAGTTGAATCAAGTCTGCCCCGCCATCGCAGAGCTGCCGCGCCACGATCTCCGGCGCGCGACCATGCAAATAGGCCGTGTCCACGAACGCGTAGAGTTTGCAGTCAACGAGGGGTTTCATTTTGACCAGTAGCCGACGTGAGGAGGCCCAAACCAAGCCGGGATAGATTCGCGCCTCGTTACCTCGGCTGCTACAAGTATCACCTGGCAGCTTCTTCCGGCTGCACCGGTTTTTCCGCTGCTTCCTCCAGCTTCAATTCCTGCGGTGCCGCCGTGGCCAGTCCGGCATCGGCGGTCAGCGGCGCTTCGGGCTTTTCAATGGGGATGCGACGCAATTCATCCGCCGCCGGCAAATCTTCCAGTCCCTTCAGGCCGAAGTATTCGAGGAACAACGTCGTGGTGCCGTAAAGCGACGGGCGGCCAACGACATCGGCCCGACCCGTGGACTCAACCAGGCCGCGTTCCAGCAGGGTCTGCATCGTGCCATCCACGTTCACGCCGCGAATCTGCTCGATCTCGGCGCGCGTCAACGGTTGCCGATACGCGATGATCGCCAGCGTTTCCAGCGCCGGTTGCGAGAGCCGGGAGGGCCGCGCTTTCACGCCCACCAAGGCCTTGAGCCACGGCGCGAATTCCGGCTGGGTCACGAACTGCCACGAGCCGGCCACGCACACGAGCCGATAGCTGCGGGCGGCGGCCTCGTGTTCGGCGGCCAGTTGTTCCAGCGCGGTGGTGATCTCGGCCTCCTTTACCTTCTTCAGCGACTTCACCGTGGCATCGGCGTCCTCCTCGGCGGCGGCGTTGGCGAAAATCTCGCGCAGTTCGGCGGGACTCAGCGGCTTTTGCGCGGAGAACAGGAGCGATTCGAGAATGAGTTTCAATTCCATGAGTTCAAAATTTTCAATAGCCCTCGTTAAACATCGTCATTCATTCGTGGATGTATCCGACACCAATCAACGACTCTCGAAACCAAGTAATCAACGGCCTCCGTGGCATTCCGCGATGATTCCCCAACCTTCTCAAGCTCTCGTCCACACTCAATGATTTCATCCAGCGACCAGCGAATTTTTGCCTGCTGCTCTGATGTGAACTGCGGTTCTGCGGTGAGAAGGTCGCGGATGGAATCCAAATACTCGAAGTAGTCCTTCTCCTGCCAGTTGCAGCCGCCGTTGTGATTCATCTCCTTCTCAACCACTCCCATCGAATAAACAAGCTGCTCATACGGCGTATCCCCTATAGCGAACTGCTCCTCGACCTCGATGATAAGCCTGTGAAACTCCTTCAAGTATTCCTCGTCGGAGAGTTGCGTTGGGCGGCGTTTGAATAATCCAAACATGGCAAAGATGTCTAACTATTCAGCTTGCGGTTTCGCCTCAACCGTCGTGATCGCCTCCATCGCCGACACCGAAGGCGAGGCGATGGGCGTGACGCCCGTGGCCTTGCGGATTTCAATTTCAGCGAACGCCTCGGGTTGAGCGCAGACGAGTTGCTTGAGCCGGATCAGTTCCAGCAAGGCGAGAAAAGTGCAGACGACTTCACTGCGGCTCGTCGCATCCTCGAACAATTCCGAGAAGCGCACGTTGTCTCGCGTAGTCAGCACGCGGATGATGTATTCGATCTTCTCGCTGACCGTCCATTTATCCTCGTAAATCTCGCGCGGGTTGTCGCGCTTCTCGAATCGCTTGAGCACCGAGTTGACCGCATTGAGCAGGTCGAAGATGGAAACGTCGGGCTTGGGCGCGGGCTTGTCGTTCTCGAACTCGGGCTTGATGGGCAGGCGCGGAAAAACCCCTTCCATGCGCGTTTCGAGCGTCTGGAGTTGGGCGGCGGCGTCCTTGAATTTTTTGTATTCGACGAGCTGCCGGATGAGTTCCCAACGCGGGTCGGCTTCGTCCTCCTCGCCTTCGACCTCCACCTGTTGATCCACCGGCAGCAGCTCGCGGCTCTTGATATACATGAGCGTCGAGGCCATCACGAGGAATTCGCCGGCGACCTCGAGGTCGAACTCGCGCATCATCTCGATGTATTCGATGAACTGCGTGGCGAGTTTGGTGAGGTTGACGGAATAGATGTCCACCTCCTCCTTCTTGATGAGATAGAGGAGCAAATCCAGCGGGCCTTCAAAGACCTCGAATTTGACCTTGT
Source organism: uncultured Bifidobacterium sp. (assembly GCA_964561105.1). Taxonomy (GTDB): domain Bacteria; phylum Verrucomicrobiota; class Verrucomicrobiia; order Limisphaerales; family JADLHS01; genus JADLHS01. The sequence goes on along the minus strand of CAZLOH010000016.1, from coordinate 21,282 downwards.
ATTCGGACATTCCGGCGCGGTGAATCAACCATGGCCGCGATGAGAAATGGTAGCCGGGCGCGTCGGATTGGCAATGATGGAACTCACGAAGCCGCTTCAATGCGCTGTTTCCACAGGTTGATAAGCGGTTGCCAATCCAACTTGTCTGCTGACCGTAGCGCGGCAAGAAACTTGCCACGAGCGGACGAGCTGACCGGTGCCAATTCCACAGTTGGCAGGTCGAGACGCTGGAGCAACTCCGCCAGGAACAAACGGCTCACCCGTCCGGTGAAACTACAGCACCAGGGATTCATCAAGCGGACGGCCGGCGAAAAGTTCGGCGGCAATATCCTGTTGAATTTTGAGCACACGCTCGGCCAGTAACGGCGCGAGTTGCGAATAGGAGAGGACCCCCCGCGTGGTTTCTATGAACCGGGTGGCGTGCGGCGGTTGTGTAGAGTCTTCAGCCATTCGAGATCCACGGGTTCGCCCTCGAACGCCATGCTGGACGCGACCTAGCGGGGGACGGCCGCCCAGCGCCGAGCCTTGCGCTCCGCCGGTTTCAGTCTCCGCCAATCAGCTAGCTTCTTCTGCCAAGTCACGGCATTGAAACTACATGAAACGCCACCTTTGGGAAAGTGCGTTCTGCCGCGATGAGAAATGCCAATCACGGCGCGATTGCCGGTGATGGGCCAGCCGGTGCTTATGGCAAGGCGCTCAGAATCTCCTTGATGCGTACGTCGCCAGGAAATTGTTTCTGACAGGCATCCAGCCAGTCTTTTGCGACTTCAATTTCACCGTCTATGGCCGATCCGATGGCAACATCAAGTCCAAAGACCAGCCACCAATCGCGGCCTTCGGGCGCGTTCAAAGATTGCTCTACCAATTCATGTGTTTTGAGAAAGGTGGATTTCCGTTCCTCCTCTCCCTCCTCGCCTTTGTCCTGACGTAGCAACGCTGCACACAACATCAGATGAGCCGGCACATTGTTCGTTTCCAGTTTGATGGCAGCTTTTGCTTCCCCAGCCGCTTGCTCGAACGCTTCGCGCCGGAACAATGCCTTGGCAAAAATCACGTGATTTCGGGCAGATTTCTTGTGCTTCAGGCGATTCTCACATTCCTCCGCGAAGTCTGCTGGTGAGACGGAATCAACCATGCTGCCCATGAGCATGTCCCAAGCTCGGTCTCGATCGGGATCAAGTGCCACGGCCCGGCGCAATTCAACCACAGCCGATTCCTTGTTTTCTTGGGTCAGGATACGCAACGCCCCAAGATATTCCAAAGCCGCCGCCGCGTGTTTGTCGTCACTGCTTCTGCCGAGTTCGCTCAAATCGGTGATGGCTGTTAGTATGGTCCGGCGGGCGCTTTCGGGGAACTCGTCGAACCGGGTTGGCCGGTCAGCACCCCGCGCGAACGGAGTCATGGCAGTGGAAGCCCATTCAAACCATGCTGCCAAACCCACGAGTTGGCAGACTCGCGGGCGCAAAGCTGCGGCCTTTTGCAAATCCGGAACGGCCGATTTTGAAAACTGAGCCGCCGTTAGCGCCGCTTTCGTTTGCTTAACTTGGTTCTGATAAAATTGAAGCCACAGATTGAACTGTGCTTCGGCGCACTTGTGCCAAGCCCGCAGCAAATGGGCATCCACCTCGTCAGGCGCCAAGGAAACAGCACGATCGAAACACTGCGCGGCTTCAACCCGGGCATTGGCCGCTAATTCCACCTTCTCTGGAGCGGGGAAAGGAACTTCGACCCGCGACGTCGTTTGCCCGGCGGCAAGACTGGCTGGATAGAGTGCGATCCGCGTTTCACGGTCCAAAAACTGGCCCAAGGCTGCCCAGCTCCTCCATTCATTCGAGGAAATTTGCGTGGCTGCCCGGTAGGCCTTCTCCGCGAGCTGCTTCTTTTCGAGCTCGTCACATGCATCCCCCAAGTCAATCTGCGCAAGTCCGTCGTGAGGACGGAGCGCGATCCGCTGCTCCGCTATCGTGAAGGCTTGTTGAAAACAACGGTTGGCCTCATTGGTCTCCGAACTTTCGAGCAATCTACCAAGTTGGATGAGTACGCCGGAGTCACCTGGCAGTTCCCTTAGCTGCTTGCGCAACTCCAGGATTCGGTCGGAGGTGCTCAATTCATTCGTAAGGTCGGCCAAGGTCGTAGCCGAGTTGTAGTCAAGGTGAAATTCAAAATTGATCGTCGGCGTGACTGTCAGCGCGAGCAACCGCTCCTTGCCACGTTTGGGCGCAAGCGCCAATGAAGCAGCTGCGGCACAGCACAGGGTTAACAGAAATACCAGGCGCTTAGCATTCATGGTGTTCTTTCTTTCGATTTTTTCTTCACGCCGATTCCAAGATCACATTCGCGTACGGCGTGGTGTCGCCGGTGCGGATGAGGCCGATGGCGTGGGGCACGCGCTGCTTGAAATCAAGATGCGGCTCGAAGCTCAGGCTCGCTCCTTTCAAAGCCGTCACAAAGCGTGACCGGGTGCGCCGGTCGTTGGCCCCCAGGAATTCCTGCGCCATCCAGGCCTGGCCGAGGACGCAGTGGGCGCGCACGGCGGACAACACCTGCAACACCGTGGGCACATCGTCCACAAGCGAGAGATCCACCGTCTCAAGCTGCGCCCAGGAGGGAAAGCCGCGGTCGGCGATGACAATGGTGTTGGTATGACGGAAGCGGGCGAGGAGATGCAGCACTTGCGGATTGAGAATGCCGGTCTTGAGCATGGCGAAGTTGTAGCGGGGACACTAACAGGAGGCAATCGAGGAAACAGAGACCGGCTGGCGGGTGCTTCAGTTTGCGAATCCGTTTTCACCTCCGTTCGCTCTGTTTCCTCCTGTCAAATCAGAATTCCCGCAATCGTGGCGGTGAGATAACACGCCAGCAGACCACCGATCATGGCCCGCAGGCCCAGCTTGGCGAGGTCGCCTCGTTTGCCTGGCACGAGCGAACCGATGCCGCCAATCTGGATGGCGATGCTCGAGAAATTGGCGAAACCGCAGAGCGCATAGGTGGCCAGCGTGTAGCTGCGTTCGGCAAGCTGCGGTTTCAAACTGCTGAGGCTGAGATAGCCGATGAATTCGTTCAGCACGATGCGTTCACCCAGGATACTGCCGACCGACAGGCAATCTTTGTAAGGCACGCCCATCAGCCACGCAAAGGGCGCGTTTATCCAGCCGAATAGCGTCTGCAAGGGCGTCTCTGCGTGAACGCCGAACGGGCGCAAGCCAAGGCTGACAAGATAATTGGCCAGTGCGACCACAGCCACGAAGGCGATCAACATCGCCATGACGTTGATCGCCAGCATTGCGCCGTCGCTCGCGCCGCGACAGAGCGCGTCGAGGCCGTTGATCGTATCGCGCGGAATTTTGGCGGAAGCTCCCGCAGCCGTCTTGCTCTTTTCGGTTTCGGGCAACATCACTTTGGCGATGAGCAAGGCGGCAGGCGCGCTCATGACCGAAGCCGTCAGCAAATGTCCGGCGGAAATGCCAAACGACACATAGGCGGCGAGCACGCCGCCCGCGATGGTCGCCATGCCGCCGGTCATCAGCGCCATGATTTCACTGCGCGTCATGGTGGCGAGGTAGGGACGGATGACCAGGGGCGCTTCGGTCTGGCCCATGAAAATGTTGGCGGCGGCGGCGAGGCTTTCACTGCCGCTGGTGCGCATGAGGCGTTGCATCACCCACGCAGTCCCGCGCACCACGAGTTGCAGAATGCCGTAGTGGTAGAGCAACGATGACAGGGCCGCGACCAGAATGATGGTGGCGGTGACAGTGATGACGAAGACGAAACCGTTGCCTGGACCGAGTTTTTCCGTGAGCAAACTGGTGTTTGCCAGCGGACCAAAAACCATTTTCGCGCCTTCATCGGCAAAGCCGATGAGCTTGGTCACGCCGCGTTGGAAAAAGTTGAAGACCCGGTCGCCCGGCGTGGTCTTGAGAATCAGAAAACCGAAGACGAATTGCAGTCCCAGCCCCCAGAGCACGGCGCGCCAGGGGAACTGTTTGCGATTGGCCGAGATGGCCCAGGCGATGGCAATGAACACCACCAATCCCAACAAGCTGACCAGCTTGAGTTGCACGGCGCGGACGGTAACGAGTGAGACGATGGAGGTCGAGTGGCGAGTGCAGAACATTGTTGCCGACCGTCGAGGCGACGGGTGAAAAAATCCGCCTCCGCATGTCGGCGGCTACAACGGCAGGGGTTTCTTCCAGATCGGCACCACACGCTTCATCTCGTCAATAAGCCACTGGCAGGCGGCGAAGGCTTCGCCCCGATGCGGGGACACGACCTCGACCCAGAGCGATGGCTCGTTCACTTTCACTACGCCGAGGCGATGCACGAGGCGAACGGATTCAACCGGCCAGCGCTTTTCCATTTCGTCGAAGAGCAGGTGGAACTGGTGTTGCACCATCTTCTCAAACGCCTCGTATTCGATGGCGGAAATGGGCCGGGCCTCCTCCTCGCCGCGGACGAAGCCGAGAAAATCCACCACGGCGCCCATGCCGGCGGACAGGGTGCGTTGCGCGGCCAGCGCGGCCTCGTTAATCGGCTCGGAGGTAATCAGGAGGGTGCGCTTCATCCGGGGGTGGAGCGTGGTTGGTGGTGCGCGAAACTCCGGAGCGGGACATTCGTAAATTGTAAATCGTAAATCGTAAATCCTCCTATCCTCCTTGCACCGGCGGGAAGAGTGACACCTCATCGCCTTCCCGCAGCACATAATCACGCGGTTGGTAGTCCACACCCACGGCGATGAGCGTGGACTTTTTCATGGCGGCGAGTTTCGGGAAGCGCTGCGTCAGTTGATCGTGCAACGCGCCGAGGGTGCTCCCCGCCGCCACCGTCTCCGCGACCCCGGCGCACCCGGCCAGGTCTTTGAAGTAGGAATAAAACTGAACGGACACCTGCATGGACGGTTTACTTTCGGCGCATCACACGCGATACATTTCCGGTTTGAGCACCCCGACGAACGGCAGGTTGCGGAATTTTTCCGCGTAGTCCAGCCCGTAGCCGACAACGAACACATCCGGAATCTCGAAGCCCACGTAGTCCGCCTTTACTTTCTCCACGCGGCGCGACGGCTTGTCGAGCAGCACGCAGATTTTCAGGCGACGCGGCTTGAGCGCGCCGATGATTCCGGTCACGCGGGCGAGCGTCCGGCCCGTGTCGAGGATGTCGTCCACCAGCAACACGTCGCGTCCGCGCACGTCGAGCCGCAGTTCCTTGGTGAAGACCAGGTCGCCGGACTCCGTGCCCGCGCCGTAGCTGGAGACGCCCATGAAATCCAACCGCAGCGGTTGCGTGAGATGCCGGATGAGATCGCCGATGAACATGACCGTGCCGTTGAGCAGCGCCACGACGACCAGCTCGCGTCCGCGAAAATCCCGCTCAATGGCGCGGGCAAGCGTGGCGACCCGACCGGCGAGCATCGCGTCGGTGATCAGAACACGCGCGATTTCCCGACGCCACCGCCCCGGCACGAACGTCCGGGCGGAGGCGAGTCGGGTGACGCCTTTACGCATGACGAAATGATAACAACTGGCCCGAACGTGCCGAGCAGTTTTTCCAAAGTCAGACCCGCGCCCAACGAGTCACCCCGCAGATTCGATGAACAACTCGCGCGCCAGCGGCGGGGGTTCGCAAGAGTGGTCGCCGTGCGTTGCCGGGAACGGTTCCGGCTTGATTCAATTCGCGGGTTAACCTTGAAGCCAAGCCCGTGCCTCCGGCTCGCTCGAAAACACATCGGCGTTCAGGCCGGCGTTGTGGGCGACGGTGACACCGAATTTTTCCGGGTCAATCATCTCAGCCGGGATGACCAAGGCCAGTTGTACCAGACTCCGGCCCGTGGCCGCCCATTGACGGACGTAGAAGTAGCGCTCGGGCAATGACGGCGAACGGAAGCCGGTCACATCTTTGGCGTTGAACAACAACTTCGGGATCTGGTGGTCGCGCGCGTAGGCAATGGCTTGATTCACCAGCTCGACCGCTTCCTCCAACGTCAGCGCGCCCGTCGGCCGATAGCAAGCGCAGTTGTCCACCACTTCCAACTGGCCGCTGATGTTCATCGGCGGGCGTCGGCGATCTTTCGCGGCGGCATCCTCAGATATGTTTCGAGTCGTGCTCATCCTTTTGGGTGTAGCCCGAATCCTGGCGCTTGAAATTCACCTCGTTCTTTTTCAGGTAGGCGGCAAAGACATCGTCGGCGCTCATGCCGAGCACCTGGGCGAGGCTGATGAGAAAATGGAACAGGTCCACCACTTCAACCCGGGCATTCTGTTCATCGAACTTCTGGTACTTGGCCCACCATTTCCAGGGTACGCTGTCGGTGAGTTCGGCCAGCTCCTGCGTCATGGCGCGACAATAGTTCAGAATCCATTTGGTCTGGTCCTCCTGGCTCATGCCGGTCGTGTTGACGCCGATGCGCTGGTTCAAGGCCGTTTGCATTCGCCAGAGTTCGCGGAGCTGGTCAGTTGGTTCCATGCGCAGAGGATTCGTTTCACGCGCGCCGGATGCAAGCCGGAAAGCTATCCGGAAAGCTATCCGGGAGCGATGAAGCGCATCTCACTTTATTGCAGGTGGCGCTTGTCGCGCTGCGACAAGCCCGTCCGCGCAAAGCGGACGGGGCGGGGCTTTTCGAACGGCCGGTTGCGCCGCTCTACGCGGCGCTACTCGTCGCAGCGCGACGAGTTCCACCTCATAAACCTGGCGGGCCTTGCAATAACCTGAGAGACGCCCAGCGATAACCGCCGCCGTCACGGATAAATCAGCCGGTAAAACACCGTGCCAACCGTCGGATCCACCGGGAAGGTGAACTGATTCGTGGTCGTCGAGTTTGGAACTTCCACCCAGTTGTTCCCCAGCCCCTGGGCCAGGGTGTTGGTTTGCACCTGCAAGCGCCAGCCGGTGTGGTCCACCGGCCAGGACAGCGTCAACTGGTTGCCGTTGAGAACGCTGGTGAGGTTGGTGGGGTTCGTGGCCACCGGCGAATAGACGGCGATGCTGCCGTCCACGGCGAGCCGGTTCGTCCACGCCAGGCCCGGGCCGGGCGGAGGCTGGATTGCGAGCGTCGCGCCGTTGAGGAGCGCCTTGTTGAAGAGTTTGAAACTCTGGCCTGCGGTGAGCGCCGGGCCGAGATTGGCGACTGTGACGACGCCGGCGCCTGAGCTGGTCAGCGTGCCGGTGACATTCACCAGGTCGTTGGCGGGCGACGACGCAGTGTTGACCTCGACGAAAAGATTCCCGTTGAGCGTCAGGCTGCTGTTCACCGTGAACGTGCCGATGGAACTGCCGGGGGCGAGGGTGGCGCCGGCGACGATGGTGACGGGGCGGTTGATGTTCCCGGTGCCGCCCAGGGTCCCGGGAGCTTGCACGGTCACCACACTGCCCGCGCCAATGGTGCCAGTCACGAGCAAGGTGCCGTCCGCCACCGTGGTGGGACCGGTGTAAACATTGTTGGCGGCGAGGACCATCGTGCCTGCGCCGGTCTTGGTCAGAGCCGCTGGCACACCCGCTCCGCCATAATCGTCGGAGGGATTGCGCAGGATGGTTTGCACCAGCAAATCCGGGCTGGCGTTGCCGGTGGCATCCGCGACGTTGAACGTGGTCGTGCCGTTGGCCAGATGGTTGCCCCGTCCCGTGGTGGTGGTGAACGTGGAAGCGGTCGAGCCGCCCACGGTGATGCTGCCGATGAATTGGAAGCCGTCATAGTTGACCGGATCGGTCGCGTTGGAATTGCGCAACTGGCCGCCGTTGAACACCAGATTGGGCAGCACATTGAAGCGCGTGGTCGTCAAGGTGCCGCTGACCTCCAGAGTGGGCAGCGTTGCGGCGTTCTGACCGCCGCCGCCAAAGATGTTGTTGACGGTGAAACTCAGGGTCGCGCCCGGCGCGATGCGGATGGTGCGGCGACCGGCTTTCGCGCCGAGGGTGGACGTGGCGGCCTGATTGTTGAACGTGCTGGCGGTCAGCGTGCCCGCATTGAGGTTCAGATCGCCGGAAAAGTTGTTGAGCAGGCTGGTCAAGGTCAGGCCGCCGCTGCCGGCTTTGGTGATGGCGTTCGTGCCGCTCAGGGCGACGCCGATCGTGGCGGTCTGATTGTTGACAGTGATGACGGAGTTGGTGCTGTTGAGCGTGAGGGCGCCGCCCGTGCCGGGGAGGAGCGACCAACCATGCGACGGGGCGGTGTCGCCAAAGATGAGACTGCCCACGGTGCGCGCGCCATCGAGTGTGACCGTGGTGTTGGCGGTCAGGTTGAGCCGGCTGAAATCAGCGGTGATCTCCGGGCCGTCGGCGACAATGCTGTTGGTCCAATTCGCCGCTACCGGCCAGGAGCCACCGGCGAGTTTGGTCCATACCGCATTGTCCGTGCTGCGCACGATGACCGTGACCAGGGCGGAATTGGTGCGCAAGGGATACAGCCCGCCGTAACCGGAATCCTGCACGGCCACCAGGAGGTTGAAGGCGCTGCCGATGGGGGAACCCGACAAAACTGTGTTGTCGGCCACGGTAAGCCCGCCGGTCGCGGGATCGAGCGCGAAGGTGTTGCCGGTGTTTCCGCTGAGCATCCGGAACGTCAGCGTGTCAAGCGGGCTGTCGGTTGCGGCCACCGTGCTGACCAAGGTGCCGTTCGTGGCGGCTTGCGCCACGCTCAATGTCTGCGCGTTCATCTGCGGCGCGAAGTTGAGGTCAACCGGTTCGAGGTTGGCAGCGGGAATCACATTGGTGACGCCGCTGCCGGGCACGAGCCAGCCCACGGAAACGTGATCGCCCCCGCCGCCTTCCTTGTGCAACGCTTCGAGGTAGTAACGCTCGCCCGCGACCAGGCCCACTTGCACCGGCGATGTCTGGGCGGCGTATTTGGTCCATTCGTTCGGGCCGGTCCAGCCGCTGACCGAGGCGATCACCGTCGCGTTGGCGGGATTGGTATCCAGGCTGAACTTGAGCTGGCTGGCGTCGTCGGAGGCGATGAAAAACCGGTAGTCACCGCTGACCGGCGGCACGACATAACCGCGGATGCGCGAGCCGTAATTGTCCCCCACATCCTCCGGCGACTCGAAGCCGCCGTTCACCAATGCCACGAGGGCATCGGGTTTTCCGGGATACTTCGCGTTTCCGGTCAGGTCGCCGACCGTCGTGCCATCGCCGATGGAATTGAACATCTCCCGCCGGAGCGTGGTGGTGGCGATGGTGCCAGGGTCCACGATGGTCAAAGAAACCGCGGCTGTGGCCGACAGCGCCGGCGAACCGCTATCGGTGACCTGAATGGTGAGCGAAAAATCCGTGGTCGCCGTCGCGGCGAGCGCCGCGGTGTCAGCCACGCGGACGTCCCCCGCGGCGTCCACCGAGAAAATGCCCTCGTCGTTTCCGCTCAAGATGGTGAACTCATGCGTGTCGTTGGCGTTCACATCGCTCAACGTCAGTTTCCCGACGCTGGCCGCTGGAAACAGATCACGCCGGACCCCGGGGTTGGAGAACCCGGTGAGGTGCGGAACATAGTTGATGAAGCGCGGCGCCAGATAAATTCCCGCAATGACATTGGTCTGGTTCAAGGTGGCCGGCCCCCGCCAGGCCACGGCGAGATTATCACCGCCGCCGCCTTCCTTTTGCCGCGCTTCAAGGTAGTAGCCTTGGCCGGCGGTCAGGGAGCGGGCTCCGGATTGCTGGCTCGCAAATTTCGTCCACTCCCGGGGGCCGGTGTAACCGCTGACCCTCGCGATGCGCGTCATGGTCGCCGGATTGGTTGTCGTGCTGAGCCAGAGTTCGCTGCTGTCGTCGCTGGAGATCCAGAAGGTGTAATTGCCGCTCGTTGGCGGAATGAGATAGCCGCGCATGACCGAACCATAGTTATCGCCGCGATCCCGGTCCCCCTCCAGGCTCGTCATCTGTTGCTCGGAAGTCGGATCGAGCGGGAAACGCGCATTGTTGGTCAGGTCGCTGACGTTCATGCCGTTGCCAATGTCCTCGTAAATCGCATAGCTCAAGCTGCCCGGCTGGAACGGCGTTTGGTTGGTAATGACGGTGACCTGGATGGTGTTGGTCGCGGTCAACGCGGGAGCGCCATTGTCTGTGACCGTCAGGGTCAGGTTATAGACGCTTTGCACCGACGCATCGAGATCGCCGACGACCTTGAGGCTCGCGCTGGTGTTGTCCAAGGCGAAGACCCCATTGCTGTTCCCGCCGACGATGGCGGCGGTCAGGATGGAATAGGCATCCGGATCCGAGAGCGTGAACGACGCGATGGGAGTCCCGGGTTGCGTATGCGACAGCACGGTGACGTTGGAGGCGGCGATGGCAGGCGCTTCGTTCACGTCCTGCACTTGGACCACTACGCGACGGTTCAGTTCGGTCAACCCGGGGTTGGTCAGGTTGGTGATGTTCACGAACAACTGATATTGGACGGTCAACTGCGTCAAGGCCGCGAGCGCCCCATAGTTCAACGCCCCGGTATTGGCCACGGTGAGCACCCCGTTGTTGTTGACGGAAAATGCGCCGCTGGTGTTACCGGACGTGATGACATAAACGAGCGAGTTCGTGCCGAGGTTGGTGGCCGTGACCGTGCCAACCGTAAAACCGTTGGGGGAATTCTCGGGGACGACAAACCGCGTCGGCAGCACCGCGCCGGCGACGCTGCCGGTGATCGAGTAGTAGCCCAGGCTGGCGTAGGCCGAGAAGCCATCGGTGAGCGGATTATTGCGACCGGCACCGGTGACGCGGAAGGTGTAGGTGCCCGCCGCGAGACTCGTGCTGATACTCGCGCCGAGTTGCGTCTGCGGATTGTTGCTGGAGATGACCGTGCCCGCCGCGTTGGCCAGCGTGGCCGAGATGGCCAGATCCGCCCAGCTACCCACCGGATTGGCTGACAGTGAAACACTCCCGCCCGTGGTCGTGAACCGGAACGCGTCCGTCTCTCCCGTCCTTTCCACCACGCCTTCGGCGGAGGCGCTGAAGTCGGAATAAAGTTCCAAATACCGGGAGGTGGCCAGGGTGTCGCCCGTGTCGTCGGCGCGGTAGTCCACGCTGTTGTTGTTGTTGACGATAATGGCGAGATCGTCCTGGGTCTGGTTCGCATTGGCGTACTCGCCCTTGCTCCATTGCACGACTGGTTTCGAGTAACCGACGCCCATGATTGGCGCCCAGCCGACGTCGCCGCTGCCTTGCCCACCGTAATAACCTTCCGCCGGTGTGGTTCGCCCGTCGTGACTCAGGCCGAGCGTGTGGCCAACCTCGTGGGAAATGACCTCGGCAGCCGATTTTCCGCCGGAATAAAATGCCCAACAGGGCCGGTCGCCCGTGCTGTTCCAATCGCCGACAAACGCCACGCCTCCGGCGCCGGGAGCAGCGGTGGTGGTGGGCGTTACCACACAGCGCTGACGGCTGTTTTCCGGTGCGGCCTCGTAAATCCTGATGTCGGTGGTGACATTGATGTTGAAGGGCATGTAATCCTCGGCCACACGTTTCCAAACGTCCTTGATGGTGGCGTTGCTAGCGTTCGGTTTGTCGTATGTGATCCCGCCCCAGGTTGGTGTGTAACCGCCGCGATAATCAATGTAGAGCACCGGCACGACGCCGGGCAGACTTTGCAACGAGATGATGCCGTCGTTGTAGGCAGGGACGTAATCCGTCACCTGGTCGGGTCGCAGCGGCGGGGTTTCCTCCGTCTCCTCCTCCACCAGCGCGGGATCAAGCGTGGGCATCGTCAGGCACAGCACTTCGTCCAGCCGGCGCTCAACCAGTTCAGATTTGCCGCCTGGGCCGGTGGGTTCAATGCGGTAGGCGCGTTGGCTGGTGGGGAAGATGACTTCACCGGAAAAATCACCCGCCTTGCCGGGCAGCGTTTGTTTGCGGAAGGAAAAACGTCCCGGCTCGGGAGTGGTCAAGTCACCGGCCACCACGATGACCTGACCGTTCTTGAACTCGGTATGGTTGATTGTGCCGGCAGCGAATTCGCCACCGACCAGTTCAAACCGAATGGGGCTGCCTTTGGGCGCATCGTGAAAACCATCCAGGAACGCGTAGTCCCAGGGTCGCCGTCGCTCCTGACCCGGAGTGGCGGCGGGCGAGTTGGTCGTGCTGGTGTTGCCGGTCGCGGGCTTCAACGACGCGCCGACAGCGAGGGGACGGGCGGCGTTCGGCGCTGGCTGCGTCGAGGTTAAGGAAGCGACCTGGTTCGTGCCCGGAGCGGAAATTGGCGGCGTTTCCGCCACTCCCGGCGCGGAAGTGCGGACGCCGTGCCAGACCAACAAAATTCCTACGGCCAACCCGGTGAGCAGGACAACGATCAACGATTTTTGCAGCTTCATGATTTTTGAGCAGGAGTGTATCTGAAATCTGATGAATTGCTAACCCCCATTATTGGGGCAGCAGCCAGACCAGCTCCGGCGGGCAACTGAATTCCCATTGCCGCCCGCGCCACTCAAAACGCACCACGCTCGCGTGAAGGGCGTGGTGGGGCAAGATGAGGCGTTTTCGTTGGTCCTCGGTCAGCCGCCGCTCGACCAGCGCCAGATACAAGTCCTCGTCGCCGCCGTAAAGTTTATCGCCCACGATGGGATGTCCGAGGTGCGCGAGATGAATCCGCAACTGGTGCTTGCGGCCGGTGCGCGGATGGAGACGGAGTTGGGAAAACCGGCCCTCAGGTCGGGCGAAGCGTGCGACCACACTGAACTCGGTCTGCGCCGGCGCACCATCCGGTCGCACGCAATCTTTGATCGCCACGCGGCTGCGTTCGTCCCGGCCGAGCGGCGCGTCAATCAATCCAGATTCATCCCGCACGTGGCCGTGGACGACGGCAAGATACTCCTTGGCCACCACGCGCGTTTCCCAGAGTCGCCCGAGTTCTCCGGCCACCGCCGCGCTTTTCGCCACCACGGTCACGCCACTCGTCTCCCGATCCAGCCGATTGACCAGGTGCGGAGTCGCGCTCGCGCCAAGATGGCAGCGCACGCGGCTGATGAGGCTGGAGAAGGCATCACCCTTGGTGGGGTGACACACGAGGTCCGCCGGTTTGTTGAGCACGAGCAAATCGTCGTCCTCGTGCAGAATGTCGAACAATTTAATCATCAGCGCCGCCTGATTAAACGGGCATCCCCGCCGCTTGTCATTCTTTTGTGGCGGCGTATCATGCGGCTGGTGAAAGGCAAGGTACTGCCCATTTTGCTGATGCTGGTGTTCGCGCTGTCGCGCATCCCGGGTCTGCTGCCGCACAATTTCAGCGCGGTCTATGCGCTGATGTTTTGTGCGGGCGTGTTTATTTCGGGCGGCTGGGGCTGGGGGCTGCCGCTGGTGACTTTGTTCATCACGGATGTGGGATTGAACTGCTATTTCCAAAGTCTGGGCTACGAGGTGTGGACACCGCGCAAGCTCATTTATCTGGCGTGCAACTACGGTGCGTACGGCGTGCTCATCTGGTTGGGCCGAAGATTCAAGCCTCGGTCATCCTTCGGCGCGTTGCTCGGCGGGGGCGTGTTGGGGGCGTTACTGTTCTACTTGATCACCAACACCGCTTCGTGGCTGTTTAACCCCTTCCAGAATCCGGAATATACCAAAAACTTCCTCGGCTGGCTGACGGCGTTGACAAAGGGCACGGGCGGCTGGCCGCAGACGTGGGAATTTTTCCGCAACACCCTGCTCAGCGGCGGTCTGTTCACCGGCCTGTTTGTGGGCGCGATGAAGCTCACGAGCGCGGAATCGCCGCAGGAGAAGGAGGCGGGGGCGCGCGAGCCGGAGGAGGAACCGGAAGCCGAGCCGGCCGCGGAGGAAGCCAAGGCGTGAAGCTGGGGTTGATCTCGGACACACACGGTTTTCTGGATCCACGTCTGCCAAAGATTTTCCAGGGCGTGGATCATATCCTGCACGCGGGCGACATTGGGCCGGACCATCTGATCGCCCAACTCAAATCCATCGCCCCGGTCACGGCGGTGCTGGGCAACAATGACCACTCGCCGTGCTTCCCGCTCACCCAATTGTTCGTCAGTGGCGAGTGGAAATGCCTGGTTCATCACATCGTCACGCCGCAAGCGCTGACGGAGGAACTTCGGGCGCGCATCGCGCGGGACCAACCGGACGTGGTGGTGTTCGGCCATTCGCACCAGCCGTTTGAACAGCGTCTCCACGGCGTTTTGTTTGTGAACCCCGGATACGCCGGCAAACCCCGGTTCGGTCAGGCGCGCAGCGTGGCCGTGCTGGAAAGCCGAGGCCGGAAGCTGGAAACCCGGTTTGTCCGGCTGGCCGAAACGACGTGAATCCCGAAACGCATTTCAAAGGTTGGGCCAAACCGGGTTTGATTCCGCCGGGGCTGGACGACGCCCTCGCGGTGGCACCGGGCGAAACCCTGGACGCCATCAGCGGCCATTTCCGGTTGTTTCAACTGCGCGACGGTCACCGTTTCTCCACGGATGACATCTTGACCGCCTGGTATGGCACGACTTGGTGTCCGTCGGCGCGCACCGCGCTGGATCTCGGCAGCGGCGTTGGAACGGTGGGAATGATTTCCGCGTGGCGACTGCCCGGGGCACACTTTGTGACGGTCGAGGCGCAACCCGAAAGCGTGGCACTGGCGAAAAAATCAGCCCGCTACAACGGACTGACGGATCGCTACGACATACGCGCCGGTGACTTCCGCGAGGCAGGAGTTTTGGCTGCGGAAGAACGGTTTGATTTGATCACCGGCAGTCCGCCGTATTTTCCGCCGGTGGCGGGGGTCAAAAGCGAGCATCCGCAACGGCTGGCGTGTCGCTTTGAATTGCGCGGCACGGTGGCAGACTATTGCGCGACCGCCACCCGGCATCTCGCGGCCGGCGGATTCTTTGCGTGCGTTTTTCCGACCGAACCCGCCCAACTGGCCCGCGTGGAAGCCGGTGCGCGCGACGCCCGGCTGAGTATTGTGCGGAAGCGCCCGGTGGTGTTTCGCGAAGGGAATCCGCCGTTGATCACCCTGTTCGGCCTGATGCGCCGCGAAGATTTGCCGGAATGGTTCCAGGCGCGAACCTGGGTGGAGCCGCCGTTGATCATTCGGACGCGCACCGGTGAAATCCACCCCGAGTATTCCAGTGTGAAGCTGGCGATTGGGTTTCCGCCGTGAATCGGGCGGAGTTTAGTTGGAGGACAAATCTTCGGGCGACTGCGCGAGGAGCTGGTTGCGCCAGCCCCCTTTGCGCCGGAGAACGGTCGGCCAGAGTTCAGCGGACGGGATGTTGAAAATCAATTCGAGCGATGCGGGATACGCCAGCCAGGCTTTGCGTTTCATTTCGCCCTCCAACTGGCCCGGACTCCAACCCGCGTAACCGGCGAAGAGTTTGACCTTCTTCGTCCCCGAAAAAGATTCGCCGATCTCGACCAGCGAATCCAGCGAGTGGCCGAGGCTGAGGTTGGGCATTACGGTGGCATCCGGAATGAAATTGTCCGAGTGCAGAAAACTCAACGCGGTGGGCTGCACCGGACCGCCGACGTAGAGCGGACATTCCCGCAGCGAATCCGGCAGATTGGCGACGATGGCCTCGCCAAGGTTGTTGCCGGTGGTGCGGTTGAGCACCAAGCCGAACGCGCCCTCGGCGTCATGCTGGCAGATGAGGAGGACCGTGCGTTGGAAAAACGAGCCGTGCAGTTCACCGCTATCCAGCAGCAACTGGCCTTTGAAAGACTGCAACTTCTCCGGCATGGCTCGTCGCCAGCAACATGCACCACACTTGCCCCGGCGACAATCTCGATTACAGTTGCGCCATGAAGAAACTCTGCGTGTTGGTCCTGTTGCTGGCGGTGGTGCTGGCTGTGGCGGGGTGCAAGACCCATTCGGGCAGCCGCGAATACATCCCCGGCAAGGGCTGGGTGCCGAATGACTGACCGGCCTATTCCGGGGAGAGAAGCAATTCCTGTTTTGCACCCGACTCCGTGAACTCGATCAGGACGGAGTTGGTGCGGATGGCAAGGCAGCGCAGCAGCAGGTTCGTCCCGGCCAGTCGCAACCGGGCCTGATCCTTCACCTCAAACGTGCGGTCGTTGATGATGGCCAGCCGGTGTCCGGGGGTTCCCGAAATGTTCTTCAACGTCAAGCGATCCGGCAACGGGGGCGGCGGGGCGCTGGAGTAGTAAACGGGCCGGCTGCTGGAAGTTTTGGTGGCCTCGCGGAGGAACCGGACGCCATCGGGGTCGGCGGCGTCGAGCCTGGCCGACTCGCCGAACTGAACCCAATCCACAATCGCGTTGAAGCCGTGCCGGGCTTCGGCGACGCGGAAGGCTTCCAGTTGGCCGGCCGTGTAGGGATTTTCCAGGATGTTGGTTTTTTCCACCAGATGGTTGCGCGCCACCACCAGGTCGTAAGCCACCAGTTCGCAAAAGGCTTCGAGCGCGTCCCGGGAAATCGCGTCCTTCCGTTTGGACGTCAGGTTTTCATTCAGCCACGCATGGGAAAATTCGTGGGCGGCGACGGCCTCCAGGCGCGGACGGCTCAAGCCGCTGAGCAAACTGATCGTATGCACGCAATGCGCGCCGAGCGGATGGGTGCTGGTGGCGCCGAATACGGAGGTGCATTGTTGCGCGTAACCGGGCGACTTGAACAGGCTCTCCAGCGTGAAGCGATCCACGACGTTCACCACCACGTTGGTTTGCGGAAACGAGAGGAAGCGAACGAAGAGTTGGTCCAGTGTGTCCCGCGTTTCCCAGCAAATTTTTTTGGCGTCCTCGTCCGACAACACCGCGTCCTTCGCGCAACGCCAGCACAGATAGCGACCGTCCGGCAAGGTCGTAAAGCCCGACTGCACGGGAAGACTGCACGCGAAGCAGCGCGTTTCCAGGGCCATGCAGTTGGTGCAAATCGCAAACTCGCCGCCGCGCGCCTTATCCTTGACGAAGTAAAACTTGCCCGTGATGGAGGTGTCGCAGACGCGGCACGTCACGGCTCCAGCCGGAAAAACCGCCGCCAGGCTGAACCACAGCAGGGCGGCGGAAACGAGCGCTTTCATGGCTCGCCAGGAGCTTTTCTCAAGCCAACGCTTTGACCTGGCGCACGATCGCGGCGGCATCAATGCCGTACTTCGCGAGCAGTTCCTCGGACTTGCCGGAACGCGGCAGTTCCCGCACGGCCAGCTTGTAAACCTTCACGCCTTCCGTGCTGAGTTCGCCCGCCACCGCGTCGCCCAGGCCACCCTCGGCGTAATGATCTTCCACCGTGACCACGCGGTTGCCGGTCTTGGCGGCGGCGGCCTTGATGACTTCCCTGCCGAGGGGTTTCACGCTGTAAGCATCCACCACGGTGATCCCGATGCCTTCCTTGGCCAGCGCGTCGGCCGCCTTCAAGGCTTCGTGCAGCGTCACGCCGGCGGCCACCACGGTGACCTTGTCGCCCGCCTGCTGTCGCAAAATTTTCGCGCCGCCGATGGGGAACGATTCGTCATTGCCGTAGATGACCGGGGTCTTGGGACGCGAAGTGCGCAGGAAAAAGATGCCGCGATTGAGCGCCATCACTTCGAGCATTTTCTCCGTGCTCACGGCGTCACTGGGATAGAGCACCACGCTGCCGGACACCGCCCGCATCATGGCAATGTCTTCCAACGCCATCTGCGACGGCCCATCTTCGCCAATGCTCACCCCGACGTGCGAGCCGACCAACTTGAGGTTGGCCATCGAGATGCCGGCCACGCGGATGTGATCGTAGGCCCGCGCAAAGAAGGCGGCAAACGTGGACGCGAACGGCACCTTGCCGCGCGTGCCGTAGCCGATGGCGGCAGCCACGAGGGTTTGTTCGGCAATGAAACATTCCGTGGACCGGGCGGGGAATTTCTTGAAGAACCTTTCCGCGTAGGTGGAATTCTTCGTGTCGCCGTCCAGCGCGACGATGCGTTCGTCCGATTCGCCCAAGCGCAGCAGCGCCGCGCCGTAGGCTTCACGAGTGGCGATGAGATCACCCAGCTTGTAATGGATGGCCGGATAGCTCGCCGGGACGGCATTCGTGGGGGCCGGCAGGTCCGACGGAGGCGGGATCGCCACGCCGGCGGCGGACTTGGAACTGGGTTGCAATTCCGCGATGGCCCGGGCCGCTTCCTCCTGGTTCAACGGTTTGCCGTGCCAGCCTTCCTTGTCTTGCAGAAAGGAAATGCCCGCGCCTTTGTAGGTCTTGGCGATGATGCAGAGCGGCTGATCGTTGAGGCCCACGCCGCCGAGAACTTCGAGAATCTCCTCGATGTCATGACCGTCCACGTCCTCGACGCGCCAGCCGAACGATTCGAAGCGTTTGCGATAAATCTCAATGTGGTGGCCAAATGCGGTGGCCTCGCTCTGGCCGAGCCGGTTGCAATCCACGATGGCGATGAGGTTGCTCAATTTGTTGACCCCGGCGAGCGAGGCGGCTTCCCAGACGGCGCCCTCGGCGATTTCGCCATCGCCCATGAGCACGTAGGTGTTGTAATCCAGTTTATCGAGCCGGCCGGCGAGCGCGATGCCCACGCCAATGCCCAGGCCTTGTCCGAGCGAGCCTGTGGCCACGTCGGCAAACGGCAGTCGCGGCGTTGGATGACCTTCCAAGTCGGAATCAATGCGGCGGAGCTTCTGGAGTTCTTCCACCGGGAACAATCCGGCTTCGGCCCAGGCGGCGTAAAGGATCGGCGCGGCATGGCCCTTGGAGAGAATGAAGCGGTCGTTGTTGTAGTGTTTCGGATGCTTCGGATCAAAGCGCATCTGACCGAAGAACAATGAGGCCATCAGGTCCGCCATCGAACAACAGGACGTCGGGTGGCCGCTACCGGCGGTGGTGGTCGCGGAAATTGAATGGATGCGCAACTGGTTCGCAATTCCCTTCAGCAAGTCAATGTCAGTTTCAATCATGGAGCGCGCAGACTACGGGAAGCGCGGCGGGAGGCCAAGAATGAAAATCGGCGAAACGGCCCGGCCCGGGCCTACTTCGGCAACGCATGTCCGGCCACCGTGCAGGTCGGTACCGCGCTGAGAGCGTTCAGCGCGTACTGGCCTCCGGCGGGACAGGCCGGCAGCGTGTTATCCTGCAAATATACGGCGATCTCCCTGGCGGTGGGAACGTCTTGCGCCTGCTTTTTGTTCTCCAATGCCCACTGGTATTTGGCGGCGTCGAGCTGGCGCAGGTTGTTGATGCAGGCATTGAGCAAAGCCTGGGTTTGATCCTGGGCGCGAGCCAGCAAGGCGGCTTGCTGCTGGCTCTGCGCCTGGGCCTGTTCCTGTGCCTGCCGGGTCTCGGTCTGCGCCCGCTGCACCGCCGCTTGCGCGGTTTGCGCCTGCTGGGTGAGTTGCTGTTTGTCGTCGCGCAACTGGCGCACCTCATTGCGCAGGCGCAGCAAATCATCGCGGTCTTTGCGCAACTGAGCCACCTCGTCGGCGGACACCGGTTGGCTTTTCAGTTCGACGATCTCCGTGCGCAGATTTTCGATTTCCTGGACCTCGCCGCGCAGCTTCGTCAGTTCGGCGGCCTGGTATTGGTTGGCGTTGTAAAAATAATACGCGCCGCCGAGGGCGAGCACGGCTACGATCCACGGCAGAAATGTTTTCATGATTGCGGTCGCCGTTGCGTGGTTGCATTGCTTCGTTTTTGAAATGGTGCGCGCGGCGGGGGTCGAACCCACAACCTTCGGCTTCGGAGGCCGACACTCTATCCAATTGAGCTACGCGCGCAACGTGCCGGCAGAATAGCGCAGCCCGGCGGCGGCTCAAACTGTTTTTGCGAGCCGATCCGAACTCGTTCTGACTTCGACCGCTCCTCGACGATTCAAGGCTTTCCGGGCGCGGAGGAGCATCACGGCGAGGACAATTCCCAAAACAACCGGTGTTCCGACCGGTCAGGACTGGCGCGCCGCGATTGTGACGATTTGGGGCACCCGGTCACGGCAGAACCAACTGGGCACAACGAGGAATGGTTTTCGGCCGCGGTAAACTCGTGAATTCACGAACATTCCGTCGGGAACGAACGGCCGGTCATTGTGGCGCGAGGGTTGCGAACCGGAGGGCATGACTGATGGGATTCTTCCCCGGTCACAAGTAGAAAGGCATTCCACAGGATTAGCGCGCGGGTTTGCGTCTGGGATGAAAGTCCCCATTGAAAGAAAACTGCTGGGCGGCTGCGCGGTGGCGTTGATAGCGCTCGCCGTCATCGCGGCCGTGTCGTTGAATCTTGGTGATCCGGTGGCCGCGACCTCCGCCGCCCGTGGGCTTTCCAGCCTGAATGTCGCCCCCAGGACACTCCTCTTGGCGGGCGTAGCCCTGGCGGGCGGCGCGGTCATTTGGATGCTGCTTTCGGCGTTACGGGAATCCATCCAGCAGAAACGCCGACAACAAGTCAGCGAACAATCCGGCTTGCGGTTACGATCCATCTGGGACAAAGCGCAGGTCGCCATGCGGGTGAACGATGCCCGGGGCCGGATGCTCATGGTGAACGAGGCGTACTGCCGGTTCGTGGGCAAATCCCGCGCCGACCTGGAAGGCAGGCCATTTGCGATCGTCTATGCCGCTGATGGCGGCGAACAAATCATGCGGGACTTCATGGCGTTTTTCGAGGCCCGTCGAGATTTTGCGCAGCGCAAGGCCGTTGTGAAGCTGTGGGACGGAAGTCGTCGTGACCTGGTGATTTCCGACACCTTTCTCGACCTGCCCGGCGAGCCGGCTCTATTGTTGTCCGTGATCACCGACATCAGCGCACGCGTTCAAGCCGAGCGCAGTGCGGCCATTTACGCGCAGACGGCCCGGGACTTGAGTGGGGCGGCTTCCCGGCGGGACGCGGCCGAAATCATGGTGCAGGCCGCGCAGAGCTTGCTGGGCTGGGATGCGTGTTTTTTGCACCTCTACGATGCGAATCGGAAATATGTGGAGCGCACCCTGTCTCGCGACACCATCGGTGGTCAGATTGTGGATGCGGAATTTGGACCGGAAGATTTCCATCCTTCGGCGATGTTCCTGAAAGTGCTGGACGAGGGCAGCCAGTTCGTCTTACGCACGGAGAACAGCGCGGCCACGGATGGTTTGCTGAGCTTTGGTGACAAGGGACGACGTTCACAGTCGCTGCTCTTTGTTCCGGTGCGCAACGCCGGTGAAGCCATCGGCGTATTCTCCATCCAGAGCTACCGGACGCACGCGTACGATCAGACCGCCCTCGAACTGCTGCAAACCCTCGCCGATCACGGCGCTGGGGCGTTGCAACGCATCCGGATCGAAGAAAGTCTGCACGAGCGCGAAAGGCGGTTTCGCATTCTCATCGAAAACGCCTCGGATGTGATTACCACCATCAATGCCGAGGCAACCATTCTGTATCAAAGCCCGTCAGTGAAGAAATTGCTGGGTTATCACCCGGAGGAA
>CAZLOH010000015.1:0-91855 GCA_964561105.1 uncultured Bifidobacterium sp. | reverse complement strand
TTCACGCGCCGACGCTCTCGTGGCCCGTCGCCGGCACGCTCATGGTCGAACCCACCGAAAGCGAATCCCAATACGAACTCGACCGCTTCTGCGACGCGATGATTTCCATCCACGCCGAAATGACCGCGATTGAAAACGGCTCCGCCGACGCGAAGAATAATCTCCTCAAGAACGCGCCGCACACCGCCGACCAGATCGTCAGCGACAATTGGAATCGTCCTTACAGCCGCGAAGCCGCAGCATTCCCGGCGAAGAGTCTGCACGACTACAAATTCTGGCCGCCCGTGGCGCGTGTGGACAATGTCTTTGGAGACCGCAATCCCGTTTGCTCGTGTCTCGGGATGGAAAACTATGCTGAATGAAACTTTCGCCCGACAGCGACATCACCCGGATCAAGATAACGCAATATCTCCTGCGGTTGCGCGACGAGGACGACAAATCCAAGTTCCTTGCCCTGGCCGGCTACACACTTGCTGGCGCGGACAGATTACTGGACGATATACGCAACCTGCTGACTCTCGACGCAGACTTTGTGCGGACGACCGCCTAGGTGACAAATACCAGATTTGTGGCACATTGACCGGGCCAAATGGCCGTGCGCTCCGCGTGACGAGCATCTGGATGATTGAGAAGGCAACAGGTAAAACGAAGTTTGTGACCCTTTATCCTGACAGTATATGAAATTTGAAATGTTCAGCCGCGTGGTGCTTAAAACCGACGTGCCGGAAAAAGGACTGCGCCGGGGCGATCTTGCCACCATCGTCGAATACCACGAGGGAATGCCCGGCCAAGAACCCGGCTACAGCCTTGAAGTCTTCAATGCCATCGGCGACACCGTCGCGGTGATTACTCTCGGCGAATCTGAAATCGAACCACTCTCCGCCAAGGAAATTCTCCACGTCCGTCAGCTCGCCACCGCAGCGGCTTGAACGCGAAGCTGCGGCGTTCCGGACCAAGAGCCTGCAAGACTACAAATTCTGGCCACCTGAGCTCGCATGGACAATGTGTATGGCGATCGCAATCCCGTTTGCTCCTGCGTGGGGATGGAGAATTATTCCTGACCCGGGTGCGGAGGAATGTGGTGCAGTTTGTCGTTGAACGGTGAGCCGGGCGATTCAGTCCAAGAATATCATGTCCGATCCGGCACCTCACCAACGGCGGTTGTCGCCTGCGACGATCATCGCTTTGTTCGTGCCGCTATTCGCAATTGTTGGGAGTTACGCCATGGTAAATCACCTTCGGGGTGGCATTGCGAACAATTACGAACATTACAGCGAATTCTGGGGCGGCAACCCGAGTGAGGTCTTTAGTCACTGGCTGGACATGGTTCTCATGTCCGGCGGAGCATTTGTGATCGCTTGGCTAACGAGCATTGAAGCATTTTTTCGCTGCGGTACTCAGTCATCTCGATGTCGCCTGGCGTACTTCTGCCTGATCTCAGTGCTCATCGTTAGTGGCGTGATCGCCTTTGCGTTGGACGGTGCGCACGGTGAAGGGACAGTGATAATTGCCTACCCGGTCTTTTTCCTCCCCATACTTGCGTCTTCGTACTATCTGTTGCGCCAACTGGCCGCCCTGCGGGGTTGGGCTCCGAAGTACGTAATCGCACTCGCGGTTGGGTATGTGGCAATCCACCTTGCGACACAAATCTTTTACGAACCCTCTGGCACTGGAGCGCCAAACGGCTTGGTCGTGATGGTCTGGCTCGGCAGCGTGGGGAGTGCGTTGCTCTGGGCGTTGGGGCGAGGCATTCGCACCGGGTTTCTCAAACAGTTGGCAATCCGGATGCACGGCATTGTTCGTCGGCCAACTGTCTGAGGAAGTTTGATCTTGATTGGCTTGGTGCTCGGAATTCCCCTCACAATGCACGCGCATCGGATTCAGAAAACCCACCAAGATATGGCTTTTGCCTGGCTTGATGAATTGGAAACCAAACTGACCGATGACGTCATTGAAACAATCAGACGTGACCACACACCAGCAAGAGCCGACAGCGATTCCAAGATCCCTCTCTCTGCCATAGCACATGCTATTCTGACCGATCCACGAATTAAAGGCGACAACGAGTTGCGAATCTTTGTTCCCGTGAACCAGACGGACTACATTTTCTTGGAGGGAAACGACCGGTTTCAGTATTGCGATATTCGGCAATTGGTTCACGATCACACTGAACAAATTGACCAAGACTTTATTGACGCCCTGATTGACCACGGTGGCACCTACCAGACGGGGCTGTTATCGGTGCTTTGGTCGCCTTACATGGCAGGGCGAGTCTTGAAAGACAGGACCGGAGCAGTGAAGGCAATCTGTGTTATCAATGCGCCTTGAATCGCTAATAAAAGCCCAAGCGTCACCGCTGAGAACGTCGCCAAGCGTCTGATGAATTTGCGCGTGTTGGGATGGAAAACTATTCCTGACCGCGAAAGACGCGAAGCACGCGAAATGTCGGGCGGGGCCTACCGACGAGCCGCAAAGGAACACAAAGAACGCGAAGAACCTTTCCCTCACTTCTTTTTCCTGGCCAACTTCCCCTGTTTTGGCGCGGGCAGTTTCTTGATGGCCTCCTCAAAGTCTTTTTCCGCTGGTGACGGCTTCGCAGCTTCCAACTTGCGATACTTCTCGTATTCCGCCTCGGCTTTGACCAGCGCCATTTCGTGCGTGATGCGTCCAGCGTGGGTGAGAATGTCCCGCTCGTTCAATGTCAGGAACGCATCCAGCTTTGAAACCCAGTCCGCCATGTGCATCGGGACACGGCGCATGGCCTGACCTTCCGCAAAAACAAGATATTGCTCCACGAGATTTTTGAGCGCCGCCAGTTCCGGCTAGGTGAGATAATTCTTGGCGATGCCCACATCCTGCTTGCGAACCACCGCGCCCCGCCAGTTCGTCAGTCCCAGGTTGCGCTTGGCTGCGTTCGCCCGCCCGTGGATGATCTCGGCGGCGGTCTGGCCGGTGATGGCCCAATGCACTTTGTTTTGCACCGTCTTGAAAAACAGCAGGCTGATTTCCTGCGTCGGGTCGTAATCAATGCTCGTCGCGTAAATGTCCGTGAGCTTCTGGTAAAACCGCCGCTCGGAAGTGCGGATGTCCTGAATCCGGCGCGTCAACTCCTCGAAATAATCAAACGGCTGATCGGGATTCTTCAACCGCTCGTCGTCGAGGACGAATCCCTTGACGATGTATTCCCGCAACCGTTGCGTGGCCCAGATGCGAAAGCGCGTGGCGACGCGCGATTTGACGCGGTAGCCAACCGAAAGGATGGCGTCGAGATTGTAAAAATCCACGCGCCGCTGGACGGAACGCGCACCCTCCTGGCGAACCGACAAGGATTCCTTGTGAGTTGCCCCGCGCTCCAACTCGCCCTCCTCGTAAATGTTCTGGAGATGCAGGCTGATGTTCTGCTGGGTTGTCTGGAAAAGCTCCGCCATGTGCTGCTGCGTGAGCCAGACCGTTTCACCCTCGAACCGCACATCAATCTTCAACTTCCCGTTCTCGGTCTGATAAACGAGGAACTGGCCGCCGGGCGCGGGCGATGATGGCTTGGGTTTGCTCATGGGAATCAGCATGCCCGGAAGCGCGAGACCGCGAAAGTCGCGAATCACGCGAACGGAATTCAACGCCAAGGCGCAAGGCCGCAAGGAACGCAAGGAACACGAAAATTCTTTCCCTCTCCGCCACGTTTCTCGCTCGCGGGAGCGGGAGCGGATGCCCACAGGGAAGGCGAGGGCGTCAGGGGCAAAAATCTATGGCGAGGGCAGGCTGAACTGTCGAATTCTTTTCAACGCAAAGACGCCAAGGCGCAAAGACGCAAAGCTTTTGCTGTTGATTGGACTGGTTCGCAGGGCTGAAAGCCCGACAGATGACAACCCAGGGCAACGCCCTGGGTTAGTCGCCAGAATGAAGCAAGCCCTGTAAGGGCGACAGAAGCCGAGGGCAGCCGCGCAAGTGTGATGCGAAGGCGGGTTGACGCGAACGACGCAAAGGGAATTATGGTAGAGAGGGAGAAGCGTTCGCGTGATTGGCGTGGTTCACAGTTTTCTTTGCGACTCTGCGCCTTTGCGTCTTTGCGTTAAAACCAAGTGGAGACGTTCACCGCATCCGGCCTGCGGCTGCCCTCACCCCCGGCCCCTTTCCCTTCCGATGGGCGAGGGTGGCGTCGGGTTCTCCCCATCCGATGCGCAGAAGGAATTTTTGCGTTCCATGCGTTCAACCGTTTCGCTGGTTTTCGCCTTCGCCACATGCGTCTGCGCCGCAAAGGACGGCTTGCTGTGTTCCCGCAAAATCGGTACATAGCTGGAATGAGATCGTTTGTTTGTCTCGGAAAAAATGCCGCCGCGAAGTCGGGGATGCTCCTCCTGGCTGCGGGGTTGCTCGCCGCGTGCGGGCGCGAGGACATCAAAGTCTATCGCGTGGCCAAAGATCAGGCGGCCCCGCCGGCGGCCCAGTCCGTGCCGGAGGGCCATCCGAACATGGATGCGGCCGCTCCGCCACTTTCCTGGACGTTGCCCGCCGGCTGGGAGTCGTTGGGCGCAGGCAAGATGAGTGTGGCTTCCTTCAACATTCCGGGCAAGACGGGTCAGCAGGCACAGGTGGCCGTCACACCGTTGCGCGGGCTGGCCGGCAAGGAAGTTCTGATCGTCAACATGTGGCGGCAGCAGGTTGGGCTGAGTGAATTGCCCGAGGCGGAAGCGGTGAAGGAACTCACGGACGTGGACGTGGGCGGCGTCACCGGCAAAATGTTCGACATGGCGGGCAAATCCGCCACCGGCGCCACCACCCGCATCGTCACCGCCATGCTGCATCAAGGCGACACGAGCTGGTTTTTCAAATTGCAGGGTGACGACGAACTGGTCACCGCGCAGAAGCCAAATTTTCTGGCGTTCCTCAAATCGGTCAAGCTGCCTGCGTCGGTGGCGGATGAAATGGCGGGTGCGCCCAGCGCCAGCCCGCCGCCGGGTGACACCCCGGCCTGGCCGGCCCCGGCGGACTGGCAGGCCGAGTCACCGGGCGCCATGCAGGTGGCCAAGTTTGCCGTGCCGGCGGTGGGCGCGGCCCGGGCCGACGTGACGATCAGTGTCTTTCCCAATTCCACCGGTGGCACGCTCGCCAACATCAATCGCTGGCGGCGGCAACTCGGTTTGCCGCCCGTGGATGAAGCGGGGCTTGCGCCGCTCGTCAAACCGCTCGATGGAAAAGATCCGGACGCCGTGCTGGCCGACTTGAGCAACAACGGTCGGCGACTCCTCGGAGCCATCGTGCCGGCCGGTGGCCAATGGTATTTCTACAAACTGCTCGGCGACACCGCTGCCGTGACCGCGCAGGAAGCCGCCTTCACCCGGTTCGTGCAAGCTGTGAAGTACTGACATGCTGACGCGCATCTACCAATTCTTCACGTCGGTCAAACTCGCCGTCGTCCTGCTGGCCCTGGGATTGATTCTGGTTTTCTGGGGCACGCTGGCGCAGGTGAAACTGGGGTTATATCAGGCGCAAGGAGAATTCTTTCGCAGTCTCTTCATCTACTGGCAGCCGAAGGGTTCGAGCTGGCGCATCCCGATCTTTCCCGGCGGCTACCTGGTGGGTGGTTTGTTGCTCATCAACCTGCTCGCCGCCCACCTGCGCTACTATCGCCCCGGGTTCAAACGCCTGGGCATCGCGATGATTCATCTCGGCGTCGTGCTCCTGCTGCTGGGGCAATTCGCCACGGACATGCTCTCGACGGAAAGCATGATGGCGATTCACGAAGGTGCGACCTCGAACTACTCGGAGTCTCAGGGCCGGTGGGAACTGGCGGTCATTGACACCTCGGACACCAACCTGGACACGGTGGTGGCGATTCCGGCCAGCGTGCTGGCCAAAGGCCAGGTCATCAGCCGCCCGGAGCTGCCGTTCAAGTTGCGCGCGAAAGTTTTTCACGAGAACTCCAGCCTCGCGCGCGCCGCGGGAGACGGCTTTGAACGGGTGGATGCCGAAAATCCGTTTGGCGGAGAGGTGTGGTGGCGCGGCCTCCCGCCCGAGACGCAAATGAACCGGCGCAGTATGCCGTCGGCGATCGTCGAACTTATCGGCCCGCAGGGACAGACCCGTCCGGTGCTGGTGACCGGCTTTGCCGATCAGCCGCAGCCGTTGACGATTGGTGGCAAGGCGTTTCAACTCTGGCTGCGGCCCGAACGCTTTTACAAACCGTTCAGCCTGCACTTGATCAAGTTTCGCTTCGATCGTTACCCGGGAACGGAGATTCCGAAAAATTTCTCCAGCCGCGTCCGCCTCGAACGACCTGACACCGGCGAGAATCGCGAATTGACCATCCGCATGAACGAGCCGTTGCGCTACGGTGGCAAAACTTTTTTCCAGGCCAGTTACGCCCCGGACGAAAAGGGCACCGTGCTCCAGGTGGTGGATAATCCCGGCTGGCTCACGCCGTATTTTGCCTGCGCGCTGGTGGCACTGGGCATGATCTGGCAGTTTATGACGCATCTGATTGGCTTCGCCACCAAACGTAAAACGACATGAAAGCCTTGCTCAAAATTCTCCCGTGGTTTTTTCTCGCTTTGTTCGTCACGGAGATCGTCGCGGTGCTGCTGCCGAAAAAAGCCGGGCCGTGGCACACCGCGGAATTCGGCCGGCTCCCGGCGCTGCTCAATGGCCGCGTCCAGCCGCTCGATTCCGTGGCGCACAATTCCCTCCTCCAGATCCGCAGCACCAGCGATGTGCCGCTGGAGATCGTTCCGTCCTGGCAGTTCTGGCATCATCCCAAGAAGCTCACCTCCACCGAGTGGTTGCTCGAAGTGTTTTTCAAGCCCGACGTGGCGGACGAACGCGCGATCTTTTTGATCCATCACCCCGACCTCATCAGCGAATTCAAACTCGAGCATACCGGGATCGAGAAATCCGGCCTGCGTTACTACACCTACCGCGAGCTGCAACCTTCCGTGGATGAAATCATGACCCAGGCGGCAAACGCCGCGAAGCTCGAGTCGGCCCAGCAGACCACGTATCAGAAACAGGTGCTCAAACTCGCCAACGCCCTCAACATTTATCAGCGCCTGAAGAACAGCATTGAACCTGAAGGCACGACCAACTTCGTGCAATTCCTGGCCGGATTCCAGGCAGCGCTGCCGGCCGGTGTGGCGGCCCTGCGTGCGCAACAAACCGGCGGCCAGCCCGACCCGGTCGCGTTGCAAAAGTTCATGCGTTACGCCGAGCCGATTCAGGCCGCCGCCAACCAGTCCTATCCGCGCGTCGTGCCACCACCGCATCCCGCGCAGGATCGCGAGGCCTGGTCGAACGTGGGCGCGAGTCTGCTGGGCGCGATTCGGGATAACACCCTCCCGCCGGCGGTGGGCTTTTACGCCCGCATGGCCACCGCCTACACGCAAAACAACAGCGCCGAATTCAACAGCGCCGTGGCCGGCTACAAGAACTGGCTCGCTCCGGAACTCGGACGCGAAGTGAGCAAGGGCCGCGCGGAGTATTATTTCAACCGCACCAAACTCTTTCTGCACGCCACCATCATTTACCTCTTCGCTTTCGTGCTGGCGGGCGGCGCGCTGCTGACGTTCGGGTCATGGCCGCAACTCTCCGAATCCTTCCGTCGCTCGGCCTTTTATCTCATCGGCCTGGCGTTCGTCGTCCACACGGCGGGCCTGTTGTTCCGCATGAGCCTCGAAGGTCGTCCGCCGGTGACGAATCTTTACTCCTCGGCCGTGTTCATTGGGTGGGGCGCATGTCTGTTGGGCCTGATCCTCGAACGTGTTTACAAAGTCGGTCTGGGCAGCGCCGTCGCCGCGTTCACCGGCTTCGTCACCCTGCTCATCGCGCACAACCTCGCCCTTGGGGGCGACACCATGGAAATGTTGCGCGCGGTGCTGGACACCAACTACTGGCTCGCCACCCACGTCGTGGTGGTCACGCTCGGTTACGCCTCGACGTTTGTGGCCGGAATCCTGGCGATCGCCTACGTGCTGCTGGGAGTCTTCACCCGCACTCTGACCACGCCGCTGAATCGGTCATCCGCCAGCGCGAGTACCTCCGCCACCAAAGGGGAACTGGGCAAAGCGCTTGCCAAGATGGTCTATGCCATCGTTTGTTTCGCCACGCTGTTCAGTTTCGTGGGCACGGTGCTCGGCGGCATTTGGGCCGATCAATCGTGGGGTCGCTTCTGGGGTTGGGATCCGAAAGAGAACGGCGCGTTGCTCATCGTCATCTGGAACGCGCTCATTCTGCACGCGCGTTGGGGCGGACTGGTCCGGGAGCGCGGGTTGATGAACCTCGCGATTTTTGGCAACATCGTGACCTCCTGGTCCTGGTTCGGCACGAACATGCTGGGCATCGGCCTGCACAGTTACGGCTTCATGGATTCCGCGTTCAAATGGCTGATGTTCTTCATCGTCTCGCAACTCGTGCTCATCGGCCTGGGTTGTCTGCCGTTGCATCTGTGGAAAAGTTATCAGGCAACCGACACCCCGCCGACCAATCGGCCACAACCCGGCGGTCAAAAGACCTCACCCGCGGCGGGCGCCGCTTGAGAGGTGTTCGGTGATTGAAAAAACTTCGCGCTGATTTAACCAACCACAGGAGCTTTCACCCCGGCGTGGATGCAAACTCACGACGCGCGGCATCAAGGCCGCGTTCGTAGGCGGCAATCAGTTTGTCCCAGGTCACCTCGGCGGCGGCATCAATGTCCTGGCGCTTCGGATCGGCATCGAACCAACGGATCGTCCGGGCGATTCCGTCGCGAAAGCGGGTCGTGGCGACGTAGTTGGGAACGAAGCGTTTGATCTTGGAGTTGTCGAAAAGGGCGCAGTTCGCTTTGTCTCCGAGCAACCCGCCCGTCGCGGCCGGCACACAGGCGGCGATGAAGTCCGAAGGAATATGCACCAGCTTCGGTTGCACGACCCCGGCCGCCTCCGCCACCGTCTGATAAATTTGATTCCAGGTGAGCGCCTCGTCCGAGGTGATGTGGAATGTCTGGCCGAGCGCGCCCTGATGCCCGAGCAGCCCGACCAACCCTTTCGCAAAATCCGAATTGTGCGTTATCGTCCACAGTGTCAACCCGTCGCCCGGCACGATCACCGGTTGTCCCCGCCTCAGCCGCGCCACGGCGGTGAACGTTTTCGGCCAACTGTTGAACGCCAGCGGGACCATCGTGTCGCCGTAGGTGAAGGACGGCCGCACGATGGTCATGGGAAACGACTCCTCGCGCAGCGCCTGCATCAGCCGGTCTTCGCCCGCGATCTTGGCGCGCGAATAATCCCAGTACGGATTCGCCAGCGGCGTGGACTCCGTGATGAGATAGTGGCCCGGCGGCTTTTGATAAGCGCTGGCGGAACTGATGAAGACATACTGGCTCGTGCGCTCGCGAAACAAGGCGATCCGTTGCTCGATTTCAGCCGCAGTGAAAGCGACGAAATCCACCACCGCATCCCAATGTTGATCTCCGAGGGCGCGGACCGCGGCGGCAGGCTCGTTGATGTCCACCGCGATCTGGCGCGCGCCGGATGCGGAGGGCCTCGAAGCGCGATTCAGCACGGTCAATTCATGACCGCGCGCCAGCGCCAGTTGCGAACAGGCGGCGCTGATGATGCCGGTCCCGCCAATGAACAGGATTCTCATGCTTCAACCTTCGCGCCACAGCATCGGAGTTTCCGACGTGCGCGGCCAGTTTAATCCGACTTCGCTCCCGGCGCTTTCCATGTCGTTCGGTTGCGTTTCCTCCGCCGCGTCCGCGACCACACGCTGCTACCTCAAACTGATCCCAAACTTGCGTTCCGCGTCGCCGGCTGCCAAGCTCGGCGCATGAACAGCCTATTGTCGAAAGGAAATTTTCGTTTCGTTTTTTGTCACCAGACGGCCGCGCTCTTGTCGTTCGCCCTGTTGATCGGTTTGCTGGGGCCAATCCCCATTGGTCAGGCACAAGAATCCCACCCGCTGGCGACCGCCAACTTGAAAGTGGCCAAGGATTTCTCAGCCGAACTGCTCTTCACCGTGCCCAAAGCCACGGAGGGTTCCTGGGTCGCCCTGTGTGTTGACCCCAAAGGCCGGCTCATTGTCTCGGACCAATACGGCAAGCTCTACCGCATCGCGCTGCCGCCGGCCGGTAGCCAGACGCCGATCCAGCCGGAAGTGATTGACCTGCCAATTGGCAAAGCCCACGGGCTTTTGTACGCGTTCGACAGCCTCTATGTCATGGTCAACGAAGATCCCAACGGGCGCGGTTTGTATCGCGTTCGCGACACCAACGGCGATGACAAGTTCGATGAGGTGAAATTGTTGCGCGGGCTGGATGCCGGCGGCGAGCATGGCGTCCACTCCATCGTGCTGGCGCCGGATGGGAAATCGCTCTACGTGGTTTGCGGCGATGCGACCAAGCTGACCCAATACAGTTCATCCCGGGTGCCGTTGGACTGGAGCGAGGATCATCTGTTGCCGCGCATGTGGGATGGCAACGGCTTTATGAAGGGCGTGCTGGGACCGGGCGGGTGGATCGCCCAGGTGGATCCAGACGGCAAAAACTGGAAGCTCGTGGCGGTGGGTTTCCGCAACGAATTCGATGCGGCGTTCAACCACGAGGGCGACCTGTTCGCGTACGACGCGGACATGGAGTGGGATTTGAACACGCCCTGGTATCGGCCGACGCGGCTTAACCACGTCATCAGCGGGGCCGAGTTTGGCTGGCGCAGCGGCGCGGGCAAATGGCCGGCTTACTACATTGACAGTTTTGGGGCGGTGCTGAACATCGGCCCCGGTTCGCCCACGGGCGTCACGTTCGGTTACGGGGCCAAGTTTCCGGCGAAATATCAGGAGGCGCTGTTCATGTGCGATTGGAGCTTCGGCAAACTCTACGCCGTGACCCTCACGCCCGCCGGCGCGAGTTACACGGCCAAGGCCGAAGAGTTCATCACCGGTCAACCGCTCGCGTTGACGGACGTGGTCATCAATCCCAAGGATGGCGCGATGTATTTCATCGTGGGCGGTCGCAGGACGCAGTCGGCGCTGTACCGCGTAACTTACACGGGCAAGGAATCCACCGCGCGGAGCGAGAGTGATGATCGTTTTGCCAGCGCCCGCCGGCTGCGTCGCCAGCTCGAAAGTTTCCACGGTCATCGCGATCCCAAGGCGGTGGCGACCGTGTGGCCGCACCTGGATGACGAAGACCGCGCCATCCGCTATGCCGCTCGTGTGGCGCTGGAATGGCAGCCGGCGGCGGAATGGCGGGCGCAGGCGCTGACGACCAAGAATCCGCGCACGGCCATCGCCGCGCTCGTGGCGCTCGCCCGGGTCAGCAGCAAGGACGAGTTTCATCGCCAGCCGACGGACCCCAAACCCGCACCCGGATTGCAGGGGAAAATTCTCGCCGCGCTCGGCCGGATTGACTGGTCGAAGTTGAGCGAGAGTGATCGTCTGGATCTGATGCGCGCGTACTCCCTCGCCTTTACCCGGCTGGGGCATCCGGATGAAGCCACCCGGCAGCGCCTGATCGCCAAGTTCAATCCGCTCTTTCCGGCCGCGACGCGCGAACTCAACGCCGAGCTGGCGCAGATGCTGGTGTATCTGGAAGCGCCGAGCGCGGCCAGCAAGCTGGTGATCATGCTCAGCGTCGCCCCGACCCAGGAGGAGCAGATGGATTACGCCCGCGACTTGCGCGTGCTCAAGACCGGCTGGACGCTGCCGCTGCGCGAGGAGTATTTCAAATGGTTTTTGAAGGCGGCGAATTTCAAAGGCGGATCGAGCCTCACCGGTTTCATGCGCAACATGAAGAGCGATGCCATGGCCACGCTCACTCCGGCGGAAATGACCGCGCTGAAGCCGATCCTGGATGCCAAGCCGGACGTGAAGTCGCCCCAGCAACTGCTGGCCGGCCGGCCCCTGGTCAAGGAATGGACGGTCAACGAACTCGTGCCCATCGTCGAGAACGGCTTGAAAGGCGGACGCAACTTTGAGCGCGGTCACACCCTCTTCGGCGCGGTCGGCTGCGCCTCGTGCCACCGGTTCAACAGCGAGGGCGCCGCGGTTGGGCCGGACCTGACCACGGTGGCGGCGCGGTTCAGCGTGCGCGACGTATTGGAGTCGGTGGTGCTGCCCAGCAAGGAAATCAGCGACCAATACGGGGCCGTCGTCATCCGGAAGAAGGATGGGGAAGTGATTACCGGCCGCGTGGGGAACATGAATGGCGACAAACTCAACGTGCTGGAAAACATGTTTGCCCCCGGTGACTTCACCGATGTGAAACGCCAGGACATCGCGTCCATTGAGCCGTCCAAAGTCTCGATGATGCCCGAGGGGTTGTTGAACAGCCTGAACGCGGATGAAATCCAGGATCTGATGGCGTTCCTGATGTCCGAGGGCGACTCGCACAAGAAGATGTTTCGCTGAACCGCCGCCCCGCGCGCCGGAGCGCCGCGTTGGGCATTGGGCGCGCGACCATCGCGGCGCTCGCAACAAAAGTGAGGCGCGGGATGTTGCTGGCGAAACCGCCGATCCTCGATTCAGGCGGCGAGCAACGGTGTCGGTGGTGGTTTACTGAAGGAGTGGACACGAATCGCGCGAATTGACGCGAATCGGATTTTGGGGTCGGAATCAGCCTGCGTATTTCAAGCGCGGTCTGGAAAGTTGCCGCCCCGCCGCGTGGTGGCACGCGGCCTACCAGCCTCGTTTGCCCAGTCCTGAAGGCCGGGTTCCCCCCACCCGGCGTTACGAGCGTGAAGGGTTCGGATTAGTGTGATTCGTGACCAAGCCACTTCAAAAAAATCACCGTCGTTGAAATTAACGTCCTGGCCTGCTATCTCAGGGAGGGCAAATGTCTGACTCAATTCCAAAACTCCGCATGGCCGCGCCGGAATCGGCGGAACTCATCGCGCGCCAGCTTGAACGCGACCAAACCACGGCGAATCGTGAGCGCGAGTTCGGCCTGGAAGGTTCGCTCGGCAAGTTCCGCGTCGGGTCCGTGCGGGCGCTCAACGCCGTGCCGCTCACGCGCGGTCTGGAAAGCGAAATCACCTACGCCCCACCGGTCCGGCTCGCGGAGCTGTTGCGGCGCGACGAACTGGATGCCGCGCTGGTCAGCGTGGTCGAGACGTTGTTCACCGACCGTTATGATATTCTCGATGGCATCGCCGTGGCTTCGCTCGGGGAAGTGAAGAGCGTCTTTCTCGCGCACCGGAAACCGCTGGCGGAGGCGACCGAGGTTTTCTGCGATCCGGCTTCGCTGACCAGCGTCACCTTGCTGAAAGTCCTGCTGGCCGAGCGCGGCTTGAAGCCGGAATTCAAACCGTTGGAGGACTACGCCGCCGCCAAAGCCAAGGATTTTGTGCTGCTGATCGGTGATCCGGCGCTGGACTTTGTGTTCAGCCATCCCGGGCACGAGATTTTCGACCTGGGCGAAGCGTGGTTTGAGTTGACCCGGCTGCCGTTCGTCTATGCCGTGTGGGCGATGCGACGCGGAGCGCATACGCCGGAACTGCGCCGGCAATTGCGCGCGGCCCGCGATTTCGGGCTGGATACCCTGGACGACCTCATCCGCAACCGCCCCGAATACACGGAGGAGTTTCGCAAGGATTACTTTGGCTGGCACATCCACTATCACCTCGGCGCGGACGAGAAGCGCGGCATTGCCAGGTTCGTGGAGTTGCTCCGAAAGCACGGCTTTGGTCCGGTGCATGAACCCGCTTTCGTCTCGTAAGGGACGGGACGCGGAGGAAAAAATCCCTCGCCAATTCGTGGGCTTGGTTCAAATTGTCGCCGCGCGATGAACGCCTTCGACAAACTGGCCGGAAAATTCGCCACACCCAAACTCACGAAGGGCAGGGTGGCCGCGGCAATGACCATCGCCTGTATCGCGGACATGTTGCAAATCGCGCTGCTGCCGGTGGCGTGGACCTTTGCGCAATCGGCGGTGGATGTCGTCGCGATGCTGCTGGCCGTGTGGGTGATTGGTTTTCATCTATTGCTGCTGCCCACCTTCCTCCTCGAATTCATTCCGGGTGTGGACATGCTGCCCACCTGGACCGCGTGCGTGATTGCGGTCATCGCGCTTCGCAAACGCGAGCAGGCTGGCCAGCCACCGGTGATTGACGTGGACGCCAGCGTCACTCCCGCCGCGCCGGAATTACGATTGCGCCACCAACCACCGCCAACCACCGCTCGAACCACCGTGGACGCGCCGCCCAACTCGATGTCGAATCCCTCCTGACCATGAACGCTGAACCCATACTTGTTGCCAAAAACGAAGCGGACATCTTTCTCCTGCCCGGACTGGCCAATCGCCACGGACTCATCGCTGGCGCGACGGGCACCGGCAAGACGGTGACATTGCAATTGCTGGCCGAGAACTTCAGCGCGATGGGTGTGCCGGTGTTCCTGGCCGACGTCAAAGGCGATCTGGCCGGCATCTCACAGCCGGGGGGTCAGTCCGCGAAAATTCAGGAGCGCGTCAAACAACTGAAGCTCGGCGCTTACACTCCGACGGGTTGCCCCGTGACGTTCTGGGATGTTTTTGGCGAGAAGGGTCACCCGGTGCGGGCGACGATTTCCGAGATGGGACCGCTGTTACTTGCGCGGTTGCTGCAACTCAACGAGACGCAGGCCGGGGTGTTGAACATCGCCTTCCATGTGGCCGATGAAAACGGCCTGCTGTTGCTGGATCTCAAAGACCTGCGCGCGATGCTCCAATACCTGGGCGACAACGCCGCCCAGTTCACCACCAAGTATGGCAACATCTCCGCCGCCAGCATCGGCGCCATTCAACGTAATCTGCTCGCGCTCGAATCGCAGGGCGCGGACAAATACTTCGCCGAACCCGCGCTCAATCTCGACGATTTCATCCAGACCGATGCCCATGGTCGCGGAATCGTGAACATTCTGGCCGCCGACCGGCTCATGCAATCGCCGCGCGTCTATGCCACGCTGCTGTTGTGGCTGTTGTCGGAATTATTTGAGCGGCTGCCGGAAGTGGGTGATCCGCCGAAGCCCAAGCTCGTTTTCTTCTTCGACGAGGCGCACCTGTTGTTCAATGAGATCGAGCCGGCGCTTTTGGAACGGATTGAACAGGTCGTGCGGCTGGTGCGCTCGAAAGGTGTGGGCGTTTACTTCATCACGCAAAATCCGCGGGATGTGCCGGACAATGTGCTCGGGCAACTGGGCAATCGGGTGCAGCACGCGCTGCGCGCCTTCACGCCGCGCGACCAGAAGGCGGTGCAGACGGCGGCGGACACGTTTCGGGCCAATCCCAAACTCAACACGGCGCAAGCCATCATGGAACTGGGCGTGGGCGAGGCGTTGGTCTCGTGTTTGGAGGAAAACGGCCAGCCGCAGGTGGTCCAGCGCGCGTTCATCCTGCCGCCGCGTAGCCAGCTGGGGCCGATTTCACCGTCGCAACGGCAGCAGATCATGAGCGGTTCGATTGTGGCCGGAGTTTACGATAAGGTGGTGGATCGGGAATCGGCTTACGAGAAATTGACCCAGGCGCACGCGGCGGCCGCATCCGCAGCCACGACACCAACCACGGGTGGCGGTGGATTCTGGAGCTCCATCTTCGGCGGTGGCGCATCGGCCTCCCCTGCGCTGCCGCCGGCGGCGCGCGGCGGTCGCGTGCCGGATTCAATGGCGATCATCGCCACGAAGAGCGTGGTGCGTTCGGTGAGCAGCGCCATCGGGAGCAGCCTCGGACGACAGGTCATCCGGGGTTTGATGGGTGGCATCTTCGGCGGGACGCGGCGGCGCTGAGACTGTGCGGATGCGGGCGGCGATCGTGTGGCAAGTTGCGTCCTCATCCTCCGAATTCACCGAGACCAAGGCGCGATGGGTGACGTCTGCCCACATCCATGCGCTCCGGATGAAGCGCCGGGGCTACGGCCCGGGATAGTGGAACGGAGACGCTAACCCAAAATGCCTTTGACGGGAAAGGCTTCTTCGACTCCGGTGAGGCGTTGGTCCAGTCCCTGGAATTTGTAGGAGAGCAGGCGATGGTCAATCCCGAGGCAATGCAAAATGGTGGCATTGATGTCGCGGATATGCACCGGATCGCGCACGACGTTGTAACTGAAATCGTCCGTCTCGCCATAGACCATGCCGCCCTTGATGCCGCCGCCGGCCATCCACATGGTGAAGCAGCGAGGATGATGGTCGCGACCATAACTGGTCCGCGTGAGCTTGCCCTGGCAATAGACCGTGCGGCCAAATTCACCGCCCCAGACGACGAGCGTTTCCTCCAACATGCCCCGGTTTTTCAGGTCCGTGATCAGTCCGAAACACGCCTGATCCACATCGCGGCATTGCAAGGGAAGATCGCGTTCGAGGTCGCCGTGGTGATCCCACTCGCGATGGAAAATCTCGATGCAGCGCACGCCTTGTTCGGCGAGGCGGCGGGCCATGAGCGCGCTATGAGCAAACGTGCCGGGCTCCGTCACTTCCGGCCCGTAAAGGTCGAGGGTGGCTTTTGCTTCGCCGGCAATGTTGATCAGTTCGGGCACGGAGCTTTGCATGCGGAACGCCATTTCATATTGGGCGATGCGGGTGTGGATCTCGGGATCGCCCGCCTGCTTGAATTCAGCCTGATTCAAGGCCGCCAGCGCATCCAGCATGGTGCGCCGGCCCGCGGCATCCACTCCGGGCGGATCGTTGAGATACAAGACGGGGTCGCCCTTGGCGCGTAGCGCCACGCCGGCGTGTTTGGTGGGGAGAAAACCCGCCGACCACAAACGCTGATAAAGCGCCTGCGCATCGCGTTTGGCTGACCAGCGTGGCGTCATGACCACGAAGGCCGGCAGGTTGTCGCACTCGCTGCCGAGTCCATACGAAAGCCACGAGCCCAGGCTGGGCTTGCCGGGAATCTGGTTGCCAGTCTGGATGAAGGTGACGGCGGGATCGTGATTGATGGCCTCGGTGTGGACGGATTTGATGACGGCAATTTCGTCCGCGATTTTCGCCGTGTACGGCAGCAACTCGCTGAACCACGTGCCCGCCTGGCCGTATTGCTGGAAGGAGTATTTGGATGGCGCAATGGGGAAACGCGACTGGCCGCTGGTCATGGTCGTCAGGCGCTGGCCCTGGCGAATGGAGTCCGGCAGATCGGTGTCGTAAATCTTTGCGAGTCCCGGTTTGTAATCGAGCAGATCCATTTGCGACGGTCCGCCGTTCATGAAGAGGTAGATGAGTCGCTTGGCCTTGGGCGCGAAGTGAGGCAGGCCCGGCAACGGCGGATGCGCGCGGGTCACGACCGGTTGCCTCGTCGCGGCGCGAGCGAGTTCGGGCAGCATCATGCCCGCGAGGGCAATCCGGCCCGCAGCCAGTCCGGTGGTCTTGAAGAAATGTCGCCGGCTGAGTTGGTGGAGTCGTTCGTGAAGGGGATTCATAGCAGGGAAACTCAGTTCTTGTTCAATGTCTCATCCAGGTTAAGCAGCAGGCTGCCGACCATGGTGTAAGCCGCCAACTCCGGCCGGTTCAACTGGTCAGCGACCGGAGATTCACCCACCGCCACCAGTTTCTGCGCGGCGTCCTGGTCCTGCTGGTATTTGGCCAGGTACTTCTCCAGTGTATCCGTCAGGACCGATTTTTCAAAAGCGGTGGGACGACGCGCCAGTACCAACCGGAAACCGTATTCCAGCCGCTGCGCGGTTTCGCGGTCGTGCGCCATCATCCGCGCGCCGAGGTGCCGGGCCGCTTCGACATATTGCGGATCGTTCATGGTCACCAGCGCTTGCAGCGGCGTGTCGGTGCGCTCGCGGCGGGTGCAGTATTTTTCGCGCGAAGGAGCGTCGAAGGTTGTCAAATAGGGCGGGGCGGCGGTGCGTTTCCAAAACGTGTAAAGGCTCCGGCGATACAGGGCGTCGCCATGGTCCTGCTCAAACTTGGCGGTGTTGCTGGTGGTATAACCCACCGCCTCCCAGATGCCGGACGGTTGGTAGGGACGCACCCCGCGCCCGCCCATTTTTTCCACCAGCAATCCGCTGACGAACAGCGCGTTGTCCCGGATCATCTCGGCGTCGAGCCGGAAACGGGGGCCGCGCGCGAGCAGACGGTTCTCCGGGTCGCGTTGAACCAGAGCGGGCGTGACGGCGGAACTTTGCCGGTAGGTCGCGCTGGTCACCATCAACCGGATCAAGTGTTTCATGTCCCAGCCACTTTGCATGAACTCCGTGGCGAGCCAGTCGAGCAACTCCGGATGCGACGGCCATTCGCCGGTGGCGCCGAAGTCTCCGGCGGTCTTCACCAGGCCGATGCCGAAGAACTGCTGCCAAAAGCGGTTCACGGTGACGCGCGCCGTGAGCGGTTGATCCGGGCTGACGAGCCAGCGCGCCAGATCCAGCCGGTTCGTGGTGGTCGTCGCGGTCAACGGTGGCAGCACCGCGGGCACGGCACGGACGACTGGTTCGCCGCGTTGATCGTACTGACCGCGTTTGAGCACGAACGCCTCCCGCGGTTTCTCCCGCTCGTGCGAGACCATGGTGGCCGCCACCGCATTGTCAACCTGCTGGCGCTGATCCCGAAGCTCGGCGAGTCCCTGGTTCAGGGGAGCAAAGATGTTCCGCGCCGGAGCATAGACATTGGCGAGGTAGTATTCACGAATCAACTTCACCTGCTCGGGTTGGCGGGCGTCCGCTTTGACCTTGATGGCCTCACGGATATTTTGCGGGACATCGGATTTTCCGAGCCGGGCCTCTAGTTGTTCCCAGGCGAGGAGGGATTCGCGCGAACGGTCCTCCTGGGGCGTGGCCGTGTGTAGCCCGATCTTGTCCCAATAAACCGTCCCGCCAAACTGCGTGAACGCGAGGCCATCAATCTTCGTGCCTTCGGGCAAACCCAGCCTGGCGGCGCTGATTTCGAGGCGCACCCATTCGCCGGCCTTGGGCAAATCTCCCATCAACAGTTTGCTGGGTGTGCCTTTCTCGCCCCATTCGATCGCGTCCACATCTCCCCAGTTGGCGCGGTACGACCAGTCCGTGGAGTGCAGTTGCAACATAATCGTCCTGGGGACGTTGGTGGGTTCGAGGAACACATAGGCAAAGAAAGTGTCCTGCGTGCTGACCAGCAAGGGCGGGGTCGCGCCCGTGAAATAATCCTGTGCCCGACCGCTTGCGGTGCGAGCCAATGCGCGGTTGCCACTGAGCGCCCGGTTTCCGGTCACCCAATTGAGCGCGGCACCGTCGCTGCCCACTTGGGCACCTGCCGGAAAGTCATCCTCGATCCAGACAAAATCGCGTGGCTCGGTCGGCGCGGGTTCGGGGCGGACTTCCGGTTCGTGGTAATCAATTTTTGCGGCTTCAACCTGAATCCGCTTTTGCGTGGCGGCAATCTGTTCATCGAGTTGCGCCAGCCGCTGTTCCTGCTCGGGGGTTGGCAATCGGAGAATGGGGGGCGGCAGCAGCGCGTTTCCGTCCATGGCCGTCTCGTTCTGGTTGTTGAAGAACGCGTAGAGTTGATAAAACTCCTTTTGCGAAATGGGGTCGTATTTGTGGTCGTGGCAGACCGCGCAGCCGAGTGTCAATCCGAGCCAGGTCGTCGCCATGGTTTCCGTGCGATCCACGGCATAGCGAACGTAAAACTCTTCATCAATCGCGCCGCCCTCGCTGGTGGTCACGTTGCAACGGTTGAAGCCGCTGGCCACGATCTGATCGCGGCTGGGCGAGGGCAGCAGATCGCCCGCGAGTTGTTCAATCGCGAATTCGTTGAAGGGCAGGTTGCGGTTGAACGCATTCACCACCCAGTCGCGATACGGCCACATCGAGCGTTCGTTATCCAGGTGCAAGCCGTGAGTGTCCCCGTAACGGGCGGCGTCCAGCCAGTATTGCGCCTCGTGCTCGCCGTAACGCGGCGAACGCAACAGCCGGTCCACCAGGTGCTCATACGCCGCCGGGTCCGAATCCGCGATGAACGCATCCACCTCGGCCGGCGTGGGCGGCAAGCCCGTGAGATCGAAAGTCACCCGGCGAATCAGCGTGAACTTGTCGGCTTCGTGGCCGGGATGCAGTTTCTCCTGTTCGAGCCGCGCCAGGATGAAAGCATCAATGGGGTTGCGCGGCCAACGCTGGTTCTTGATCGCGGGCAGGGCCGGTCGTTCGGGTTTGATGAACGACCAGTGCGGTTGCCAGTTTGCACCCTGAGCGATCCACTGACGCAGGAGTTCCCTTTGCCCGGGCGTGAGCCGCTTGCCGGTCTCGGTCGGCGGCATCACATCATCTTCGTTGGTGGTGCTGATGCGTTCCACCAGCGCGCTTTGTTCCGGATGTCCCGGCACGATGGCGTAGTCATCCGACTTGAGTTGGGCCAACGCGGCCTCCTTGAGATCCAGCCGCAGACCGGCCTTGCGCTTCTCGCTGTCCGGACCGTGACAGGCGTAGCAATTCTCGGAGAAGAGCGGACGAATGTCGCGATTGAATTCGATTTTGGCCGGCGAGTTTGCGGCGCGCGCTTCCTGCGGTGGTCCCCACAATACGACCGCGCACAGGCACACCAGCACGAGCCGCAGATGACAGTCGAGTCGGTGGAGAGGAGGGCGACCGCCCCGGCAACTCCTTGGGTGGGTCAGCGCCATGCTCATGACAGGTTCGTCGGCCGATGCGGCCCTTGGGTCGCGATGAAGCCTTGCCGGGGCTTCACCTCCGCCGAGGAGAACGACGCGGGCGCGGCGACTAGGTTCGCAGTTAGTGCGGCGGGCATGGTGGGAACTGTATCAAACAATCCGGCGCTGACAAGCTCGCTTCCTGCAGTCAGTCGGCAAAGTTGAGCGGTTCCGACTCTATTTCGGCTTCAACTGCGGGAACAAGATGACGTCGCGGATGCTTTCCTGACCGAGGAGCATCATGCACAGGCGGTCTATGCCGATGCCGCGTTTGAGCGTGACGATGATACGTTGGGCAGTTCCGTTCTTAACGCAAAGACGCAAAGACGCGAAGGTGCCAAGCTAAATTTGAACCCAAAAACTTTGCGCCTGTGCGTCT
Source organism: uncultured Bifidobacterium sp. (assembly GCA_964561105.1). Taxonomy (GTDB): domain Bacteria; phylum Verrucomicrobiota; class Verrucomicrobiia; order Limisphaerales; family JADLHS01; genus JADLHS01. Next base: position 70,922 of record CAZLOH010000015.1, on the reverse strand, counting down.
TGGCGACTTTGCGTTTAACTCGGCTCGGTGTCGCCGGGGGAAATTTCCTGGCCGTTGATGCAGCACTCGAGGGGTTCAACGGTTGTCGGGTCGTCGGGCGAAAGCTTGGCGAGTGGCACGAGTTCCTTTGGCTGGTGTGTGACGAACTCGGGCGGGAGGAAGGGTGGTCCAATCGGTTTCTCAATATGGAGACGATCATGCCGGCCAAAGGTGAAGAACACGCAGCATTCCCTCGTTGACCATCAGCGGAACCGCACCAAATACGAACAACCACACCAGTAAAATGCGAACACCATGATGGCGAGTCTTTCGTTCAACCAAAATGCCAACAGCCTGTAACAGAAAATAAGCAATCATTGATCCAAAACATTTCCGGCTGGTGACGATGTAAAGCGGAACATTGATGACCAATTCGTGTAGAATGCCCGATGCCAGAAAAGCCAGAAATAAGGCAAGCACAGGATGATTTCGCAACGGACGAAAAACGACTTGGCGAAACCATTCGCTCAACCACAAGTTCCAACGCCTGCCCCAAAACTCAGAAATACCATTTGCAAATGGCGGAGTCGGGCCGTGGGGCAACGGCAGCAGTTTTCCAGAGGGCAGCGCAACAAACGGGGCGAGTGAACCCAATGCTTCGGTCACCAGCCAGAGTATGAACGATCCGAGGTAACTCGACAAAATCGGCGGCAGGGGGACGATTCGCAAGAGTTGCCAATACAGCCAGTAGGCGCAACCGCACCCGCCGAAGAACATCGTGAAGCGACGGATCAAACGCGGAGCGGCGCTCAAGGGCAACGCTTGCCTCACGGAAGCGGGCGTGGGAAACCACGAAATGATCGTCCACACGTTCCTGGATTCTGCCGTGCCCCGAAAGGCGATCAACTTCATCACGAAACACAGTGGCAGGAGAAAGAGGAAAAACAGCGCTGTCATCTGCCAGTTCGGAGAAAGCGCCGTGAAACTCATGGATAACAATTTGATTCCAACTGAAGCGCCTGCGGCGCTCACTTTGGCTTCAACTGCGGGAACAGGATCACGTCACGGATGCTTTCCTGGCCAAGGAGCATCATGCACAGGCGGTCAATGCCGATGCCAATGCCGCCCGCCGGTGGCATTCCGTGTTCGAGCGCGACGAGGAAATCTTCGTCCAGTTTCTGCTGCTCGCCGCCGGCTTGATGTTCCAGCGTGGTGCGTTGCTGGATGGGATCGTTCTGCTCGGTGTAGCCGGGGGAAATCTCCTGGCCGTTGATGCAGCACTCGAAAACTTCGACAGTCGTCGGGTCGTCGGGCGAAAGTTTGGCGAGCGGCACGAGTTCCTTCGGCAGATGCGTGACGAACGTGGGCTGGATGAGTGTCGGTTCGATCAGCTTTTCAAACACCGCGCCAGTCACCTCAAAGTCTTCGTATTCCTTGCCGATTTCCGCGCCCAGGTCGTGCGCGCGTTGTCGTCGCTCGGCGGGAGAAATGTCGAACCAGTCCGCGCCGGCTTTTTCGCGGATGAGGTCTTTGTATTTCACGCGCTTCCAGTTCGGCGTGAGGTCAATCGTCTTTGTGACTTTGCCCTCTGCATTCTTCGTTTCAATCTTCAACGTCCCCAAAACTTTCTGCGCGACATGGCAGATGAGCGACTCCACCGTCTCCATCATCGTCTCGTAATCGCCGAACGCCTGGTAGGCTTCGAGCATCGTGAATTCGGGATTGTGCCGGCGCGAGAGGCCCTCGTTGCGGAAGTTCTTGCCGATCTCGAACAGCTTGTCAATGCCGCCCACTAGCAGGCGCTTGTGATAAAGCTCCAGCGCGATGCGCAGATAAAATTCACAGCCGAGCGCGTTGTACTTGGTGATAAATGGTTGGGCCGCCGCGCCGCCGGGAATTGCCTGCATCGTCGGCGTCTCCACTTCCACGTAGCCGCGACTGTGGAAGAACTGCCGGATCTCATGCACGATGGCGCTGCGCTTGAGGAAAACGTCCTTCACGTCCGGATTGCCGATGAGATCGAGGTAACGCTGGCGGTAGCGGATTTCGGTGTCTTCCAGCCCGTGCCACTTGGCCGGCGGCGGACGCAGGGCCTTGGCAAGAATTACAAAAGGAGGTTGCGGGGCGCAACCGCCACGTGGCGGCGACGCCTCGTCGCCGGAGGGTCGCGTGGGCGCGACCGCTACATCGGACGGCTGCGAGGGCGTAGCCGCCACGCCCCCGAGCTTGATGCTGGGTTCGCCAGTCTTCGTGCGGAAGAGTGTGCCGGTCACGCCGATGAAATCGCCGAGGTCGAGATGGGTGAAGGTGTGAAACAAGTCATCGCCCAGGGCGTTCTTTTGCGCGTAAACCTGGATGCGCCCGCTCTGGTCGCGCACGTCCACAAAAATGGATTTGCCCATCTCGCGGTGCGCGGTGATCCGCCCGGCGACGGAGACCTTCGTGCCTTCGGGCAGCGCGCCGGATTCAAATCCGCTGCGGGCGTCATTGCAGGTGCGGTCCGGGGTGAATTTGTTTTGGAACGGATCAATGCCCTTGGCGCGCAGCGCGGCGAGCTTGGCTTTGCGTTGTTCGATGAGTGAATTCGTATCTTCGGCGGACATGCGGCGGGAAATAGAACATGAATTGCCGTTCAAAACCAAGCAAACAAAAGGGCCGGTACTCCCGTGAAAGCCGCAAAATCTCTGAAGTCAGACGGAGCGCCCGGTCACCGATCCGGCTCGATTCCGTGCTTTCCCAGCGAACGATGAAGACGTCGGACTGGCGATCAAGGAACGATTTTCTTAACGTCCACGATGCGAATTTCCAGAACTGGATCGTCCAGCCAAAAAGTCACAAGCCACTTTCCGAAGCGCTTTACGTCCAGTTCTCGTCCGCTCTTTGTCGGTTGCCGCCAATCGGCCTTTTGGTAGGGCGCAGCGGCGAGGGATTTGAAAATGCGCAGCAGGTCTTCGCGTTCGCGTTTAGTACAGGTGGTGAAGAAAGCAAGAACGGCATCGTCGGCGACAAAGGCGTGGGAAGTCATTGGCCATTCGCGGAAAGCTCGTCGTGCCGGCGTTGGAATGATTCGGCGGAATGTTTGTGGCCGGAATCCATGGCGGTCAGGCGACGATCCAGTTCAGACTGGTATTCGGAATCACCGGCGCGATTGAGATGGGCAATCAATCCAGCCAGTTCCAGCCGTTCCTCGATGGTCATCGCGGCGATGGAATCTTTGACTTCAGCCATGCTCATGGCCACAAACTAACGCTGACAAATCGCAGCGCAAATAGAATCTGAGGGTTCACGAGTACGTAAAAAAGGACCGGCTTGCGCCGGCCCTTTTGAAATGTTCCTCCCGGCTAGGTTCGCGCCGCCGGCTTGTTCTTCGCGGTGTCGAGGATCTTCTCGGCGATGCTGCTGGGCACCTGCTCGAAGGTGAGCGGCTCCATGGAGTAGGAGGCGCGGCCTTTCGAGAGCGAGCGGATCGCGGTGGCGTAACCGAACATTTCGGCGAGCGGCACCTGCGCGTTCACGACCGTCTGGCCTTGCTTGGCCTCGATGTTGATAATCATCCCGCGACGGCGGGTGATGTCGCCGATGAGATCGCCCTGGTATTCGTCAGGCGTCGTCAGCTCCACCTTCATGATCGGTTCGAGTAGGATCGGGCCGGCTTTCTTGAACGCATCCTTCAACGCGAAGATGCCCGCCATCTTGAACGCGAGTTCGTTCGAGTCCACTTCGTGGAACGAGCCGTCGGTGACTTGCACCTTGATGTCAATGACCTGGTACCCGGCATACACACCGCCTTTGACGGCTTCTTCGATACCGTCAATGACCGCGGGAATGTATTCCTTGGGAATCGTGCCGCCGACGATCTTGTTTTCGATCTCGACGCCCTTGCCGCGTTCGTTGGGTTGCACCTGAATGCAGGCGTGACCGTATTGACCGCGACCACCGGACTGGCGGATGAACTTGCCTTCGCCATCGGCTGGCTTGGTCAAAGTTTCACGATACGCAATCTGCGGTGCGCCAGCGTTGGCTTCCACCTTGAACTCGCGCATCAGACGGTCGCGAATGATTTCCAGGTGCAGCTCGCCCATGCCCGCGATGATGAGCTGACCCGTTTCCTCGTTGGTAAAGCAGCGGAATGTCGGATCCTCTTCCGCGAGCCGTTGCAAGCCTTCCGACATTTTGTCGCGGTCGGCCTTGGTCTTGGGTTCGACGGCCATGCTGATGACCGGTTCGGGGAAGGTCGGCGGTTCGAGGGTGACGTCGAAGTCCTCGTTGCAGAGCGTGTCGCCGGTGGTGATGTTGCGCAACCCGACGAGCGCCGCGATGTCGCCGGCATAGACGCGGTCAATGTCCTTGCGTTCGCTGCCTTGAATGACCATGAGGCGGCTGACGCGTTCGCGTTTGCGCGTGCGCGGATTGTAAATGGAATCACCCTTGCCGATGCTGCCGGAGTAAACACGGAAGAACACCAACTTGCCGGCGTACGGATCGGTCCAAAGTTTGAAGGCCAGTGAACAGAACTTTTGATTGTCGTCGGTCTGGACTTCGACCACGGTGTCCGTGCCAGGCTCGGTGCCGTTGGCCGCGGGAATGTCCAGCGGACTGGGTAGATAATCCACCACGGCGTCCACGAGCACTTGCACGCCCTTCTTCTTGAAGGCCGAACCGCAGAGCACAGGAATCAATTCGATTTTGCAGGTCAAACGACGGATCGCGGCTTTCAGCGATGCGGTGTCAATCGGCTTCTCCTCGAGCACCATTTCCGCGATGGTGTCGTCCTTGTTGGAGACGGCGTCAATCAATTCCGCCAACGCGGTTTTGGCGCGCTCCTGCTGCTCGGGCGAGAGGTCCTTGATGTCGTATTTCAAGCCTTCGTTCGCCACGTCGCCCGGCCCCCAGACGATGGCCTTCTGGTTCACCACGTCAATCACCCCGGCAAATTTGTCCTCCGCGCCGATGGGCAGCATGATCGGATAGGCATAAGCTTTGAGCTTGGTGCGCATGTCGTTCACGGCATTCTCAAAGCTCGCGCCGGTGCGGTCCATTTTGTTGACGAACGCGATGCGGGGGACTTTGTACTTGGTGGCCTGGCGCCAGACGGTTTCGGATTGGGGCTGCACGCCCGCCACGCCACAGAACACGGCCACCGCGCCGTCGAGCACGCGCATGGAGCGCTCGACCTCGGCGGTGAAATCCACGTGACCGGGAGTGTCAATGATGTTGATGCGATGCGGCACGTCGGCGAAGGCCTTGTACAGCCCGGTTTCCGGCTTCTGTTTCCAGAAGCAGGTGACGGCGGCGGAAGTGATGGTGATGCCGCGTTCGCGTTCCTGTTCCATCCAGTCCGTCACGGTGTTGCCGTCGTCCACATCGCCGATCTTGTGAATGAGGCCGGTGTAAAAGAGGATGCGCTCGGTGGTGGTGGTCTTGCCGGCGTCAATGTGCGCGGCGATGCCGATGTTGCGGGTGCGTTCGAGCGTGTACTCGCGATGAGGCGAGTTGGGCGACGTGGTGAGGGTTGCGGGAGCGGTCATAAAATTTCAGCGATAAAAAAACGCCCCGAGCAGGTCTTGCTTCCGGGGCGTCAAAGGTTTTTTGAACTACCAGCGGAAGTGCGCGAAGGCCTTGTTGGCCTGGGCCATCTTGTGAACATCGTCGCGTTTGCGGATCGCGCCGCCCTGGCCCTGGAAGGCTTCCATGATTTCGGCGGCGAGCGCCTTGCTCATGGGCGTGCCCTTGCGGGCATCGGCAAAATCCACAATCCAGCGCAAGGCCAGCGCGGCCTGGCGGTCGGACGGAACTTCCAGCGGCACCTGATAGGTGGCGCCGCCGACGCGACGGGGTTTGGTTTCGATGCGCGGCTTGGCGTTGTCCACCGCGCGCTGCAAAATCTCCACCGGGTTGCTGGCCGGATTTTTCTCCGACAGCGTGTCGAACGCGCCATAGACGATGCGTTGGGCGGTGCTCTTCTTGCCGCAGATCATTACGGTGTTGACCAGCCGGGAGACGAGCGTGCTCTGATATTTTCCGTCCTTGGTGACGGGACGACGGGATGCTTGACGACGACGTGACATGGTTTCTAAATCGTTGACGGGTTACTTGGCGGCGGGCTTGGCGGCCTTCGGACGCTTCACGCCATACTTGGAACGGCTGACCCGCCGCTTCTCGACGCCGGCGGCGTCCAGCGTGCCGCGCACAATGTGATAGCGCACGCCGGGCAGATCCTTCACGCGTCCGCCGCGGATGAGCACGATCGAGTGCTCCTGCAAATTGTGACCTTCGTCCGGAATGTAGGCGATGACTTCAAAGCCATTTGTCAGGCGCACCTTGGCCACCTTGCGCATCGCGGAGTTGGGCTTCTTGGGGGTGCGGGTCATGACCTGGATGCACACGCCGCGACGAAACGGCGAATTCTCCAAGGCAGGAGACTTGGACTTGTATTTGATCCGGTTCCGGCCCTTGCGGACCAATTGATTGATTGTCGGCATTTGCTTAAAGTCGGGTTGCTCTGTCCGGTCAAAATACCGCCAGAGAAACGGAGCGCAGAGAGTAGCAAAGGGAATCCGCCCCGCAACATGTTTTTTTGGAAAATAAACAGAAACACGCGGAACCGACAAATGCGCTGTGCAGCCGGACGCAACCTTTTACCCCCATCGTAATCGTCACCAATGCGAGTGGCCGAACTGTCTATAACGTCGCCTCCGCAAGTCCGGCCATGTTTTACGTCGTGGAGAGACTTCCGGCGGGGTTTTAACCCCGGCCACCGAAGCGCCGGCTGCTGCACCTGCCGCGATTGGTCCAGCAGCATAGTTATCGCCACGCGCCGAAGAGGGCATCCCGCTCACGGCTGCGGCCTACTGCTTTTCGTAGCAGAAGACGTTTCCCTCATTGGTCATGGTGAATCGGTTGCCAGCGATCTCGCCCCGGGTGATTCCAGCGCCTTCCCATTGCATGACAAGTTTTGCTTGCTGAAGTTTGTAGGTCGCCTGGACTTCACGGGTCACTTCGTCGGCGGGCGAGACAGAAAAAGTGATCCGACTCCGGCAACTCCCATTGGTGTTGATGGTGAAAGCGCCTGACTTCACGGTTATGGGTGTTCCTTGATGGTTGAGGCTGCACGGCAGGCTCCTGGCATCCACGCTGATCAAAGTGTATTCGCCAGCCGGGTTGACCTCGGCAACCGCGCTGTCTTTTGTTTTGCACCCGGTCAGGATGAACACGAGCACAAGCAGCAGCAAACCCAAGGCAATGAGGCGGGGCGCTTGTGCCTCCCAGTTGATACCACCCGGCAGCGGTTTTGTTTTCATGCGGTGAATTTACCGCCGGGCCGGGAAGAGCGTGAATTGATATTACCAATCGGCCCATTGCCGAAACCAATGGGGCGCGGCAACCGGCCGAGGTCCCGGCAAATCTCTCGTTCACCAAAGCCGCTCCGACCGTCGGATAGCGGAAGGAAGACTTTCCGCATCCGTCCGCAAGGATTCCAGACTCATTTGACCGGTTGCGGATCGCGCCAGACGTGGCCGCCTTGGGCGAGCAGCTCCTCGGCGGCAATCGGTCCCCACGTGCCCGCCGCATAAAATTCGCGGTTGGTCAACGCTTTGCCTTCCCAGCCCTGCCGGATCGAATCCACGATCTGCCAGGCGGTTTCCACTTCATCGCGACGGATGAAGAGGGTGGCGTCGCCGACGATGGCTTCGAGGAGCAGCCGTTCGTACGCCTCGGGTGTGTAAGCGCCGAATTCCGTGTCGTAGCTGAAGTGCATTCGCACCGGGCGCACGCCAATCTGGGTGCCGGGCACCTTGCCGTTGAACCGCATGTAAATGCCTTCATCGGGCTGGAGTCGCAGCGTGAGGGCGTTCGGATCAAGCGTGTTGCCGCAGGCAGCGGCGAACAGCACGTTGGGTGTGGGTTGGAATTGAATCCGCACTTCGCTCGCGCCCAACGGCAGGGTCTTGCCCGTGCGCAGGTAAAAGGGCACATCGGACCAACGCCAGTTGTCCACGAACAACTTGACGGCGACGTAGGTTTCCACGTTGGAATCCGGTTTCACCTTTGGCTCCTGGCGATAACCCGTCTGCGGCTGACCATCCACCACGCCGGCGAAGTACTGGCCGCGCACCACCTGTTTCGCCACATCCGCGCGCGTCAACGGCCGGATGGATTTCAGCAGCTTCACTTTTTCGTCCCGGATGGATTCCGCCTCCAGCGACACGGGCGGCTCCATCGCCACGAGCGACATCACCTGCAGGATATGGTTCTGCACCATGTCCCGCAGCGCGCCGGCTTCCTCGTAGTAACCGCCGCGCCCGCCCACGCTGTGTTTTTCGCTGACGGTGATCTGCACGTGATCCACGGACTCGCGGTTCCAGAGGGGCTCGAAGATTGAATTGGAGAAGCGGAACATCAGGATGTTCTGCACCGTTTCCTTGCCGAGATAATGGTCAATGCGAAAGACCTGTTGCTCGTGCGCGTACCGGGTCAACTCGCTGTTGAGCGCGTGCGCGGACGCGAGATCGTGGCCGAAAGGCTTCTCGACCACGATTCGCTGCCAGCCACCCGGGCCAGGCGGACGGAGCAGGTTGGCCTGGTGCAGTTGCTCCACCGCCGCGCCGAATTGGCTGGGCGAAATGGCGAGGTAAAACAGCAGATTGTGGCGCAAGGCCGGATTGTCAAAGGAAGCGAGCCGCTGCTCCAGTTTTTGATACGCCGCCGGATCGGTGAGGTCGCCCAGGCAATAGACAATGTTCGCGGCGAACTTCAGCCACACCGCATCGTCCACCGGCTTGGTGCGGGAAAACTGGTCGAGAGCCGCGCGCAGTTCCGCCCGAAACGAGTCATCGGTTTTCTCGCGCCGGGCAAAACCGACAATCCGGAAGGCGGGCGGCAGTTGCTGGTCCTTGAACAAGTGATAAAGCGCCGGGATGAGCTTGCGCGCCGTCAGGTCGCCACTTGCGCCAAAGATGACAATGGAACACGGCTCGACCACCTTGCGCTGCGCGTCGAGCCGACAGGCGGTGGCATCGTCGGGTTCAATGATTGCACTCACGCGCGCCAGAGTGGCGAAAGCTGGCGCAAAAGACAACCGGGCAGCGAAATAACTTTCGCAAAGAGGCGTTGACACCCCTCCGGCCACCGACTAGGATTTTTTGCACAAAGCAATCATCGTTACAGCTATGTTGATTCGAATCAGTCTCATCATTGCGATCATCGCCGGTCTGGCGGCGGCCGCGCTCAATTTCGTCAAGGTCAAGGAGAAGATTGACACGGTCGTTGCCGAACGGAACGACTGGCACAACAAGTATGACCAGACTTATTCGGAACTGACGCAGACCAAGAGCACCTTGAACAAGACCGAAAAGGAGCTTGCGCAGACCAAGGAAGCCCTGCAGTCCACGCAACAAGAACGCGACAAGGCGGTGGCGGAAGCCGAAACTCAGATCAAGAAAGCCACCGAACTCGCGGACAAGCTCAACAAGACCACCACGGAACGAAACGAAGCCCAGGCAAACTTGGCCGCTTACGTCTCCACCGGTTACAAGGCCGAACAAATCGCCGCGCTGGGCAAGCAGATCGTCAAGCTGCAAGAGAATCTGGAGAGTCTGCAGCAGGAGAAGAAAATCCTGCAACTCGCCTATGACAAGACCAAGGCTGAGTTGGACTATCTTCGTGGGCCGGATCAGCCCGTCAAATTGCGCGCCGACCTGAAGGGCAAGATCATGGTGGCCGATCCCAAATGGGAATTTGTGGTGCTCAATGTCGGCGAGGATGAGGGCGCCAAACTGCACGGCGAACTGCTGGTCAGCCGGGACGGCAAGCTGGTCGGGAAAGTCATCATCAGCGACGTACAAAAAGATCGCTGCATCGCCAACGTCATGCCCGGCTGGAGCCTCGCCGACGTGCTCGAAGGCGACCAGGTGATTCCTGCTTATCCCGATTCGTGAACGGCGTTCGACTTCATCGTTCCGGCTGGTTTTACTGCCTTCTGCTTTTGCTCGCGGGCATTCTGTTTTCCGGCTGCGCCAGCACTGATCCCACCAATGAATCGGTTCGCCCTTGGAACGCACCGAAGGATTGGGAGAACGGGCTGCCGGCGGGGATGATGGAAGGCCGCTGACCCGTCACGGGCTTGCTCTCCCAACAAGGTTCGAGCGTTGCAGCCGTTTTGAAACCGTCGGCCACTACTTCGCCACTTCCACACACCGGGTTTCGCGAATCACCGTGACGCGAATCTGTCCGGGATACTGAAGTTTCCCTTCGATCCGGGCTGCGATGCTCCGTGCCAGCGCGAACGCCTGATCGTCATTCACGCTCTGTGGTTGTACAAAGACGCGCAATTCGCGGCCGGCCTGCAACGCAAAGCATTTCTCCACACCGGCAAACTCGCTGCCGAGCCGTTCGAGGTCCTCCACCCGTTTCAAGTAGGTGGTGAGACTTTCGGACCGCGCCCCTGGCCGCGACGCGCTGACGGCATCCGCGGCCCCAACCAAAATTCCCCACGGCCCCTCGGGCGGCACGTCATTGTGGTGCGACGCCACGCCGTTGACCACGGCGTCGCTTTCGCCATAACGCTTGACGAGGTCGGCCCCCACGATGGCGTGCGGGCCTTCGATTTCGTGGCTCAGCGCCTTGCCAATATCATGCAGCAACCCGGCGCGCCGGGCGATGTTCGCATCCAGGCCCAGTTCGTTTGCCATCAGACCCATCAACTGCGCCACCTCGACGGAGTGATCGAGGAGATTTTGCGCGAAGCTCTGCCGGAAATGAAGTTTGCCAAGCACTTTGACAATTTCTGGATGCAGCATCGCCACTCCGGCGAGGGCAGCCGCCTCCTCGCCTTTGCGCACGATGGTGTCCTCCATTTCCGACTTTACCGCGTTCACCGCCTCCTCGATGCGCGTGGGGTGAATCCGGCCGTCCTGGATCAACCGTTGCATGGCTTCCCGCGCAATCGCGCGGCGTACCGGGTCGAAGGCGGACAGAATGACGGCCCCCGGTTCATCATCAATCAACACGGTCACGCCGGTGACGTTTTCAAACGCCCGGATGTTCCGGCCCTCGCGCCCGATGATGCGACCTTTCAGGTCCGGGCTGTCGAGCAGGATGGTGGCGCTTGAACTCTCGAAGGTCTGATTGCCCGCGTAACGCTGGATGGCGGTGACAATGACCTTGCGCGCCTTTTCCTCCGCGCGCGCCTTGGCGTCTTCCAGGATCATGCGCGAAACATTCGCCGCGTCGGCCAGCGCCTCCTGTTCGACCTGTTTTAGAAACTGGGCGCGAGCGGCCTCCGCCGACAGCCCGGCAATTTTTTCCAACTGCTCCCGGCGCTGGTTCGTGAGCCGGGTCGCCTCCCGCTGGGCCTGCTCCAGCGCGTCGCCCTGGTTTTTAAGGGAATCCTTTTGTCGCTTCAATTCCTGCTCGGTCTCGAGAATCCGCGCGAACTGGGTGTTGAGCAAAGTCTCCCGCTCGGTGAGCCGCCGATCCTGTTCGGCGTGTTCCGTGCGTTGGGTGACGAGGGCTTGTTCGAGTTGAGAGCGAAGTTGCGTGATTTCCTGGGCGGCGGTCAACCGGACTTTTTCCAGTTGGGCGGCGGCCTCCCGCCGGTGCGCGTCCTCGCGGCGGCGATTCCGAGCATTCAAAATCATCGCGCACACGCCCGCCCCGGCGACGGCGAATACGACCGCGTCCACAATATACCAGACCAAAGTCATTTCAGGACCGCGTGCTGTTCAGGTCTCGATCCAGCGCGTCGGCGTTAAGATGCGGTTCAAACGAACGTCGTGCGGCTCGACCGGAACCGCGTCCACGAGTTGTTCGTCGAACGCCACTCCACATTTCAAGCCGTTCACCGTGGCGAGCAACCGGTCATAATACCCTTGGCCCCGACCCAGCCGTCCGCCACGAATATCGAAAGCTATCCCAGGCACCAGCACCAAGTCCAGCCGGTTTAACGGCACCATCTCAGAATTGGCGCGCGGCTCCAAAACGCCGAATTTGCCCGGCATGAGATCCTCCAAGTCCCGGACCGGGCTGGCCTGATAAACCGAGCCGGCGGGATCAAACTTCGGGACGGAAACTTCCTTGCCTTCGATGAGCGCTGACGCAATCACCCGCCAGATATCCGGTTCGTCTCGCAGCGGGGCGAATAGCAAAACAACCCGGGCGCGCTGCCATTCCGGTTGTGCAAGCAAACGTCGGCAGAGCCGAAGCGAACGATCGCGTTGTTGCCGTGGCGACAAATCTCGAAGCCGCGCGCGGATTTGTTGACGCAGGCTGGCTTTGGCGTTTTCGCGGGGAACGATCATTGCAACTGATTGAACAACTTCACGCGCACAGGTTGCGTCGGAGCGGGAGTGTTTTCAATGTGGAACGAGGCCCGAGCGCGATTTCGCCGAAATACCTTCGTCGTTTGCGACAAATTGATTGTACACATATCTGCCGGCCTGGCTTAACTCGTCGTGTGGTGAACGTAAAATAGCCGCGCGGCAAACCCTCGTTGAAAATGCAGTGATCCACGCAATCATCGTCGTGCCGCCTTGCGGCTCAGTGTTTTAACCGTGCGTAGTGCTTCCGCGTCTAATAGGTTATGGAAAAGATGGCTCGCGCCGATCGAACGGAAAACGTGTTCACCGCCGGACAACGGGTATTTGATCGCTACTACCTCAAGCGCACGCTCGGTGGGGGTGGCATGGGCGTGGTCTGGCTGGCGCATGACCGCGTCCTGGAGCAACCCATCGCACTCAAATTTCTGGCCCAGCATCTTCTCGCGGATCGCCAGGAGATTGAGCGCTTGAAGACGGAAACCCGGCGCAATCTCAAGCTCGCGCACCCCAACATCGTCCGCATCCACGATTTCATTCAGACTCCCCAGGGCGCCGCCGTGGCCATGGAATTTGTGGACGGTTGGTCGCTCTGGAGTTTGAAGGTGGACAAGCCGCGTCAGATTTTCCCGGTGGAGGAGATCACTCCGTGGATCCGCGATTTGTGCGCGGCGCTGGATTACGCGCATAATGTCGCCCGCATCGTCCATCGCGACATCAAACCCGCCAACCTCATCGTGAACTCGCGCGGCCAGCTCAAGGTGACGGATTTCGGGTTGGCGCGCGAAATCCATCCCGGCCCGGCTCGGGACGCCTCGCATCCGCCCATCGTCGGGACGGATTGGTACATGAGCCCGCAACAATGGACGGGCGATCCGGCAGCGGTGGCGGACGACATCTATTCGCTGGGCGTGACGATCTACGAATTGTTGACCGGCAAACCGCCCTTCTATCAAGGCGACGTGTTCACGCAATTGCATGAAGTCATTCCTCCCAGCATGACGGAACGGTTGTTTGAATTTGGGATCGAGGACGCCATCGTTCCGCTTCCGTGGGAGGAAACGGTCGCGGCTTGTCTGGAAAAAGACCCGGCCCGCCGGCCCGTCAGCGCCCGCGAGATCGCGAACCGCTTGGGACTGAAACTTCCTTGATCGCTTCGGTGGTGGATTGACCCGCGCCGTCGGATTCCAGATTGGATTTCGCGCCAATCAACGTCTAACTTTGCTGCGTGCAAAAGCCACTCTCACAGATCGCCCGGGCGAACGGAGCGGTCTCCGAGGTTCAAGTCGCTGAACTGGTCGCCGCGGCCTTGCCGCCTTCCGACTATCACGGCCAACGCGTGTTGTTGATCGTCCCCGATAATACCCGCACCGCACCCGTGGGCTTGTTGTTCAAAGCCATCTTCAATCAGCTCGGCGCGGTCACTTCGGCTCTCGATGTCCTCATTGCCCTCGGCACGCATCCGCCGATGAGCGAGGCGGCGATTTGCGAGCGGCTGGAGATTTCCGCGAGCGAACGGAGCGACCGCTTCGGCCGGGTTCGCTTCTTCAATCACGAATGGGACAACCCCGCTGCGCTCCGGGAAATCGGCACGCTCAGCGCCCAGGAGGTCAGCGCCCTCACCGATGGCCGGTTCGCCCTGGAGGTGCCGGTCGAGATCAACCGGCTCGTCTTCAACTACGATCAAATTATCATCGTCGGTCCCGTGTTCCCGCACGAAGTCGTGGGATTTTCCGGCGGCAACAAGTATCTCTTCCCCGGAGTCGGCGGGCCGAAGATCCTCAATTTTTTCCACTGGCTCGGAGCGGTGGTCACCAACCCCATGATCATTGGCAATAAATGGACGCCCGTGCGCAAGGTTGTTGACCGGGCGGGCCAGCTTGTTTCGGTGGACAAGCGTTGTTTCGCTATGGTCGTTGCGCCGGACAAATCCTTGGCGGGTCTTTTCTTCGGTACCCCGGAAACCGCCTGGGACGCCGCGAGCGAACTTTCCAAACAGGTTCACATCCGCTACCAGGAGCGGCCGTTCAACACGGTGCTCTCCCAAATGCCGCCGATGTACGACGACCTCTGGGTGGCGGGCAAAGGCATGTACAAACTCGAACCCGTGGTGGCCGACGGCGGCGAACTCATCATCTACGCGCCACACGTTCACGAGATTTCTGTGACGCACGGCAAGGTCATTCGCGAGATTGGCTATCATTGTCGGGATTATTTTTTGAAGCAATGGGACCGCTTCCAGCATTATCCGTGGGGCGTGCTCGCACATTCCACCCATGTGCGCGGCATCGGCACCTACGAGCAGGGCATCGAGCAATGTCGCATCCGGGTGACGCTGGCCACCGGGATTCCCGAAGCCGTCTGTCGGCACGTCAACCTCGGCTATCGCGACCCGGAATCCATCCGGGTGGAGGACTTTGCCCAGCGCGAATCCGAAGGGGTGCTGTATGTCCCGAAAGCCGGGGAGATGCTCTACCATCTGAAGCACCAGCCCAAATGGGCCGGCGGCACCGGCGATTGAACCGGTGCTCCGCCCTTCTTGATTGATTACGAGTGGCAGGAGAGCTTCTCGTGCGCGACGAATCGCTCCCTTTACCCAGCTCTGCTCCGCATGAAATCTCCCGAACGCGAGATTCGCGCTTCGTCCACTTGAACAATCTGCCGCCGAAGCGCCCATCTCTTGATCCGCGAACTTCGCCGAACGCAACTTCGGAGAGCGCTTACCTGCGGCCGTGCGCTGATGGATGCACCCATTGAAATCCGCAAGACCGAGCGCCGTAGGTGCGGCATCTTGGTAGAAACCAGAATCAAAAACATTTTGAAGCTCCGTCGGAGCGAAACATGCCGCCCCGAAGGGGCTGGAGATTTTTGTGGCGTGATGTTCTACAAAGATTTCGCTCCTAGCGGAGCTTCGGAAGTGCGCGTGTTCCAACTCCACCGGAGTTGTGTCATTCAACCCAGCGCGGGAGCGAGGCGACCAGCCGGGTCAGCGATAAATTTCCCGGCGGTGGCCGACGGTGATGACCAGGATTTGCAAAACGCGACCATGGATTTTGTAAATCACGCGATAATCACCCACGCGAATCCGCCACGCATTGCGGCCTTTGAGCTTTTTCGCGTCGGCTGGACGCGGGTTGGTTTCCAATTCCACCAGCCGGGCAAGAACGCGGTCTGCGATTTTCTCCGGCAAACGGTCCAGTTCCTTCCGAACCGACTTCGGAATGATGACCTGATACCTCATTTCGCCTTGCGCTTGCGGCTGGCTCGATAACTCGTCAAGGTCTCAAATTGTCCGGCAGCGATTTCCGTATGGGCGCGATCATGCAAGGCGTCGTAGGCTTGAATGTCCGCCAACTCCTCCTCGGCTTCGCGAAGGTGCTTGTAAGTCTTCAAATCCAGCAGGACACCGGTGCGCTTGCCGTCGGCATCGGTGATGAATTGTTCTGCTTTGGCAACCGGCGCTTTCATGGGGGAAACTCTAGCGTATTCAAGATCTTTCGCAACCTGTTCCCAATGCTTTGCTCCCGCTCAGGCCGCCGCGGCCGGTCTCCAGCGTGCGCAGGCATTTTTGCAGGCGTTCCTTGAACGTGCGCTCCATCGCCGTGGTTGTGCTACCGCTTGAGCTGGCCAGGTTTCGAGACGCACAGTGAGTTTCTTGAGCGCGGGAATCTCCCGTTGCGCCGACGCGGCACCGAGCCGGGCAGACTGTTGCGTCAAGGCATCCTCCTCCAGGGCGAAGGGGCGGGTTGCCACGCTGCGATTTCCAGCCACAAAACGCAAAATTTGGTTGGCTACCCAGACCGGCTTTCGCGTAGCTTCTGCCCAACCTTATGCGAAATCCAACACTTCGATTCCTCGGGCTTTTCATTTTCCTGACGGTGGGGCTGACGTTTTCGTCCCTCGCCAGCGAATCCGACATCCACATCCCCGATCTGAGCGCCGTAAAATTCAACGGCCTGGGTGGCGTGAGCGGTCACACGTTGATGATGCTGGGCATTGTCGTTTGTGCCATCGGCGCATTGTTTGGCATTGTGCAATACCTGCAAACCAAGGGGCTGCCCGTTCACGAGAGCATGGCCAAAGTCTCCCACAGCATTTATGAAACGTGCAAAACCTACCTGATCACGCAGGGCAAACTCCTGGCCATTCTTTGGGTTCTGATTGCGGTTTGCATGGTGTTTTATTTCGGATTTCTGACCGACCACAAGGATGCGGCCGGCCAGCCGGTCAGTTCCGGGAAAATCGCCTTCAACGTGTTTGTCATCCTGCTGTCGTCCGTCCTGGGCATCCTCGGTTCGTACGGGGTGGCGTGGTTCGGCATCCGCATCAACACCATTTCCAATTCCCGCACGGCCTTCTCCGCGCTCAAAGGCAACCCCTTCGCCACGCTCTGCATCCCCCTTCGCTCCGGCATGAGCATCGGCTTGTTGCTCGTCGCGGTGGAATTGTTCTTCATGATTTGCATCCTGATGTTCCTGCCGCGGGAACTGGTCGGGGCGTGTTTCATCGGGTTTGCCATCGGCGAATCACTCGGCGCTTCCGTGCTGCGTATCTGCGGCGGCATCTTCACCAAGATCGCGGACATCGGCTCCGACCTGATGAAGATCGTCTTCAAGCTGCCGGAGGATGATCCCAAAAACCCCGGCGTCATCGCGGATTGCACCGGCGACAACGCGGGCGATTCCGTCGGTCCGACGGCGGATGGTTTTGAAACCTACGGCGTGACCGGGGTGGCGTTGATCGCGTTCCTCGCCCTGGCGCTGGCGAAAAGTCCCGAAGTGTGCGCCACGCTCATCATCTGGCTGTTCGTCATGCGGGTCCTCATGATCGTGACTTCCCTCGTTTCTTACTTTCTCAACCAGGGCATCAGCAAGGCGATGTTTGGGGACAAGCGGGACTTCGATTTCGAAGCGCCGCTGACGCACCTGGTCTGGATCACCTCAGCCGTGTCCATTGCCATCACGTTCATCGCCAGCAAGCTGTTGTTGGGCGATTTTGCGATGAACGGCGTGCCGCAGCCCGCCCTCTGGTGGGTGCTCTCCAGCATCGTCAGTTGCGGCACGGTGGCCGGGGCGCTCATCCCGGAGTTTACCAAGGTGTTCGTCAGCACCAACTCCCGCCACGTTCAGGAAGTGACCAACTGTTCCAAGCACGGCGGCGCGTCGCTGAACATCCTGTCCGGATTTGTCGCCGGCAATCTCTCCGCGTTCTGGATGGGGTTGTGCATCCTGGTGCTCATGTTCGCCGCGTGGCAATTCTCCACCAACGCGGCGCTGCAGGGCATCATGCCGGCGCAGTTCCCTTTTGCCGCGCCGATTTTTGCGTTCGGGTTGGTGGCGTTTGGCTTTCTCGGGATGGGGCCGGTGACGATCGCGGTGGACAGCTACGGGCCGGTCACGGATAACGCCCAGTCCGTTTACGAGTTGAGCCAGATTGAAAGTCGCAAGGACATCAAGGCCGAGATCAAACGCGACTTTGGTTTTGAAGCGGACTTCGAGAACGCCAAGTATCAACTGGAGAAAGGCGACGGCGCGGGCAATACGTTCAAGGCCACGGCCAAGCCGGTGTTGATTGGCACGGCCGTGGTCGGGGCCACCACCATGGTGTTCGGCATCATCATGCTGCTGCAAGGTTTGTATGAGGCGCAACTGGCCGCCGGCGGCAGCGGGCCGTTCAAGGAAGTGGTCGCTGCCTTGAGCGTCGTCCAGCCGGAGATCATCCTCGGCCTCATCATGGGCGGGGGCGTCATCTACTGGTTCACCGGCGCGAGCACGCAGGCGGTGGTGACCGGCGCCTATCGCGCCGTGGTTTATATCAAGGAGAACATGAAACTGGATGCCACCACCGCCTCGGAGAAGGACAGCAAGGAAGTCGTCCGCATCTGCACCGTCTATGCGCAGAAGGGCATGTGGAACATCTTCATCGTCGTCTTTTGCTTCGCGCTCGCGCTTCCCTTCTTCAACCCCTATTTCTTTATCGGCTACCTGATCGGCATCGCTTTCTTCGGCTTGTTCCAGGCCATCTTTATGGCCAACGCCGGTGGCGCGTGGGACAACGCCAAAAAAATCGTGGAAGTGGACCTGCGCCAGAAGGGCACCGACCTCCACGCCGCCACGGTCGTCGGCGACACGGTGGGCGATCCCTTCAAGGATACGAGTTCGGTGGCGATGAACCCGGTGATCAAATTCACCACGCTGTTCGGGCTGCTGGCGGTGGAAATTGCCGTTACGATGAAAGCGCAATCCACCAAGACCATGATCGGGGCGTGCTTCTTCCTCGTGGCGCTGTTTTTTGTCTATCGCTCGTTCTACGGGATGCGGATCCCGGAGGGGAAATAGCCCGAGTTGTCGGTCGGCGTCAGCCTGCAAAATTTCACAAACTCGCCAGACATGCGACCGCCAATCTCATTAACACCCCACTTCAGTGGGGTGATTCGGCGTCGGCCTGGAGACCGAACCGCTTCAGCGGTTAGGGGCGGCTCGTAAAACCGCTGAAGCGGTTCATGGAGTGTTGCGGCTGCGGGGCATCCCACTGAAGTGGGGTGTTAATGAAATCCACCCAACGGTCGGCTCTGCGATTGTGAAAAAAGCGGGTTATGTGAGGCGTTTTCGAAACTCACCCAAACGCCGCGTGGAGACACGCGGCCTACAGGAATCGGCCTAAACATCAGGCCGCGTGCCCCCACGCGGCGGGGTGTCAACATTCCAAGCTGCGTGTGAACGCTGCGGGTTAAGGCAGCGCTGCAAGCAAGTGAAGTGCGCCCCCGGCTTTTTTCCACGAGGTTGCCGCTTGCATCCCGGAACTTATGGGGGTACAAACATCTTGGAACACATGAAAAGCAACATCGTCAGTCCGCGTTTGACCAAGGTTTGCGTCCCCGGCGCACCGCAACGTGGCTTCACCTTGATTGAACTCCTGGTTGTCATCGCCATCATCGCCATTTTGGCGGCGATGCTGCTACCCGCGCTCTCCAAGGCCAAGACCAAGGCCCAAGGCATCCAGTGCATGAACAACACCCGGCAGTTGACGTTTGCCTGGCGCATGTACGCCGAGGATAACCACGACGTCATTCCCTACGGCTATGCCACGGGCGCCAACGCGCCGTACGTCTGGGTACCGGGGATTCTCGACGATGCCAACCCTCGCGCCTCCGACAACTGGAATCTCGACACGACGATTCGCAAAAGCATCCTCTGGCGCTATTGCGGCAATTCGGTGGACATCTGGCATTGTCCGGCGGATCGCTCCTTCGGCATCAATGCCCAAGGGCAGCAGGTCCCGCGTGTGCGCAGTGTCACCATGAGCAACTGGGTGGGTGGCAACGGTGATTCGCCGGGCGACAACTACAAAGGCGGCTGGTCACTCGGCGCGCGCAATTCAGTCATCTATCGAAAATTAACCGCAATGAACCATCCCGGCCCGGCCATGACGTTCGTGCTGCTGGACGAGCGGTCGGACAGCATCAATGACGGCTTTTTCATAACCGAGATGGATGGTTACCCTAATCCCGCCACGACAAAAATCGTGGACTACCCGGCCAGCTATCACAACAAGGCTGCTGGATTCTCCTTCGCGGACGGTCATTCGGAAATCCACAAGTGGCGCGATCCCCGGACGTGTCCGCCGCTCCGTACCGGCTTGCCACTGAACGTACCCAGCCCGAACAATCCGGATGTGACGTGGATGCGCGACCATTGCTCATATTGAGCATCGGCTCGGGTAAGGTTTCCTCCCCGTCGGCTTGAGCGTTAGCCAGCAACCGTGGCGTGCTCAGTGGTATTCCTGCACCGTCTTCACCGCGTAACCATTTTTCTTGAGCGCGGCAATCCCTGAGGCGGCTGCCTTGGCGCCGCTCATGGTCGTCATGATCGGCGTGCCGGTATAGACGGCCGTGGTGCGAATCTTGACTTCATCGGCGCGCGGTAACTGGCCGGCGGGCGTGTTGATGACCAGTTGAATTTCCTTGTTCTTCATCAGGTCCACCGCGTTCGGCCGGCCTTCCGAAACTTTGAAAATCCGCCGCACTGCCATCCCGGCCTTTTCCAGCACGGCCGCAGTCCCGCTGGTGGCCACCAGTTCAAATCCCAACTTCACGTACTCCTGCGCGGTGAGGACCGCCTCGGCCTTGTGCGCGTCGCTGACACTGATGAACACCGTGCCGCCGGTCGGCAACGGTGCGTTCGCCGCCATCTGCGACTTTGCGTACGCGATGCCCAGGTCGGCGTCCAGGCCCATGACCTCGCCGGTCGAACGCATCTCGGGCGAGAGCAAGATGTCCTGGCCATGGAACCGGTTGAACGGAAACACGGATTCCTTCACCGCCCAATACTTCGGCCAGATTTCTTCGGTGAAACCCAGTTCCGGGAGCGTCTTGCCGGCCATCACCTTGGCCGCGAGTTTCGCGAGCGGGACCCCGATCGCCTTGCTCACGAACGGCACGGTGCGGGAGGCGCGTGGGTTCACTTCGAGGACATACACCGTTTCGCCTTTGACCGCGTACTGCACGTTCATCAAGCCGATGACGTTCAACTCGCGCGCCATCGCGTGGGTGTAATCGCGAATGGTGCGGATGACCTTTTCCGGGAGCGTGTGTGGCGGCAACACCATGGCCGCGTCGCCGGAATGGACGCCGGCGAACTCGATGTGCTCCAACATGCCGCCGATGACAATCGTGCCGCCGTTCGGATGGCCGACGTCCGTGATGCAGTCCACATCCACCTCGGTCGCGTCTTCCAGGAACTTGTCCACCAGCACCGGACGCTCCGGCGACGCCTCCACCGCGAACTTCATATAGTGCGACAATTCCGCGTCGGAATAGACAATCTGCATCGCGCGCCCGCCGAGCACGAAGCTTGGGCGCACCAGGACGGGGTAGCCCAGCTGCTGGGAAGCCACGAGCGCCTCGGTTTCATTCGTGGCCAGGCCGTTGGGTGGTTGCGGGATGTTCAGCTTGTGCAACATCGCGGCGAACAACTTGCGGTCCTCGGCAATCTCGATGCTCTGGGGCGAGGTGCCGATGATGTTGACGCCGTTCTGCTGCAATCCCAGCGCGAGATTCAAGGGCGTCTGCCCACCGAACTGCGCAATCGCCCCCCAGCATTGCTCCCGCTCGTAGATGTGCAGCACGTCCTCGAGCGTCAGTGGCTCGAAGAAGAGCTTGTCGCTCGTGTCGTAATCCGTGGAGACGGTTTCCGGATTCGAATTCACCATGATGGTCTCGAAACCGTCCTCCTTGAGCGCGAACGCGGCGTGAACGCAGCAATAGTCGAACTCGATCCCTTGTCCGATCCGGTTCGGCCCCCCGCCGAGGATCATCACCTTCTTCGCCCGGTTGCCTTTGATTTCGTCGTCGCCGCGGTCGTAGGTCGAATAGTAATAAGGCGTGTAGGCCTCGAACTCGGCGGCGCAAGTGTCCACCAGGCGGTAACTCGGCACCAGGCCGGCCCGTTTGCGTTCGGCGCGGACGGCGTCTTCGGTCTGGCCGGTCAAATGGGCGATCTGCCGGTCGGAAAACCCGAGCGACTTGGCCTTGGAGAGCATTTCGGAATTCATCTCGTCAGAAAAACCGGGCCAAGGAAACCGGAATGGGCCGCGCCTGTCGAGAACCGAGTGGATTCGAGTGCGAATGGAAGTGGCGGTCAACCTCAAGGGGGCGCGGGCTTCAGCCCGCTTCACGGTGCGTCCGCGCAGTGCGTTTGAAACCGCCGATCGCCCCCGTATTTTCGCCGTTGAACGGCGTAAACGCCGCGCCCCTGACCGTCACTTCCAATCGCATCCGTGGATGGGTGCGTGACGATTTGGATTCGGAGTGGTCGGAATAAGAGTTTGACAGAACGGTGAGGAAATTTATCTTGGGCGAACAACAGAGTAATTTTATGGCTGAGAACATTCCCAACGTGCCTGCGGGCGCCCTGCCGCCAAAAAAGGAAACCGGCAAGGTCCAACCCAAGAAGGAAACCGTTCGCATCAATCTGCCGCCGAAGCCGACGGCCGCCCCCACGATCAAGCTGCCGACGTTGCCGCCGGGTGGGCCGACCGGTGCCAGCAGCGCTCCCGCGAGCGCCCCGGCTGCCGCTGCGCCGGCTGCGGCCGCTCCGCGCGCCTCCTCCGCTCCCGTCGCGCAACGTCCCGCTGCGGCTTCCGCTCCGGCGCGTCGCCCTGCTCCCGCTCAGTCAGCCGCTCCTACCGTGAGCGGATTGGATGTGGGCCTGGCCGTGGCGGCCATGATTGCCGGCATCGTCGCGCTGGCGAGCGTCATTTATCTGGCGTTCATGCTGCCCACAGTCTGAATCCGCAGCTGGCACAACCTGTTCATTTCATCACGATTTACCAGACAGCTTTATTACTATCATGGCCTCTCCCGCAACTGTTACTGTGACCGCGCAGAATTTTGAGTCGGAAGTGCTCAAGTCCGCCACGCCCGTGCTCGTGGATTTTTGGGCCGAGTGGTGCGGACCGTGCAAACAGATCGGTCCCGTGCTCAACGAACTCGCCGAGGAATATGCCGGCAAGGCGAAGGTCGCCAAACTCAACATCGAGGAAGGCGCGAACCAGCAACTGGCGGCCACCTATCGCGTGCAGTCCATTCCCATGTTCCTGGTTTTCAAAGGCGGTGAAATCGTCGCCCAACACGTCGGCATTGCCGGCGGCAAGGCGAAGATCAAGTCGCTGCTCGACGGCGCGATTGCCTGAGCCGTTGGGCCGCCGGTTCTCCAACCGGCCCGGACCGCGGCGGAAATTTTTTGGATTGGCGTCGGATTGGGGTCCGACGCTTTAGCGTGGCCGGTCATTTACCTCAATGCCTCCCGTCGCCGCCCTCATCACACCCGGCCAGTTCAACCGGCGCGCGGAGCTTTATCATCAACTCGCGCAACTCATCGCCGCCGGCCTGCCGCTCCAAAGAGCCCTCGAACAACTGGAACGCCACCCGCCCACCCGCGCTTTTCGTGAGCCGCTGAACCGGATGCTCCAGGAAATTGCCGCCGGCTTCACCTTCAGCGAAGCCCTCGCGCGCTCGGGAGATTGGGTTGCACCTTTTGATCTCGCCTTGATTGATGCCGGCGAACGCAGCGGCCGGCTCGACACCTGTTTTCGTCTGCTGGCCCAGCATTACGCCGAACGTGGCCGGATGGCCCGACGGTTAATCGGCGATCTGGCCTACCCCGTTTTTTTGCTGCACTTTGCGGTCCTCATCTTCGCCTTCATCCGGTACGTGAGCACTTGGAATCTGGCGAGCGGACTGGCCATCCTCGGCGGAGTCTTGCTTCCCATTTATGCGCTGGTCGCCCTTACGCTTTACGCGGCGCAAAGCCGGCATGGTGAAGCGTGGCGCTTGTTCCTCGAGCGCTTGCTCCGCTACTTTCCGTTGTTGGGCAGCGGCCGGCGCGACCTCGCCCTCGCGCGCCTCTCCGTGTCGCTCGAAGCGCTCATCAGCGCCGGCGTCACGATCATCGAAGCCTGGGAGCTTGCGGCGGCGGTGAGCGGCTCCCCGACTCTGCGCCGCACGGTGGAGGGCATTCTGCCCAGCGTGCGCGCGGGCCAGACTCCGGCGGAAGCCGTCACCGCCAGTGGAAAATTCCCCGACTTGTTTGCCAACCAGTATCATTCCGGCGAAGTCAGCGGAAAACTGGACGAAACCTTGCGCCGATTGCACGCGTATTATCAGGAGGAAGGTTCGCGCAAAATTCACGCCGTTGCCCAATGGCTGCCGCGCATCATCTACCTCCTGGTGGCGCTCGCGATCGCCTACTACGTCATCCATTTCTGGATGAATTATTTCCACCAGATCGAGCGCGCGACCGAAGGATTTTAATCCTCACGTCGAGGAAACGGCACCGGTTGACGCCGCGAGGCAACGTCGCTTGCCTCGGCCCTTCGTCCGAGCGGTTGCTTTGCCCACTGAATTGGAGCGGTGGAACTCTCGAACGCACCCGCCTGGTGGCGGACGCCGAGTTGCTTTGCCCACTGAATTTGAGTGGTGGAACTCCTCGCGCTGCGAGGAGTCGCGCCGCGCAGAGCGGCGCGTCGGAACGTCCCGTCCGCCCAACGGCAGGCGCCGCGCCACATTCGCATTGAACATTTTCGGCGGACAGGCATCTTATCCTCCGTGAAGTCATTCCAGATTTTACTGACGTTGACGCTGGTGGCCCTATGGCCGCTGGCCACAAGTCATTGCCGTCTGGAAAAATTGCCGGGTCTCGATTTCCTCGCCTGTGCCGACAACGCGGTGGCCGAGGCGCACCCGGACGCGGATTGTGGCACGGATGGTTGCGCGTCTGTCGAATCCGGCTTTAACAAGACCGAGGATGGTCATCTGGTTTTGCCCGGGCCGTCATGGGTGCCGTCTCCGATTCTAACTGCGGTTCTTCTTGCGGTCGTTGAACCCGCCACCACCACCTCTGGCCTGGTTACCGATCCGAATCCGCCTGAACTTCTCCGGGGCTGGCAGTTTTCCTTCCGCGCGGCGCTTCCGCCACGCGCTCCTTCCTGCGTTTCCTAATCGTTCCTGCGCGGACAGCTTGAGGAAGCCCGTGGTGCGCTCGCACGGCGCGCTGCAATTCTCCGATTGGTTTGAACCAGTGCAAAATTTTCCGCTCGTTTGATTATGAAACAATTGAAATTCGTTTTGCCGTTGATTCTGATGACGGCGCTGGCCGGCTTGATGCCGTTTCCGGCGAACGGTCAGGAAACGAACACGCCCAACTCCAGCGCGCACTACTCGCTCGACGCCCTCGTCGCCGAGGCGCTCGAGCAGAATCCGGAACTCAAGTTTTACGAGGCCGAGATCACCGCAGCCAAAGCCGGCCGCCGCACGGCGGGCCTGCTCGCCAACCCGGAAATCAGCGGTGGCGTGGGGCAGAAACGTGTCACCAGCGGCGGACTGAGCGCCGAGGGCGTCGCGTGGTCGGTGGCCGTGATGCAACCGTTCGAGTGGCCCGGTCGCATCGGCCTGCGGAAGTCCATCGCCAACCACGATCTCGAACTGGCGCAACTTGGGTTTGAGCGCTTCAAAGTCGCCCTCGCCGGTCGCGTGCGGGCGCTGGGCTATGGGCTGTTCGCGGCACAGGAAAAATCCACCGCAGCGACCGAGGTAGCTGACCGGTTCAAGGCCTTGCGCGAGGTCCTCGTGCAACGCGACCCGGCGGGCCTCACGCCGTTGCTGGAAACGCGCGTCATCGAGGCGACCGAACTCAACGCGCAACGCAAAGCCAGCGAAGCCGCCCTGGCCGCACAGGCAGCGTTGCTGGAGTTGAATCAGCTTCGCGGTTCGGCTCCGGACACGCGCCTGACCGTGGCGCAAACGCCGCTGACGTTTCGGCCCGTCGAATCAACTGACACGCTGCTGGCCCGGGCGCGGACCAACAACTTTGAACTGCGCCTGCGCGCCGTCGAACTCGCGCAGCAGGGTTTCCGCGTGGACCTCGCGAAGAACGAGCGTTACCCGGCCATCAGCATTGGGCCGACCTACTCCGAGGAGAATGCCGGCGACCGCGAGCGCATCATCGGCCTCGGTGTCTCGCTGCCGCTGCCGTTGTGGAATCGCAACCAGGGCGGCATCGAAGCCGCCGCCGCGCGCCAACTGCAGGCACAAGTCTCGTTGAACGTCACGGAGCGCGAGTTGCAGCGTCAGGTCCTCGCAGCGGCGTTGACGTACGAAACCAAACTTCGCGAGATGGCGAAATGGCGGCCCGATTCCGTCCAGCATTTCAAGGAGGCCGCCGAACTGGCCGACCGCCATTACCGGCTCGGCGCCGTGCCCATCTCCACCTACGTCGAGTTGCAGAAGCAATACCTCGACGCCGTCGAGGGGTTGCTCGACACGAAGCAGGAGGCGCTCGCGGCGGCGGCGCAACTCGAATTACTCACCGGCCTGCCATCGCCACTCTTGCAAACCACGCCGACCGAGGAAAAGAAATGAAGCCCCCTCGTTTCACCACGATCCTGTTCGCCGGGCTGGTTACCGGCTCGTTGCTCATGGGTTGCGGTCACAAGCACGAGGCCGGCGATGGCCAGGGCCACGATCACGACCATGACAAGGAAGCGGTTCATGGTGAGAATTCGCCGAACGCAAGTTCGCGCTCTGAACCCCTGAACCGGGGCTTGGGGTCTGGGAGCGCCGGCGTCTCGCCGGCGACTTCCTTCGCTGCGGACTCTAACGAGCCGGCGAGACGCCAGCGCTCCCAGGTTCATGGGGAGGGCGACGGTCACGACCACAGCGAGGAAGCAAGTCACACCGGGCACGACGAGCACGGTCACGAGGAAGGATCCCCTTCCGGCGCGTCGTTCAAGGTTGGCAAGGGAGTCAGTGTCACCGAGGAAACAAAAAAACTCCTGGGTCTCGAAGTCGCGGACGTGACGGAGCGCAAACTGCCCAATCAGATTCGCCTCACCGTTCAGGTCTTCGGCGAGAAGCACCATCACCTGCCGAACCAGGCGGATCATTCCGGTTGCGACGTTCATGGCTCGGCCTTCGTCGCGGCCGACACCGCCGCCTTCGTGAAGGCCGGCCAGCCGGTGCAGGTTTTGAAAAGCACCACCAACTCACTTGCCGGTGTGGTCCTCGCGGTTCAAAAGGCGCTGGCGCTCGGCGAGTCCGAAGTCATCGTCGGGGTGTCAAATGCCATCACGGCGCTGAAGGCTGGCGAGTTTGTCCCCGCTCAAATCAGCCTGCCGCGCGATAAGGCCGTGGCCGTCGTGCCGCAGTCCGCGTTGCTGCGAACGGCGGAGGGCACATACGTCTATGCCGTCAACGGCGAAGCCTACCTGCGCACGCCGGTCAAAACCGGAGCGGAAGCCGATGGCTGGGTGGAAATCACCGATGGCTTGCTCGCGGGCGATCAAGTCGTCACCACGCCCGTGCAAACCCTCTGGCTGGTCGAACTCCGCGCGACGAAGGGCGGCGGACACAGCCATTAGGACAGAGATCAGAGGTCAGAGGTCAGAGGTCAGAGAACAGAAATTAGCGATCAGAAACGAGCAACCATTTTTCAGGATGAGCCAGCATCGAGCCAAGCAATTTACCGACCTCGGAACTCAGCGACGTCAGTTCGGAGTGTTCCGTCGCCGTGAGGTAGCCGCAGTCATGGGCGAAATCCAGGCACGAATCGGTTTCCGCGTTCTCGCCGTCGCAGTCCGTCAGTTTCGAGACAAAGTGCGCTTCATACCGGCGCTTGGCCCAGGCCTCCCGAAGGTTCAGGCAAATCGAGCGCGAGGCGCGGCGGATCCGGCTCGTCTGCGCAAACCGTTCCTCCGCTGGAAATGTCTTGCTCAATTTGAATTCCCGCATCGCAAGCTCATACCCCTTCTGGTACGCGACCAGTTCCTTGGCCGATCTGATTTGCATGGCTCGAATTCTGCCCAAGCCCAGCGCTCATCCAAGCGGATAATTCCACCCTCTGATCTCTGGAGCAGTGGTTTCAAAATTCGTAGCCGCCGAGGTAACGAGGCGGAAGGTTTCGCACCTTCGAGAGTTTCCGCCTCCTCACGTCGGCGGCTACAGGGAAAGCGGAATTCTGGAACCACTTCAGGTCTGTCTCCTGATTTCCGTCCTCTGCCCTCTGCCCTCTGACCCTATGCTCAACCGCCTTCTCGAATTTTCCGTCCGCCAGCGCGTGTTCGTGCTGATCGCGACGGTCGTGCTCATCGGCATCGGCGTGTGGTCGGCGCTGCGCCTGCCGATTGACGCCGTGCCGGACATCACCAACGTCCAGGTGCAGATCAACACTGCCATCCCCGCGCTCGCCCCGGAGGAGATCGAAAAGCTCGTCACCTTTCCCATCGAGAACGAGATGTCGGGCATCCCCGGCCTCACCGAGTTGCGCTCGCTCTCCAAGTTCGGGCTTTCGCAGGTCAACCTCATCTTCGAGGACGGCACGGACATCTATCGCTCACGCCAGCTCGTCAGTGAGCGATTGCAGACGGTGATGGATGAATTGCCGCCGGGCTTGACTCCCAAGCTCGCGCCCATCAGCACCGGGCTGGGCGAGATTTATTATTACGTCGTTGAGTATGAAACGAACCTCAACCGCCACCTCTCATTAGCACCGGGCTTCAGCCCGGTGAACAGCGGCGTTGAATCTCCTCCAGCCGCTTCAGCGGCTTCCCGTTCGGACAAAGTCGTTGAAACGGCTTCGCACACCAACGTGCCACCAGACACCGGGCTGAAGCCCGGTGCTAATGAGATTCAGATTCCCGCCACGCGCGAGGCGCAGTTGATGGAACTCAAGCTCATCCACGATTACCTCATCAAACCCCGCTTGCGCTCGACGCCGGGCCTCGCGGAAGTCAACGCGCAGGGTGGTTACGAAAAGCAGATCGTCATCCAGCCCAATCCCGACAGGCTCAAAAGCGTGGGCATGTCGTTCAGCGAAGTTGCCAGCGCCATCGGCGAAAACGTCGAGAACGCGGGCGGCAGCGTGATTCAACTGGGCGGCGAACAAGTCGTGGTCCGCGCCGCCGGCCGCGTGCAGACCACCGAGGAGATCGCCAATCTGCCGCTCAAGTTCGGCTCGCGCGCCACACCGCTGCGGGTCAAGGATGTGGCCGACGTGGTCATCGGCAAGGCCGTCCGCACCGGCACGGCCACCTACAACGGCGACGAAACCGTGCTGGGCGGTGCGTTGATGCTCACCGGCGAGAACAGCCGCCTCGTCGCCAAGCGCGTGGATGAAAAGTTGAGGGAGATTCAAACCAAGCTGCCCGCCGGCGTAAAAATCATTCCCGTCTATGACCGCACCGTGCTCGTGGACCGGACGATTCACACGGTCGAAACGAGCTTGTTCGAGGGCGCCATCCTCGTCGTGGTCGTGCTGCTCGTCATGCTCGGCAACTGGCGCGCGGCGCTCATCGTGTCGCTGGCCATTCCGCTGTCGCTGCTGTTCGCCATGACCGGCATGGTGCAGGGCAAGGTGAGTGGCAACCTGATGAGCCTGGGCGCGATTGATTTCGGCCTCATCATTGATGGCGCGGTGGTGATGGTGGAAAACATCATCCGCCATCTCGCCGAGAAGCAGCACAAGCTCAAGCGCCGCCTGACCGCTGGCGAACGGTCGCAGGAAGTGTTGGTTGCCGCCAAGGAAGTCGCCAGTCCGATGTTCTTCGGCGTCGTCATCATTACCGTTGTCTATTTCCCGATCCTTGCGCTCACGGGCATCGAGGGGAAAATGTTCAAGCCGATGGCCATCACGGTCATCTTCGCGCTCGTCGGCGCGCTGGCGCTGGCGCTTACGTTGATGCCCGCGCTCTGCTCGTATCTGCTGGGGAGCGGAAAATCTGGAAAAGAAAAAGCGTGTGAGCAATCACCCGAAAACGACAAGGACGCTTCCACCAGCTCATTTGCACCGGGCTTCAGCCCGGTGACGAGCGGCGGCAACACTTCTTCAGCCGCTTCAGCGGCTTCCCGTTCGGACAAAGCCGTTGAAACGGCTTCCCACACCGACGTGCCCCCGGACACCGGGCTGAAGCCCGGTGCTAATGAGATCAGCCACGACGACACGTTGGTGATACGTTTCGCCAAAAAGCTCTACGCCCCGTTCCTAAACTTTTCTTTGCGCGCCCGCTGGCCCGTGACCGGCGCGGCGATTGCGCTGCTTGCGCTCGCGGCGTTCGTTTTCACCAAACTCGGCGCGGAGTTCGTGCCGCAATTGGACGAAGGCTCGTTCGCCACGCACATGATCCGCACCACGAGCATCGGCATTGACGCCAGCGTGGACATGCAGAAGCGCGGCGAAAAGGTGCTGCTGACCCGGTTTCCCGAAGTGGATTACGTCTTCAGCCGCCTGGGCACGGCGGAGATTGCCAGCGACCCGATGGGCGTGAACGTCGCGGACACTTACATCATGTTCAAGCCGCTCGATCATTGGCGCAAAGTGGACGGCAAGCCCATCAGCAAGGAGGCGCTGGCCGCGTTGATGGCCGAGGAACTTGGCAAGCACGTCCCCGGCGAGGGCCATTTGTTCAGCCAGCCGATTGAAATGCGCTTCAACGAAATCCTCGAAGGCACACGCGCCGACATCGCGGTGAAGGTCTTCGGCGAGGACTTTGCCGTGATCGAAACGATTGCCGGCGAGGCCCGCGAGATTCTGGAGAAAATTCCCGGCGCGGCGGACGTGGAGTTCGATGCCCTCGGCAAATCACCCCTGCTCGAAATCGTTCCCAAGCGCGAGGCGATGGCGAAATACAACATCCACGCCGCCGAATTGAACGAGGTCGTCCACACCGCGCTCGCCGGGCAGGAAGTCGGCAAGCTCATCGAAGGCAACCGCCGGTTCGACATCGTGGTGCGCCTGAACGAGGAGTTGCGCGAGAAGATTGACGACCTCAAGCGCCTGCCCGTGCGCGTGGACGACGGCGGATTGCTCACCCTTGGCCAGGTCGCGGACTTCAAGGTGGTCGAACAGGTCGCCGCCATCGCGCGCGAATTCGGCCAGCGCCGCGCCGCCATCATGGTGAACCTGCGCGGCCGCGACGTGGAGAGCTTCGTCCGGGAAGCGCAGCAGAAGATCGCGGAACAAATCAAACTCCCCGATGGCTACACCATCGAGTTCGGCGGCCAGTTCAAGAATTTGCAGCAAGCCCGCGCCCGGCTCGCCATCGTTGTGCCCGTCGCGCTCGGCCTCATCTTCGTGCTCGTCTTCATGGCGCTCGGCAGCCTGCGGCAGACGTTGCTGGTTTATACCGGCATCCCGCTCGCGGTCACCGGCGGCGTGTTCGCGCTTTGGGCGCGCGACCTGCCGTTCAGCATCTCGGCGGGCGTGGGCTTCATCGCGCTCTCCGGCGTGGCCGTGCTCAACGGGTTGATGCTGATTTCCTATTTCAACCTGCTCCGCGAACAGGGCCGCGACGTGCCGACGTGTGTTCGCGAAGGCGCGATGACACGTTTGCGGCCCGTGCTGATGACGGCGCTCGTGGCCTCGCTTGGTTTCGTGCCGATGGCCATTGCCAGCGGCGCGGGCGCGGAAGTGCAGCGTCCGCTCGCGACCGTCGTCATCGGCGGCATCCTGAGTTCCACCTTCCTGACGCTCATTTTGCTCCCGATGTTGTATGAGTGGCTTGAGCGTGGTCGGGCTTCGGCAGCCAGCAGCGCCCAGTCGCAGCAGTTGGAGGGATAGCATGGATTCCACTTTCGCGGGCGCGGTTTTATCGAGCGCGGTTTTCTTTGCGCTCGCGGTGGGAATCGCGCACAGTCTTCGTTCGTCGGTTCAAACGATTTGACTATGATTGCCATTTTGACCGGGTTGATTGCGGGCTTGGTCCACGTGCTGACAGGCCCGGACCATCTCACGGCCGTGGCGCCGCTGGCGGTGCGACAACCGCGACGCGCCTGGGTGCCGGGAATGCGCTGGGGATTGGGACATTCGGCCGGGGTGGGGGCAGTGGGGCTGCTCTCCTTGTGGTTGCGGGATCTGATTCCGGTGGACCTGCTTTCAAGCTGGGGTGAACGGTTCGTGGGCGTGATGCTCTTCGGCATCGGCCTGTGGGCGTTGAATCGTGCGCTCAAGCACAACATCCATATCCACGAGCACGAACACGGCGGCGAGCGGCATTTGCATTTCCACACACACGGTCACAGCCATGCCCACGAGAGTCCGGACGCGCACCGACACACGCACGCGGCTTTTGGGATCGGGACGCTGCATGGGCTGGCGGGGAGTTCGCATTTTCTGGGCGTGTTGCCGGCGCTGGCATTTCCGAACACGGCCCAGGCGGTGGCCTACCTCATCGCGTTTGGGTTGGGGACTGTCGCGGCGATGGCGGGATTCTCCTGGGGCATGGGTTGGCTGGCGGCTCAATGCGGCGCGAGCGGATTGAAAGTCTATCGCGGCTTGATGGGGACCTGCGCCGTGGCCGCAATGGGTGTCGGCTGCTTCTGGCTGGCGACGAGCTGGCGGTGAAAGGTTTTTGTGTCGCCGCTGACCCACTTCGTCGGAAGCTGGCTGGTGGCCTCGGTTACGACCACGGATCCGCGAGATCGAAAACTCGTAACGCTGGCGGGCGTGTTGCCGGACCTCGACGGACTTGGCTTGGTCGCCGACGTCGCCCGCGCCACGATTTCCGGCACGCCGAACCAATATCATTACTACCAGCAGTATCACCACTATTTGACCCACGGCTGGCCGGGCGCGTTGGTGGTGGCCGGCGTGCTCACGTTGTTTGCGCGGAATCGCTGGCGAACATTGCTGCTGTGCCTGGTGACGTTTCACCTGCATCTGTTGTGCGATTTGCTCGGGTCGCGCGGGCCGACGGTGGGGGATCTCTGGCCGATTGCCTATGGCGAACCGCTCTTTCGCCGACCCGTCTGGTTCTGGCGGGGGCAATGGAAACTGGACGGCTGGCAGAATCAATTGGGCTTTGTCGTGGTTTTCGCCGCGTCATTGTGGCAGGCGACCCGACTGGGTCACTCATTCGTGGAAGTGTTTAGCGAGAAGGCCGACGCCGTGTTTGTTCGTGTGTTGCGAAAATGGCGGGCCACGCTGCGGCGGACCCAGGAGCCCGGGCCGTGATGAACCAACGTGCGACCGGCCCAAGTATGTCCGCCCCGGCTCCCGTGGCTTCCGCGTTGCGATCCTCGCCCCGGGCGCGAACGTGAGAACGAGTTTTCTTGATCGGCGAATTTCGGATTGAACATTCGTTCGCGCGGCCTACAATCGGAGCGGCATGAACGGCGGAGACCTCATCCCGGTCCTTCTGTTGGCGCTGTTGCTTTTTGCGCTCGGCGGCGGCATGGCCATGCTTGCGCTCGTCCGGCGTCTGTTGCTGGAGCGCCACCGAGCCTCCACTCCCATCGCCCGTCCGATTGATTTTTCCGAGCCGTTCAGTCTGCTTGGCCACCGGCTGATCCGACCCGGTTGTTGGCTGGCGATTCGCACGCGGCAGATCCCGGCGGTGCAAGCCGCGCTCGGGCTGCGCAATCCCCGGCCGTGTTCGTGGACCGAAGGGCTCACGGGCGAGCGCTCGCTGTTCATCGCCCCGCCGGTCAATGGGTGGACGCTGGTCTTTGGCGCCGGTTTGCCCGAACCCGGCGAGGACGTGGACGTCACGTTTCGTTTTCTCCGCGGATTGAGCCGCAAGCTCGGGCAGGTGCAATTCTTTCAAGCCGACACGCTGTTGCAGCATCACGCCTGGGTGCTGACCGAATCCGGGCGCGTGGTGCGCGCCTATGCCTGGGCGGGCGCGACGGTCTGGAATCAAGGGGTCAAAACCCCGGCGGAAATCGCGCTGGGCGTGAAATGCTTTGGTTACGGCGAAACCACGACGGCCAGCGACTGGACGGTGGCGGATTATCTGGTGGCCAACGTGGAGAAGGTGCCGCAGCTCGCCCGGCGCTGGAGTTTGGACCCCTCGGAAATTGACCGGCGCACACTCGCCCGGGCGCGCGGGATTGCCGGCCAACCGGCACCGCGTTATTGAGCCTTGCCGCCGGTGGCACGTTGGGGCAGTCTCCGGCCAGCGACGAAACTCAGGACGTGTTATGTCACTCGAACTCGAACTCCAAAAATATCCGAAAGACCTCAAGCTCAAGGAT
This sequence comes from uncultured Bifidobacterium sp., assembly GCA_964561105.1. GTDB lineage: Bacteria > Verrucomicrobiota > Verrucomicrobiia > Limisphaerales > JADLHS01 > JADLHS01. The sequence goes on along the minus strand of CAZLOH010000015.1, from coordinate 37,106 downwards.
GGCTCGAAGGTGAAGCTCCGTCCCCTGAAACGCACGGACGAGACGGAGTTTCACGCCCTCTTCCAAACCATCCCCGAGAAGGAGCGCATGTTCATCAAACACCGCGTGGGGGATGTGGCCGTGATCCGCGAGTGGTGCGAGAAGATTGATCTCGGGCGCAATCTGCCGCTGCTCGCCCTGGACGGGAGCAAGATTGTGGGCGTGGCCACCCTGCACCAGCAGTTGGGGGGATGGCGGCGGCACATCGGTCGCGTGAGCGTGCTGGTCAAACCCGCCGTGCGCGGCCGCGGCATTGCCCGCGGATTGATCCATGAAATTACCGAAGTAGCCCGGGCCACCGGATTGGAAAAGGTGGAAGCCGAGTTTATTGGCGGGCAGGAAGCGGCGATCCACATGTTCGCCATGCTCGGCTTCAGCGAATTGTGGCGGCGGGAGGATTACGTCAAGGACATGCAGGCCATCGCGCACGATTACGTGTTGATGGGGTTGGACCTGAAGACCGATGAGGAATACACCGCAGCGGCCGGGTGAGGCGGGGCTGGCTGACCTAGCAGTCTGTCGGACTTAGAAAAAGTCTTTTGCACAACATAGTCAGCTACAGCAACTAAACATTCATCTTATGACTTCATCAGCACAGAGAATTAACTTGGCCTTCAGGTACTTACGCAGAATCTCGATGCTAAGTCCGACAGGCTGCTAGGGATGACGCTTCACGCCTTGGTCCTGCGGGAGCCATCGGAGCCGCCCGTTCCAAACCGTGGCTGGTTCGTCACTCGTGAAGTCGAAACCGTAAACGCATCATGCCGCCCGAGGTCTGTCCGCATTGCGGCGCCGCGGTGCCGCCCCAGGCGCGCGCCTGCCCGGGCTGCGGCGCGGATGAAAACACCGGCTGGGCCGAGGACGCGCAGCAAACCACTGCGGCCGATGTTGGGCTGCCGGACGAGGAGTTTGACTATGAGGATTTCACGCGACGTGAATTCGGGTCGGCGTCCTCCAAACCGCGCGGTCTGCATTGGGTGTGGTGGTTGACCGGCCTCGTCGTATTGCTGGCCATCATTCTGTTCTGGATTTTATGAGTGAAAACACGACGCCAGTTGCGCCGCCGGCCACCTCCAAACGGCTCATGTCGTTGGACGCCCTGCGCGGCTTTGACATGTTCTGGATCATCGGGGCCGAACCGCTGGTGGAAGCGCTCAATCGCCTGCGTCCGTCCGCGCCCACGCGATTTCTGGCCGGCCAGCTCGAGCACGCCGAATGGCAGGGTTTCCATTTCTATGATTTGATCTTTCCGCTGTTCGTGTTCATGGTCGGCGCGGCCATTGTTTTCTCGCTGACCAAAATCATCGCCGAATCCGGCCGGGTTGGGGCGGTGGGCCGCGTGCTTCGGCGCGGCATTTTGTTGTATGTCATCGGGGTTTTCTACTCGGGCGGCTTTTCGAGTCACTGGCCGGACATCCGGCTGTTGGGCGTGCTCAACCGGATTGCGCTCGCGTACACGGCGGCCGGGTTGCTGTTCATCTGCTTCAAGCCGCGCGCCTTGATGGCCATTTGCGGCGGGTTGCTGATTGGTTATTGGGCGATGATGACCTTCATTCCCATCCGCGACATTCAGCTCGAGAAAAACAACCTGGCCGCGCTCGCCGAGCAGGCGGGTGAGTTGGAACTCGCGAAACAGTTTCGCGCGGCTGACGCTGATTCCGCGCACAATCCCTCCTGCATCAAGGATAGCCCTGTTTGGGCTGCGGCCAAACAGATGTACGCGGGCACGACCAATTACGTCACCGGCAAGTTCGGAAAAGGCTACAACCTGTCCAATCACCTCGATTTCGCCTATCTGCCGGGCAAACTCTGGGATTTATTCTGGGACCCCGAAGGTTACTTGAGCACCATTCCCGCCGTGGCCACGTGTCTGCTGGGCGTTTTCGCGGGTCTGATTCTGCGCGGCCCGGAATTTTCCAATGATCGCAAACTGCTCTGGTTGATTGGCGGCGGACTCGTCTGTGTCGCCCTCGGCTGGCTCTGGGGCATGCAGTTTCCCGTAATCAAAAAAATCTGGACCTCCTCCTACGTGCTGGTGGCGGGCGGTTACAGCGCGATGTTGCTGGGCGCCTTCTACCTGATCGTGGATGTCTGGAAATATCAGGCCTGGTGTCAGCCTTTCGTCTGGATGGGCATGAACTCGATCACGATTTACCTCACCAAAAACATGCTGGGCGGCACCTTCAGCAAACTCGCGACCCGGTTGGCGGGTGGCGACATTCAAAGTTACCTCGACGCGCATGTAGCCCAAGGCATGGGCGACCTGGTAATTTCCATCGTCGGCCTGCTGCTCGCGTTCTGGTTCGTGCGCTTTCTGTATCAGCGAAAGATTTTCCTGCGACTCTGAACTCAACGAAGCTGCCGGTGTCGAAAGCAATCCACGGTGTGATCATTCACCAGGCCCGCGGCCTGCATGAACGCGTAGCAGATCGTGGAGCCGACAAACTTGAAGCCACGCTGGAGCAGAGCTTTGCTCAAGGCGTCGGATTCCGGTGTGCGCGGCGGGACGTCCCGGAACGATTGCCGGCGATTCTGGATCGGCCGGTTGCCGACGAATCGCCAGAGGTAAGCGTCGAAGCTGCCGGATTCCTTTTGCACCGCGAGGAAGGCCCGGGCGTTCTGCACGGTTGCCGCGAGCTTCAGCCGGTTGCGCACGATACCGGCATCGGCCAGCAGCGATTTCATTTTGCGCGCGTCGTACCGGGCAATCTTGCGCGCGTCGAAGTTGTCGAAGGCCCGGCGATAGTTCTCGCGCTTCTTGAGAATGGTGGACCAGCTCAAGCCCGCCTGGGCGCCTTCGAGGATCAACAGTTCGAACAAGCGGCGGTCGTCATGGACCGGCACGCCCCACTCGGTGTCGTGGTAGGCGATGTCCAGTTCCGTCTTCGGCCAGGCGCAACGGGTCATACCGGGGCAATCCTTTCCCCGACCTAAACTTTCAAATCCTCCGGCAGCGGCTGGTCCTTGGTCTCGCGCAGGAAGAAAACGACGACGAAGCCGACGAGGAAAACGGCGCTCATATAACAGGCGGCGGAACGGAACGCGTCGAGTTTCGCCGCGGCCTTGGCCGCCGCCGTTGCCTCGGTCCCCAGGGCGTTGGTGGCGCTGGCGGCCAGTGCCGCTTGCAATTTGCCCAGGGTGAACGGCCCGGACGCCGCGAGGAAGCGACCGACATTGTAGGCGAAACTGGTGCCGGTGCTGCGCAACCGGGTGGGGAACAGTTCGGGCAGATAAATGGCAAAGCCGGCGAACAGCGCCAACTGGCAGAAGCCCATGATGAAACTCATCCAGATGTCGGACGTGCCGTTAAAGAGTTGGAAGTAGCCGATGGTTGCCACGAAGGCGCAGAGGTAACTCACGGCGAACGTCGGTTTGCGTCCGTAGCGTTGCGCGGCCTTGGTGAAGGCGATCATGCCGAAGAAGGCGCCGAGGTTTTGCAACACCATGTTCCAGCCGGACCAGACGGTCTTGGCTTGCGCGATTTGATCGGCGGGCACGCCTTTTGCCCTTAACGAATTGCTCACGACATCGCTGACCAGTTCCGGGCTGAAAAAGCCGATGCCCCACAGGCCAATCACCCCGGACACGCACAGCAGCATGCCCAACAACGCGGGTCGGCGCCAGCGGGCTTCGCCGAACAGGGAAACGTACGAACCAAACCGGGCGCCCGTCAGTTTGCCCGCCGCCCGGGCTGCCACCCACTTCTCCGGTTCCTTGAGTTGCGCCAGGATGAACACACAGAGAAAGGCGGGCAGCGCGCCGACGAGAAACATGTATTTCCAGGACATGCCGGCCGGGACCCATTTGCCTTCCATGGAACCCAGGGAGATGGCGATGCTGCCGGCGGTGATGTTGCCCACCGCCGAGAGCGCCTGCAACGTGCCGAGCGCGCCCGGACGCGAACGCTCGGGCAAGCCATCCGCCACCAGCGCCACCGCCAGCCCGAAGACCCCGCCGACACCCAGGCCGGTGAAGAAGCGGTAGCAGGCGAAGTCAAACCAACCAGTGGAAAATGCCGACAGACCAGTGCAGAGCGAATAGAGCAGCACAGTGCCAGCCAGGGTTTTCGCGCGACCAAAACGGTCGCCCACGGCGCCGAAGATCAAGCCACCCGTGGCCCAGCCCGCCACAAAGATCGCCGTGGCGTAGCTGCCGTAAAGGGTGACATCCGCTCCGGCCGGCAAAAGCGCTTTCATCGCCCCGTTGCGACCCAGCAGAAAGAGTTGTTGATCCAGGCAGTCAAACATCCAGGCGAGGGTTGCGACGGCATAGACAAACCAATGATAGCGGGTCAGATTACGCCACCACGCAATTGGCTCGCCGATTGAGGCGGAGGGGGTGTTCATGTTGGGCCGGAGTATTGCGGGAAATCCGGCGCGTGGCAAACGCTTGCTCAGTTTTCTTTAACTAAAAATTCCGATACGACTTCGGCGAATTGGGCCGGGGCATCGGCATGAACCCAGTGACCGGCGCCGGCCAGCGTTCGCAGTTGCGCGCGCGGAAAAACCTCCCGGATCAGTGTCAGGTCCTCGTCCCGGATGTAATCGGACTTTTCTCCCCGAATGAACAGGGTCGGTCCATCAAAGCGCGGTGTCCGGGGCAGGGCCGCGCTCAACTGCGGCAGCGCGGCGCGAATGGCCGCCAGATGCGGCCGCCAATGGAGCTTCCCGGCGGGGTCGCGCGCAAGGTTCTTCAGGAGGAATTGCCGCAACCGTTGATCCGGGACGGCGCTTGCCAATGCGGCGTCAACCTCCGTGCGTTGCAGGAAAGCGCCTGGGTTAATCGCGAGCATCGCCGTCAGCAGTTCCGCATGCACGACCGGATAGGCGCGGGGCGACATGTCCGCCACCACGAGTTTGCTGACCAACGCGGGATGCAGTTGCGCGAACCGCATCGCTACTTTTCCGCCGAGCGAATGGCCGAGCAGATGGACACGGTCGAGGTGTTGATCGCGGATGAATTCCACCACGTCCGCGACCAACACTTCATAGTTGAATTCGTCCGCGTGGGGCGAATGACCGTGATTGCGGAGGTCCAGCAGGTGGACGGTGAAATCCCCGGCCCACCGCGTCGCGGTCAATTTCCAGTTGTCCAGCGAACCCAGCAAACCGTGCAGCCCGATCAGGGTGGGACCGTGGCCCACGGAGTAGGAGTTCAGTTTCATGATGCGAGCAGACGGCGCGATGACTCAGTCATGGGCGTGCGGCATCAACAAGCACGCCACGGCGGCAGGCAGGAACAGGAAGCCGGCGTAGAACAAGGCCAGCCGGTAATCCACCGTCTTCAACGTGCCGGCGGAACTCGCGAGGAGCCCAAAAAACACCGTCCCAAACGCGGCGACCACGCGCCCGATGTTGTAACAGAACCCCGCGCCCGTCGTGCGGAGCAGCGTCGGAAACAGCGGCGGCAGATACATGGTGAACAAACCGAACACGCCCTGGCAGAGGCCGATGAAGGGAAACCACCACAGCAAAGATTGATAATCACGCGGCACCGCGTACGCGCCCAGCATCGTCGCGAAGTAGAGCACGAACAGCAGGCTGATGGACGCCCGGTAGCCGGTCAGCCGCGCCAGCCACGCCGCCACGAAGTTCCCCACCATGGAGGTGGCGATGACCAGATAAAATGCCAGGCTGATCAATTTATTCCGCTGCTCCGGGGACATCGTCAATACTTCGGGCAGATTCCGCAAGTGTTGCACGTGCCAGAACAGGAACGCCCAGTGCGCCGTCAGCGAAACCCCGCAGACCACCATCGTCCACAAGGTTATCCGCCAGACGGGGCCGCGAAAAAGTCCGGCGAGCTTCGGGGCGTGGTGCTGCGACTTTTCCCGGGCTTGCTGCCACTCGTCGGGCTCCGGGACCGCGCGGCGAATCCAGAACACCAGCAACGCCGGCAACACGCCGAGGAGGAACAGATAGCGCGGCGGGTGGCCGCCCCGCAATACGTTGGCCACCACGGCCACGAGAATTCCGATGTTGACCCCGCTCTGCAACACCGCCGCTACCCACGGACGCCAGCGTTTGGGCCAGGTCTCCGCGAGCAACGAGGCACCCACGGCCCATTCGCCGCCAACGCCCAGCGCCGCCAGAAACCGGAAGATCAGCAACTGCCACCAGGTCTGCGCGAAGAACGACAAGCCCGTGAACGCGGCGTAGGTCAGCACGGTGAGACTCAGCGCTCGCGCCCGGCCCAGTCGGTCGCCAACGCGCCCGAAGAATCCTCCGCCCAACGCCCAGCCGAGCAGAAAAGCGCCTTGAATGATCGAAGCGTATCGTCCCACGCTCGGGTCCGTGGTGGGCAGTCCGCCCAGTAATTCCGCCACGAACGGCAGCGCCACCAGCGTGTAGATGTGCAACTCCAGCCCGTCGAACGTCCACCCCAGCCAGGCGGCGAGGCCGGACTTCCATTGTCGGGGCGTGATGTCCCGCCAGCGCGTGGCTTCGGCGGGGGTTGCGAGTGAGGTTGCTTCAGATGGGCGCACGTTGAGTGGCGCCAAGCTTGGCGCAGGCGGCGCGGGACGGCAACTCTGCTTTGCCCGGTTGCGCGTCGGTTGAACCGAGCAACCAGCCGGCGAACGCCAACGCCGTCCAGGCCACCGCCGGGACATACAGCGTGAATTCCATCAACGCCTGCAACGACCAGAGCAACAGCCCGACCCAGATACTCAGGCGTAACGGGGAACGGTCGGACCGCCACCCGGCGTGTCCGTACCAGAGCATGCCGCCGATGAAAACGCCGTAAGCGATCAGCCCGGGGAAACCGGAGTCCGAGGCTTGCTGCAAGTAGTCGTTGTGCGCGAGCCGGGCCATCTCGGATTCGGGTTTCTTGATCGCCGCGTAAGCGACGCCGAACGTCCCCGGCCCGCTGCCGAACAGGGGTTTGGCCACCGCGGTTTTCCACGCGGCCGTCCAGTAATCGAACCGGGCCACCACGCTCGTGGCGCCGCGCTCGAAGAAGCCCGCGTATTTCCAGACGAAACCGGCCCCGCCGACGACCAGCACGGCCGCGACCAGAATCCATTTCAGTCGGGGAGAAAAATTCTGGTGTAACAGCGCGACCAGTCCGCCGGTCAACGCCAGCAGCCAACCGCCTTTTGATCCGGACCAGTACAAACAGGCGAGGCCGCCGGCCAGCAGCACTCCACACAAAAGTCTGCGGGCGCCAACGGTGAAGCGTTGTCGCGCCTGCCAGATCCAGGTCAGCGAGGCGGGCAATAGCAACAGTAGCGCGCCGGCCAGCGCGTTGGGATAGAACAGCGTTGAAAAGATCCGATCACTCGCGAGCTTCTTCAGATATTCGGGGGGCACGTCCTTCATGGTCCGGTAGAGGTAGCTGTAGAAGTAATCGCGCGTCTCCTGCAAGCCGCCGAAGTGCTGGTTCAATCCCACCACCAGCACCACGGCCAACGCCGCCACCAGCGGCCCCAGGAAATAATGCGCTGCCTCCGCGCGCTTCAGACTGAAAAGCCCGAGATAAAAGCAGGTCACGCCGGCGATGAAATGCTTGAGGGTGGCGCGCGTGAGGTCCGCATCCACGGTGTGGGTGGCGGAGATGAACTGCCAGACCAACCAGACCAGTGGCAGCGCGACCAGCCAGCGCGGCCCGTGCAACTTTGGCCAGGCGGCACTGATTCCCGCGATCAACCTCACGGCCAGCACCACCAGCAGCAGCCAGTAGCCGATGCCATTCGGCCAGGCGCTGATGACCCATTCGTAACCGCTCGTGGGCGGCACCACAAATTTGTCCATCACCGGCGGGTTGCAGAACTTGAGGAGGGCCAGGCCCAGAAACACGCCGAAGGTCAGGGCGGAGACTCGCGGCCATCCGTTTGCGCGCCGCGTCGCCGCCGGATCTGGTTTGGACGCGAGAGTCGGCATGCAATGAGTGCGGGTGGCGCGTTACAGTTGCAACTTCAACAGACCCACCTCCAGCGTCAACGCCTCCTGCACGTTCGTGTGCAACAACCGTTGCGTCTGCTCCACCACGCGAAGATTTTCCAACGCCTGTTGCGTGGTGAGCCGGCCCGCCACGCGCTCGGCCCCGGCAATTTGCGGAAAATTCAGAAATTCCCGTCCGCCCGCGAGGGTGTGCAGCCAGACATCCCGCAGCCACCATTGGACCAGGAGCAACAGTTCCATCCGTTGTCGCCGATACTCCGCCTCGATGGCGGCTTTCAATTCATCCTCCCAGCGTTCGCGCAAATCCTTTTCCACGTCCTCGTATTTTTCCAGCGGCGACCGCGCGGTCAACTCCTCCTCCACCCGCGTCTTCAGTTCCGCCAAGCGTTGCGCCAGCACATCCATCAACCGATACCGCCCGAGCAGGGTCTTTTGTGCCGCGCCGGACAGCTCGCTGAACTTTGCCAGCCAGTCCAGCCACGCCGCGTCCCACTTGCGCGCGCCTTCGCCCGAAAAGTTCAGCCGCAGGCAGCGCGACAAAATGGTTTCCAAAATCCGATCTGGCTCGGTGCTCAATAAAATCAACACCGACTTGGGTGGCGGCTCTTCCAGCGTCTTGAGAAAAGCATTCGCCGCCTCCGTCTTCAACCGGTCCGCGCCGACGATCACCGCCACCTTGTGGGTCGCTTGCGTCGGTTTGAGTTGAATTTCCCGCATCAACTCCCGCATTTGATCCACCAGGATGACCCGCAGTTTGGACTCCGGACGAACCCAATGCACATCCGGATGCTCCAACTGGTCAATCTTCCGGCAGATTGCGCAGGTGTCGCAACAATCCACCGCTGCGCCACCGCTCCGCACGGGGCGTTGGCAGTTCAAGGTTTTCGCCAACGTGCGGGCCAGCGTTTCCAGCGCATCCAGTTGCCCGGCGGAAAACAAATAGGCATGGCCCAACCGCCCGCGCTGCAACGACCGTTGCAACAGCGCCACCCCCGAAGTCTGTTCTGGAAAACTGGTGAATGCCACGACCACTTAATAATGGTTCGGCGTCGGGAAGGAAATCCCCGATTCATCATCAGCCCGACTTGAACGATCTATAGCTGCAAGGGTAGTCCCATCACCTCGAGCGGGGGACCTGGTTTCGCGTTCGCTGGTTCCAACAACAAGGAGTTTTTCGGTATTCGCCCTGACTGGATGAGGAGGGCAAGGCAGCGGGAGGATCTGACTGCCCGGTCGCTATTTTATTGTCCGGTGGCGGCCGGGATGTGCTATTCTGGCGTCACCAGAATACATTCATCATGCGTTGCCGATTCGAAATTGCTGCCATTCGCTGTGCTCTTCGGCTGGTTTCAATCCTGTTCCTGTCCGGGGCAACCGTTCTGCCTGCCGCGCAATTGCCACCGCAAATCCTCTCCGGCCATCTGCCGCCAAACATTGCGGCGCTGCCCTCGATTGGCCGGTTGCCAGCCGAGCAACGTCTGAATCTGGCGGTGGGGCTGCCGTTGCGAAACCGTGACGCGCTGACCAACCTGCTCCAGGAACTCTACGACCCCGCCAGCCCGCGTTATCATCAATGGCTGTCGGTGGAGCAATTCACGGATGGCTTTGGCCCAACTTCCGAGGATTACGCCGAGGTCGCCGCTTTCTTGAAGGCGCAGGGATTGACCGTGACGGCCACCTATTCCAACCGGCTTCTGCTCAACACTGCCGGAACGGTCGCGGAAATCGAGAAAGCTTTCAAAATCAACCTGCTGGTGTACGAGCACCCGAACGAAGCACGCACGTTCTTTGCTCCCAGTGGTGAACCCGCATTGGATCTGGCGGTCCCGGTGTTGCAAATCAGCGGCCTCGATGATTACCAGTTGCCGCGCCCGGCGAGTCTGGTAATCCAGCGAATGCCGCAACCACAGGGCGGTGAGCCGCAAGCTGGTTCGGGGGCGGGCGGGTCCTACTTGGGGAAGGATTTTCGCGCCGCCTATGCGCCGGGCGTCACCTTGACCGGCGCCGGGCAGTACGTCGGGCTGTTGCAGTTTGACGGCTACTATGTTTCCGACATCGCCCAATACGCCACCCTGGCCGGGCTGACGAATCTGCCGTTACAAAATATTTTGCTGGACGGCTTCACGGGCCAGCCGGGGGTCAACAACGTCGAAGTGGCGCTGGACATCGAGATGGCGCTCGCCATGGCGCCGGGTTTGGCGGGCGTGCTCGTTTACGAAGGCGGTCTGGGTAATTCCATTCTCAATCGCATGGCGGTGGACAATGTGGCCAAGCAACTCAGCGCGTCCTGGACTTATTCCACCGACGCCAACACCACGCAGATTTTCCAGGAGTTCGCGGCGCAGGGCCAGTCGTACTTCAATGCCTCCGGTGATTCCGGCGCTTACACCGGCACTCCGCCCACGCCCACGGACCACCCGTACGTCACCAGCGTAGGCGGCACCACGTTGTCCACGCGTGGTCCGGGCGCCGGCTGGTTGTCGGAGAAAACCTGGAGTTGGATTTCAGCCGGGACCGGCGATGGCGCGAGCAGCGGTGGAATCAGCCCGGCCTGGCCGATTCCCGCCTGGCAACAAGGGCTCGACATGACGGCCAATCATGGTTCCACCACCCGCCGCAATCTTCCCGACGTCGCGATGGTGTCGGACAACGTCCTGGTCATTGCTGATAATGGTTCGCAACGGTTTGTAGGTGGTGACAGTGTGGCGTCGCCGTTGTGGGCGGCCTTCACCGCATTGGTCAATCAACAGGCGGCGACATTCGAGCAGCCGTCGGTTGGATTTCTCAACCCGGCCCTGTACGAACTTGGGCGCGGCGCGGGCGCCGCGACCGCCTTTCACGACATCAAGACCGGTAACAACACCAACTCCAGCAGCCCCAACAATTTTTTTGCCACCGCCGGTTACGACCTGTGTACCGGCTGGGGTTCGCCGACGGGCAAGGGACTAATCAATGCCCTGGCTCCGCCGGCCAACGCCAAGGTCGTGATCGGCGCGGGTGCGACGGTGACCCTGGCCACCTGCGGGGCCACGCCCGGCACACTCGATCCGGGCGGAGTCGTGGCCATGAATCTGACGTTGCAGAATATCGGCGCGATCAAGACGACGAATCTCGTCGCCGCCTTGCGAAGCAATGACATGGTGCGGCCGATCACTGGCACGCAAAACTATGGCGCCTTGGTGGGCGGCGGCGCGGCGGTGAGTCGGCCTTTTATTCTTGTCCCCGCGGGCGACTGCGGCGGAACAGTCGCCTTGATCCTCGCGCTGATGGACGGAACGAACATTTTGCCCGACGTAATTTTCAACCTGCCCCTGGGGTCGCCGAATCCCGTGTTCACGCAAAACTATGACGCCGTCACGGCCCCGGCCATCCCGGCTGGCTGGGGGCGAACCGTTACTGGGGCGGCGTCCAATTGGGTGACGACGGCGTCATCGGGCGCTTCCGCCCCCAATTGCGTGGCTGTCACCGGGGCGGAGGACCCGGGCATCAGTGAATTGCTTTCCCCGCTCATCCCCATCACTACGACTTCGGCGCAACTATCCTTTCAAAATCATTACGCCACGGAGATTGATCCCACGGATCCCGGCAACGCTTACGATGGTGGCTTGCTCGAAATCAAGATCGGCACGGCGCCGTACGTGGACATCGTTGCGGCCGGCGGCAGTTTCGTCTCGGGCGGTTACACGCGGACGCTGGATGCCACTTCGGGCAACCTGCTGCCCGGACGGTCAGTCTGGGCCGGCACGTCGAGTGGTTTCATTCCCACACTCATCAATCTTCCCCCGACCGCCGCCGGCCAGGGGGTTCGCTTCAAGTGGCGGTTGACCACCGACACGGGCAACGGCGCGGGGGGCACGTTCTGGAATCTGGACAACATCACGGTGCTGGATGGCGCGGTGTGTTGCACTCCGGAGACGAACGCCGATGTGGCCGTGTCGCAGAGCGTTTATCCCGCGCCCGGCCTCGTCGGGCAGAGCGTCGCGTACACCCTCGCCGTCACCAATCTGGGGCCGGGCCCGGCGATCAATCTCGTGGTCACGGATTCTCTGCCGGCGAACATGACGTTCACCTTCGGTTCGGCGGGGTGCGTTTATTCCAACGGTCAGGTGCTTTGTTCCGTGGCGTTGTTACCGGGCGGAGGTCGGACCAATTTTACCATCGTGGGCATGCCGACGGCGGAAGGGCAGATCACCAACCGCGTTTCCCTTGCCTCGGAGTTGAACGATCCCGAACCCACCAACAGCAGTTCGGTCAACATCACGAGCGTTGGCGCCACGCCCGCGATTTCCGCCCAGCCTGCCGATCAAATCGTCACTGCGGGTGGAGATGTCCGGTTCAACGTCGAGGCCAGTGGCACCGAGCCGTTGAGTTATCAATGGCTGTTTGACAACACCAATCTGGTGGGAGCGACCAAGGCGACATTGCACTTGTGGAATGTGCAACCGGCGCAGGCGGGACTTTATCGGCTGCAAGTTTCCAATCCGCTCGGTACGGTGCTCAGCGACCCCGTCACGCTCAAGGTCCTGGCCGCGCCTTCCCTCACGTTGCTTGGCGCGGATGTGACGGCGACCAATGTGGCGTTGACCTTGAACAGTGCGATTGGGTTGAACTACACGCTCGAATACAAAAACTCGCTCACCGATGCCGAATGGACGCCAATCCTCCCGCCGGTGATCGGGACCGGAAATCCCATTGTGCTCCAGGACACGAACGGGGCGGTGTTGCCGTCGCGGTTCTATCGCGTGAATTGCAATTAGCGGGCATATTTCCACGCCGCTCGGAATTCTGACACACCATCGCGTAGGGCACACGGCCTATCAGCCTCGCTCGCCCGCTCCTGCAGACCGGGTTCCCCCAATTCGGTGTTTCGAGTGTGAGTTGTCCGGGTTGGCAGTCGCTCCGACCGTGACTATTTGAGTAGTCCCATCAGCCGCCGGCCGTATTCCACAAAATTCTTTTGCGCGGCATCGGTCGCGGCCGACGGCGCGTTTGGGTCGTGGAACACTGTGACCATGTGCGGCTCAATGCTGACTCCCGCACTGTAACCGCGTTTCCGGGCGTCCTGCAGGATTTCGCGTACGCAGCCCTGGCCTTCGCCCGGCCAGTTGTAAGTCTCGGTGTTCGTGGCCGCCGTCCACGTCGCGTCCTTCACGTGGAGATGGACGACATGGTCACGGACGTGTTCCCAGAACTCCCAGACATCCTGGCGCGGCCAGGGTTTGGGCCGGCTGCGGTCGGGATTGAAGACCGGGTTCGCGGTGTCAAAAACCAGCTTGAGACCGGGGCATTTGTCGAGCAGATCGAGAGTGTGTTGCCAGCTCATGCCGCCGTAATTCATGCAATTTTCATGAACCGGCTGCAGGCCCGCGTCGAGGAACATGTTGGTCACCTCGCGCACCCGCCGAAACACCTCCGGTGGAGTTTTGAACTCGTCGTCTCCGGGCTTGAAGCTCATGATGCGCACAAACCGCGCGCCAACGCGCCGCATCCGGGGAAGGCAGCGCCTGACTTCCCCGAGGGTGACATCGAAAGGAGTTTCCAGGGTCTTTGCCCAGTTCATGATGGCCGACCCGAAGCAATAGACTCGCAGGCCGGATTGTTCGATCCGCTGCGCCGTCGTGTCAAAGGCCGCGTCGGGGAGATCGTGAAAATTTGCCCTGGTCTGACCGGGCAACTCCACCGCGCGCATTTCGATGTCGGTCCAACCCAACTCTCGTGTGGCGGCGAATTGGTTTTCCAGTCGCGCGCCCGCCTCGTCGCCTATGCCCATGAATTTCATCGTCGCTCAAAATACTGCGCTGCCACCACCGCTCTGGCCAGTGGAAAAGTCGCGGCGGGCGCAATGGACTTGCTGAAGTCCCGCGCGTCGGGCGTGACGCGGAAACCATCGCCAACGGAGAAGAACACGGACGTCAGTCTCGCCAGCAGCGATACACGAAGGCCGGTGGCAAATTGCGCCAGACGATGGGCGTGGCTTCCACGCGCGCGAAGTTTTCCAGCAGCCGTCGTCGGAAGCGGCGCGAGGTGGGAAACCATTTGGCGTGGATGTAACCGAAGGCCACGAACTGACCCTTGGCGGAGAGCGAACTCAACATGGCTCCGAGGATCCGGTCCTGCAAGGCCGGCAACATGTTGCCCCAGGCCAGTCCGCTGATGACACAGCGCGCGCTCCCCGGTTCAACATACCGCGTCAGGTATTCGGCGGAATCCTGGATGATTTCGCACGGCGGTAAGCGTTTGCGCAGCACGCCGATATTGGTCGCGCTGATTTCCAGGGCGAGCAGCCGTCCCTGACCGGCCATGCGTTTCACCAGCAGCTCGGTGAAAGCGCCCGTGCCGGGCCCAAGTTCCACCACGGTGTCGCCCGGCGCGAAGTCGCAACTCGAAACGACCGCGTGCGACAGTTCGGACGAACTCGGCCACAGCGATCCCACCGTGAATGGTTCGCGGAGGAACGCTTCCACAAAGCGCAACCCGCGTTGGCCGGCTGCAAGTGCGCGCAAGACCGGATCGGTCGGCAGTGTTTCTGGTTTCATGTCAGTACCCATAGTTTGAAATAAATGTCGAGGCTGGCTTCATGCCGGGCCCTCAGCGTCGGAAGGAGCTGGCAAAATCGCCGGACTCCACTTTCATCACCCTTTTTTCCAACTTTGACCCGGCGATCAACTGGTTCAGTTGTTTTTCCCACGCCGCGCCGTCCATCGGCAATTCCACAGTCTGCCCAAGCAGCGACGAATAGTCCATCACGTTTGCCAGCTCAACGGATTGAATACCCTCCGCGCCCGGCGCGATCAGCGGTTCGCCGTCGAGAATCGCGTTCACGAAATTCTGCGTGATGGTGGCGTGTTGCGCCGTCGCGTTGGCGAACGGGATTTCCTCCGTGCGCGCCTCCGGTTTCACGAAGCCCTGCGTGCTGGTGCGGCTGAATTCGAGCATGTCCACCGCGTTGCGGACCAGGGTGAGCTTGTCATGTTCCAGCAGCAATGTGCCGCGCGAGCCGACGATTTCAAACCGGTTCACCCCCGGCGCTTCGCCGGTGGAGCTCACGAACACGCCCGTCGCGCCGCCCGCCCATTCGAGATAAGCCGTAACGTTGTCTTCCACTTCGATTTGATGGAAGCGACCCAACTGGCAGAACCCGCGCACGCGTTGCGGCATGCCGGCCAGCCATTGAAGCGTGTCGAGATTGTGCAGGCATTGGTTAAGCAACACGCCGCCGCCTTCGCCCTTCCACGTCGCGCGCCACGCGCTGCTCGCATAGTACGCCTCCGCGCGAAACCAGTCGGTGTTGATCCAGTTGATCCGCACAATCTCGCCGAGGTCGCCGCCGCGAATGAGTTCCCGCATTTTCAAGTAGCGCGGCTCGGTGCGGAGCTGGAACATGCCGGCAAAGACGACGTCCGGATGCTTCCGGCTCACGGCGATGAGCCGTTCGGCATCGGCCTTGTGGGATGAAATCGGTTTTTCCACCAAGGCATGCACGCCCGCTTCGAGCGCGGCAATGCCCAGGGTCGTGTGCTGAAAGTGCGGGGTGGCGATGATGACCGCGTCCACCGCGCCCGATCGGATGAGCTGTTCGCCGTCGGTGAAAGTCTTCAGCGGGTGATAACGGTCGAGCGGCGCAGCGGCGTCGCAGACTGCCACGAGTTCGCACCGGGTGATCTTTCGCTTCTGCAGATAATCGGCATGATGTTTGCCGATGTTCCCCAGACCGATGATGCCAAGACGGACACTTTGCACGGCGCGGAGTTTAACGAGCCGGGCCCGGCTGCCTAGATGATTTTTTGGGGAAATCACCCGCTCCGCCACGAGCCTTCTCGGGCGCAACGATCAAGATTGGAATCCGATGAATTAACTTTCGGTCCGAACGTCTGTCTCTTGTCACCTGGAACGGTGGCGCATCGCTGATCAAGAACCATGAAAAGCAAATCGCTCACCCCTCGGGCGCGGATTTTTCACAAGTCCCGCAGCCGCCGCCGCGAAGAAGCCGATGGTTGCGGGCTTTCACCGACCCCACCACCGCACGTCCGCAGCTACCTGCTGACCGGCGATTCCTCGGGCGGCGATGTCCGCCAGCGCATTGTTTTGCGGCTTGCGCTGCTCGGCACATTCCTCAGCACCCAGCTTTGAGCGGCGAACGACCGGTTGGTATTTCCGGCCCACCATTCCGAACCAATCGAGGCGGACTCAATGCCGATGATTCCGGACACGGATTTGGCCATTGCCGCAACTCCACTAAAGCGCGAAGCTAAAAGCAAATGAATGACGCTGGCCCGACCGCTCTCAAAGGCATGTTGAATTTCAATTCGAGCTTTCTCTTCGCTTCGCTGGTCTGGGGGTCCGTCGGGGTCGGTTATTGGATATACGGCAAGAAGCAACAGGCGATGATCCCGATGATTGCCGGTGCGATCATGGTGGCGGTGTCCTATCTGGTCAGCAGTTGGCTGCTGATGTCGCTGATTTGCTTGACCCTGATGGTGGTGGTTTACCAGTTACTTCGCCGAGGCTACTGAGCTGCGGGTCGGAAACCTGGGTTTTGCGCTCCGACACGTCCTGGGCAACTTCGGGTCAATTGCATCGTTTCGGCGAAGAACGAGAGGCCGACGAAGTGGTCATCGCTTTCAGTTAGCGCGGCGGGAGTGGAGAGACCTGGGGTCGCAGGCGACATCGGCGGGCAAAATTTTAAGAATCGGCTGGCGGAAACTCAAGGAACGTGGCTATTTGCTGGGCAGAAAATCTGCTTTGATTCACGCGATGAAGATCACGGACATATTGCGGGCGGAACACGCGGTGTTCCATCACCTCTTTGACCATATCGAGATGACCGCGCCCCGGCTCAAGTCACTGGCCGAGGTAAAATCGGTCGCCGTGCTGGTGGACAAGGTGATGGCTCCCCACTCGCAAACCGAGGATGAACTTTTTATCAAGCCGCTGGAACATTGTTTCGAGCAGATCGGCCAGCGCGAGACGTTTCATCAGGAACACGAGGTGATCGAGGCGAATCTGGACAAAATTGCCAAGGCCCGTACGCTCAAGGTTGGCCGACAACTCCTGCTGGGCGTAATCACCGCGTCCCGGAAACATTTTGAGAAGGAGGAGCGGATCGTGTTTCCAATGGCGGAGCGCGTATTGAAGGTGCAAACCTTGACCGACCTCGGCAATGAGTGGATGAAACGGCGCGAGGCCGCGTTGAAATAGGTTGAGCGATCCCCGGTGACCGTCAGTTCCCGTATCGGCTGATCAACAGTTTGAGTCCCTCCTCGGTCAGATAATCCGGCAGCCCCTCGAAGCGCACGATGCCTTTGGGATCAATCAGCAGGAGGTGCGGGATGCCGGTCACTTCCATCGCCTGTTTCGTCCGACCTTGCGTATCGGTGCCGATGACGTATTTGATCTCCGGCTCCCGGAACTGGCGGAGGTCGGCTTCGGATTCATCGCTCAAGCCGATGACGACCAGGCGGTCCTTGAACTTCTCCTGGAGCTCATTGAGATGCGGGATGGCACGCCGGCAGGGCGCAGCGGCGGCGGTCCAGAAATTGAGCAACACAAATTTGCCCGTCACATTGGGCGCGCGGGTGATCCATTTCTCCACGAAGATTTGCGGCGGTCGTCCTCCGCGAAAAGATTTCGCGTAGAGCAGGGGTGCGACCGGCTCGCCTTGCGCATTCGTTTCCACTGGTGGCAGCGCGTCCTCGGGTTTGGGGCGCAATTTTTCCTCTTTGGCCCGCGCCGCGAGGTTCATCTGGAACAAGGCGGTGGAGATGGCTTGCTGTTGTTCGACCACTCTGCCTTTGACCGGATCGAACTTGAATCGCTTCTGCAATGCCGGTTCGAGCGTCTTGAGCTTGGCGTTGCCCATCCCCTGCGAGTGGCTGAAATAAACGTCCGTGGCCGTCACTCTGGTGACGGTCACATTGGTGTAGGTCTCGTCGCCCGCTTTGAGGAGAGGCAAGGTGTCGCTTGCGGCGGCGGTAAAGGCGGCGAGCAGCAATCCTCCCGCGATCCCCGTCAGATAAAATTTCATAGTCGGCCGGTCACTCAGCCGGGCCTGAATTGAGCAGCAGGCACGCCAGGGCGGCGTTGACCCCGTTGACCAGGGCATTGACCCGGGTGACCAGCGGATAATCGGACGGAGCTTCCAGGGTATAGGACAAGCGTGTCTTGTGACGGAGCAGCCAGAAGGCTTCCGGCCATTGCGGCCGGGAAAGCGGGTCATGGCTCGGACGAATGATTCCCGCTTTGGCCGCGCGCCCTTCGATGATCTCGGATGGGTCCACCGGGCAGACCGTCGCCACCCCGGCAACGATCGCTTCCGCGAGGGAAGGTTTCTGGTCTGGATTCAACTCATAGACGTAAAACCCCAGGGCCTCCCAATCCTCATGCAGGCAGAGGCCGAGGTCGAAGGGGGCTTGTTTTTCCAACCAGGCGACGTGGGCGTGGACTTCAGGAGACGCCAAAGTCAGATAGTCGCGATTGAGGTCCAATCCTTGTCCATTCTCACGCTGGTTCCGCACGAAGCCAGTAGGATTCAGACACGGACACAGAACGACTTCCGCGTTGGCGAGCCACTGGTTTTCGCGGAGCAGCCGCAGGACGGCCAGCGGCCCGGCCGGTTCATCGCCGTGGATGCCGGTGGAAATGTAAATGCGGACCTTCGGCTGCGGAGCGCGCAGTGAGGTCGCTGGACGGGTCAGTGCGAGCCACTTGAAATCGCCGCCGGTGTGGAAGACTTCTGTGTTCCAGCCAGGCTGTCGGGCCTCCAATTCGATCTCGCGCAAGACGGTGCGGATATCAATCGTCTCACCGCGATAGCCACCTTTATTCTTGCCGAGTCCGCGCATGGCTCAACCCGCAGGAAGCGGCACCGCAGAATTTCGGAACACCAGAATCCCCACCCCGCCGACGAAACAGGCGGCGACGTCGCCGTAGAAGGGGAAGGGGGGCAAATGCAGGCGCAGGCCGTGAATCGCGAGAATCATTCCCTCAACGATCATCAACCATCCCGACCATGGCAGGATGGCCAGGTGTTTCCGAGGATTGATGGCCAGCAGCAAATAGCCCACGCCGATAAGCGTGAATGCGCCGGACGCCATTCGCAGCCAATAATCCAACATGCGATCATAGGCGATCGGCTCCGCACCCAATCCGCACAACGCAATCTCCACGGCATCCCAACTCGCAAAAACGCCAAAGACCGAAACACCCCACACGACCGCACCCAGGCACAGAAATCCCTGGAGCAGTCGCAACCGGGCTGGATTACTCGAGGACATGACGGCCGCCAAGGGGATCGAATAAACGACCTCAGACCTCCACGGCCTCCGGCTCGCATTGCGCTTCATCGCAACCACAGCCGCTCTCCTCCTGATCGCTGAAATCGTGGCTGTCCCAATTGGGATCGAGGCCGAGGTCCTTGAGCATTTGCAGATCTTTCTCCACCGGCTGATTCAGCGTGGTGAGATAATTTCCCACCATCAGCGCACTCGCGCCCGCCATGAAAATCATGCTCTGCGCGTCCCGCAGATTCACGGTGCGGCCACCGGCGATCATGATTTCCTGCCGCGGGAGGATGAAGCGGAAGCAGGCGATGGTCTTGAGAATTTCCATGACGGGCAACGGCGCGACCTTTTCAAACGGCGTGCCGGGAATGGGATTTAGAATGTTGATGGGCACGACGTTCGCGCCGATTTCCTTGAGTGTGAACGCCAGATCGCAACGGTCGGCCCGGGTTTCTCCCATCCCGATGATGCCGCCGGAACAGATTTTGATGCCGGCCTTCTTGAGGTAGCCGATGGTGCCCAGCCGGTCGTCAAAGGTGTGCGTGGTGCAGGTCTGCGGAAAAAATCGCCGTGAACTTTCCAGGTTGTGACCGTAGCACTCCAGCCCGGCTTCCTTCAAACGATCCGCCACTTTTTGGCTCTTGATGATGCCGAGCGAGGCGTCCGGGCGCGTCTTGCCACTGGCTTTCAACTCCTTGATTCGGTCGCAGACCTCGTCCAGCATCGGGCCTTCTTTCAAACCTTTCCACGCGGCGACCAACCCGACGGCGGTCACGTCATTTTTGTTTGCCTCCGCCGCCGCTGCCGCCACCGGTTCGGGATCCACAAAGCCGTAACGGGGTGAGCCGGTCTGATAGAAAGACGACTGCGAACAGAAACTGCAGTTTTCCGAGCAGGCGCCCGCCTTGGCGTTGACGATGGAACAAAGATGAATCTTGTTGCCCTTGAACTTTTCCCGGATGCGGTTGGCCCAGGCCAGCAGGTCCAGAATGTCCGCTGAAGTTTCCAACTCGAAAAGCTCCGTGGCTTCTTCGCGAGTGATCCGGCCGCCGGCGAGCACCCGGTGACCCAGGCTGGCGATCCGTTGGTGATTCGTTACGTCAAGGTTCGTTGCAGTCATTGTTGACAGAGTACCCATCGCGCCCGTGGGCGCAAGATTTGTCGCCCAGCGACCAGTCTTGCTCGCTCGCTGTCGCGCCAATACACCTCAGACGGCATGTGCCGGCCGCAGGCGGGATGTGTGGCGTGGATTCAGGGTCATCGGCAACACGATGTCAAAGTGTTGCTCGTCAAAGTAGAGGACGATCTGCACTCCCGTGACTCTGTGAGCGGAGCAAAACTCGATGGCCTGAGTTGAACCTAAAAAGTCCATCGCCTCCGAGCGGTCGTGCGTCATGACCCCGGCTTCTTTGAGATACAACTCCGAATCTTTGTGTTGTAGCAAAACTTTCATTCGGGCATCGCTGACTCGATGGGATTCGATTCGCCGGAATCCAACCTGAACCACAACTAATTGTGGTTGCATTCAGCAGGTGTCGAACAAATAGTGCAGGATTGCCAAAACCGCGCAACGACTTTTTTGAACTTTTTTTGCCGGCGACCAGTCGTCCCCGCTTCCGGTCATGTCACAAATTCCAGCTCTTGCCGGTGGGGAATGATTCCTTGCTCAAACGCGCGGCCGAGGAATCGGCGAATGGAGGCGCGCCCGCGTTCGCCGTAGTCCAGCGTCCAATGATTCACGTACATGCCGACAAACTTGTCCGCCAGTTCCTTTCCCATGTCGCGAGCGTATCGCAACGCGTGCTGCACGGCGTCGGCCCGATGATCGAGACTGAACTGAATGCTTGCCGTCAGCAGGTCGGAGATCGTTTTGCGGACGGCCGGATCGAATCGTTTGTGAATCACATTTCCACCGAGCGGCAAGGGTAGTCCGTCATTTTCCTTTCCCCACCACACGCCGAAATCTTCGCAGACCACCAGCCCTTCGTTCTCATAGGTCAACTGACCTTCGTGGATGATCAAACCCACGTCCGCCCGTCCGTCTCGAACGGCGCGGAAAATCTGGTCAAAGGGCACGACCGTATAGCGAATCTCCCGGGCCGGTTTTCCCAACCAGAGTTGCAATGCCAGAAACGCGCTGGTCATGGTGCCCGGAACGGCGATCGTTTGTTGCCCAAGCTCTGCCCGGGAGAATTTCCGTTTCGCCACCAGCATCGGTCCATAGCCATCGCCCATGCTCGCGCCGCTGGGGAGCAACGCATACCGGTCACTGACGTAGGCGTAGGCGTGAATGCTCACGGCGGTGATGTCCAGTTCGCCGCGGGTGGCGCGTTCATTGAGTGTCTGAATATCCTGCAGAATGTGTTCAAACTCGAACCCGGGTGTGGGAATCAACCCCTTCGCCAGCCCATAAAACATGAAGGCATCGTCCGGGTCGGGCGAGTGTCCCAGAGTGAGCGTCTGTGTTCGCATTTCAGTCATGTTTCCGGCTGGGAAATGGCCTGTCGAACAAAATCGTTGGCCAGCGACGTGCTGACATATTGGACACGTGAACAGTTTGCCGACTGGTTTCTACCCGGAAATCACACCCGCCCCGAGCCTTTGGCGTCGAATGTTGAACACCACGCTCTTCTGGCGGCGGGCACGGATGGCAACGAAGGTTTCTCCAAAACCAACTCCCACTCGCCCGGCGGTGGCCGGTGTCAAAACCAGACCAGTGCCGCTCTCCGATCCATTTTCCAGTTTGCGCCTCCGGTTGGTGGGGACGGTTTTCATTGCCACGGCGCCACCGCTGACGGTGATGTATTTGTTTCACCTGGAGAATTGGAGCGGGTTCCTGATTGGTCTGCTGGCGTTGGCGGCTGCCTGGTACGGCGGTGAACGATTCATCGTGCGTCAGCTCCGGGTGCTGGTGCAAACCACCGAGCATCTGGCCGCGGGCGATCTGAGCACCCGCACCGGCATGGGCGACCTCAAGGGTGAAATCGGGCAACTGGCCCGCACCTTTGACGTGATGGCCGGCTCGCTCGAACAACGCGCGCGCGAGCAACAGGAATTTGAAAAGCTGCTGCTCAATCGCGCCCAACAACAAACGGTCGTGGCGGCGCTCGGCCAGTTCGCCATGACCAGCACCGATTTCAACGCGCTGCTCAGCCAGGCCATGCAGCTCATTTCGCAGACGCTGGACCTGCCCTTCGCCCACGTGCTCGAACTCCAACCGGAGGATGACTCACTGCTGCTGCGCGCCGGGCTGGGCTGGAAGAGTGAACGGGCCGGGGTCACCGTCATTCAGGGGAAATGGCGTTCCCAGGCGGGCTTCGTCCTGAACAGTGGCGAGCCGCTGGTCATCCCCGACTTGCGCGCGGAACATCATTACCAGGCGCCGCCCCTGTTGATCGAACACGGCATCCTGAGCGGCGTCTGCGTGGCCATTGCCGCCCGCCAGCGACCCTATGGCGTGCTCGGCGCTTATTCCACGATGCCGCGCAACTACACCGAGGATGAGGTTCAGTTTCTGCTCGCGGCGGCCAATGTGCTCGGCATGGCGGCGGAACGCGCGCGGGCGGAGGCCGAGGTGCAAAAACTCGCGGCCTTCACCCAGCTCAATCCCCACCCAGTGATGGAACTCGCGCCGGACGGCAGCATTACCTATTTCAACGACACCGCGCTCAAACTCGCGCTCTCTGTGAACGAGAATCATCCGCGCGCGATTCTGCCGCCGGACATCACGCAGATCGTTCGGGCCTGCCTGGCCGAGGGCCAGTGTCGGGTGGGGCACGAGTTGAAATTCGGCGGACATACTTTTGCCTGGTCCTTCCATCCCGTGCCCGCCAGCCGGGTCGTGCATTGTTACGTGGAGGACACCACCGAGCGGCTGAGTCTGGAAAGCCAGTTGCGGCAGGCGCAAAAAATGGAGTCTATCGGCCAGCTCGCCGCCGGGGTGGCGCATGATTTCAACAACATGCTGACCATCATTCAGGGTCACGCCGGCATGTTGATGGCGCGGCCGGAAATCGCCGAGCAGGCGCTGGATTCCGCCCACGCCGTTTTCTTTGCCGCCGAGCGGGCTGCCAGTCTGACCCGCCAGTTGCTCATGTTCAGCCGCAAGAATGTGATGCAACTCAAGCTCATTGACCTGCGCGATCTGGTCACCAACATGAGCAAAATGTTGCAGCGGTTGCTGGGCGAAACTGTCACGCTCCAGTTTACGCCGCCAGCGCAATTTCCGCTGGTTCACGGCGACAACGGCATGATCGAGCAGGTGGTCATGAACCTGTGCGTCAATGCGCGTGATGCCATGGAACGCGGCGGCACGCTGGTCATCAGTCTCGCCACCATTGACATCGGCGAAGATTACGTCCAGACCCATCCGGAGGCGCGGGTCGGTCCGCACGTCTGCCTGTGCGTCACGGACTCCGGTTGCGGCATGGACACCTACATGATCAGCCGCATCTTCGAACCATTCTTCACCACGAAGGAAGTCGGCAAAGGCACGGGCCTGGGCCTCGCGACGGTTTACGGCATTGTGAAACAGCACGAGGGCTGGGTGGAGGTCAACAGCAAGCCCGGTCTGGGCACCCAGTTCGAGGTCTTCCTGCCCGCTACCCGCGAAATTGCCCGGCCCGTCAGCGAAGCGCCCACGACCAACACACCTGTAACCGGCGGGGCGGAAACGCTGCTCATCGTCGAGGACGAACAGGTGCTGCGCGAGATGGCGCAGCTCATCCTGGAAGAATGTGGCTACCGGGTGCTGACCGCTGCCAATGGCTGCGAGGCGCTCGAGGTCTGGGAAAAACACGCGAGCGAGATTGACCTCCTGTTCACGGACATGGTCATGCCCGCCGGAATGTCCGGGGTGGACCTGGCGACCAATCTGCTCAACCGGTGCCCGCAACTGCGGATTGTTTTTGCCAGTGGCTATACCGTGGACGACGTCAGCACCGACTTTCTCACCCGGAACAACAACGCGCGGTTTCTCCAGAAGCCCTACACTCGCATCGCCCTCGCCCGCGCCATTCGCGAGGCCATTGACGGCAATGGGCTGCCGCAAAAAACCGCCCACGTCCTGCCCAACTGAACCTCAAGCGCCGCGCACGAGCGCGAGTACTTTTGCCACGGCGTCCTCGCTCTTCACCACTTGCAACGCACCGGTGCGGGGTTTGATTTCCACTTCGCCCTTCGCCAGCGACTTTTCGCCAATGCTCACCCGGATCGGAAAACCCACCAGGTCAGCATCCTTGAACTTTACCCCGGGCCGGTCGTCGCGGTCGTCCAGGATCACTTCCACTCCCTGCGCCGTGAGTTCGGCGTAAATTTTTTCCGCCAGCACCATGACGGGATGCTCCGCCGCCACGCCCAGCGGCGTGATGCACACTTCATACGGGGCCACGCTCAACGGCCAGATGATCCCGTCCTTGTCATTGCACTGCTCGATGATCGCCTGCAACGTCCGTGTCACGCCGATGCCGTAACAACCCATCACGCAGGGCTGGCGGGCTCCGCTCTCGTCCAGAAAAGTGGCATGCAAGGGTTCGCTGTATTTCGTCCCCAGCTTGAACACGTGACCGACCTCAATGGCCCGGCGAATCTTCAGCGACTTGCCGCATTTCACGCAGGGCTCGCCCGCCGTCACCGTGCGCAAATCCCACCACTTCGTCACGCTGATGTCGCGTTCGAGGGAGACATTGCGCCAGTGGAATCCATCCTCGTTCGCCCCGGTGGTCATTTCGTTGGCCCCGCGCAAGCGTTCGTCCGCAAAAATCGAAAGCCCCGGCACGCCCACCGCGCCCAGGCTGCCCGGATGCGCTCCCAATGCCAGCACGATTTCCTCCGCCGTGGCCGGGCGAAACATCGTCGTGCCGATCACTCCCGCCAGCTTGGCCTCGTTCAACTGGTCGTCCCCGCGAACCAAAATGAGCACCGGCCGTCCGTCGGCGACATACACCAGCGTCTTGATCTGCCGGTTGGCGGGGACGCTGTGGGGCGACTTGCTCAACGCCTCGATGGTGACCACGCCCGGGGTGGGAAACTTCTCGCAAGCCGCTCCGATGTCGCGTGCGGCCGTCTTGGGCACCCCACTCGTCGCTTTCTCGAGGTTGGCCGCGTAGCCGCACGTTTCGCAGAATGCGACCTCGTTTTCGCCGGTCGCCGCCGGCACCATGAATTCATGCGAGTAATTGCCGCCAATCACGCCGGTGTCCGC
Organism: uncultured Bifidobacterium sp.; assembly: GCA_964561105.1. Lineage (GTDB taxonomy): Bacteria > Verrucomicrobiota > Verrucomicrobiia > Limisphaerales > JADLHS01 > JADLHS01. The sequence continues at coordinate 11,685 of CAZLOH010000015.1, read as the reverse complement.
CTCGACCGGAAAGTTCTGCACGCCGCAACGATTGAAGATGCGCTGGTAGGCATCGTACATTTTCCGGTAACTCGCCATCGCCTGTTCATCCGTGGCATCGAATGAGTAGGCGTCTTTCATGATGAACTCCTTGGCGCGCATCAACCCGAAGCGCGGGCGGATTTCGTCACGGAACTTGCCGCTGATCTGGTAGAAGGTTTTGGGCAATTGCCGGTACGAATTGATTTCGTTCGCCGCAATGGTGGTGATGACTTCCTCGGCCGTGGGGCTGAGAAACCATTCGCGCTGGCCGCTGTCCTTGACCTGGAACAACACGTCGCGCGCCGTCGTGGCCCGCCCGCTCTGCTCCCAGATTTCCGTGGGTTGCAAGGCCGGCAGGAGCACTTCAATCGCCCCGGCGCGGTCCATCTCCTCGCGGACGATCCGCTCCACTTTGCGGAGCGCCCGGAGGCCGAGCGGGAGAAAAGAATAAACCCCGCCCGCGAGCTTGCGGATGAGGCCCGCCCGCAACAGCAGTTTGTGCGAGACGATTTCGGCGTCCGCCGGCGCTTCGCGGAGGGTGGGAATCAGGGTCTTAGTCCATTTCATGCGGCGGGCAGGTTAAGCAAAAAGGTCATTCGGCACGAAGGTAATTTGTTCACGTTGGCGAAATCGCGAAAACGACGCGCCGACGCCCGATCACTTCACCATGTTGATCAACGGCGCGAGACCGGAAATGCGGACTTCGAGTCGGTCGCCGGATTGGATCGGGCCGACGCCGGCGGGCGTGCCGGTGAGTATCACGTCCCCGGGCAGCAAGGTGATGTTCGCGGAAATGAAACTCACGAGCTGCGAACAGTTGAAAATCATCTGGCGCGTGTTCGAGTTCTGCCGGAGCTGGCCGTTTTGGAAGAGCTGAATGTTCAGCGCGTTCGGATCCAGCTTGGTCTCGATGCACGGCCCGAGGGGAGTGAAGGTGTCGAAGGACTTCGCCCGGCACCACTGGCTCTCGGAATTCTGGATCGTCCGGTCGCTGATGTCCTGCGCCGCCGTGTATCCCAGGATGTAGCGCGCCGCCGAGGCCACCGGCACATTGCGAATCTTGCGCCCGATGACGATGGCCAGTTCCGCCTCAAAATCAGTTCGATGCTGGGCATACGGAACTTCGATCTTTGCGCCGTCCGGAATCAACGAGGTGGTGGCTTTGATCCAGATGAGCGGTTCCTTGGGCAGCGGCTTGTTCTGTTCCCGGGCATGGTCGGCGTAGTTGAGGCCGACGGCGATGATTTTCGACGGCGAAACCGGAGTCAGCGGCCGCACACCCTTGCGCGGCGTGGGCTGCTTGTCAAAGGAAGGCGAGCCGAAGACATCGCCGTGCAACCGGAACAATTCGCCTTCCACAACTTTCGCGTGGAAGATGTCATCGCCTTTCTGAAACCGCCCGATGGCTGCCATAAGATGCGCGCGCAACGTAACAAGCCCACCCGCGACGCAGCAAGGGGAAACGAGAGTGACGCAAACCGCCACGGCCAAATCCGAGGGAAGTTTGAGGCCGGCGCAACGGCCGCCCCGACAACTTTTACAGATCAGACTTGAGAATCTGGCGGACACCGGACAGGCTGATGCCGTTCCAATGGACTGTCCAGACCATGAGAATTGGCATCAAAGCAATATTGGGTTTGGTCGCGTTGATCTCGACTGTGCGTGGCACTGAGTACCACGTCGCGTTGAGCGGCGACGATCAAAATCCGGGGACGCCGTCCGCACCGCTGCGCACCATCCAACGGGCGGCGGATCTCGCGCAACCTGGCGATGTCATCACCGTGCATCAAGGCGTTTACCGCGAGCGCATCAGTCCGCCGCGCGGGGGTATGTCCGATGCCCGACGTATCGTGTATCAGGCCGCGCCTGGTGAACAAGTGACCATTAAAGGGTCGGAAGTGGTCACGAACTGGGTGAAAGTGCAGGCGCAGCTTTGGAAGGTGACACTCCCCAACGCCTTCTTCGGCAATTTCAACCCCTATGCCGATCTCATTCACGGTGACTGGTTCAATTCCAAAGGTCGGCCGCACCACACCGGGGCGGTTTATTTGAACGGCGACTGGCTGGTGGAGGCGGCCCGGCGCGAAGATGTCTTCGCGCCTCCCGGCACCGTGCCGCTCGCCTTCGGTTCAAATGCGGGTGGCTATCTGATGAATGTTGCGTGGCTCCAATTTGGTCAAAGCACCAACGGCTCTGCTCGCATCCCCGCCGCTCGGTTCGCTTCCCAGCACGGCACCCAAACCGCCCCCTGCTCGGAGGGTGGCCAGTGTCTCGGCTGGATCGAGAACGGCGACTGGGTGCGTTACGAGAATGTTGATTTTGGCGCGCACACGGACACCGTGGAGATTCGCGCGGCCGCCCCCGGAAACGGCGGAATCATCGAGCTGCATTTGGATTCGCCCGACGGATTACTTCTGGGGGTCTGCTCGGTTTCAAACACTGGCGACTGGCAATCGTGGGCTTCCTTCCCTGCGACCATCAAGCCGATGAGCGGCGTGGCCAATCTTTGCTTGCGCTTCTGTCCGCCCGCTCCACCCGCCAACCCGCCCCTGCTTTGGTTCGGTGAAGTGGGCTCGGCTGACACCACAATCTGGGCCCAGTTCATGGGAGTGAACCCCAACGAGCAATGCGTGGAAATCAACGTGCGCCAGACGGTGTTTTATCCGCGGAAATCCGGCATCAACTATCTCACGGTGCGCGGGTTTACCTTGCGCGATGCCGCCACGCCTTGGGCGCCGCCCACCGCCGAGCAGATCGGCGTGCTGGGCACGCATTGGAGCAAAGGCTGGCTCATCGAGAGCAACGTGGTCAGCCACTCGACCTGCTCTGGCATCGCCCTCGGCAAATACGGCGACGCCTGGGACAATACCTCCGCCGACACCGCCGAGGGCTACGTCAAAACCATCGAACGTGCCCTGACCAATGGATGGAGTGGAGAAAATATCGGCCATCACATCGTTCGCGACAACACCATCTCCGATTGCGAACAAACCGGAATCGTTGGCAGTCTGGGTGCCGTCTTCAGCACCATTGCCGGCAACGACATTCACGACATCCACGTCCGCCAGCTCTTCACCGGCGCGGAAATGGCGGGCATCAAACTGCACGCTGCGATTGATGTCGTGATCAGCCATAATCACATTCATCGGAACTGTCGCGGCATCTGGCTGGACTGGATGGCCCAGGGCGCCCGCGTCTCGGGTAATCTGCTGCACGGGAACGCCGCCGAAGATTTGTTCGTGGAGGTGGATCACGGCCCGTTTCTGGTGGACAACAATCTTTTCCTGTCGCCCACCACTCTGTTGAGCCACTCCCAAGGCGGGGCCTACGTTCACAATCTCATGACCGGGGGAATCAGCGTGAACCATTACGATGATCGCCAGACGCCGTTCCACAAAGCCCACTCCACAGCGGTCGCCGGGATGCGCGATAATCCGCGCGGCGATGATCGCTACTACAACAACCTCCTGGTGGCACGCGCTGATCTAAGTCAATACGACGAGTCCCAATTGCCGGTGGCCATGGCTGGCAATGTTTTCTTAAAAGGTGCCAAACCTTCCAGGCACGAGGCGCATCCGCTCGTCCGGCCGGAGTTCGATCCCGAAATCAAACTCGTGCCCCGATCGGATAGCTGCCAGCTCCAGCTTCGCCTCGACCCGGTCTGGAGCGCTGAAGTAACCCGCAAGCTGGTGACCACCGCGTTGCTGGGGCGAGCCGTCATTCCCAACCTGCCGTTTGAAAATGCTGATGGGACTCCATTGCGCGTGGATACCGACTACTTCGGCAAACCGCGGAACGAAGGGAACCCCACTCCCGGTCCGTTCGAAAATCCGGGTGCTGGCCGACAGACCCTCAAGGTTTGGTGACCGAAAGTGTACGATGAGCATTCCGCTCAGTGACGACTGCCCAATCGGTGGGCGTTGCCATCGGCCACCGTCGGCGAGAACGATCATGAAACTGCCATCCGTGCTGGTCGCTGCCGTCCTGCTGCTGCTGACAGCCTCGGCGTCCGGTGCGGAGCGGCCCAATGTGGTTTTCATCCTCGCGGATGATCTCGGCTGGGCCGACCTCGGTTGCTACGGCAGCACCTTTTACGAGACACCCAATCTGGATCGGCTGGCCCGGCAAGGCATGCGGTTTACCGACGCCTACGCCGCCTGCAATGTCTGCTCACCCACCCGAGCCAGTCTCCTGACGGGAAAATATCCCGCGCGGTTGCGCCTCACCGACTGGCTCAATGGCCGTCCCGACCGGCCCGATCAAAAGCTGAATCGTCCTCCGTTCCAAAAATTCCTGCCGCTCGAAGAGTTCACCTGGGCTGAGGCGTTGCAGGCCGCGGGCTATCAGACCGCGTTCATCGGTAAATGGCATCTGGGCGCGTCCAGCAATTACTGGCCCGAGCATCAGGGCTTCGATCTGAACCTCGGCGGCTGCGGTCGCGGCCATCCGCCGTCTTACTTCAGTCCGTACGACATTCCCAACCTGCCGGATGGTCCGAAGGGTGAATACTTGAACGAACGCCTGACCGACGAGGCGTTGAAATTCCTGGACCGTGCCCATGGAAAGCCGTTTCTGCTCTACTTCGCCCACTACGCTGTCCACACGCCGTTGCAGGCCAGGCCGGAGGTCGTTAAGAAATACCAGGCGAAGGCCGCGCACCTCGCCGGGTCAGGCCCGGAGTTTCTCCCCGATCATGGACGGCTCGTGCGGCAAATCCAGAATCACCCGGTTTATGGCGCGATGATGGAAAGCCTGGATGAAAGCGTGGGGCGCGTGTTGAACAAGCTTGCCGAACTCGGACTGGAAACCAACACCATCGTAATCTTCACCTCGGACAATGGCGGGCTTGCCACCGCCGAAGGCACGCCCACATCCAATCTGCCCTTGCGCGCCGGCAAAGGCTGGGATTACGAAGGCGGCCTTCGCGAGCCGTTGATCGTCCGCTGGCCCGGCGTCATCCGGCCGGGCAGCGTCAGTCACGGTCAGGTGATCTCCCCGGATTTTTATCCCACGCTCCTCGAGCTGCTCGGGCTGCCCTTGCGTCCGCAACAACATCTGGACGGCGAGAGCTTCGTGCCGTTGCTCACAGGCGGCGCGTTGCCGGAGCGACCGCTCTTCTGGCATTATCCGCATTACAGCAACCAGGGCGGCGCGCCCAATGGGGCCGTGCGCCTGGGCGATTTCAAACTCATCGAATGGTACGAGGACATGAACGTGGAGTTATACAACCTTAAGGACGATCCCGGTGAACATCACGATCTCGCCCGCGAGAATCCGGCCAAAGCCACCGAACTCACAAAGTTGCTGCACGATTGGCGTCAAGCCATGAACGCGCAAATGCCCACGCCAAATCCGAAGTACCAACCGGCCCGTCCAAAGCGGAAGCCCGCCGCCCCGCCCCCACCACCACGATGAAACGGGCTTGGTCACTCGAAACTTTGGTGACGTCGCTGATCTTGCTGACGGCAGGCGTCGGGCTGGGACAGACCGGCGCGAATACGCCCGCCCCGCGCCCGAACATCCTCTTCATCTTGTGCGATGACCTGGGCTACGGCGACATCGGTGTGTTTTATCAAAATCAACGCGCGGCCCGGCCGGATCGCGGCGTGCCGTTTTTCCTCACGCCACACATTGACACGCTCGCGCGGGACGGGGTGAAACTGACGCAGCATTATTGCGCCGCGCCGGTGTGCGCGCCGTCGCGGGCGTCGTTGCTCACCGGACTCACCCAGGGCCACGCCAACGTGCGCGACAATCAATTCGACAAGGCCCTGGCCGACACGCATACGCTCGGCACCGTGCTCCGACAAGCCGGCTACGCCACCGCGACGATTGGGAAATGGGGTTTGCAAGGCAGCGCGAAACCGGGCGGTACGGAAGCTGACGCCGCGGTGGGTTCGGCGGCGCTTTGGCCCGCCTACCCGACCAAGCGGGGCTTCGATTATTTCTTCGGTTACGTGCGGCACATGGATGGTCACTTTCACTACCCGAAGGAAGACCAACGCGAGGTGTGGGAAAATGATCGGGAAGTCTCCGCCGATTTGGACCTGTGCTACACCACCGACCTGTGGACGGCCCGGGCAAAAAAGTGGATTGCGGACCAGACCACCGCGCATCCGGCCCAGCCCTTCTTCCTTTATCTCGCCTTCGACACGCCGCACGCCAAGCTGCAAAATCCGCCGTGTGCCTATCCTCCGGGCGGCGGTCTTCGCGGCGGCGTGCAGTGGACCGGCCAATCACACGCGATGCTCAACACCGCGCGCGGCACGCTGGATGGCTGGATGCATCCCGACTACGCCACGGCCACCTGGGACCATGATCACAACGCGGCGACGCCCGAGATGCCATGGCCTGACGTGCAGCGACGTTACGCCAATGATGTCCGCCGCATTGACGACGCGGTGGGTGATCTCCTCCAACTGTTGCAGGACTTGAAAATTGCCGACCACACGCTGGTCGTATTCACATCGGACAACGGACCGTCCATCGAGTCTTACTTGACGGAAGCCTACGCGCCGACGTTTTTCCGCGGCTTTGGTCCGTTTGACGGCATCAAGCGCGACACGCTCGAGGGCGGCGAGCGCGAACCCACCCTGGCGCGCTGGCCGACGGTGATTCCAGCCGGTCGAGTGGACGCTCACCCGTCCGGCCAGTGGGACTGGCTGGCCACGTTCGCCGAGGTGGCGGGCGTGCCCGTGCCGGCCGCCTCGGATGGTGTCTCGTTGCTGCCGTCGCTCACCGGTCGCGGCCGGCAACGGCCCGGCACGCTCTACGTCGAGTATTACCAAAACGGCAAGACGCCGAATTTTGCGGAGTTCGCCTCGGCGCATCGTGGACGGGTGCGCCAACAGATGCAGAGCATCTACCTCGATGGCTACAAGGGCATTCGGTACAATATCAAATCAGCGGATGACGACTTTGAGATTTACGATCTGGCCAATGACCCGCAGGAGGCGAACGACCTCGGCCACGAGCCGCAGTTTGCCCCACTGCAAAACACCATGAAAGCGCGCGTGCTCCAGGTGCGCCGACCCGATCCCACCGCCCGGCGTCCTTACGATGAAACGCTCGTGCCGCCCGTCGCGAACGAGCCACCCGGCACGCAGGGAATTTCCTGGTCGCTGTTCTCCGGTGACTGGCCGTGGCTGCCGGACTTTCGCACCCTCGCGCCGGTTCGCCAGGGCAAGTCCGCCGGAATCAGCCTGCCGCCGGCCGCCAACGACCAGCCGTATGGGGTCGCGTTCACCGGCTATTTTCACGCGATGCGACCGGACGAATACACGTTCACCCTCGACACGGACACGGGCGGCATGTTGTTCCTGCACGACATCCGCGTCATTGACGAACCGCTGAAGCATCCGGCGGGCAAATTCATCGGCCGCGTTCGGCTGCAAGCCGGCTGGCATCCGTGGCGGCTCTATTACCGGCACAATGGCCGCGCCGCGCCTCGACTGGAATTGACCTGCCGGAGCACGACGGGCGAATACAAACTAACGCCGGATCTGTTTCGTACGGCGACGGAGCACGATTAGTTCAACGGGATCAACAAACATATTTATGAACGGAATCATCATGAAATTCTCGGGTGGCGTCCTCGCCGGATTGCTTTTGTGTGGGAGTGGTGTTGCCGCCGGATCAGCGGCGGACAAGCCCAACATCGTCGTGATCTATGGAGACGACATCGGTTACGGCGATTTCAGTTGCTATGGCGCGAAGGGCGTCCAGACCCCGAACATAGACCGGCTGACGGCTGGCGGACTGCAATTCACCAGCGCGTATGCCACGTCGGCCACCTGCACCCCCTCGCGTTTTTCCATCCTGACGGGCGAGTACGCCTTCCGCCAGAAGGGCACGGGCATTTTGCCCGGCGACGCCAAACTGATCATCCGGCCGGGACGCGAGACGTTGCCGGGCATGCTTCGGCGTGCCGGCTACAAAACCGCCGCCGTGGGCAAATGGCATCTGGGCCTGGGCGCCGGCCCGCAGGAGATCAACTGGAACGACGACATCACGCCCGGTCCGCTCGAGGTGGGTTTTGATTATTCGTTCATCATGGCGGCGACGGGGGATCGCGTCCCGTGTGTCTATGTGGAGAACCATCGCGTGGTCGGCTTGAACGCGAACGATCCCATCCGCGTGAGCTACCGCCAACCCTTCCCCGGCGAGCCAACCGGTGTCACCGAGCGCGACCAATTGAAACTGAACTGGTCGGAGGGCCACAACCAGGCCGTCGTCAATGGCATTGGCCGCATCGGTTACCTGACCGGTGGCAAATCCGCTTTGTGGCAGGACGACGAGATGGCCGGGGTCTTCACCCGCCACGCGGTGGATTTCATCGAGCGCGAGCAGGCCCATCCGTTCTTCCTCTATTTCGCGGCGCAAGACATCCATGTGCCGCGCGTGCCGAACCAGCAATTCGTCGGCCGAAGCGCCATGGGCTCGCGCGGCGATGCGATTGTGGAATTCGACTGGAGCGTTGGCCAGCTCGTCGCCACGCTCGCGCGCCTCCAGTTGCTGGACCACACCTTGATCATTCTCACCAGCGACAACGGCCCGGTGCTGGACGACGGCTATCAGGATCAGGCCAACGAAAAGGTCGGGCCACACCAACCCGCCGGTCCTTTTCGCGCCGGCAAATACAGCCTGTTTGAAGGCGGTACCCGGATGCCGTTCATCACCTATTGGCGCGGCACCATCTCACCGGGCCGGTCCGACGCGCTCGTCAGTCAGGTGGACTTGCTCGCCTCGCTGGCAAAGCTGACGAAGCAACAATTCAATGCGTCCGAGGCGGCCGACAGCGAAGATCAGCTCGCCGCGCTGCTCGGCAAATCCAGGACCGGTCGCCGCTCGCTCGCCGAATATGCCGGCCACGTGGCGGTGCGGCAGGGCGACTGGAAATTCCTGCCGCCCGGTCGCACGCCGGACAAGCTTGGGCCGTGGAAGCGCGTGCAAATCCCCGCCCCCGGATTCCTGTTCAACCTGGCTGCTGATCCCGGCGAGACCAACAACCTGGCCGCCGAACATCCGGAAAAGCTGGCGGAACTCAGCGCCCTGCTCAAACAGATCGAGGCCGCGAAACCATGAGCGAAAAAAGGTTCGCTGGCATTTTCAGCGGGTAGTGGGACTGGTGCAATTCTCGTCCGGTGGTGGATTGCTCGCCCGCCCCATGAACCTTCCCGCAGTAGCCGCCAAGGTAACGAGGCGGACGGTGTGGAGCAGCCGGCTTTACCGCTTCCCACGTCGGCGACCACGGTTCTGGGAGCGCCGGTGTCTCGCCGGCGACTTCCTTCGCTGCGGACTCTAACGAGCCAGCGAGACGCCGGCGCTCCCAGTTTATGGGGAGCTTCCACCTCCAACACTGGACGCGCATCGAGGCCATGAACCGCACCAAAACCCCTCACCCGGCCTTCGGCCACCCTCTCCCCATCCGATGGGGAGAGGGCAGGGTGAGGGGACGGTTCATGGAAAGGGCGGACGTTTCCCTATTCCATTCCACGAACATCACCCACCGAAATCGTCAGCGAACCAAAAATACATCCTTCGCTCTGGCAGTCATTGCCGGCACGGAATCGTGAGGCCGCTTGAGCGGTGAGCAAGCGCGCGCCGTCTCGATGCCGGCTCGCCTTACTTCGGCCAGGTCAGTCGCACGCCATGATTGGTGAGTTGATTCTGAAATTCCCTCAGCAACTCCGCTTTCGATCGCACTTCGCGAGCAACGGCTTTCTTGGCCGAGCAAAACGCCGCCAATTCGCCGACGGCCTCGCCGATGTTCCATTCCACCGGATGCAAGCGGTAACAACCGTTGGTGATGTGCGTCACCCCCAGGTTCTTGCAGGCCGGCAGCAGATTCTCAACGCGCTTCGGAATCAGTGCGCCCAGCGGAATCTGGAAGGGCAGGGAGGCCACATCAATGTAGTTGTTGCCGCCGGTGCTCGGGTGCAGGTCAATGCGATAGTGCCCGATGCCGACGGAGTCGGGAAACTCTTCCGCCCGCACTTCCTTTTCGGGTTTGCCGAGTAATTTTGCGCGCGCCGCGGTGCCGACATGTTGCTCCAGCACGGTGAACTCCGCGCGAATCCGCCGGCTCTCGCGGATGTAGGTATACTTGGCGAGGCCGTCCTCCGTGCCCACGATGTCCGGACGCAGCTTCAATCCCTCCCAACCCTCGCCACCGTCCGGGCGGGGACATTTCGTCTGTAACCAGTAGAGCAGGGACAGGCTGAGTTGTTTGGCGCTGGCAACGTGCTTGGCAGCGACCTCGGGCGCGCACTCAAAGGGATTACCCGGCAGGTAATCATTCTGCGGCCAGTTCACCAGCGTCACATCGCCGGCATAAGTGCCGGGAGCGAAATTCCTCCGATCCACAATCCGGCGATAGTGGAAATAACCCGTGCCCGCCTGCGGGTCGAAACCCATTTGGCGCGGCTCGAGGTTGTGGGGATGTGAAGCCACCAGACTCAGCAGCCGGCCGGTCCACGGCGGCTTGATGGGCGGGACATAATCGCGCCAGAACTCCCACTCGCGCGGTTGCTCGATGGTGTGGTCTTCGCCCGCCAGATACTCCATGGCGAAACAGCAGGTGAAGGCCTGCATGTTTTGCGGTTGCGCCGCCGCCGGCGCATGCAGTTCGCCCGTTTCCTTCCGCGCCTCCGCACCGGTGACGTACTCGGTTTTGGTCAGCGGCAACAATTCACCCGTTTCCGTGGCATCCACGAACATGGGCGCAATCAGGTTCAGTTCCTGGCCGGATTCCAGACTGCGCACGCGGGCGGCGTCCACTTTGTCGCCGTGGGTCGCCGCAGAAACGGGGATGGTCCGCAACAGGATCCGCACCCGTGAACTGGCGACAAATGGCGCGAGCATCTCCGTCAAAACCGCCAGGGCCACGCGCGGCTCATGGCAAAGCCGGGAGACACCGCCGTTGCCGGGATTGAGTTCTTTCTTCGCCCGGGCGGCGTCGGTCAACGGGAAGTTGCGCCGATAGTAATCGCGAATCCGGGTTCGTAATTCCTGGTAACTCCGCGTGCCTCCGTGCGTCTCGATCCACTGGTTTTCATCCGGCGGCACCGCCTGGGTCGTGAGTTGGCCGCCAATCCAGTCGGTCTCCTCGGTCAGGATGACATGCAGCCCGTTGCGCGCGGCGGCCAGCGCGGCCGCGCAACCGCCCAGTCCGCCGCCGATGATCACAAGATCGGCTTTGAGTTCCTTGGTAGGAATGTTCTTCGCCGCAGCGTGTGGCGCAGTTGAAACTGCTTCGGCCCCGACGAGCGATGGCGCGCTCAGGGCCAGGGGCAGCGTCGCCCCGACGCGCTTGAGAAACGACCGGCGATCCAATCCAGCATGGTTCATGAGTTGAGCCTGCCCGTTGCGCCTGACCCAGACAAGGCAAACCGCCGCGCCTATCAGCGTCGGCGTATTCAGTATCTGCCTCCGAAGTAGCGTCAGGCATCCCTGCCGTGGAGGAAGGTGCGATTTAGAAAAATCTGCCGAGCGATGGAGCGGCGTTGGAGCGTTTCCCCAAAACATGTAGTTGCTGAAAGGCGGACTAGGGGCGCGAAGTTCAATCCGCCTGGGCTTTGGGTTGACGCGGCCTGGCCCGCTTTTGGAGTGCGGTGACTTGTCCTTTGCATTACCCATAGATTGTTCTATTTTAATGTTGTACAT
>CAZLOH010000014.1:39433-96478 GCA_964561105.1 uncultured Bifidobacterium sp. | reverse complement strand
CGGCAGCTTCACCGCCGCCGGCAAGGTCTATGACGGCAACACCACCGCCACCGTCAGCACGCGTTCGTTGACCGGCGTGTTGCCGGCCGACACGGCCAACGTCAGTCTGAGCGGCGGCACGGCCAGCTTTGCCACGGCTGGTGTCGGCACGGCCAAACCCGTCACCCTGAGCGGGGCGGGTTTGAGCGGCAGCGCGGCGGGCAACTACACCTTGAGTGCGGTGAACCCCGCCACGGCCGACATCACGGCCAAAGCGGTGACGCCGGTGATCGTGGCGGCGAACAAACCTTATGACGGCAACACCACCGCCAGCGTGAGCAGCCAGTCCGTCACCGGCACGCTCGGCGCGGACGTGGTCACGCTCGGCGTGGGCGCGGCGCACTTTGACACGGCGGCGGTCGGCGCGGGCAAGACCGTGACGGCCACCGGGCTGACGCTCGGCGGGGCGGACGCGGCCAATTACGCCTTGAGCGCCACCAGCGCCACCAGCCTGGCCGACATCACCGCCCTGACCCTGACCGGCAGCTTCACCGCCGCCGGCAAGGTCTATGACGGCAACACCACCGCCACCGTCAGCACGCGTTCGTTGACCGGCGTGTTGCCGGCCGACGCGGCCAACGTCAGTCTGAGCGGCGGCACCGCGAGCTTTGCCACCGCCGGTGTCGGCGCGGCCAAACCGGTCACGCTGAGCGGGGCGGGTTTGAGCGGCAGCGCGGCGGGCAACTACACCTTGAGCAGCGTGGCGGCGACCACGGCCGACATCACGGCCAAGGACCTGACGATCGCGGGGCTGAGTGCGAATGACAAGATCTATAATGGAAACACAATCGCAGTGGTGGCGGGAACGGCCATTTTGAACGGTGTGCTAAGTCCAGATGTGGTAACGGTGGACGCATCAGCCGCCACAGCAAATTTCGCGAGCAAGGATGTGGGATCGCATGCGGTGACGTTGGCGGGGTACGCGTTGGGCGGAGCGGACAAGGACAATTATACGCTCTCGGCGCAGCCGGCAGTCGCGGATGCGAGCATCACGGCAGTTACGCTCGTCGTCACGGCGAATGATCAGAGCCGGGCGTATGGTCAAGGCAATCCAACTTTGACGGCGAGCTATGCTGGATTCGTCAATGGAGAGACGCTGGCGACCAGCGGAGTGACGGGCGTGCCGGATTTGAACACTGCGGCCACCACCATCAGTCCGGCCGGCAGTTATCCAATCACGGCCGCGCCCGGTTCACTGAGCGCGCTGAACTACACCTTTAGTTTCGTGGAGGGAACGCTGACCATCACACCGGCGAGCAATGTAACGCTGACTTCACTGCTTCGGCTGGAGAATGGGCACGCACGCCTGGCCGGGATGGGCGATGCCGGGGTCATTTACCACATCGAAAACTCCACCGACCTGGTGCATTGGCAGGAGATTGGCAGTGCGACCGCCGGGCCGGACGGGACGTTTGAGTTTGAAGACCCGAACGCGGCGGGCCTGGACCGGGGCTTTTATCGCATCAAACTGCCGTAAGCAGCCCAGGCCGTCGGGCGGTTAAACCAGGCTGCCGATGCGGTTCAAACGCAGGGCCGGTTCACCTTGGGCGCGCGATGACGCCAGATCCACGGTGAATTCCGCCACCCAATCGTTGTCGCCTTCCGGGTCCACGAGCATCTGCTGGACGCGCCAGGTTTTTCGGTCGTCCGCCGGCGTCACGTAGGTGTGCCGCCCATTCCGCGCGTTGGGATCCAGACACAAGTGGTCGTGTTCGACTTGATAGGCGTCCATCAACTGTTGCAACCGCTCCGGTGTCCACGGCCGGGCTTCGGCATCCGCCGGGGAAGCGAGGATTGCCACCGCCGCCTCGTAATCGCCGATCACCCACCCGCGCAGCAACGCGAAGATGCGGTGGCGAATCGCCGTCGTGAACTCCCGGACATCGCGTGTCACATCGCGTGTCACATCGCGAGCCGCTTCGTCGGCGCCCGCCGGCCGCACTTCCAGCGTTTCGGCGCGTTGAAAACCCGGGTTGCGCATCTTCTCCCATTCGTCGAGCAGGCTTGAATCCACCTGGCGGATCATCGAACCGAGATACAGTTCCAGCTCGCGCACCTGCTCGTTCTTGGCCGGATCGGGGACATTTTGGGTGAGCACTTTGTAAACGCGATTGAGATGGCGCAGCAGCACGCCCTCGGCCCGCTGCAATTCGTAATCGCGGATGTAATCCGAGAACGAGCGGAACGACTCGAACATGTCGCGCGCGATGGATTTCGGACGGATGTTTTCCTCGCCCACCCAGGGATGTTTGTCCGCGAACGCGTTGAACGTCGAATAGATGAATTCCCGATTGGGCTTGGGATACTCCAGTTTCTCCAGCTCCTCCATTCGCTGGTCATATTCGATTCCCTCCATTTTCATCTCGGCCAGCTTCTGCTCCTTCACGCGGTCCAGTTGCTTGCGCAAAATAATGTCCGGGTCTTCGATGATGGATTCCACGAGCGTCAGCAGGACCAGCGCGTAATCCGGCTGCTGCGGGTTCACCAACGGAATCGTGTCCAGCAGGTACAACGACAGGGCCTGGTCCATGGAGAAATCGTCCTGCAACTCCACGTTCACGCGCAGCTTGCGACCGTCGGCGCCTTTCGGGATGAATTCCACGATCTTCCGGTCCAGCAGCGAGCGGAACAATTGCCACCCGCGCTGGCGATGCGCCTGTTTCTGCCGCGGCGTCTCGTGGCAACGCGCGATGAGCTGTTGCAGCGCGCGACAGCCATCCCCCTCCCGGCTCAACACGTTCAACAACATTCCGTGCGTGACCTGGAAACGCGAAGCGAGCTTTTCCGGCGGCGCGGCGATCAATCGCGCAAAGGTGTGCTTGTCCCAGTTCACGAAATTTTTTTCCGGCGGCTGGCGTTTCACGGTCTTCTTGCCGTCGCGCGCCGATTTCTCCGCAAGCTTCAAGTTCTCAATGACGTGCTCCGGCGCCTGGGCCACCACCCAGCCGCGGTCATCGAATCCTTTGCGCCCCGCCCGCCCGCTGATCTGGTGGAAATCGCGCGCGCTCAGGATGGCGGTCTTTTGCCCGTCATACTTGCAGAGCCGGGTGAACAGCACCGTGCGAATCGGCACGTTGATGCCGACGCCCAGGGTGTCCGTGCCGCAAATCACTTTCAACCGGCCCTGCTGCGCGAGCTGCTCGACCAACACCCGATACTTCGGCAGCAGCCCCGCGTGATGCAACCCGATGCCGTGCCGCAGCCACTTTTTGATGTCCGGCCCGTACGGACTGCTGAACTTGAAGCCTTCGAGCGCGCCGGCAATCGCCGCCTTCTCCTCGCGCGTGCAAACATTGATGCTCGTGAAATCCTGCGCGCTCTGTGCCGCCTCCAGTTGCGTGAAGTGGACGACATACACCGGGGCTTTGCCGTCGGCGACGAGGGTTTCCAGGGTTTTCGCCAGCGGCAGTTCCGAGTACTGATGCTCCAACGGGACGGGCCGATCCGTGGAGGCGACCACCGCGGTCGCGCGCCCGGTGAGTCGCGTGAGTTCCTCCTCAAAAAATGCGGTGTCGCCGAGCGTCGCCGACATCAGCAGGAAACGCGTCTGGGGCAGGGTCAGCAACGGAATCTGCCAGGCCACGCCGCGTTCGCGGTCCGCGTAGTAATGGAACTCATCCATCACCACCTCCGACACGTTGGCGGCCGCGCCCTCGCGCAATGCGATATTGGCGAGAATCTCGGCGGTGCAACAAAGAATCGGCGCGTCCCGGTTCACCGACGCGTCGCCGGTGCTGAGCCCAACGTAGTCCGGCCCAAACTCACGACACAGCGCCAGGAACTTCTCATTCACCAGGGCCTTGATCGGACAGGTGTAAACGGAACGTCGGCCGCGCGCGCTGGCCTGGAAATGCAGCGCCGTGGCGACCAGCGATTTGCCCGAACCGGTGGGCGTGTTCAGGATGACGTGCTTGTCCTCGAACAATTCCAGGATGGCCGCTTCCTGCGCGGGATAAAGTTCCAGCCGCCGTCCGGCCACGTAATCCAGGAAGCGTCCGAGCAAGACATCGTTGCCGGCTTTTCCGTCGCGCGGAAGCAATTCAGAGAGCGTGACTAACACAGGCCGCGCACTCTACGCAACGAGCGCGCCGTTGAAAAGACCGATGACCGGTCGAACCGGGCGCGCCTCGGAAAGTCGTCCCGTCTGATTCCCACCTTGCCACTGGCGGCAACTTCGTCGAAAGTCAGACCGTGTTGGATTCGCATCCACAATGCAAATGAGCAGCGCATCATCAGCCGCACCCGGGAACCGCCGCGCCAACGGTGAGGGCCCGGACTTCTCCGAGGCGGGCGCGTGGCGCGACGTGGGGGCGGGCTGGCAACCGCTGTTTGGCAGCTTTCGCGGCGTGGGTTACAGCATCGAATGGCACGACTTCGTGCCGCAATGCGAGTTCGATTGGGCGTCGAGTTTTCATCCCGATTGTGTCGAACTCTGTTTGAACCTCGAGGGCAACGGCTTCGTTGCCGGCCCGCGCAACCGGACCGAATTCGCGCCCCGCACCGCTGGTTTTTATTATCGGCAGGAGGCGCCGTTGACGGCCCGTCGCGCCGCCGGCGAACGGCATCGGTTCCTCACCGTGGAATTTTCCTGCCCGTTTCTTGCCCGCCACCTGGCGGAAACCAAAGACATGCTGCATCCGGTCGTGCGCGCCGCGATGGCGGGAGATCCCAGCCCGCAGGTCACCGGCGACACCGTCCGGCTCACCACGCAACAGTTGCAAACCATCGCCACCTTGCGCCAGCCCCCGGTTTATGCCGCGGCACAGGCGGTGTGGTATCAATGCAAGGCACTGGAACTGGCCGTCACCTTCCTGATGAAACCGGAACAGGAATTCTTCTGCACCCGGCAGCAACGACTCGCCCAGGAACGCGTGGAGCAGGTCATGGTGTTGTTGAAACAGAACCTGGCGGAGCCTCCGTCCCTGGAAGACTTGGGCAAGAAAATCGGTTGCAGCCATTTCTATTTGAGCCGGATTTTCTCGGCGCAGACCGGGCAGACGATCACTCAGCATCTGCGACAGTTGCGCATGGAACGCGCGGCGGAATTGCTCAAATCACGCGCGTTCAACGTGACCCAGGTCGCGTTGGAAGTCGGCTACAACAGCCTCAGCCATTTCAGCGCCGCGTTTCAGGAGACATTTGGTTGTTGCCCGGGATTGTATCCGCTCGCCACCTCCACGCAGAAGTCGCTCCCGCCCAAGTCCCGTTGATTATGGCGAGGACGTCCGCCACCGATCGCAGGCCCTCAGCCGGTTTTCAACCGAGTGCAACCGACCAGGAAGCCAGCCACAACTGTTCACTGGCTTGGGAGCAAAAATAGCGCGGCGGCACGGGCGTTGCGCCGGCTCCGTCAGTTGCCCACGCAATAAAGTTTGCCGCCGGTCCGGATGAAAAGATTCCCCTGGGACACGGCCACGACCGAACGCACCTGATCGTCCCCATCGTCGCCCATCGGGATCGTGTGCAGCAGTTTGAATTCATCCCCGGCCGCCACCACAAACACGTCGCCCCGGAAATTTTGGAAATAAATTTTTCCATCCGCGCCCGTGGGCGAACCTTCGATCTTGATGCGCGTGCCCAGTTCCCCCACCCAGTCCACCTTGCCCGTGGCCGGCTCCACGCGCGCGATGGTTTTCCGGTCGCCGTTCAGCACGTAGAATTTTCCGCGATAAAACAGCGGAGTGCAGACATCGCTGGACACCTCCCGCCCGCCGCTCTTCCATGCGATCCAGGAATCGTCGAGCGTCCCCTTCCCGCCCGGCTTAAGGGCGTAGATGGGCGAGCCTTTCGGCGCGCACGCCAGCACCACGCCGCCGCCCGCCACCGGTGACGTCACCAATCGCCAGTGCGTGATGCGCGTGGGATTCCACGTGCCCCAACGCCAGAGTTCCGCGCCGGTTTTCGGATCGTGTCCGGTCAGGCAATCGCCGCCCACCACGAGCAATTCCTCACGCCCCCCGCTCGCAAACGGGATCGGCGTGCTGTACGCCTCGTGCGATTCCTGTTTGGCGTCGGACGGGCGGACTTGTTTCCACAGTTCCTTGCCGGTCTTGGGTTCCAGCGCCAGGAGATAGGAATCGCTCGGACCATCCTTGCGCCCGCGCCCATGCACCGGCACATCGCGCTGGAGCACCTGGATATACAACCGCCCGTCGTGCAACGTCGCACTGGCCCCGTAGGTCCATTGGTAGGCGAACTGACCGTAATCCTGTTGGAGATTGCGCGACCAGACTTTTTTCCCGGCAAAATCAAATGCCACCAACTCCCCGTTGCCGTATTGGAAATAGACCAACTTCCCGTCGGTGGTGGGCGAGGGCGACGCGAAATTGCTCATGTCGTCCTGGGCAAAGGCCGGCGACACTTCCTGATCCCACAGCACTTTGCCCGTCCGCCGATCCAGCGCGAGCGCGTGCAGCGATTTGGTTTTCAAGTCGGTGGAACTCACGAAGACGTGGTCCTGCCAGATGATCGGCGTGGCAGCGGACGGACCAGGCAACGCGGCCACCCACTTGACCCCTTCCGTCCTGGAAAAATGGTCGGGAAGTTTCTCCTCCGTCGTCGAGCCGTTGAAATCCGGCCCGCGCCAGTGCGGCCAGTTTTCGGCCCGGAGATTTGCCCCGGGCAGGAGCACGGCGAGCGACAGGAGCAAGGATGTGGCTGGCTGGTTCATAGACCATGGATTCTTTGCCAGTCGGGTAACATTTGGCAATCCCATTCCGCGCGCGCACCAACCGGCGGGTGCATGGGTCGGAAGTCCTCGTTTGCATTGCCAGGGGCCACACCGACGAATACAGGTGGGGCGAGCGCCCTCGCGAGCCGCCGCGTTGTAGCCGCCGAGGTCACGAGGCGGATTCGAGCATCGAATCGTCCAGTTGTTCAACATCCAGCACCGGCAGCCAAGCGCGTTGCCGCTTTCAATGGCCACGACGTGAGGAAGAGCGGTGTCGCGGCTCATCCCGGTTTTTTCTTCACGCGCTCAAGTTCTTTGCTACGCTGCGCGCGCTTATGAATTCAAAGAGCTGCAAAATCGCCGCGCTGGCGGGCGACGGCATCGGCCCGGAAGTGATGCGCGAGGCCATCAAAGTCCTCCGCGTTGCCGAAAAGAAATTCGGCTTCACACTGCACATCACCGAAGCGCCGGTCGGCTGGGCGGGCATTGACGCGGCGGGCAAGGCGTTGCCTGACGCCACGCTCGCCTTGTGCAAACAATCCGACGCGATTCTCTTCGGGTCGGTCGGCTTGCCGGATCGCGATCCGACGATTCCCAAGGAGGAACGTCCCGAGCGCGCCGCACTGTTGCGCATTCGCAAGGAGTTCGGCTTGTTCGCCAATCTGCGTCCCGTTTCGCTGCCCAAAGCGCTCGCGCACGCTTGCCCGCTCGCGAAGGAACGACAGGGCGACGGCATTGACATCCTCGTCGTGCGCGAACTCACCGGCGGCATGTATTTCGGCCAGCCGAAGCAGACCGAGGACCTCGGCAGCGGCATCCGGCGCGCGATTGACACGATGGTTTATACCACACCGGAGATTGAGCGCATCGCGCACGTGGCGTTCAAGTCCGCGCAGTTGCGGCGCAAGAAACTCACGAGCATTGACAAGGCGAACGTGCTGGAGAACGGCATCCTCTGGCGCGAAACCGTGACGCGCATCGGCAAACAATATCCGGACGTGACGCTGGAACACATGTTCGTGGACAACGGCGCGATGCAACTCGTGCTGCGCCCGACGCAGTTTGACGTGATGCTTTGCGAAAACATGTTCGGCGACATCCTGAGCGACGAGGCCGCCGCACTGGGTGGCTCACTCGGCATGTTGCCCAGCGCCAGCCTCGGCGCGACGACAGGCGGGAACACCTTCGGCTTCTACGAACCCGCCGGCGGCACCGCCCCGGACATCGCCGGCAAGAATCTGGCCAACCCGATAGCGCAAATCCTGTCGAGCGCGCTGATGCTGCGCCACAGCTTCGGTTTGAACGAGGCGGCGGCCGCCATCGAAACCGCGGTAACCAAAGCCATCAATGCGGGCAATCGTACCGGTGACATCTTCAACCCCATCGAGACGACGGCCAAAAAAGTCGGGGCGACACAGATGGGGGATGCGATTGCGGCAGGCGTGTAATACAGCTTGAAAGCCAACGGGACGGTTCCAGTCGTCACGTTTTTTATTTGCTGAAGCACGCAGGCTTTCACAAGCTCAGAATTGTGAGCACCCCAACTCGGGTTAGTTGAAAGCTGGCCGACTGCGGCGACCGTTATTCCGATGGGCTGAGATGAGGGTGTTGGGAAAGAGATCTGAATGGAAGGCAACCCATACATCGTAGCAACGGACGGATTGCCCGCACGCAAGAGCGGCGAGTGGGCAAAACGAAAACATCACTTCCTTCGCAATTACTGCGGCATTACAACCGTTTCGATGAGGGGTAAGTTCAAACTGGTCTACCTTGATGTAATGGCCGGTCCAGGTCTCTGCAAAATGGAAGATACCGGGGAAGAATTTCCGGGTTCGCCACTTGTTGCGCTCGATCATGACTTCTCGGAATACATACTGGTTGAGGAAGACCAAAACTTGGTGCATGCGCTGAAGAAGCGAGTCGCAGCGCATCCGAAGGCCCGCAAGGTAAAGATACTCGCCGAGAGTTGGGTCAAGGTCGTGAATTCAGGCCGGCTGAAGTTCGACAGTTCAACATTAGTCGTGGCTTTTGTGGATCCAACTGGCGTTTCGCAAATTCCAATTGCCGCGATGCGCAAGCTCGCTGCGAATCCGAAGATTGATTTGCTCGTCACCATTCAGCATCGCCTGGGAATCGTGTGGAATACGCCGCAATACCGGAAAGGAAAAAGTGGCCAAACTGCGCTGGATGACTTTCTTGGCGACCAACACTGGCATACGTGGGATGACAAGGATGCGACTGAGTTTGGGCGTTTGGCCGTGGAGTACTTCTGCAACAGTCTGGAAAGGGAAGGATTCAGAAACACACGGCATGTCTCCGTTCCACAAAACAACCCGCTCTATCGCTTCACGCTATTCAGTCGTCATCCGCGTGGCGAAGATTTCTGGCTGAAAATTCTCAAGATCGATGAAAAAGGCCAGCGGGAACTTCTGTAGCGAGATTTTTGGTTGGACCGTATTTGTCCTGCGGTCTGTGCTAATTTCAACGACAAGAGAATCAAGCGATGAGCGACAAATCAAAAATCGAGTGGACGGACGCAACCTGGAATCCCGTTCGCGGATGCACCAAGATCAGCCCCGGCTGCCTGCATTGCTATGCCGAGACGTTCGCGGAGCGTTTCCGTGGCGTGCCCGGTCATCCGTTTGAATTTGGCTTCGACCTGCGACTGGTCCCGGAAAAGCTTGGCGACCCGCTGCGGTGGGGGACGGCACGGATGATTTTCGTCAACTCGATGAGCGACCTTTTCCACAAGGACGTGCCAGACGATTACATCATCTCGGTCGCCCGTGTGATGACCGCTGCAAACTGGCACACATATCAAGTGCTCACGAAGCGCGCCGACCGGATGCGAAACCTCCTCAAGGGCAAGCTGCGTTTCGCCGCGGTGCAGAATCACATCTGGTGGGGCGTGAGCGTGGAGAACCGGCAGCACGGTTTACCGCGTGTGGAATTACTAAGGCAGTCGCCCGCAATAGTTCGATTTCTTTCGATTGAGCCGCTTTTGGAGCCGCTCGGTTCGATGAACCTTGAGGATATCAGTTGGGTCATCGTTGGTGGCGAGAGCGGCCCGGGTGCTCGCCCCATGAACGCGGATTGGGTGCGAAGCATCCGCGCCCAGTGTTGTGCCGCTCACGTGGCATTTTTCTTCAAACAGTGGGGTGGCGTTCGCAAATCGGAGACTGGAAGATTGCTCGATGACCGCACTTACGATGAGTTTCCAAGGCGTGTGCAGATCGAAGCTCCCGCCTTGGATATTCGCCGTCAGCGGTGGGAGCGTTTGGAAGCCGAGTTGGTGTAGCAACGAGCAATACCAACTCCACCGCTAAGTTTAACTTGCGCGCAAGAACTTCAGTGCCTCCGCAAAATCCTCCGGCCACGGGGCGGTGAAGTTCATTTTCCTGCCGGTGCGCGGGTGGGTGAACGTCAGCTTGTGCGAGTGGAGCAGGACGCGGGGCGCTTCGTACTTGGTTAGCTCGGCAAGGCGCTTGGTTGGTCGCTGGCCATAAGCGGTGTCGCCGACGACCGGAAATCCAAGGTGCTGGAAGTGGACGCGAATCTGATGCGTGCGTCCCGTGTGCAAATGCGCTTCCACCAGCGTGGCTTCGTTCAATCGTTCAATAACGCGATAGCCGGTGTGCGCGGCGCGGCCCGCATTGTCGTCACACACGGCCATGCGTTTGCGCTGGGTGGGATGGCGGGCAATGGACGTCCGAATCTCGCCTTGGTCGCGTGGCATCACTCCGCAGACGATGGCGAGATAGATTTTCATCACGGTGCGCCCGGCAAACTGCGCGGACAGCGCGGTGTGTGTCGCGTCATTCTTGGCTACGACGAGGCAGCCGCTGGTTTCCTTGTCGAGCCGATGGACGATGCCGGGGCGCGCCACGCCGCCGATGCCGCTGAGTTCGCCACGGCAATGATGCAGCAGGGCGTTGACGAGTGTGTGTGCCTCGTTGCCCGCGGCCGGATGCACCACGAGACCGGCGGGTTTGTTCAGCACCAGCAGGCAATCGTCCTCGAAGAGGATGTCGAGCGGGATGTCCTCCGGCTGCGCGGCGGCGGGTTTGGCTTCGGGAAATTCAAGCCGCACGACCTCACCGGCGCGCGGGGCATGCGTCGGCTTGGTGGACTTACCGTTGACCGTGATCTGACCTTCCTCGATCAACCGCTGGATTGCTCCCCGCGACAATGCCGGGAAATGTTTCCGCAAAAAAACATCGAGTCGCTCGCCGGGCTGGGAGTGGTCAATGGTCAGGGTTTCGGTGCGCAAAGGCATCAGGCCGGGTTGCCGGTGGCAAATTGAAAGTTGCCGGTTCGCAGCATCATCAGCGGCATCAGCGTGCAGCTTTCAAGCTTCAACTCTGCAACCCGGGCTTGGGGGCGTGTTCGCTGCGCCACGTCACCCAGAACACCAGCGCCACGCCAATGCAGATGCCGCTGTCGGCGATGTTGAAGGCCGGGAAGCCAATCTCCTCGCCGCCCCGCCGCTTCACGTAAAAGTAGATGAAGTCAATCACCTGATGCCGGCCGGGCAACAGGCGATCCGTCAGGTTGCCGACAATGCCGCCGAAGATCATCCCAAAGGCAATCTGGCCGGGCAGCGTTTTGGTTTCAAAATGATTGCGCGAGAGGAACAACACCACGAGCGCGACGAGCGCGACGATGGCCAGGAGTTCGTTGTTCCCGCGAAACATGCTCCACGCCGCGCCGGTGTTGCCCCAATGCACGAACTTGAAGAACCCGTCAATGATCACCCGCTCGTCGCCCTGGCCGAGGAGCTTCAGGACGATCGCCTTGGTGAGCTGATCCAGGGCATACACCAGCACCGCCACGGCCGCGATGCGGCGGTTTGGCGTGCGCAGAAGGGCGTGGGTGAAATTCATGTTTGCCACGATTGGCCGGGGCGAGCTTGCCGGATTCGGCCAACCGGAATCCAGCGCAAAGAGCTATTGACTTCGTTTGTTCATTTGGTAAGGTCTGCGTCCCTTTTGCTGGGAATCGAATGAAAACGTATTTGCCGAAAGTCAATTTGGATGAGCGCAAGTGGCATGTGATTGATGCCGACGGCGCGGTGCTGGGCCGGCTGGCCGTGCAGGTGGCCGATATTTTGCGCGGGAAAAACAAGCCGACCTACACGGCGCACCTCGACGCCGGCGACTTTGTCGTCATCATCAACGCCGAAAAGGTCAAGCTGACCGGAAACAAGGAGACGGCCAAGGAATACATGTCTTATTCCGGCTGGAAGGGCGGCGAAAAATACACCACCGTCGAGCGCCTGCGCGCCCGGCAGCCCGAACAACTCATCACCCACGCCGTCAAAGGCATGATTCCCAAGAACCGGATCGGGCGCGTGCTCCTGACCAAGCTCAAAGTCTATAAGGGCGACAAGCACCCGCACGCGGCCCAAACGCCGGACGTGCTCAAAGCCGCGAACTGATTCACTCAACCTCCACGACTAACTCTCAACTCTGGGTATGGCAGAAACCAAGCTTCCTGAATTTCTCGGCACGGGCCGGCGCAAGACCGCCGTGGCGCGCGTGCGCCTCGCGAACGGCAGCGGCAAGATCACCGTCAACGGCCGCGCCTTCGACACCTATTTCCCGCTCGAAACCCTGCGGGCCACGGTTTCCCAGCCGCTGACTGTCACCGGCACGAATGAAAAGCTCGACGTCAAGGTCAACGTCACCGGCGGCGGGCCGAACGGCCAGGCCTCGGCGGTGCGCCATGGCATTTCCCGCGCGCTCTTGCAATTCGACGCCAATTTTCGTTCCGCCCTCAAGGCGGAAGGATTCCTCACGCGCGATCCGCGCGCGCGCGAGCGCAAAAAATACGGCCAGCCGGGCGCGCGCAAGCGTTACCAGTTCAGCAAGCGTTAATCTCACTGGAATCTTTGCAACCCCGCTGGCAATTGCCGGCGGGGTTTTTTGTTTGGTAGCCGCCGACGTAAAGAGGCGGAAAGATGAAGCCCAAGCTCCGCCTCGTTACCTCGGCGGCTACAACCGAAAGGTCTTATGAGTATTGAATGGAAACAGAACGAGTTGGTCGTTTCGACCGATCCGGCACGGCAGAACGTGGACGCCATCCACGCATTTCTGCGGCGCGCCTATTGGTGCGAGAATATCCCGCGGGAAATCGTGGAGCGCGCCGTCCACCATTCGCTCTGCTTTGGGTTGTTCGACAACGGGGAGCAAATCGGCCTGGCGCGCGTGGTGACGGATTACGCCGTGTTCGCGTATCTGTGCGACGTGTATGTGCGGGAGAGTCATCGTGGGCGCGGCCTGGGCAAATGGCTCATCGGCTGTGTGATGGCGCATCCGCAGTTGCAGGGATTGCGGCGATTCAATCTCGCCACCCGCGACGCGCATGGACTCTATGCGCCATTTGGCTTTCGACCGCTCGCCCAGCCGGAGAACCACATGGAACGGCACCGACCCGATATTTACAAAACTGTTGGCGGAGAAAACGCAGCACGCAAGGATACCCATTAACTCGCACATAAAATCGCCGGGCGCATCCTGCCGAGACCGTGCCCGCGGGAAGAATTAGTGTTCATTCGTGGCTATTCGTGGTTAAACTTTTTTAGGAATGAAAACGAAGAAGGTCGCCATCGTCGGCGCGTCCGGTTACTCCGGCGAGGAACTGGTCAGGTTGTTATTGCATCATCCGCAGGTGGAACTGGCGGCGGTCACCTCGCGGCAGAATGCCGGCCAGACGCTGGCGCAGGTGTTCCCCAAATTCGCCAGCCATCCGAAAGCCCGGGCGCTGCGTTTCGTGGAGCCAAATGCCGAACTGCTCCCCAAGCAGGCGGACCTCGTGTTCCTTGCGCTGCCGCACGGGGTCGCGGCGGAATATGCCGTGCCCCTGCTGAACGCCGGCTGCACGGTCATTGATCTCAGCGCCGATTTCCGGCTGAAGAGCGCGGAAGTTTACCGGGAGTTCTACGCCCACGATCATCCCGCCCCGGCGTTGCTGGCCAAGTCCATCTATGGTTTGCCCGAGGTTTATCGCGCGCAAATCAAACAGGCCTCCCTCGTCGCCTCGCCCGGTTGCTATCCCACGAGCGTCTTGCTCCCGGTGATTCCGTTGTTGAAGGCCGGTTTGGTCAAACCGCATGGGATCATCGCGGATTCGCACAGCGGCGTCAGCGGCGGGGGCCGCAAGGCGGAACTCGATTACCTGTTCTGCGAATGTAATGAGAGCGTCCGACCCTACGGCGTGCCCAAGCATCGGCACTTATCGGAGATCGAGGAACAACTGTCGCTGGCGGCGGGAACGAAAGTCATCATCCAGTTCACCCCGCATCTCATGCCCGTAAACCGCGGCATCCTCACCACGCTCTACCTCGCGCCGGAGCAGCATTTCTCCGACGCGACCGGGGCGGCCCAGCTCGGCGAGAAAATTTCGCGCTGTTACACGCAAGCCTACGGGGACGAACCGTTCGTCCGCGTGCTGGAGGGCAAGGCCCTGCCCGACACCAAGAACGTCGTCGGCACGAACTTCTGTGAAATCGCCTGGCGACTCGATCCACGCACGGGCCGGCTCGTCGTGATGAGCGCCGAGGATAATCTCGTCAAAGGCGCGAGCGGCCAGGCCGTGCAGAGCATGAACATTCTGTGCGGGTTCCCGGAGACCGCCGGGCTGGTCTAGCCTCCGGTGTTTCATTACGCTCTCGGTGGCTCGATCAAGCCGCTTGATTTATGGCATGGTTGCAACAAATGTCGTCCGTCCAGCCCGTCGCTTGGGCAGTGCTGATCCTGTCCAGCGTGGGCGCGCTCGGCCTGGCGCTGGCGAGCTTGAAAATTCGCGGTGTCGGCCTGGGGATCACGGGCGTGCTGTTCGCGGGAATTCTCCTCGGCCATTTCGGGATTCAGATCGAGCACGGGATTCTTGAATTCGTCCGCGAGTTCGGACTGATCCTGTTCGTATTCACCATCGGCCTGCAACTGGGGCCGGGCTTCTTTGCCTCGCTGCGCCAGCAAGGTTTGAAACTCAACCTGCTCGCGCTCGGGGTCGTGTTGCTGGGCGTGGTCGTGACCGTGGGGTTGGCCCACAAGCTCCTCGGCGTGGACCTGATCGCCGCGCTGGGTTTGTTCTCCGGCGCGACCACCAACACGCCGTCCCTCGGCGCGACCCAGCAAACCCTCAAGACTCTGGGCGACGCGTTGGCGGACAAGGCAACCTTGCCGGCGCTGGCCTACGCCGTGGCATATCCGGGTGGCGTCCTAGGAATCATCCTGACGTTGATCGGCCTGCGGATGGGCTTTCGCATCAACCCGGCGGCGGAAGCGGAAGCCTACCGCAACGAGCAGCGGCAGGGCATTGACGCCATCGAGCGCATGAACCTCCAGGTGCGGAACCCGAACCTGGAAGGGCTGACCATTGGCGAGATTCCGGGGCGAGGCGAAATCCGCGTGGTGGTGTCGCGGCTCAAACGCAGGGACGCGGACGAAGTCCAGACCGCGACCGACCAGACCGTGCTTCATCAGGGCGACATCATCCTGGTGGTTGGCTCGAAGCGGAACTTGCAGAAATTTCGGCTCATTGTCGGTGTTGAAAGCGAGGTCAATTTGTCCAAAGCCCCCGGACGCGTCGTCACGCGGAAGGTCGTGGTGACCTGCAAAGGCGTCTTGGGCAAAACGATCCGCGACCTCGAGCTGGACGAACGTTATGGCGTGACCGTGACCCGCGTCATCCGCGCCGACATCGAAATCACCGCGCTGCCGGACCTGGCGCTGCAATTCAGCGACGTGGTGCAACTGGTGGGTGAGGAAGCGGCCATCGCGAAAGCAGCGGAGGAACTGGGCAACTCGGTGCGCGCGCTGAATGAAACGAATTTCGTCCCCATCTTCGTGGGCCTCGCTCTGGGTGTTTTGCTCGGCACACTGCCGATCTATTTTCCCGGGATGCCGGTGCCGGTGCGCCTGGGACTGGCCGGCGGGCCGTTGCTGGTAGCAATCGTCCTGAGCCGCGTGGGCCGCATCGGTTCGCTGGTGTGGTACATGCCGGCCAATGCCAACACCGCTTTCCGCGAATTGGGCATCGTGTTGTTTCTGGCCTGCGTTGGGCTGAAGGCCGGGGAGAAGTTCTTCAGCACCGTGTTCACCCACGAAGGGCTGCTGTGGCTGCTGGGTGGATTTGCCATCACTGTGCTGCCGTTGCTGATCGTGGGGATCATTGCCCGGGCGCTGTTGAAAATGAATTTTACCGCCATCAGCGGTCTGCTGGCGGGCAGCATGACGGATCCGCCGGCGCTCGCGTTCGCCAACGCGGTGTGCAAATCGGACGCACCCTCCGTCGCCTACGCCACCGTGTATCCGTTGACCATGCTGCTGCGCATCGTGACCGTGCAGGTTCTGGTACTGGTGTTGTGCCGTTGATAATGGACTGCAGTCCGGGTGGAAAGACTCGGGCTTTGGCAATTAACATGAGCCTCCTCCCTGAACCGGAGCGCGACGGTGCTGAACGCCAGTCGCGGCCGCACCCAACTCGCTACGGCCGGTCTGCGACACAGCCGCGGCCCGGTGACGGAGTTCAAAGCGCGGGCCGGCGCCTAGGAATGCTCTCGCTGGCGGCGACAATTTGCATTGCAGCGGCGCGACCCATTGGCAATCTCTCCGCAGATTTTTCATGAAGAAAAAATTCAAAGTTATCGAAGGTTCCGTCGTCGCGCCCAAGGGCTTTCTCGCCAGCGGCGTGTTCTGCGACATCAAACGGCTCGGCACGGGCAAGGGTTCGCAGAAGGGGAAGAAGCGCGACCTTGCGTTGATCGTGTCCGAAGTGCCGGCGGCGGTGGCGGGCATGTTCACCACGAATCAGGTTTGCGCCGCCCCGGTGAAGATTTGCGTGGAGCGCGTGAAGAAAGGTGTTGCCCAGGCCATCGTCGTGAACTCCGGCAACGCCAACGCCTGCACCGGCAGGCAAGGCCTGAAGGACGCACGCGAAATGACGACGGTGCTGGCGAAGCAATTGCACCTGCCGGAAACGGAAGTCCTGGTCGGCAGCACCGGGCGGATCGGGGTGACGATGCCGATGGCGAATGTGAAGTCGGGAATTTTTCACGCGCTACAAATTCTTGGCAATGCACCGACGCATGCTGCTGAAGCGGCGGAAGCCATCATGACGAGCGATACCAAGCCAAAGCAGATTGCAGTGGAGTTTAAGCTCGACGGGAAGCAGGTGCGCATCGGCGGCATTTGCAAGGGCGCGGGGATGATTCAGCCCGGCATGTCGGCGACGGGCGCGCGGCCTGCGGCACTGCCCCACGGCAGACTGCACGCCACGATGTTATCCTTCATCACCACCGACGCCGCCATCGAAGCGAAGACTTTGCAGACCGCGCTGCAAGAAGCGGTGGCGCAAAGTTTCAATCGCATCACCGTGGACGGCGACATGAGCACGAACGATACGGTGCTGGTGTTGGCGAATGGGCTGGCAGGGAATGAGAAGTTTCAAGTTTCAAGTTCCAAGTTTCAAGTTTTCCAGTCCGCGCTCAACCACGTCTGCCTCGAACTGGCCAAGATGATCGTGCGCGACGGCGAGGGCGTGCATCGCGTGGTGACCGTGCGGGTGAGCGGCGCCCGGACCTTCCAGGATGCGGACGCGGCGGCGCGCGCGGTCGCCAACAGCGCACTGGTAAAAACAAGCTGGCACGGCGGCGATCCGAACTGGGGACGCATCATTGACGCGATTGGCTATTCGCCGGCGACGGTCGTCGAGGAGCGGGTGGACATCGGTTACAGCGCGCCCGGCTCGAAGCAGATTCTTTGGAGCTTGAAGCGCGGTCAACCGACCCGGGCCACCTTCAAGCAGCTTTGCGCCGCCGCCGCCCCCAAGGAATTCGAGCTGCACATCAATCTGAATTTAGGCAAAGCCAGTGCGGTGATGTATGCGGCGGATTTGACCGAACACTACGTTGATTTCAACAAAGGGGATGTGACCGACCCGACGACTCTGGGTGGCTGACCCTTGGATTGATCCGGTTTGCGAAAGCGATTCACTCGTGAGGGAAAACGTGTGCCGACATCAGGGTCACGCTTACCCGCTGACTCGATCCACCGCACTGGCCCCGCCCCATTCGTTCAAGCCGCTTTCATTGACCCCGCCCACCGGCCCCAGCCCAAGCCACTCCAACGCTTCGCCCACCAGATAAAGCGAGCCGACCACCACGACCAGCGGATCGAGTTCCGCCTGCGCCATTGCCTCGGGAAAGGAAGCGCACGCCGTGACAGCCCGGGGAAGTTCAACGCGGCACGCGTTCGCCAGATCCTCCTCCGCCGCGCTCCGGATGCTGTGCACGGGCACCGTGAACACCCGCGCCGCCAGGGTCGCGAGTCGCTGGCACATGGGCTGCCAGGCCTTGTCGGCCAACATGCCCAGGATCAGCGTGGGCCGGAGGTCGGGGAAACGAGTTTGCAACGCGGCCGCCAGCGCCTCCACCCCGGCGGGATTGTGCGCGCCATCGAGCACGATGGTCCGACCATCGGCGCGCGAAACGATCTGAAAACGGCCCGGCCAATTCACGGTCGCCAGGCCCGTTTGCATCTGCGCTGCCCTCACGGGAATGACGGACTGCAAGACTCCAATGGTGGCCAGCGCGAGCGCGGCATTCAATTGTTGGTGCTCGCCGATCAAGGTTGTGGACTGCGGGCTGCCGCCGGCGGACCGGCGCGAAACCTTGGTGAACGGCGCGCCTTGTTCCTTCGCGCTGGCTTCGATTACGGTCAGTGCCTCCGGAACTTCGGCGGCTGTGACCACGGGAACACCCGGCTTGATGATGCCCGCTTTTTCCGCGGCAATCTGGGCCAACGTGTCGCCCAGCCATTGCTGATGATCCAGGCCGATGTTGGTGATGACACTCGCCAGCGGCGTGACAATGTTCGTCGCGTCGAGCCGCCCGCCCAATCCGGTCTCCCAAATGACCAGGTCGCATTTCTCCCGCGCGAAATAGCTCAGCGCCATCACGGTGACGACTTCGAAAAAGGTGGGATGATACGCCACGGCAAATGTTGCCAGCCGTGGCTGCATCTCGGTAACGAGCCGGACCACCCCGGCCTCGGAAATCAGCTCGCGATTCACCTGGATTCGTTCGCGGAACGAAATCAGGTGCGGCGAGGTGAACAACCCCACGCGCAATCCCGCCGCGCGATAGATGCTCTCCAACATAGCGCACGTTGAGCCTTTGCCATTCGTCCCGGCCACGTGGATAAAGCGCAGGTGTTCGTGCGGATGGCCCGCCAGTGCCGCGAGTTGGCGGGTGTGCTCCAATCCAAACTTCGCGCCGAACAAGCGCAGGCCGTAGAGAAACTGGATGGCTTCGGCGTAGGTCATCGTTCGACGGTGAAAGTCAGGTCAGAGGTCAAATCAATCCAAGGGTCCTCATCGTCGGCATTGTTCTGGTCTTGGCCAATGCTTTGAACGATATATCCCTTTGCGAGACGCCGATATCGCAGCGGCGTGCCGTCAAACGGATCAACTGGCACAGCCGATATGAACTGAGGCGCGAGTTCCTCAAGCCTTGCAGGCAACCGCCCGTGGCTCAGTCGAAAACGCTCGATGGCGAGTGCGGTTGCTGACAAGCGGAGATCTGCCAAGCCGCTTCGCTCTCGCCATAAGACCCGTTGCATCTTTGGTAAACATATCGCGGAGAGAACGTATTGGCGTTGCTTGGCCATCGTGATCATCGCTTGGGTGTTGCCCTCCGCATGCAAGCTGCCAGGCGGCGAAAGCGTCAAAGCGATGTTGGTTTCCATGGCATTGAGAAAAAATGACAGATCTTGGTGGAGCCACTGTATCTTGCGATATTTCCACCACCGGCGACCCGTCAAGGGCTGGCTTGCGTCCCTTGAGAAATCCTTCCTCATACGTTCAATCTCAGTGATGTTCGTTCGGAAAAGCGGGATATACATCGCTCGCTCCCCAATAAGGCCTCGAGCCATCAAATTCGTCTTTTCGGATTTTGAAAAGATGGCTTGGAGACTGGCCAATTCCGTTGATCCGAAACTCGTCATCGCCAGACTCAGTTCCAAGGTGTCCTTGGCGCAAGCGAGCACTCTGGTTCTCGCCTCCTGTGAAACAATAATTGGTTCCTCTTCCAAAGTGCGGGCCAAGTCGAGGATGGTTGCAATGGAGACGACCTCCTGATTCGAGCGACTCGTTCCAAGCGCCAGCAACACCGTGTACTCCTCAAGTTTTGCCAGGGCCTCGAGTCGCAGATGAGGCAGCAAAGTCCCTTCGCCTTGGCTCAGATCTATGGGGTAACGGCTTTTAGGCAGACGGGCAGCTTCAGTCACCTTGGCAAGTGCGGGAGCATTCATTGCGACATAATCCGAAAGAAGCCGCATTTGCCTGACGTCAAGCCGTTGTCCCCGCAGAGGTGTCTTAAAATTTCTGATTTCCCAGTAACGATTGTCACTAGAGTCAAAAGACCGCAACAGCCCCACAGCATTTGTCACCAGTAAAGCGGCGTTCTGATCGTCCGGCACGGCGACGTACCATTGATTCAACTCTTCACCGTTGGTGGGAAGACCGGCAGCACGAATGTCAGCAAGCCGGCGGTCCACATCGTGCGTCGCCAATCTCCATGCCACGAACGACGCCAAGAGCAGGATCAAAACAACCACCACCCAGATGAACTTGCGTTTCATGGCCTGCCGCGATTATTCAGCAGTGTATTTACGGGGCCGAGCGCAAAGTCGCCCCCATCTGCCGATTCATAGCGGCTGTTGGTGAATCTGTAGGTGCGCGACGGCGATTTGTCAAAATGTGCCTCGACTGCGAGTCACCACCGGCGATCCCACCTTTTTCAAAGGCCGGAGGCAGCAGCCGGGGGTAATAGTCTGAGGTCTGAAGTTTGAAGCCCGAGGTCGGAGGCACTTATTCTCAGTTTTGCCCAGTCTTGTCAGCCTTGGTTTGCGGGTGTATGGTCACGACATGAAAAACAGCTGCCCTGGAGCACCGGTCGAGCCGGAAAAGCTCAAGCCGGTCCTGCACGAAAAAATTGAGCGCATGAACGGCGAGCAGCTTGTGTTACTTGACCGCGTGTTGCTGCAACTCGAAGCCGAGCAGGCCGCCGAGCGCCTGGGCGAGGCGTTCGACGCGGATCACGCGCAGGGCAAGCTGCGACGCGTGACGGAGTTGGTGCGGCAATTCCGGGCGGAACACCGTTACGCATGACGGTCTGCCTCGACACCAACGTCTTTCTTCAAATCTTCGGACGGAAGCAACCTTACCATCAGATTCTCCGCGCACTGCTGGACGGCCGGCTCACGCTCGCGGTGTCCAACGAAATCCTGCTGGAATATCAGGAGGTCACAACCAAGCTTTCCGGCGCGGAACGGTGGCGCGACATGGAGGTGTTGCTGGAACTGCTTGGTCAACTTAACGGCAACATCCGGCAAACCGAGCCGCAGTTCCGTTTCGCCGTCATCACCGCCGACCCGGATGACAACAAATTCTGCGACTGCGCGATCGCGGCGGAAGCGGACTTCGTGGTAACGGACGATGCGCACTTTGGCGCGTTGAAATCCGCCGGGTACAAGCCCCAGCCGATTGCACCGGAGGAATTCATCCGGGTTCACCTGGCCCCATCGTGAGTCAAATCCGATTGGGCAAGGTTCAGAGGACGAACTCCGCGTGGCAACGGCGCTGGGCTTCGAGTTCCGTCGCCGGTTTCCTTGGTGGGAACAAGGCCAGCATTGCATCGTTCCAACGCACTGCTTCCGCGAAACTCATGCGAGAACGATGCGGCAGCATCCCGCTCCAGTCGGGAAATTCCAGGGCAGGCGCATCGCGCAAAGCGTCGTCATTCGTCGGCGCAGGCGTGCCGCAATTTTTCGTAAATTTCCCCGCTTCCATGCTTGAGAATTATTGCCCGAAGCTCCGGCTCGTTCAAGTCCAGCCGGTTGATTAGAATGAGTTGCACCAAATCGTCCATGTCTTTGAGCCGCCGCAAAGACCTGCTGTGCTGCAGGGCATGACATTTCAGGGCAATCAGGTGAAGCAGTGCCACCACGTTGACAGTTACGCCTTCGATTGCCGTTTCAACGGACGCCTGTTCCAGCCGGGCAAAGACCTCCTCGGAGACAAACATCAGGTCCACCCGCATCCCGGCCTCATCGCGAGGTTCGAATTGAAGAAAGGTGGCGGTCGCGTTTTTGACCGACCAGCCCAGGTCACTCAACAACTGGCTGAAACGGGCACGCTGCCCGTGCGGAGTTATGAGGTCAAGATCGTCGGTCAGGCGCGAATACCCGTGCGCGAAGACCGCGTAGCCTCCGATGACAAGAAACGGAATGCCAGCGTTGCTGGCTTGCTTCGCGATTTCCTGAATCGGGCACCTGGCCATGAACTTACAACGGCTTGTGGTGAATGTGCTGGTGCGCGGCGGCAATGAAGCCTTTGAACAAGGGATGCGGCTGGTGCGGTTTGCTCAGAAACTCCGGATGAAACTGGCTGGCGAGGAAGAACGGGTGACCGGGAATTTCGATCACTTCCACCAGTTTGCCGTCCGGCGAGAGGCCGCTGAAGACGAAGCCGGCTTTTTCAAAACGGTCCCGATAGGCGTTGTTGAACTCGAAACGATGGCGATGGCGTTCGTTGACCACGAACGAACCGTAGAGTTTGCCCGCTTGCGAACCGACCACCAACTGGCACGGTTGCGCGCCGAGCCGCATGGTGCCGCCTTTCTTGGTGACTTTCCGCTGGATATCCAGCAGGGCGATGACCGGGTGCGGAGTGTCGGGGGCAAATTCGGTCGAGTGCGCCTTCTCCAGTTTCAGGACGTGACGCGCAAATTCGATGGTGGCGATCTGCATGCCGAGGCACAGGCCGAGATAGGGAATCTTGTTCTCGCGGGCGTATTTGGCCGCCTTGATCTTGCCTTCAATCCCGCGCTCGCCGAATCCGCCCGGCACGAGGATGCCGCCCAAGCCTTCGAGATTTTTTTCACCCCCGTCCTTTTCCAGACCTTCGGAATCCACCTGCACAATTTCCACGCCGCAATCGTTGGCCACGCCGCCGTGGATGATCGCTTCATAGACGGATTTGTAGGCGTCCTGCAACCCCATGTATTTGCCGACCACACCGATGCGGACGCGATGTTGCGGGGCGATGAGCTTGCGGATGATTTCCTGCCAGTGCGCCATTTTCGCGGGCGGCACGTCCAGGTGCAGGATGCGGCAGACCAGTTCGTCGGCGCGCTCGCGCTGGAGCATGAGCGGCACTTCATAGATGGAATGGTCCACGTCCTTTTCCTCGATGACGGCTTCCACGGGCACGTTGCAGAAGAGGGAGATTTTCTGGCGCAACTCCACCTCCAGGGGCTTCTCGCACCGGCAGGCGATGAGGTGCGGCGTGATGCCGATTTCGCGCAGCTTGGCGACGGATTGCTGGGTGGGCTTGGTCTTCAGTTCGCCCGCCGCCTTGATGAAGGGAACGTAGGTGACGTGGATGAAGCAGGTGTTGCCGATGCCGGCCTCCAGCGCAAATTCCCGGATGGCTTCCAGGAACGGCAGACCCTCGATGTCGCCGGTGGTGCCGCCGATCTCGGTGATGACGACATCGGCCTTGGTTTGGTCGGCGAGCAAATAGATGCGGCGTTTGATTTCATCGGTGACGTGCGGGATGACCTGCACGGTCTTGCCGAGATAGACGCCTTCGCGCTCGTTGTTAAGCACGGTCTGATACACCTGGCCGCTGGTTAGGTTGTTAAGGCGGGAAAGTTTGGTGTTGGTAAACCGCTCGTAATGGCCGAGGTCGAGATCGGTCTCCGCCCCGTCATCGAGCACATAAACCTCGCCGTGCTGATAGGGCGACATGGTGCCCGGATCCACATTGAGGTAGGGATCGAACTTCTGGATGGCGACTTTCAACCCGCGGTTTTCGAGCAGCGTGCCGAGGGCGGCGGCCGTGAGGCCCTTGCCCAGGGAACTGACCACCCCACCGGTAACAAAGATAAATTTCACTGTTAGTTCAAAAAGTTAAATCGGTGATTGGTTAAATGGGTTAAATCAGTGAACGTCCAAAGTGCGAACCTGCGCAACTCATTTAACTATTTACTCATTCAACCAATCACTGCCGCAAAATCTGCTCCACCCGCGCGACATCCTCCGGCACATCCACCCCCACGCTGTCGTAATCCACCGTCACCACCGCGATCCCTATGCCGTGGTCCAGCGCCCGCAACTGTTCCAGCTTCTCCGCGTTCTCCAGTGACGACAC
Organism: uncultured Bifidobacterium sp.; assembly: GCA_964561105.1. Taxonomy (GTDB): domain Bacteria; phylum Verrucomicrobiota; class Verrucomicrobiia; order Limisphaerales; family JADLHS01; genus JADLHS01. Next base: position 72,552 of record CAZLOH010000014.1, on the reverse strand, counting down.
CGAAAATTTCACCAGCCGCAACAGTGTCTCCCGGCGATAACCGTAAATGCCGAGGTGTTTCAAAAAAGGAAACGCCGCCAACTGTTCGCTTGCGGAACGACTGGCGGCCTCGCGCAGATACGGAATCGTGCGACGGGAAAAATATAAGGCGTGACCCGCCCGGTTGACAACGACTTTCACCACGTTTGGGTTGTCGTATTCCGCGGCGTGCTTGATCGCCGTGGCGGCGGTGGACATTTCGGCGTCGGCGAGCGCCCGGGCAACCACGTCAATCACCGCCGGATCAATCAACGGCTCGTCGCCCTGAATGTTCACCACCGCGTCGCACGCGCAACGCGCCGCCACCTCCGCGATCCGATCCGAGCCGGTGGGGTGATCCGCCCGGGTCATTTCGACGCGGCAAAATTGTTTGGTCAGGTCGGCAATGCGCGCATCGTCGGTCGCCACGATGACTTCGCTCAAGGTCTTCGCCAGCCGGCATTGTTCGACGACGCGCTGGATGAGCGGTTTGCCGGCAATCGGGTGCAGGGGCTTGCCGGGAAACCGGGTGGAGGCATAGCGCGCGGGAATGATGCCGAGGACTCTCATGTCGTCCAGGAAGATAGAAGGCAGGCGCAGGCCAGACCAGAAGGAAAGCGGATCGTGGGATCAAAACGCCCGCACGCCACGATTGCTTCCGGTGGAGCTTCCGTTCATCGTGGGCGGGGATGAAACAATTTGATTTCCTGGTCCTGGGCAGCGGCATCGCGGGGCTTTCGTTCGCGCTCAAGGTGGCGGCGCACGGCCGGGTGGCCATTGTCACCAAGAAGAATCGCGCGGAGTCGAACACCAATTACGCCCAGGGCGGCATCGCGGCGGTGACGAGCAAGGAGGATTCGTTCGAGTTGCATGTGCGCGACACACTGACAGCGGGGGCGGGCTTGTGCAACGAAACGGTCGTGCGGACCATCGTGGAGGAAGGACCGGCGCGGATCGCGGAGTTGATCGAGCTGGGGATGAAGTTTTCTGAGCGGGAGTCGCCCCGCGAGGACGGCGGCCGGGAACTCGATCTGGGCCGCGAAGGCGGACATTCCAAACGCCGTATTCTGCACGCGAAGGACGTGACCGGGCGCGAGATCGAACGCGCCCTGCTCAATGCCGTGGCCGCGCAACCCAACATCAGCATCTTTGAAAATCACCTGGCGATTGACCTGATCACCAGCCAGAAGCTGGGTTACGTGGGGCCGAATCGCTGCCTCGGCGCCTATGTTTACGACAAGGTGACCGCCACCGTCGAAACGTATTCCGCGCCGGTCACGCTGCTGGCGACGGGTGGTTGCGGAAAGGTGTATCTCTACACGACCAATCCCGACATCGCGACCGGCGACGGCGTGGCGATGGCGTATCGCGCGGGCGCGCCGGTGGCGAACATGGAATTCATCCAGTTCCATCCCACCTGCCTGTATCATCCCAAGGCGAAGTCGTTTCTCATCAGCGAAGCGGTGCGCGGCGAGGGCGGTGTGTTGAAATCGCTCGCGGGCGTGGAGTTCATGACGGGTTATCACCCGCTCAAATCGCTCGCGCCGCGCGACGTGGTGGCCCGAGCGATTGACAGCGAGATGAAGAAGAGCGGCGCCGATCACGTGCTGCTCGACATCACGCATCAGCCGGCGCGGTTCGTCATCGAGCGCTTCCCCAACATTTACCAGACCTGCCTGAGCTACGGCGTGGACATCACCAAGGAGCCGATCCCCGTGGTGCCGGCGGCGCATTACCAGTGTGGCGGCGTGGTGACGAATGTGAATGGTGAGACGGAAATCGCGGGCCTGTTGGCCGTGGGCGAGGTGGCTTGCACCGGCTTGCACGGCGCAAACCGGCTGGCGAGCAATTCCTTGCTCGAGGCGCTGGTGTGCGCGCATCGCGCCGCGCAGCGAGTGGCGACCGGCTCTATGCGGGCGGAGGCCATCCAAATCCCTGACTGGCAATCCGGCAAGGCCAACAATCCCGACGAACTGGTGGTGGTGGCGCACAATTGGGACGAGATCCGCCGGTGCATGTGGGACTACGTGAGCATCGTGCGAACGAACAAGCGCCTGCAGCGCGCCCAATCCCGCCTGGCCCACCTGCAACAGGAGATTCACGAATACTATTGGAACTTCATCGTCACGGCGGACTTGCTCGAGTTGCGCAACATCGCCACGGTGGCGGAATTGATCGTGCGTTGCGCCCTGATGCGGCCTGAGAGCCGGGGGCTGCATTACAATCTCGATTATGCCGGAACGAACCCGGAGTGGGCGCAACGCGACAGCGTGGTGCGCAAAGGCGGGTGATCAGCCCGCTGGCCCAAACAAAACCGTCCGTCGGCTGGGCAGACGGGCGGTTGATTGAATCGGAATTTCCCCGCGTGCTATCTCCCAACTTCGTTGCGTTCTGCGAAGGTTTTTCCCGGAGCGCGGCTGTGTGCGCAGCACCAGCCGCAGCACGCCCGAGAAACCGCCAATGCTGCGGCTGAGTCTCCGACCACAGCCGCGCTCCTCGGGTTGCGACTCCGTCGCTCCGCGTCAATGCCGCGGATTGACGATGTCTGCCATTTTGAAGATTGGCAGGAACATACAAATCACCATGCCGCCGATGACCACGCCCAGGAACACGATCAGCAACGGCTCGATCAAGGAGGTCAGGCCGGAAAGCGTCGTTTCGATTTCCTCGTCGAGGAAGTCCGAAATGCGTTCGAGCATGGTGTCAATTTTACCGGTCTGCTCGCCGGCGGTGATCATGCGGATGATCATGTTGGGGAAAACCGGATGTTTGCCCAGGGCGACCGAAATACTTTCACCGCGCTCGATGTCGGCAGACGCCACGCCAATGGCTTTCTCCATCACCACATTGCCCACGGTTTGGGAAACGATGTGCAGGACTTCCAGAATCGGCACGCCGCTGCGAATGAGCGAGGACAGGGTGCGGGTGAACCGGGCCAGACAAATCTTGTGGGCGATGACGCCAAAGATGGGCAGCCGGATGCGCTGGCGATCCCAGAATTCGCGCCCGCCCTTGGTCTTGATGAAATAAAGCCAGCCCCAAACCGCGCCGCCAACGGCCAGGAAAACGACCAGGAAATAGTGCTTCAGGCCGTTGCTGACGCTGATGAGGAATTGCGTCGGGCCGGGCAGCGCCGCCCCGAAGCCGCTGTAAATATCGCCGAACACCGGGATCACTTTGACGAGCAGGAAGGTGGTGATCGCGATGGCCACACACGTCACGACGGTGGGATACATCATTGCAGACTTGACCTTCTTGCGCAGCCGGGCGCTGTTTTCCAGATAGACCGCGAGCCGCGCCAGGATTTCAGCCAGCAAACCGCCCTTTTCGCCCGCGCCCACCATCGCCACGTAAAGCCGATTGAAGGCATTGGGATGTTTCTGCAGCGCCTCCGAGAAGCTGTCGCCGCCTTCGACCCGCGTGCAGACATCTTTGATGACGTCCCGCATCGCCTTGTTTTGTGTCTGATCCGCCAGCGCCTGGAGGGATTGAACCATCGCCAGACCGGCGTCAATCATCGTTGCCAGTTGGCGGGTGAAAATGACCAGATCCGAAAGCGGCACGCTGCCGCCGGCCGTGCGCCCCTTCTTGGCCAGCTTTTCCTGGATCGAAACGACCAGCAGGTTGCGATTCAGCAGCGCGGCAACCGCGGCCTGTTCGGTGGCCGCCTCGACGGAACTACGGATTTCCCGACCGGTACCCGTTTCGCGGGCGACATAGATGAATGACGGCATAAGTTATTTACGTTGATACTCGTTTCGGCGCGAATGTTCAAGACCGACGCGGCCCACTGGCGGCAACCCGAGCGTCGCGCTGCTCACAAAAGCAACACCCATTCCAAAGCCCGACGTCCGACGCCTGCTGCCGCGGCGACTGCGGCTGAGGGTTGATTCGCGACCAAATTCCTCGTCGCCAATGCCCCAAGTCTGTGCAATCCCTGCTCCATAATTTGCCTGGTTGAAAAAAAATGTTGTCAAATCGCCCAACTTTTCCTATCAATCCCCGCAAATGCGCCGGTTGGTGTCAGGGTAAACCGGTTTTATCCCGACAAACAATGGACAATGCAATGGACAGTTCAGCCGGGCACACACACGAAAACGAACATCGGAGGAACCAAAATGAAGTTTAATAAATGGACGTTGGGATTGGCTGCGGTCGGCGTGGTCAGTCTCACCTCGGTCGCCCTGGCGGAGGAGAAGCCCAATGCCGTTCAATCGGCGCTGTCTTCGACCACCATCAGCGGCTACGTGGACACGTCAGCACAGTGGAACATCGGGAACCAATCCACCGCACCCGGCGGCAACTACCCGCCCTACACCTTTGGCGGGGCCAACAAGGCGGACGGGTTCGACCTGAACGTCGTTCAACTCAGCATCGCCAAGGCGATGGATGAGAGTGAATGGGCCTCGGGCTACCGCGCCGACCTCTGGTTTGGCCCGGATGCCGCGACCCTCGGATCGCTGGGAGGTGGCAACCAAGTCGCCATCCGCCAGGCCTATGTCGCACTGCGTACGCCGGTCGGCAATGGCATTGACTGGAAAGTCGGTGTCTTCGATTCCATCATTGGCTACGAGTCACTCGAATCCGGGAACAATCCGAACATGACCCGGTCCTACGGCTTCTCGATCGAGCCGACGACCCTCACCGGCCTGCTCGGAACGTACCGGTTCACTGACGAGTTCTCCGCCACGTTCGCCATCGCCAACAGCTACGGCCCGGCCATCAACGGAAGCCAGCAATTGTCGCCTAACGGCACTTCGTTCAAGACTTATACCGGAGCGCTGGCATACACGGCGCCGAGCGAATGGGGTTGGGCGGCGGGTTCGTCGTTCTACGCCGGGTTCATTACGGGCTACAACCCGAATGCCGGCGGGGGCACCGGACTCTTGGCGTCCTTTACGCCCTTTGCGACGGGCGGACAAAATGTGGTGAACTACTACTTCGGTAGCACTCTGAACACCGGCCTGACCGGGCTGAAGGTCGGAGCCGCGCTCGACTACCTCTACGCGCACAACCAACCCACCACGGCCAACTCCATGATCGTCCCGGGCCTGTACGTTTCCTATCAGGCGACCGAGAAGTTGAGCTTCCATGGTCGCGGCGAGTATGTTTACGTCGAAGGCAACGCGGGCGCGCCCAATTCCAGCCTGGACGGCTTCGAACTAACCGCCACCGTTCAATACGACCTCTGGGAAAACGTCATCAGCCGGCTCGAATTCCGCTGGGATCACAGTTGCGATGTCAACTGGCTCGGACCGAACACCACCGGCTTCGTGAACAGCCAGGGCATCAACAACCAGAAGAACGCCACGATGCTCGCGGCCAACTTCATCTACAAATTCTGATCTGATCCGCCACTTCAACCCCTTCCGGCCAGCCGGAAGGGGTTTTTCGTTTTGGCGACCCGAACGCTCAGCCATCCAGCGGCTTTATCGCTACGATTTCTCCGTCCACGCACCGCCATTGGCGCAGCACTTCTGCGTTCCCCTTGCGCCAGGCGCGGAATTTCTCCGGGAATTTGCGTTTCGTCAACTTCCGTTCGCTGACGCCCATCGCATCACAACCCAGCAACAACGCGTGGCCCTTGTAAATCCGCGGATGGCCGATCACGCGCCCGGCATCCGTCGGGAACGCTGGCGCGGGACGTTTGTCCAACACCAGAAAACTCAACGGCAAATCCCGCAGCTCAATCCCGAGCAGGCTGGCGAATCGCGCCCAGTTGCCATCGGTGAAAACCTCCGGCGGCGAAGCGGCAAAATGATGACACCAATGCCGTTCGTTCTCCGGCGACAGAATCCCACAGCGTCCTTGGTGCGTGCAGGGCGCCACGACCTTGAACGGGCCGCGCATCCGCTCTCGCACCGCAATCAAGGTCAGACTCGCTTCGTAGCTGCCCGGCTCGACCCAAAGGACGCACTCGGCCGTGGCCGCGAGTTCCACCAGCAATTCAGTCTGTGGCTGGGTCAGTTCGGTGAGGACATGACTTATGAGCAGCGTCGCCGGTGGAGCATCGGACTCCGACCCGGCTCGAATCTTTAACTTCGGATACTTTGCCCTGGCGCGAGCGGTGGCATAAGCAACCGCCAGCGCCGAACGATCCCACAGCCGCATTCCGCTGACCGCGTTCCCGCCGAAATGATCCAGGAACGCCCGCCCGGCAATGCCACTGCCGCAACCCCAGTCCAGCAGTTCACCCGGGGGCGGCGACCAACCGCGCCGCTTCAGCTCCTTGAGCACGTAATCCCATTTCCAGCCGATGCGCTGGGCAAACGTCAGATCGTAACTCGCCAGGTCCGATTCGCGCTGCCAATAATCCGCCGCGCCCGCCGTGCTTTGCAGAAAGGCCGCGCGCATTCGCTCCAGGGCGCTCCAATCAATCGCGTCCCAGTTCATGCGCCGGCCGGAAGCAACGAGTCCAAAGCCTGCTGCTTGATGGTGAAAAAGAGCTTGAACTCCTCGAGGCGCTTCCGCGCCGCCGGATCGGCAAACGGTTCGGATTCCCGCACCGCGGCGATCATCAGATTTTTCGGCGTGTGCTCGCTACCCACGAATTCCATCACCTTCGTCCGATAACCGGCCCATTCGAGGAACAACGCCCGCAAGCCATCGGTCACCCATTCCGCCATGCGTTCCGCCATCAAGCCGTGCCGCAGCACCGGTGCGAGCGGCTCGGGTTTCCCGAGTTGAGGGCGAAGCTCCTGGTGACAGCAGGGGGCCACCACAATCAACTTGGCGCCCAACTCGATGTCACGTTTGATGGCGGCGTCGGTCGCCGTGTTGCAGGCATGCAACGCAATCAGCGCATCCACGTCCGGCAATTGGACGGATTCAATCGCCCCGGCTACAAACTCCAGGCCTTCCGCTTGGATCTGTCGGGCCAGCTTGCTGGTGGTTGCCACCAAATCAACGCGGGCCTCGACCCCCGTCACCTTCACCGGCCGGCGCCAGACGCGATGCAGCAAATGCCACAGCCCGAACGTCAGATAACCTTTGCCGCAGCCCATGTCCGCGATCCGCAAGGTCGGCACCGCCGTTGATTTCCTCCAGCCACAGTCGGCCGCCAGATGCAAAAAAATTTCGAGGTAATGATTGATCTGGCGATGTTTGTCCGCCATCGAAGCGCGCAACCGCCCCTCGCGATCCAGGATGCCCAGTCCCTGCAACCAGTCGTTCGCCGATTCATCGAGCAGCCCGGCACGCTTCTGGTCATGTTCGCGCGAGGGCGTTTGCTTGCTCGACGGTTGATGTTCAATCAGCCGCGCCGCGCCCGCCTCGGTGGAGATGAATTGCCAGTCCCGCTGGGTGGTGCAAATCAGCGCGCTGCGGAAAGCGCTCCCCAACTGCTCCCGCAACCAGTCCACTGCCAAGCCGGTGGGCAGATTGCGCGTCACATCCCGTGTGGCATACCGCAACGTAAGCGAAAGCTGTGGTTCGCCTTTCACCATGATAAAACGTCCTAAAACCTTCTGCGGCGAGTCGCCCGCCTCCACCGGCGAGGATAGAACCAGACGCGCGAAAGTCCCCCGCGCGAGGCTCTCGACAAATTGCCCGCAAATCTTTTCCGCTGGGGTCGCGTGTTTCATTCGGGCGACGGCCTCAATTCAGCGAGAACACCGCGCGCGCCTTGCCCAGGGCGGACGCGTCCACCTTCGGCGTCAGGAGAAAGAGCCGGTCGGCGGGCACGCCGGTGTCAGCCATGAATTTCCGCACGGTTTCCGCGCGTCGCTGCATCAGTTCAACCAGTTCGGCGTCAGTCACGGGCGTCGTGGTCATCAAGCGCCGCTCCAATTCGTCACGGATCAACTCGCGCTCAGTCCTCGGCTTCGACGACGCACCTGAAGCGGTTGGTTGCGTTTGCTGCTGGAGCTCCGCCAAAGACTTGCTCTTTTGCAGCAATGCAACCGCGCCTTTGCCCAAGCCCGAAGTGGTCGGCGTCGGCGACACCGCCGATGGGCCGCTTCCCGGGGCGTTGGTGGACCCCCCGGAGAGCGCCTCGCGCAACGCCGCTTCCGGCGTGGTGTTGAACGCCTCCCGATACGCCGCGCGCAGCAACCGTTCGTAATCGGAATCGTTCAGGACCAATCCGTCGCGCGGTGGCGCGGGCCGGCCGCGTTTCACGATTTCCTGGAGGCGCAGCGTCTTCATTTTCTCCCGCAGGTTTTGCCGACCCAAAGCGTCGGTGTCACTTTGCGGATCGTAGGTTGCCCCGATCTCCAGATTCAGCGCGGGCCGTTCGTAAAGCGCCTTGGTAAGCTTGACCAGCTTGTTGGTCTGGCTGTCGTTCAAGGTTGCCGAGCCGGGATCAAAATCCACATATTGCATTTCCTCGCCCCCACCCACCAACGCGCCGAGCAAGGCGAAGGGCGAAGTGGCTGCCTTCACGAGGGTGTTCACGATCACCTGCCACACCACGCCGCCGAGCTTGAACTTGGGATCGTCCAGACTTCCGCTCACCGGCACGTTGAGGGCGATGCGTCCATTGCGATCTTTCAACAAGGCCACGCCCAGCTTGACCGGCAGTTTCGTCGCGAACGGACTCTGGTTGTGCGCACCGAAGGTCAGTTGATCCACGGTCACGGCGTTCTCGCCCTTCACGGCACGGTTCTCAATCAGGTAATGCACGTCAAACGCGAGCTTGCCCTTGTTCAGCGGGTAGCCGGCAAATTTCTCGCTGTACGGCGTGAACGGCGTGAGGTCCGTGTTCGTGAAGGTGACCGTCAAATCCACGAACGGATTCGTCAAATCCGGCGTAACCGAGCCCGTCACCGCAAACGGCGCGAGCGCGCTCACCTTGCCGTGCAGGTCCACCGTCGCCCGCGCCAATCCCGGAAAGGTGATGTCCTTCACGCTGCCGCTGAATTCTTCCACGCGGGTTTTGAATCGCGGCGTCAACGATTCATCGTCCGCGCCCAGCGACCCGTGCTCGAACACCAGCGCGCCCAGTTTTACCGGGAACAACTCCAGCGCCGGCATCTTGAATCCGCCCGCCGCCGGTTCCGCCGGGCTCGAATTGGCCGGCCCGGCGGATGCGGGCGGCGGTTTGATCAACCCGAGCACGCTGGGCTGGCCGTTGGAACTCACCACCAGATTCACGCGCAATCCGGTGAACTTCACTTCGTCAATTCCCAGTTGCGTTGGCGCCAAAGTGAAGTCAATGCCTCGCACGCCCAGATTTTCCCAATCGAGAAATTCCTGACCCGTGATCGTATCCGAACTCCGGAAGTTCGTCAGGGAAACATCGCCCTGGAACGTGAGCAACGGCGTATTCGTATTGACCGGATCGAACCGCGCCGCGCCGTGCACGTTCAACGCCCCGGATTGCAGCGCGAGATTGACGCGCGGCTCCGCATACGGTTGCAACGGCGCGAGCGAGAGGTTGCTCACCACGATGTCGGCTTGCGAAGCCGGTGGCAACAACGTGCCCGTGGACTTCACCTGGATTTGCCCGCCGTCCCGCCACCGGGCATCCCAGGTCACGGCTATCGGCGCGTTGGTTTGATTGGAAACGCCCTTGACCGAAACATTGATCTGCTCCAGGCCGAGCCTGGCCGGCGTGGGCAACGAACGATCCTCCGCTTCAACCTTGAAATTCTCCACGCGCAATTCATCCAGGTAAGCGCGCAACGGCACGCGCAACGCCTGTTGCAACCGGAACGCATACTGCCGGATGACCACGAACGCGTTCGTCGGCACCTGCACATACTTCTCCACCTCCAGATGGCCGGAGGGTTCACGCAGCACGAAAGCCGAGCCGCCTTTTTGAATTACCAGCGGCACGCGGACAGTTGCATTCGTCAAACTCGCACTACCGCCTTCCACCGAAAATTCGTCCACCGCCAGCAAGGTTTTGTCCGCCTGCGGTGACTTCACCTCGAAATCGCGCAACCGCACCACCAGGTTGGACACCTCCACCTGCGGCGGAAAGCCGGCCAGCGCGACGTCGTAATTGGCGCTCACCTCCAGCGTGCCCCGCGCGACGCGCAGGGTCGTGAAATAGGCCGCGTACGGACTGTACTTGGCCGGCGGAATGTTGCGCAATTCGAACGCTCCCCGCGACCCCGGCGGATTCAGCGAAACCGTGCCGGACCAGGAGAAGGATTCGCCCGCATCGGATTTCACCTCGATGGAATATGGACCGGTCTCGTTGGGACGGGTGCTGAGATTTCGAATCTCGACATGCGTCGGCCCGTACTCCGTATGAAATGGCGTGGGCGGGTTCTCGTCGGTGACCGTCAACAAGGCGTTCGTGATGCTCAGGTGCTGCACCAAGGCCGGCGGCAGCGTGAACGGCTTGTCCGACGACGCGCTGTTGGTCAGCAAGTCACTGAAATTGAACCGGCCATTCTTGAACCACACGACGGTTGCCTTCGGCCCCGCGAGCTCAACCTCGCTGAAAGTCCACGCCCAGCGGAACAGCGACGAAAGTTGAAAGTTCACATACAGCTCATCGAAGCCGACGAACGGCGCGCCGTTGGTTTCCGTCAACGAAAGCCCGCGCACGGTGAGTGACAGCGCGAACGGATTAACCTTCACCTGTTTCACTACGGCCTGCCGGTGCAGGTAGGCCGGCAGTTGTTTCTGGAGCTGCCATTTCACAATCGGCGGCACGATGAAGAAGCCAACCACGGTGTAAACCAACAATCCGATCAGCAAGTTGCGCTTCCACCGCGTCGGTTTGCGGAGCGGCGCTGGCGGCGCAAGTGTCGTTGTGATGGTCGAACTCATGTGGTTTTGGACACGGTCGCGAGCCTTCACACTATCGAATTCCCTCCGGACGGCAAGCTTCCGCCATGTTTGAGTGCGATTGGGAGTGACGCTCCGCTCTGCTGGTGGCAGTGCTCGCGCCGCGAGCACTCCGCCCGCGTGCAGCGGGCGGAAACCAAGGCGGTGCGACTGTCAGTCGGGGCGCCGCCCGACCCGTCGCTATCGCTCGCCGCGCGAGCGGTTCCACTTCGCTGGCCGCCGCTTCAATCGCACCCCTGTGTTCTTGCCGCAACACGACGGCTGTTCTAGTCTTCGCCCATGCCTTCGCGCCTCGACGTCAAAAAGACCTACAAACTTTACATCGGCGGCAAATTCCCGCGCAGCGAAAGCGGGCGCTACCTGCCCGCCAGGTCCGCGAAGGGTGAACACCTCGACAACTTCAGCCACGCCTCACGCAAGGATTTCCGCGATGCGGTCGTCGCGGCACGCAACGCGGTGGAGGGCTGGAGCCAGGCCACCGCCTACAATCGCGGCCAGATTCTTTATCGCGCCGGCGAGATGCTGCAAAACCGCGCCCGCGAACTCGTCACCGAGATTGCGCGCGCCACTGGCGTCAGCGCTGCCGCCGCCAAACGCGAAGTGACGCTGGCGATTGACCGTCTCGTGCATTACGCCGGCTGGACGGACAAGTACCAGCAGGTCTTCGGCAGCGTGAATCCCGTGGCCACGTCGCACTTCAACTTCACCACGCCGGAGAATACGGGCGTGGTCGTGGTGCTCGCGCCGGATGAGCCGTCACTGGTCGCGCTGGTGTCCCTGATGTCGCCGGTGCTTCTCAGTGGCAATACCGCCGTGGTCGTGGCCTCGGAGAAATATCCGCTGGTGGCCGTCACATTCACTGAAATCCTGGCTACGAGTGACCTTCCTGGCGGCGTGGTGAACCTGCTTACCGGCAAGCGCGCCGAACTCGCCCCGCATATCGCCAGTCACATGGACGTCAACGCCATCGTGGACGGCGTGGGCGACGGCGAAACCGCCGCGAAATTGCAAGCGGGCACGGCCATCAACCTCAAGCGTTACTCCAATCACTCGCTCGGGCCGAAAGCCTGGTTCACCGCGAAAGCGGAGAATCCGTATTGGATTCTCGACACCGTCGAGTTCAAGACCGCGTGGCATCCGATTGGGCTTTGAGGTTTGAGTAGTGCCGGACTAACTAGCTTCAAGACCCATGTCGCGTCTTCTCCAAGCAGTATTCAAGAACGACCTAGCCTGCATATTTCACAACTTGATTGAAGGAAACGGTGGCGTGAGCGTCAGAAGGCTTAATTCTATTGAGCGCAATGAAACCACCCACCCCCACCGTTCGGCAAACAGACTGTCACAACCAACCGCTGCTCTTTGCCGACCTCGGCCCGCGCCAGGTCGTCGCCGATTTTTCCGGCGGTTACCTCTCCAGCGACGGCGGCGCGCTGCTCCTGCGCCAACTGGATCGCGGCCTGGGCTTGACGCGCACGCTGGCCCAAGCCTTCACCGACGGGCGGGATCCGCGCTATTGCGACCACACGCTCGAACAGTTGCTGGCCCAACGGTTGCACGGACTGGCGCTGGGCTACGAGGACCTCAACGATCACGACACCCTCCGGCGCGATCCGCTCCTGGCTGCCGCCTGCGACAAGGCCGATCCGCTGGGGCGCGACCGCTTGCACGCCGCCGACGCCGGCGCGGCCCTGGCCGGCAGCGCCACGCTCAATCGCCTCGAGTTGGGCAACCATCGTCACGACCGCACGCACAAGATCACGCACGACCCCGCGCGGATCGAAGCCGCGTTGCTCGAACTGGGCGTGCGGTGTCTGGACAAGCACGCGCGCGAACTCATCGTGGACCTGGACGCGATGGGGCACTTGCTCCACGGGCAGCAGGAAGGCCGGCACTTCAACGCTTACTACGACGGCTATTGTTACCTGCCGCTTTACGTTTTCGTCGGCGACGTGCCGCTCTGGGCGCAACTCCGGCCCGGGAGCAGCGACGCGGCCCGCGACGTCGTGCCGGCGCTGGAGAAAATCATCGCGGCGATCCGGAAGCGGTGTCAGAAAGCGCGCATCATACTGCGGGGTGACAGCGGCTTTGCGCGGGAAGAAATCATGGCCTGGTGCGAAGCCCAGCCGCGCGTGGTCTATTACTGTCTGGGCCTGGCCGGCAATGCCCGCTTGCTGGAAATGATGCCCGACCTGCTGGCGGCGGCGCGGGCGCGGCGTTGTCTGACCGGCGCCCCCAGCGCGCGCGCGTTCGCCGATCTGGAATATCAAACGCTCACGAGTTGGACTCGCCCGCGGCGGGTGGTGGCCAAGGCCGAAGTGATGGCGGCGGGGGACAACCCGCGTTTCGTGGTGACGAATCTGCCGGCGGAAGGCTTTCGCGGCGAGGACCGGCAACGCTTCACGGCGGCGCGACTCTATGAAGAAGTTTATTGCGGGCGGGGCGAGATGGAAAACGTGCTCAAGCAACAGACGCTGGGATTGTCGGCCGACCGGCTCTCGACGCAACATCTGGGGAGCAATCAACTGCGGCTCTGGCTGGCGACGCTGGCGTATCTGCTGTTGGAGCGGTTGCGGAGCGTGGGATTGCGCGGGAGCGAACTGGCGCGGGCGACGGTGGGCACGATTCGCGTGCGACTCTTGAAAGTGGCGGCGAGCGTGACGGTGAGTGTGCGCCGGGTGTGGGTGCGGTTGAGTTCGACGTTTCCGCTGTCGGCGTTATATCGGCAATGCGCACGGCGACTGGGCTGCGTGGCGGCGGGCGCGACGTAAGCAGGGAGGTTCAACCCCAAAAGCGGGGAGCGCCGCCGGGCGCGCAGGAGCGGTGTCTTCAAAATCGGCGCAATACTGTGAAAAATGAGTGCGCCTCGAGCCGTTGGGGCGTGGGCCACGCACAATCTTCCCAAAACCAGTCCTCGCGTCACTTTTCCCACCCGAAATCACCGCCCGCCGCGCGCTTCACAAAAACGTGTGAAATATGCAGGCTAGAGAGGATTGCCGAGCTGCTGGATCGCGATCCGGCACGTGCTAACGACGTAGAAGCTCTTTGCCAAGCGATCGGTTGGGGCAGAAGGGATGTCGTGAAGTTGTTTATCGAACGGGGAGCTAATCTAAATACTAAGGATCGAAACGGTAATCATCCGTTGACCGTGGCGTGCCATTCTTCGGCTGAGGAGCTTTTTGGGGAACTTGTTCAACACGGCAGCGACCCAGCCCTCGCAAGCAGCATAACTTCAGATGCAGCGGCGTTTGGCAGGACCGACATTCTCCGCCATTTACATCACGCCGGCTTTGACCTTAACCAACCTACTTTGAGAAAAGTTCGTCCAATCGAGGCTGCAGTTGGAATGGGCCATTTAGCCACCGTTGAATACCTGCTCAGCGTTAACGTGGGCATCAGCACGATAGATGTTTCGAAGCCTTTGAAATCTTGGAAAGGTGCTCTTCCAAACAAAGAGGCTATGGAGGCGATTCGTAAGCGAATCATGGCTCTGAAACAAAACAAGCACGGAGAATAGTCCATCCGATTCAAACGGATTGAATTGGACGGGCCATTGGGAGTCAATGGACTCTGTGCTAAGACTGTGTTCTACTTGCCCGGAGCGCGGCTGTGTCGTCAGACCAGCCGCAGCGCTGCGACTGGTGCTGCGCACACAGTCGCGCTCCACGAAGTGAAGCAGTTTTTGTGCGATCAATATCTACGTCCGCCAGCCATCTAGGCCGCGCAGCGGCCAAACACGAATAGCCGTGGGTGTGAACCCACGGGACGATGAGCCGAAAAACGTGCGACCCCTGCGGGGGCGAATTTGTTTTCTCGCTTCACCGTGGGCTATCGCCCACGGCTATTCACGTGTTGTCCCTTCGGGACAATCCGAAGAAACCCTCATGAGCACCGCAAGCCCAAAGAGGACTGTTCTCCCACTCCGCGGACGGGTACATTTAACCGCATGAACCTCATCGGGAAAACCATCCTGGCCGGTAGTTTCATTCTGTCCATCGCACATTCTGCGCTGGCTCAATCCGCCGATGACCCGACGTTGAAGGAGGCTTACAAGGATGCGTTCCGGATGGGCGTGGCGGTCAATGAAGCGACTGTTTCCGGCGCAGACAAGGCGTCGCAGGACATCGTGCGGCGACAGTTCAACAGCATCACGGTGGAAAATGTGATGAAGGCCGGGCCGATCAATCCGCAGCCGGGTGTGTTCAACTTCGGACCGGCGGATGCGTTCGTGGCTTTTGGCGAATCAAATCACATGTTCATCGTTGGTCACACGTTGGTGTGGCACAATCAGACGCCCGATTGGTTCTTTAAGGACGAGAAGGGAAACACGAACTCGCCCGCCGCCCAGGTTGAACGACTGCGCAAGCACATTGAAGTCGTGGCCGGACGTTACGCCGGTCGCGTGCAGGCATGGGACGTGGTCAATGAAGTGATTGCCGAGGATGGTTCGTATCGGCCCACCGCCTGGGTCAAGGGCATCGGCGACGGCGACGAGCTGGTGAAGCTTTCCTTCAAGTTCGCCAGTCAATTCGCGCCGAACACGGAATTGTATTACAACGATTTCGACGCGTGGCGGCCCGCCAAGCGCGACGGCATCGTGCGGCTGGTGAAGCTGCTGCAAAGGGAGGGTATCCGGATTGATGGCGTCGGCATGCAGGGCCATTGGGGGTTGAACTATCCGAAGACGGAATACATCGAGGCGGCCATTGACGCCTATGCCGCGCTCGGCGTGAAGGTGATGATCACCGAACTGGATGTGGACGTGTTGCCGCTGACGAAGGAGGGCCAGATCATCGGCACGGGCATGAGTCATGAACAGTTTCAACTAGAGGAGTTCAAGACGTTCCTCGATCCCTACCGCAACGGCCTGCCCGACGACGTGCAACGACAACTGACGGCGCGTTACACGGAGTTGTTCCGGATTTTCTACAACAAGCGGGACAAGATTGACCGCGTGACACTCTGGGGCGTTCACGACGGCATGTCGTGGAAGAACGGGTATCCGATTCCCAACCGCACCAATTACCCGTTGTTGTTTGATCGGAATCGAAAGGCGAAGCCGGCGTTGGATGCGGTGTTGCGTGTTCCCACGTCAGGCGGGGAAAGTCGTTAAGAGCGGAGCGTGAGCGTGCCTCACCACCTAAGCTTCTGAATGATTCGCCGTTTTGTGGCACACACATTCACTCGGAAGTGGCGCAATGCTCGCGCCACACCCCCATCCATCTCACCCAAGACGCCGAGAACCAAATGCTCTGGCCCGATCTCGTCGTGTGAAAGAGTCACAGCGTGCTGATAGGAACGTCGCAGTGCTCCATGCATTGACGGCCCGTAGCCGTGCGGTGCGTCCTCTGGTGCAGAACCAACACGCAAAATGTAAGAGCGAAGTGTGTGAAGTGTTAAACCCGCGCTTTTCAGTGTTCCCGATTCCGCTGGTGATCGGTATGCGAGCGCGCCAAGAAGCAGATGCTCACTGGCAACGTGAGGGCTACGGAGTCGCTTCGACTCACAGTTGGCCAAGAGAAGAACCTTCTGTGACCTCTGGGAAAACTGCTTCGGTTTTGACATCGGTGCGAACGCCAAAGTTGTTAAACTGGCTCGTTGGTTGGGACCGTAAATCGCGCTGATGCGCTTGTCCAGCGGGGTTTGGGAAATCCGATCCGAGGTGTGACTATTGAATGTCCTCGGATGTCCCGGAGGGACAAAACGTGAATAGCCGTGGGCGACAGCCCACGGTCCGAAAGCAAGAGGTGCGACCCCGCAGGGGTCGAATGTGTTTTGGACCGATTCCGTGGGTTAGCACCCACGGCTATTCATGTTTGGCCGCTTCGCGGCCTGGAAACGCAGTACATTCGGGCGCGCCCTGCGCTACGCAATTAATTCTTTGATCACCTTCGCGGGCTCAACCCCCGTCAGCTTTTGGTCCAATCCGAGGTAGCGATAAGTGAATCGCTCGTTGTCGAAGCCGAGCAGTTTCAAAACGGTGGCGTGAAATTCGTGAATGTGGACCGGGTCCTTGATGATGTTGTAGGAAAAATCGTCGGTCTCGCCGTGAACCACGCCGGGCTTGGAGCCGCCACCGGCCATCCACATGGTAAAGCAGCGCGGGTGATGGTCGCGCCCATAGTTGTCCTTGGTCAAACCACCCTGCGAATAGATGGTGCGGCCAAATTCTCCACCCCAAACCACCAGCGTCGTTTCGAGCAGGCCGCGCGCCTTCAAATCCTGGATTAAACCGTAGCAGGCCTGGTCCACGTCCTGGCATTGGGAAGGCAGGCGTCCGGAGACGTTGGAGTGGGTGTCCCAGTTGTTGTGATAGATCTGCACGAAGCGGACGCCGCGTTCGACGAGCCGCCGCGCCATCAGCGCCGAGTTGGCGAACGAGCCGGGTTTCCGGGCTTCCGCGCCATAGAGTTCGTAGGTGGAGTCCGGTTCATTCTTGATGGCGGTCAACTCGGGCACGCTGGCCTGCATGCGGAAGGCGAGTTCGTATTGCTGGATGCGGGTGTGGGTTTCGGGATCGCCCACGGCTTGAAAATTCATTTCGTTCAGCGCCTTCAGACCGTCCAGGGTTTTGCGCCGGACTTTGGCGTCCACGCCATCGGGATTGTTGATGAAGAGAATGGGGTCGCCCGACGAGCGGAAAGAAACTCCCGCATATTCGCCGGACAGATAGCCGGAAGACCAGAGCCGCGCGGAGACGGCCTGAATCTGTTCGGTGTTGGTCGGTTTGGCGATGAGCACGACAAACGTCGGCAGGTTTTCGTTCAGCGAACCCAGGCCGTAGGAAACCCACGAGCCAAGGCACGGCCGGCCGGTGACCATGTTGCCGGTCTGCATGAAGGTGATGGCCGGTTCGTGATTGATGGCGTCCGTGTGCATCGAGCGGATGAAGCAAAGTTCGTCCACCATTTTCGCGGTCTGCGGCAACAGTTCGCTCACCCACATGCCGCTCTGGCCGTATTGCGCAAATTTGTATTTCGAGGGCGCGACCGGAAACCGCTTCTGGCCGCTCGTCATCGTGGTCAGCCGCTGGCCCATGCGAATCGTCTCGGGCAGGTCCTTGTCGTACCATTTCGCCATCACCGGCTTGTAATCGTACAAATCCATTTGAGGCGGACCGCCGACCATGTGCAGATAGATGACCTGTTTGGCTTTGGGCGCGAAGTGCGGTCCGATGACCGGAGGCGCGGCCAGCGGCGACTTTTCTCCGGCGAACAAAAGCTGGGGCGCCAGCGACGCCAGGGCCGCCGTGCCGAGGAAACTGGCCCCGCGCTTGAAAAACTGCCGGCGGGTTTCCGCCCGGACGTATTCCTGGAAGAGCGGATGGGGCGTGAATTCAGGAAATGGATTCATAGATCAAAACTCCCGGCTCCAATTTCCAAATCCCAAAGCAACTTCACCTCCCAAACTCCAACGCGCCGCCTGCTCACGGGCTTGTTGTCGGTTGCGGAGGACTTGTCGTTCGGCCTTTGGATTTTGGCGCTTCATTTTATTTGTTCAAAACCTCGTCGAGGTTCATCAGTTCGTTCGCCATCATGGTGTAGGCGGCGAGCGTGGCTTTGTCCACGGAGTCGTCCGCCTTGGATTCACCCACTTTGATCAGCGCCTCGGCGTCCTGCGGCGACGCCTGATAGTGCGCGAGCAACTCCTTCAATCCGGCGGCGACCACTTTTTGCTCCTTGGGCTTCAGCGGCCGCGCCAGGAGTCGCTCCGTCATGAAATTAACCCGCGCCGGTTCCGCCTGGCCGCACGCCAGCGCGTGTTGCGCCAGATTACGGGCCGCCTCGACAAATTGCGGGTCGTTCAGCGTGACGAGCGCCTGGAGCGGTGTGTCGGTGCGTTCGCGCTGGACGGTGCAGGTTTCGCGGGTCGGCGCGTTGAGAATCTCGAGCGAGGCCGGCGGGGCGGCGCGTTTCCAAAACGTGTAAACGCTGCGGCGATACAATCCTTCGCCGGTGTCCGGCACGTATTTCTTGGTGTTGCTCTCCGGCATGGCCACGGCCTCCCACACGCCGACCGGTTGATACGGCTTCACACTCGGGCCGCCAATTTTTCCCACCAGCAGTCCGCTCGACGCCAGCGCGGTGTCGCGGAGCATTTCGGCATCCATCCGGAAACGCGGCCCGCGCGCGAGCAACCGGTTGTCGGGATCGCGGGCGAATTTCTCCGGGGTGATGACGGCGGACTGGCGGTACGTGGCCGACATGACGAGCATTTTGTAAAAGCGTTTAACATCCCAGCCGTGTTCGCGAAAATCCACCGCCAGCCAGTCGAGCAACTGGGGATGCGAGGGCAATTCACCGGTAACGCCAAAATCGCCGGCGGTGCGCACGATGCCCGTGCCAAAGATTTCCTGCCAGAAACGGTTCACGATCACGCGCGTGGTGAGCGGGTGCTCCGGTCGTAACAACCATTCCGCCAGGCCGAGCCGGTTGCGCGGCAGGTCGGCGGGCATGGGCGGCAGAAAATGCGGTGTCGCGGCGGTGACTTTTTCGCCGCGCCGGTCGTACTGTCCGCGTTCCAGCACGTAGGCTTCCGGCGGCGTCGAGCGTTCCTGCATGACATAGCCCACCGAGCCGCGTTCTTTGATTCCGTCGGCTTCCGACTTCAACCGGTCGCGCAACGCCACGCTGTCTTGATAGGGTTGATCGAGCAGGTTGAGCCAGACCTGATAAAGCTCGTCGCTTTCAGCCTGGGAGCGATCAGTCGCGGGTTTGGTGGCGAGCCACTTCATCCGCGGTATCTGGGCCAGAGCCTTGACCTGCGGGGCGTCCAGGGTGTCGGCATAAACGCGCAAATCCTGGAGTCCGGCCTGATCCAGGCGCGAGCCGCCGGAGCGTTGGCCAAGCGTAAACGGTTTGTCCGTGCGAATGCTGTCCTTCAGGTCGTCCTTGGCAACGGTCACCGCCTGCACTTCGCCGTTGACGTAGATGGTGACCCCCTTGGCCGACGAAGACCCATCATAGGTCACACAGACATGGCTCCACTTGTCCTTGGGCAAATCCATTTTGGCAATGACCTTGAGGGCATCATCCGGCCAGGAGTGGATGATATGAATCGCTGGCTTGCGACCTTCGAGCCAGAAATCCCAGCCGCGATAGTGGTGGCCGTCTTCCATGCGCGCGAACGCGGACCCGCTGTTGTCCGTGCCGGGCTTGATCCAGACGGCGTAACTGAAATGATTCGTCCGCTCGAAATCGCCCACCTCAGCCCACTCCGGTGCTGCGGCCCCCTGCACGCGCCAGGCTTGTGCCCCCACCGAACCGGCCTCCCAGAAGGTGTTCGTTCCCACCTCGACCCGCCGCGTTTCGCCCGCTACTTCGACCGAGATGGCTGCACCCGGCCCATCAGCGAGCGGGGCGCGAAAGGCCGGTGGAGTTTTCGGCTCACGCGCTTCCAGCGCCGCGAGGTTGGGTCGTGTGAGCCAGGTCTCAAAATCCGGATGCGCCTTCGCCATGCGCTCCTCCACTTGTTTGGTGGCCGTGGCCAATTCACCCTGGACTTCGATCCAGCGCTGACGCTCGGCGGGCGTGGGAACAACGACCACGGGCGGCGTGTCCTTGATGTTGCCATCCATCGCCTTTTGCGTGGTGTTGTTGAAGAAGGCGGACAGTTGATAAAACTCCTTTTGTGTGAGCGGATCGTATTTGTGGTCGTGGCAGACGGCGCAACCGGCAGTCAGGCCCATCCAGACTTTCGAGGTTGTCTCGGTGCGGTCGCGCGCGTACAGCACGAGATACTCCTCATCAATCGCCCCGCCCTCGCTCGTGGTGATGTTGCAGCGGTTGAAGCCGCTGCCGATTTCCTGGTCGAGCGTGGGATGAGGGAGCAAATCGCCCGCGAGTTGTTCGATGGTGAATTCATCGAACGGCATGTTGTGGTTGTAGGCGTTGATCACCCAGTCGCGATACGTCCAGATTTCGCGGTAGTCATCCATGTGAATCCCGTGGGTGTCCGCGTAACGCGCCGCATCCAGCCAGTAACGTCCGCGGTGCTCACCCCAGTGCGGCGACGCGAGATAATGATCCACCAGTTTCTCGTAGGCGTCCGGTGATTTGTCCTTCACGAAGGCCTCCACCTCCTCGGGCTTGGGCGGCAGTCCGATCAAATCGTAACTCACCCGCCGGGCCAGGGTGCGTCGGTCGGCCTCGGGGGCCGGCTTGAGCTTTTCCTGTTCGAGCCGGGCCAGAATGAACTGGTCAATCGGGTTCCGCACCCAACCTTGATTTTTCACCTTGGGCAACGGCGGACGCGTTGGCGCAATGAGCGCCCAGTGCGATTCGTATTTTGCGCCCTGCGCCACCCAGAGTTTCAGAATTTGCTTTTGTTCGGGTGTGAGTTGCTTGTGTGATTTCGCTGGCGGCATCAGATCGTCGCCGGTATCAAAGATGCGGCGGATGGCTTCGCTCTTGTCCGGCTGACCCGGCACGAGGGCGGGCGGGGAATCTTTCCGCCCGGCGGTGGCTGATTCAAACTGGTCCAGCCGGAGTTCCGCCTTGCGCGCGGCGGAATCCGTGCCGTGACAAGGGAAGCAATTCTCCGTGATGATCGGGCGTACATCCCGGTTGTAGTGAATCGTCCCGGGTGCTTCCGCCGCTGATAGGGTTGCGGCGATGGTCACCACGCCCAGCGCAAGGATGCGGACTGAACACGCGGCGGCCATCATGGATTGCGGACGTTTTTGGTCATGACATTATTCAATTACAATCCCAAGTTGTTGGCAACTGCACAATACGATGGCCGCGTGCGGCGCGCAACCCTCGGGACGAACTTGATCGGTTCCTTGGAGTAGAAGAAGGGGCTGGGAGGGAGACACAGCGTGCGCTGCGGCCGTTCGGCGGCCGCGGAAGGTCCGGTGTGCTTCTGTCGTGTGTGGAAAACGGGTGAGCTAGCCGGTGACTTCGCAATTCAAAACGCAACCCGCTTTCGGTTCTTCTTTCAGCGAAGGGCGAGAGGTGGGGAGCGGATGTTCTGCGATGAAACTTTTTGACCGGCTTGGTTTAAGCCGAGCTATAGACAGGCGCTTGGGGCTCGAATTCAGTCGCATGAACAACTGAACAAGCATTATCATAGTTGCTGGCGCACATGAAATTCAGGTCGTTTAGGAAAGCTATGCTCGTCATGCCCGCAGCGACGGTTGTGATCACAAGCGGTTGCGCAACTGCCTTTGTCCGATCGAAAGACACAGTTGACCCTCAGTACGTATTTCCTGCCACCTCATTGGATACCCAATTTTTCTGGAACTCGGCGGTGAAAGGCGAGCCGTTCTTGGCAACGGCTGATCCCACGATCAAGAATGGGCCAGCGGCGAGATTGGCCTATGGTGTCGGTCCCATCATTGATCTGCCATTTTCAGTCGTCTGCGACACCATTCTGCTTCCCGTTGATTTATTTCGTTCAAAAAAAACGGACGAGAAAAGCAACATCAAGCAGACGCCGGACAACTCTACAAGATAGGTGTCAGGGAATTGCCCGGCCAACCGCTCCGTTTTTTCCCGATACAACACCCAGATGGCCAACGCCAGCAATGCCGCCGTTGAAACTCCGCTCATCAGCCAAGCAAGGTTGTCAGCAATGTTCCACCGCTACTCGGGTGATTGCTTCGTGTACTTGTCCAGTTGCTTCATTGTCTCGTCGAGGCAGTACTTGATGTAGTAGTCCGGATGGTTGGGATCGGCTTCCTTGTCCAGCACGGTGAGCGCGACTTCCGCCGCCTTGGCGGTTGGGAAGAAACTGCACGCGCGGACGGCTTCCAAACGCACGCGCGGGCTGTCGTCCTGCGCCTGAACCGCAAGCAGCGCCAGCGCATCCGGCACGCGATCGCGCCAGTAGCAGAGGACACGGGTGGCGGCGGCGCGGGCGTGATAATTGGGCGAGCGCAACATGCGTTTGAGCAGCGCTTCGTCCACGATGTTCAGCCATTGGTGCACCCAAAGCGCCTCCAGCATTTGGTGCTCGTAATCCTTGTCCTTTGGATCCAGGGACGCCGTCCACTTGTTCACGGCCGCGATGACTTGCGCCGGGTCGTGTTTGCTCAGTTCGAGTTTGGCGCGCGTCCGCACGTCATTTTCCGGCTCTTTGAGCAGGTCGAGCAATTTTGCGATCGGTTGACCATCAATTGCCGCCGGCTGGAGCAACGGGCGGCCTTCGTAGGTGATGCGGTAAATGCGGCCGTGGGTCTTGTCGCGGTTGGGGTCGCGGATGTGGTGTTGCATGTGGCCGATGAGCGGCTTGGCCCAGTCGAGAAAATAAACCGAGCCATCCGGGGCCACCCCGACACCGACCGGGCGGAAATTCGGATCATCGGATTTCACCAGGTCCTCGATGGTCTCGCCTTTGAGACCCGAGCCGTCCTCCGAAACCTTCACGCGGAAGATGCCCTGGAAGCCGATGACATTGCAGTCCAGGAAATTTCCCTGAAACTCCTCGGGGAACTGGCGGCTGGTGAGGATGCCGGTGCCGGCGCAGGGACGCGAGGGGCGTTTCCAGAATTCCTTCATGCCGGCGTGCTTGGCGGGATAATCCAGATGGCCGGTGAACGCGGGCGCAAAATAACTGTTGTTGCCAGTGGCGTCGGTGATGATGTCCGTGCCCCAATAGTCAAACACGCGGCCATGCGGGTTGGCGAAGCCGTACGGCGCGTAGCGTTCAAACTTGCCGGTGAGCGGCTCGAAGCGATAGATGCAGGCGTCGTTGTTGCGCACCACGCCGGTGGCGGTTTCCACTTGGGTGCGATGAAACACGCCGTCGCTCAGATACGTGGCGCCGCCGGGATCGAGCACCATCGAATTGGCCGTGTGATGCGAATCCGCGGAGTCCATGCCCATGAGCACGCGCTCCTTCCAATCCGCCTTGCCGTCCCCATCGGTATCGCGGACAAACCACAGGTCCGGTGCCTGCATGACCAGCACGCCGTCCTTGTAAAACTGAAAACCGGTCGGGCAATTCAAGCCGTCAATGAAAGTCGTCACCTTGTCCGCCTTGCCATCGTGATTCGTATCCTCGAAGACGAGCAGCTTGTCGCTGAACTTGTCCGTGGGGCGGCGCTCGGGATAACTCGGCCAGGCGGCGACCCAGAGCCGGCCCTTAGTGTCGAAGTTCATTTGCACCGGGCTGGCCAGTTCGGGAAACATTTCCTCGCTGGCGAACAGGTTCACTTTGCAACCCTTGGCCACGGTCATGTGTTTGATCGCCTCTTCGCCACCGAGATACGGTGTAATGTCCGGCTTGTTCGATTCGAAGGTCTCCACCGGTGGCAGATTCGAGTCGTCCACCTTGAGGTCACCGCCCTGGGCCACGGCCCAGATGCGCTTGTCGCGGTTGGCGGTTTTCACGTCGCGCTGGGTCATTTCCTCCTGCATCACCTCGAAGTTGGAAATCATTTTTGACCCCTTGCCCGCCCGGGGAAATTCGAGTTTGGAGCGCCCGCCATAAACATTGTAGCCATCCACCGTGCGATAGCGCGCGTGCCATTCCTCGTTCCGATCCACGATGGCGGCCCGCAACTTGTCGAAATTGCCGGTGGGCGGTTGCTCGTTGAACAAAGCCCGGAAAATCTCCGGAGCCATTTCCTGGTCGCCAGTCTGGGTGAGCATGAACGTGTTGAACGTCAGCGACTGCTTTTGTCGGGCCGCCTGGGCGTAGAGTCGCTCGGACATGTCAAAGAGATCCACGAACGGCACGTGATGAGCCTTGGCCACTTCCGCCATCGCCGCCGTGTATTTTTTGAGATGCGCGTTGTTGGCCGCCGGGTCGGGTTCATTGGGGTCATTGAGTTTTTCGCAGGCAATGGGCGAAAACAGCACCAGCCGTGGCGCCCCTTTGCCGCTGTAGTTTTCCGACTTCGTGTGCTCGATGAACTTGGCGAGATCCTGTTTGAACTTTTCCAGTCCGGCGTCACCGGCAAAGGATTCGTTGTAGCCGAAGAACGCGAACACCACGTCCGCCCTGGTCTTCCGCAGCCATTCGTCACGCGACCCGAAGTTCTCCGAGCGATGCCAGGTGGCGACCTCGTCACCCGAGGCGGCCAGGTTGCGAAACACCAGATCGTCCTTGGGAAACTTGGCGTAGATGAGCGTCTCCAGCCAGCCGTCGTGCTGCATCCGGTCGGGCAGCGCATTGCCGATGATGGCAATGTGATCGCCCGGCTTGAGCTCGAGCGCGGGCGACGCCGCCCGCAGGGTGAGTGCGCCGGCCAGTGAAAGCACGAGCACGGCGAAAAATCGGTAAGTCTTCATTGTCCATAAACTCGGGAAAATTTTCCCAAAGCGCAAGATTGAATGAAAAATGATGCCACCTCACAGAAGTGAACCAGATAAATTCCGATTCCTTCTCGTCGGCAGCGATCGCAGTTTCTCCGCACTCAAATCAAAGTTTACGCCGTTGGGTTTGTTGGCGGCGTGATGAGTTAGCAGCGGGCCGAATGGGATACACCATCCACCCACGCAACCAGCCAGCACGCTTGCAGTCGGCTGCTACTTCGCCGCGCTGGATTTCTCCTGACGTAAGCGCTCGGTGTCGGATGAATTCCCGACCCGGACCAAGCTAAGTCGGTGGCGTTGCAGTCATTCCGATGGAGTTGGCAATCGAGGTGCTTTTCGAGATTGAACTAGTTTTCGATTTACCCGGGCAGGGCCCTGTCCCAAGCCGATACACTAGCGTTTAACTATGATGAGCTCGCAAGCGTCAGTGGACGCCAAGACTGTCTTTCTGGTCGAAGACGACACGTCCACAGTGGACCTGTATAGTAATCGGCTGGTCCAGGCTGGTTTCAGGACGGCCTCGGCCTTCGACGTCGGGGAAGCCTGCGCGGCTCTGCCGAATCTTTCCGCAGACCTGATCATCGTGGACTTGATGTTGCCCAAGGTGAGCGGGTTGCTCGAAACCATCCGCTCGGACGGACGGCACAAGGAAACGCCCATCCTGGTTCTTTCCAACAATTATCTGCCCGAACTCGTCCAACGAGCCATGCGCGGTGGCGGCAGTCGGGCCTTGCCGCGCTCCGAATGTACTTCGTCACAATTGATCTCTGTCTCCCGCGCGCTGCTGGGCCTGACGGAGACCGACGTGAGCGATCAATCCGCCGCGTTTGGCCAGATCGCGAACACGGGCGGGGCCGCTTCGCCGGAGGAATTGAAATCGGCGCTCCTCACCGGAGGCAGCACGGAAGTGGCGGCCATCCGGGAGCTGGACGCGCAGTATCGCCAGCGCCTCGGTTCGCCGGAAGGCCAGGAACTCCTGCGAAAAATCTACCAGAGCATCCGCACGTTGAGCACGCGAGCGGGACTGGCGGGTTGCGGCAAAATTGCCCAATTCACCGGCGCTTTGGAAGCCATGCTGTTCGATCACTTGTACCGGCTGAAAGGCGGCATGTCCCCCTCCTCGCTCCAGACCCTGACGCAGGCGTTGGACTGTCTGGACCGTCTGTTTGGCAGTGGGAACACCAGTTTGGCGGAACCCGCGCTCAAAGGCAGCGTTCTCCTCGTGGACGACGACACGATCTGCAACATGGGGAACGAAGTCGCCCTCAAACGCGCCAACTACGATTCCGCCGTCGCCTCCGACGCGAGCGCCGCCCTCAACCTGCTCGAGGATTACACGTTCGACTTGATCCTGCTGGACATTGACCTGCCGGGCACGAATGGCATCGAGCTGTGCCGGAAACTGCGCACGATGTCGCATCACCAAAATACGCCGGTGATTTTTGTGACGCTGCATGGCGACTATCAGAATCGCGCCGAAAGTCTGTTGAGCGGCGGCGACGATCTGATTTCCAAACCGATCTCCCCGTTGGAACTGATCGTCAAGGCCACGATCTTTCTGTTCAGCACCACGAAACCGCCCGTGCCCGACGAACCGAAACGCTTCCGCCGACCGGAGGCGAAGTCCGCCCCCGCCGGCCTTGCGGGAATTGCCAATGGCACCGGGACGAAATCTTCGGCGCCGAACGCGACCGGAGAACCCGTCCGGACCGAAGGCGGATTGACGAAGCGCGATTCCCTCCAGGCGACGGTGACTGAGAAGCTCAAGCGACTGAAGGAAGCGCTGGTGGAGGAAACGCAACGCCGCGAAGCGGTGGAGCAGCAGGCAGCCGAGAACGCCAAACGCCGCAGCAAACTGGAGGCGGCCATCGAGGAGAATCAACAATCCCAACGGCGCTTTCAAGAACTGGCGGAGGAGTGCCAGCATCAGGCGCTCGTGGCCGCCAAGGGCGGCGAGGCCGAACAGGCCAACCTGGCCGGACGCCGGCGCGCGCTCGTGGAGCTCAGCGATTTCGTGGCGGACAAACTGTTCCGGCTGAAGCGAATGTTGGTGGAGGAAACCAAGCGCCGCGAAGACTTTGAACGGCAGATGGCCGAGAACGCCGCGCGGCGAACGGAACTCGAAGCGGCCCTCGCGGAAATCCAGGGCGTGCAGGCGGCCTTCGAGAATGAGCTGCAGGCCGTGGACGATCCGGCGAAGTTGCAGGCATTGGAAAATTCCCTGGCGCAGAGCCAGATGTCCCGCCAGGCCCTGGAGGTCGAACTGGAAACCGCCCGGCGCGAGTTGGAGGCCATGAAAGGTGGCCGGGCCACCAAGGAAGCCGAGCTCGATGCCAAGGCGTACGAATTGGAAAACGGCCGGGCCGACGCGGAGCAGAAAATCGAAGAACTGACCCGGGCGCTGGCCGCGGAGCGCGCCAACACCAAACGTCAGGCCGAATTGGAAGCCGAGCTGGCCACGCACAAACAATCGCTCGCCCGCTTGCAACAGGAGCTGGAGGAAATTCACCAGCAACGCCGGACCCTGGCGGAAACCGCCACGATCGAACAGTCCTTGTTGGAGGCGCGGAAGCAGGAATTGCACGCGGCGCAAGACGACGCGACGCAGCATATCCTCAAGCTCAAGGAGGCGGTGGCGGTGGAGTACGAGCGACGCGAAGCGCTCAAGCGCTCGGCCGCCGAACATGCCCGGTATCGGGGCGAACTCGAAGCTGCCCTGGCGGAAAACCAGCAGGCGGAGCGGGCGCTGCAACGCGACATCGAAGCCTCCATCAACGCCAAGCGGCGCGGCGAACTGGAGGCCGAACTGGCCGAGAGCAAACAAGTCCAGACGCAGTTGCGACAGGAGTTGCAGGAAGCCCAGCGGAAACTCCAGGCCCGACAGGATCAGGACTCCGCCGGCCCGGAGGCTCCACCGGACACGCGCTTGGAAGAATTGCAGGCGGCCTGCGCCGAAGCGGAATCAAAGGCTCAGCGACTCACCGAATCCCTGTCGGAACAGACGTGGCGACGGGAAGTGGCCGAGCAACAGGC
This sequence comes from uncultured Bifidobacterium sp., assembly GCA_964561105.1. Lineage (GTDB taxonomy): Bacteria > Verrucomicrobiota > Verrucomicrobiia > Limisphaerales > JADLHS01 > JADLHS01. The sequence continues at coordinate 44,500 of CAZLOH010000014.1, read as the reverse complement.
GGCCGACATGGAACAACGCCGCACGGGACTGGAGGCCGAACTGGGCAAATTACAACGGCAATGCGACGAGGCGCGCCGGGAGCAACAAGCCCAGCAGGAAAGTTCCCGCGCGGAACATTCCCGCATTGAAGCCCGCGCCCGGGAGCTCGAGTCCACGCAGGAAAAAGTGGAAGCGCAGTACTGGCAGTTGACCGAAACCCTGACCGGAGAAACGCGCCGACGCGAAGCTGCCGAGCAACAGGTGGCGGAGATCGGGCAACGCCGGAGCACCCTGGAGGCGGAACTGAGCCGGTTGCAGCAACAGTTGGCGGAAGCGCAAAAGCAACAAACCGAGCTGCAAGCCAGTTCCCGCAACGAGCAATCCAAAATCGCGGCGCGCACACAGGAGTTGCAGCAGGCGCAAGCGGAGGTGGAGCAACAGGTCGCACGGCTGACGGAGTCCCTGGCTGAGGAATCCAAGCGACGCGCCAGCGCCGAGCAGCAGGCGGGCGAGTCCGGCCAACGCCGGAGCGAATTGGAAGCGCAACTCGGCAACTTACAGCAGGCGCTGACCACCGCGCAGGAGCAGCAGCGGGCGCAGGAGCAAAGCACCCGGGACGAGCAAGCCCGGTGGCAGGCGCGGATGCAGGAACTGCAAGCGAATCAAACCACCGTCGAAGAGCGCATCCAGGCATTGGTGGAAGCGCTGGCGGCCGAGACCAAGCGCCGCGAAGCCGCCGAACTGCGGGCGGAGCAACTCGCCCATCGCGAGACAGAACTGAAATCCGAACTGACCGAAAACCTCGAGGCGCAGGCGAAATTGCGCTGCGAACTGGAGCAGGCGGAAAAACAACTGCTCGCCCACCAGCAAAACTCGGGAGTCGAACGGACCCAGCTCGAAGCGCGCACCGGGGAATTGCAGTCCGCGTGCGCTGCGGCGGAAAAAGAAGTCAAGCGACTGACCAAGGCGCTGGCCGAAGAAACGAAACGCCGGGAAGGAGTCGAGCAACAAGCCGACGAGTTGGGGCAAAGTCACAAGTCGCTGGAGGTTGAGCTGGCCGAGAGCAAGCAGGCGCAGTCCCGCCTGCGCCAGGAACTGACCGAGGCGCAGAAGCAATTGCGGACGCAGCAGGAACATTCCGCGGCGCAATCGTCGTCACTCAACGAACAAATCGCGCAACTGCAAACCACCGGCGCGGCGGTGGAGGGTAAGACCCAAAGCCTCCGCGAGGCGTTGGCAACGGAAACCCAGCGTCGCGAACAGATCGAACTCGAACTCGCCGAGACGGGCCAACGACGTAACGAACTCGTGCGGGAGCTGGAACAGTTGCGAGAGGAATCAACCGCGCTGCGAAATCAATTGCAGGTTCAACGGGACGAGCACGAGGGCAAACAAGCCCAGCTCGAGAATCAGGCCAAAGAATTTCAGACGGCCCGGAATGTCGCGGAACAGGAGGTCCAGCGCCTGACCGCCACGCTGGCGGAAGAGAGCCAACGTCGCGCAGGAGCCGAGCAGCGGGCCGGTGCGTTGGATCAGCAGCAGAGCGAACTGGAAACACAACTGAAACAACTGCGGCGGGAGCTGGCCGCGTCCGAGAAGCAATTGCAGACCCAGCAGGAGAATTCCGGGGCGCAGCAAGCCCAGCTCGAAACCCGGACGGCGGAACTGCAGTCGGCGCAGGCGAAAGTGGAAGCGCAGCTCCGGGAGTTGACCGCAACGCTCACGGAGGAAACCAAGCGCCGGGAACGGGCGGAGCGACAGGCGGCGAAAAAAGAGGAGCGCCAAACCGAGCTGGCGGCGGAGCTGGCGGAGCAGAAGGCGGCCCAAGCCAGGTTGCGGCGCGAACTGGCCGCCGCGCAGAAGCAACTGCGGGCGGAGGAGAAGAGCGCCAGCGCCGAACAGTCGAAGTTGAGCGCGCGGGTGCAGGAATTGCAATCCAGCGGAGCGACGATCGAGGAGAAGATCAAATCACTCCAGGAGGAACTGGCCGCCGAGACCCAGCGCCGGGAAGATGCCGAGCAACGCGCGGGCGATCTCGACCAGCAACGCGGCGCGCTGGCCGGGCAACTGGCGGAGCAGCGCGATGCGCAGGAAAAGTTGCGGCAGGAGCTGGCAACGGCCCAAAACCAATTACAGGCGCAACAGAAGAGCGCCAAGACGGAACAAGCCGGACTGACGGCCCGGGTTCAAGAATTGCAAACGGCAAAGACTGCCGCCGAGTCAGAGATTGAGCGCCTGACGCAGGACGTGGCCAACGAACGGCGGCGACTGGCGACGGCCGAAAAGCAAGTCGCCGAAACCGGTCAGCGGCATGACGCCCTTGCGGTTGAACTGACGCAGAACGAGCAGGCGCAGAAAAAATTGCAGGCGGAGTTGCAAGCGGCGCAGAACCAACTGCAGACGCAGCAAGGCAGCTCCGAGGCGGAACAAAGCAAACTGGCGGCGCGGGTTCAGGAATTACAGTCGGCGAAAGCGGAAGGGGAATCGCAGATTCAACGCCTGACGCAAGACCTGGCCGCCGAGGGCCAGCGACGGGAAGCCGCCGAGCAACAGGCTGTGGAAATTGGCCGGCAGCGGAGTGCGCTGGAGGCGGAACTGGCCCGAAGCGAACAGACGCAGGCGAAGTTGCAGACGGAAGGCCAGGCGGCGCAAGCGCAACTGCAGTCGCAGCAGTCCGCCGCAAGCGCGGAGCAAACCCGGTTGGAAGCCCAGATCAAAGAGCTGCAATCGGCGCAATTGGAAACCGCCTTGCAAGTCCAGCGCCTGACCGACGAGCTGACCGCGGAAACCCGGCGGCGGGAAGGGGCCGAAGGCAAAGCCAAGGAGCTGAGTCAGAACTCGACCAGACTGGAAGCGGAACTGACGGAGCAGCAACAGGCCCACGCGAAATTGCAGGCCGAGTTGCAGGTAGCGCAAGAAAAACTGCGGGCGCAGCGGGCGAGTTCCGGGGTTGAGCAAAACAAACTCGCCGACCGGATCGCCGAACTGCAAAGCAACGGGGCGGTCATCGAGCAAAACATTCAGACCGTGCAGGCGTCGTTGGCGGCGGAAACCAAGCGGCGGGAGGAACTTGAAAAACACGCGGCGGAGCTTTGGAAACACCGGAGCGAACTCGAGGAACACCTGGAAGCGGTGCGGCTGGAGTTGGAACAGGCGCAGAGCCAGTTGGAGGCCGAAGCCCACATGCGCCTCAAGCTGGAGCAGGCGCAGCAGGAGTTGACGAGTTTTCTGCACCTGGCGGAGAACCAGCAAGTCCAGACCCGGCTGCGCCAGGAATTGGAGGAGGCGCAGGGACAACTGGAGGCGCACCAGCAAGGCTATCACGCCGAACGCACCCGGCTGGAAGCCCGCTCGCAGGAGTTGCAAGCGGAGCACGGAGCGGCGGAGCAAAAGGTCAAGAGCCTGACCGAATTCCTGGTGGCGGAAGATCAAAGTGAGCGGGAATTTGAACTGGCCGAGCACCAGCAAGCCGAGGTGCGGCTGCGCCAGCAGTTGGAGGAAGTCCAACAACAACTGAAGGCGCTCAAGAAGAATTACGTGGTGGAACGAACGCGGCTGGAGGCGCGGATCCAGCAATTGCAGACCGAACAGGCCCAGGCGGATCAGAAGGTCAAGACGCTGAGCGAAGTGCTGGCGCACGAGACCAAGCGGCGCGAGGCGGTGGAACGCCTGGCGACCGAGGCCCTCCAACGCCGGCGCGAGCTGGAGGCAGAACTCGCGAAACAGCGGGAGAGCGCGCAGGCACTGCGGCGCGATTTGGAAACGCCCGACGGCATCAAACGGCGGGCCGAGCTGGAAGCCGAACTCAAGGAGAACAAAGAGGCGCAGGCCCGGTTGCGGGAGGCATTGGCGCAGGAAACCAAGCGGCGTGAGGTCGTGGAACGCCTGGCGGCGGAAGCCTTCAAACAAAAGCACGAGTTGGAAGCCGAGTTGACCCAGAAGCAGGCGGCGGAGCAGACATTGCAACGTGAGCTGGAAACTGTCGCCGAGGGCCAGCGCCGGGTTGAGTTGGAAGCCGAGTTGAAGGAGAACAAGGAGGCGCAGGCCCGGTTGCGCGCCGAGTTGAATGGTTCAGAGTCGGAGCCTCCGGCCAAATCGGACAAGTCGGAAACTCCGACGCAGGAATCATCCGAAAGCGGGTTGCCCAACCAGGCCGGGCGCAAGGGCGCACTGAGTGCCTTGCGCGGATTCGTCCAGACCAAAATCAAATCCCTGCGCAAGCCGACGGTTGCGGAACCCGCGAGCGAGACCAGCGCTCCACCGGAAGCAGCCGCGAAGCCCATCGCCACTTCGCCGGAGTCCGGCCCTCCCACCGAACCAACGCAGCCCGGTCGGGATGCAGCGGCATCGCCCGGCGACATCTTGCAGCGCGTCACGCGGTTGACCGCCGCGCTGGCCGAAGAAGTCCAGCGCCGCAAAGGAGTCGAGCAACGGGCGGACCAGATCGGTCAGCAGGCCGGTGAGCTGGAAGTGCGACTGGGCAAGTTGCGCCAGGAATTGGAAGACTCGCAAAAGAAACTGCAGGCGCAGCAGGAGCACTCCGGCGTTGAGCACACCAAACTGGTTGCCCGAACCCAGGAATTGGAATCGGCCAAGGCCGAAGTGGAAGCGCAAGTAAAGCGATTGACCGAATCTCTCACTGATGAGAACAAGCGGCGCGAAGCGGTCGAACAGCAAGCAGACGAGTTGGGCAAACGACGCAGTGAACTGGAAACTCAACTGGATCAGTTGCGCAAGGAACTGGAGGCGTCACAAAAACAACTCCAAACGCAGCAGGAGAATGCCGGCGCTGAACAAACCAAACTGACCGCGCGGGTTCAAGAATTGGAATCCGCCAAATCCGACGTCGAAGCACAGGTCAAGCGGTTGACCGAATCACTGGCCGGGGAGAGCAAGCGACGCGAAGAGGTCGAGCAGCAAGCCAGCGAACTGGGCCGGCGGCGAAGCGAACTGGAAACGCAACTAGGTCAATTGCGCGAGGAGTTAGAACAGGCGCAGAAGCAACTCCAGACGCAGCAGGAGAATTCCGGCACTGAACAAACCAAACTGACCGCGCGGGTTCAAGAATTGGAATCCGCCAAATCCGA
>CAZLOH010000014.1:0-39333 GCA_964561105.1 uncultured Bifidobacterium sp. | reverse complement strand
AGGTCAAGCGGTTGACCGAATCACTGGCCGGGGAGAGCAAGCGACGCGAAGAGGTAGAGCAACAAGCAGGCGAACTGGGTCGGCGGCGTAGCGAATTGGAAACGCAACTAGGTCAGTTGCGCGAGGAGTTGGAACAGGCGCAGAAGCAACTCCAGACGCAGCAGGAGAGCTCCGGCGCTGAACACACCAAACTGGTTGCCCGAACTCAGGAATTGGAATCGGCCAAAGCCGATGTCGAAGCACAGGTCAAGCGGTTGACCGAATCACTGGCCACCGAGAGCAAACGGCGCGAAGCGGTCGAGCAGCAAGCGAGCGAACTGGGTCGGGAGCGCAGCGAATTGGAATCGCAACTAGGTCAGTTGCGCGAGGAGTTGGAAGGGGCGCAGAAGCAACTCCAGGCGCAGCAGGAGAGCTCCGGCGCTGAACACACCAAACTGGTTGCACGAACCCAGGAATTGGAGTCGGCCAAAGCCGAAGTGGAAGCGCAGGTGAAGCGACTGGTTGAGTCTCTGGCCGCCGAGGGCAAACGCCGGGAGGCGGCCGAACAGCAGGCCGCAGCGCTCGGCCAGCAGCGCGGCGCACTCGAGGTGGAACTGACCGGGAACAAGCAGAGTCAGGGGAAATTGCAGGAAGACTTGCAAGCGTCGCAAGAACAACTGCGCGCACATCGAGAAAGTTCAGCGGCGGAGCAGGCCCGGCTGGAAAGCCGGATCAGCGAGTTGCAGTCGGCGCAGGCCGCGTTGGAATCGCAAGTCAAAGGCTTGACGACCACGCTGGCTGAAGAAAGCAAGCGGCGCGAAGGAGCCGAGCAGCAGACGGGTGAACTGGGCCGGCGGCGCAGCGAACTGGAAGCCCAACTGGATCAGCTCCGCCAGGAACTGGAGTCGTCGCAAAAACAATTGCAGACGCAGCAGGAGAATGCCGGCGTTGAGCGAGCCAGGCTGACAGCGCGGGTTCAGGAATTGGAGTCGGCGAAGGCGGAGGTGGTAGCGCAGGTCGAGCAATCAACCGGAGCATTGGCGCAAGCCACCCGGCGTCGGGAGGAATCGGAGCGGCAGGTCACGGAATTGAGTCAACGGCGCTATGCGCTGGAGGCGGAACTGACGGAGCACCAACAGACGCAGGCACAGTTGCGGCAGGCGCTGGAGACCTCGCAGCAGCACGCCGGAGAGATTGGCCGGCAGCGCAGCGAACTGGAAGGCCGGCTGCAGACGCAGCAGCAGGCGCAGGCAAAATTACAGGAAGAGTTGACCACGACGCAGGCGCAACTGCAGACGCACCGGGAAAGTTCCGCGTCCGAACAGACTCAACTGAAAGCCCGGATTACGGAGCTGCAATCTGCGCACGCGAACGCGGAAGCGCAGGTCAAACAGCTGACCGACGCCCTGGCAGAAGCGACCAAACGCGGCGAGCTGGCCGAGCAGCAGGCAGGAGAGATTGGCCGGCGCCGCAGCGAACTGGAAGCGCAACTCGGAGAGTCCCAGCAGGCGCAGACCGAACTGAGGCAGGATCTGACGACTTCGCGCCAGGATCTCCAGGAGCAACGGAAGAATTACCTGGCCGAGCAAGCCAAACTGGAGGCGCGGACCCAGGAGTTGGCCGCACTAAATGTTGAGCTGGCGGCGGTCCGGGAGCGAAGCGAGGCAGAAGCGCAGCAATCCCGGAAGCTCGTCGAAGAAATCGCCGAGGTGGAGCGCGCCAAAGCCGAACTCGCCACGCAACTGAACGACGCTCGCTTCCATCTGCAACAGCAGCAGGACTCCCTCCAGTCGCTGGAGGCCCGCGCGCGGGAGCGGCAAGGGGAAGTTGACCGGCTGGATGTGTTGCTGCAATCCGAGATTCTGCAGCATCGCCAGCAGTGGCTGCGAACCGAGACGTTGGAAAAGCAGGCCACCGAACTGAATCAACGCCTGGCGGACAAAACCACCGAGCACCAACACGGACAGCAGCGCGCAGCCGAGTTGACCGTGGAGCTCCAACGGCAAAAGGAGTGGATGGCCGAGGCCACGAATACGGCGGCGCTACGCGAAGCCGAACTCCGAAAATTGAGGAGTTCCATTGATGACTTCCAAGTGATTCAATCCGCCCTGTGCGCGCGGGTGCGGGAATTGACGGCCCAACAGGATACCGGTGTCAAACAGCTTCAGGATTTGCACGAGCAAGCCGAGGCAACCAAGCGGACGGTCCAGGCACGGGAGCAGGAATTGGCCGCCGTGCGCTATGCCTTTTTGGACGCCGCCCGCATCAGTGCCGAGTTCAGCCGCGCGCGGCATCAGCTTGAGGGTCACCGGGTGGACGGCTGGAAAGGCATGTTGCACACGTTGCTCCAGACGCCGCTGTCACTGACGCAGCGGGGAGTCGTCACCGAGCTCGGCCAGGCGATGGATGGATGGGTGAAAGGCCAGGCGGATGGCGCACAAAACCTCGGGTTGCAAGTGGAGACTCCGGATTTGCGGCGCACGAAATTTAACGCCGCCGAAGTCATCGAGGCGGCGCTGGCGGACGTCCGCCAGCAGGCCGGCGAGTCCGGCACGAAGATCCAGACCGAAATTGCCGGCACCGTTCCCGACTCCGCACATGGCGACGCCCAACACATTCATCATCTGATTACGATGCTGTCGGGATCGCTGCCAAAAATTGCGGGCGTGGAAAATCTCGAAATCCGCGTTGATTGGGCAGGACAAGCGAGTGATCTCGTTCTGTTACTCTCGTATCGCCTGGTTCCGGCAGCGGACACCGAGGCCCTGCTCCTCCGCTTGACCGAGCGCGCGATGTCGGCCGCCGCCTTTCGAACAGTGCGGAGCGGAGAACCTGAACTGGCCTGGGCAACGGCGTGGCAGTTGGCCCTGGCCTTGGGCGCGAAACCAACCATTGAGAAAACAGAGGATCAAAAAGTGAGCGTCCGGATCGCCTTACCCTTGGGAGCAGCCTCCGCTCCTCCTCAGTTGGTCTCGACAAATTCCCCCGCCCACGCGGAATGATTTCCGATGCGTCCGCCTTGAACCTGGTTCAGCGTGAGCTTGCGTTTACGGGAGGGGTCGCGGAAAATCCGCGCCCTATGGGACACGTCAAGTTACACATTCCGGGGCCGGTCGAGGTTAGCGCCAAAACTTTTCAGGCGCTGTGTTCGCCAATGATCGGTCATCGCGGACAGGGCTTCAAAGACCTCTACGCCAGGATTCAACCGCAACTGCAGCAACTGCTGGTCACGAAACAACTGGTTTATCTCTCCACCTCCAGCGCCTGGGGCGTGATGGAGGGAGCGATCCGCAATCTCGTTCAGAAGAAGGTGCTCAACTGCATGTGCGGCGCGTTTTCGGACAAGTGGTTCGACGTGTCCCAGCGGTGCGGCAAGCCGGCGGAAGCCTTGCAGGTGGACTGGGGTTCGCCCATTCGGGCCGAGGCGGTGGACCGGAAACTTGCCACCGGCGAATTCGACGCGCTCACGCTCATCCACAACGAAACTTCGACCGGCACGATGAGTCCGCTGACCGAGATCGGCGCGCTCAAGCAGAAGTATCCCGACGTGATGTTCATTGTGGACGCGGTCAGCTCGATGAGCGCCGTGCCGTTGAAGTTTGACGAACTGGGCATTGACGTGTTGCTGGCGGGCACGCAAAAGGCATTCGCGCTGCCGCCGGGTCTGGCCCTGTTTGTCTGTTCGCCTGCGGCGCTGACCAAGTCAGCCACGGTCAAGGATCGCGGTTACTACTTTGACTTTGCAGAGTTCCAAAAAAACGCCGCGCAAAACATGACACCCAGCACGCCGAGCATTCCGCACATCTACGCGCTGAGTTCCAAGCTCGACGAATTCTTCGCCGAAGGTTTGGAGCGCCGTTACGCCCGTCATCGCCAGACCAATCAAATGACGCGCGCCTGGGCGGCGAAGCATGGATTCACGTTATTCCCGGAACCGGGCTTTGAGTCCCTCACACTCACCTGCGTGAACAACGGCGCGAAACCGGGCGGACGCGTCGTGGACGTGGCCAAGCTCCAGAAGCTCGTAAAGGATCAGGGATTCCTGATTGACGGCGGCTACGGCAAAATCAAAGGCACGACGTTCCGCCTCTCGAACATGGGCGACGAAACCGAGGCAACAATGAACCAGCTTTACGCCGCGCTCGATCGCGCGATGGAGCAGTTGTGAGCTGCCAACCGACCTGGAATTCGCAGCGATGTCGGTGTGTTGATCTCCTGCCCTTACATTGAGTCGTCGAGAGGATGAGATAATGTGCCAGCCGGCCTGCTCGCCGCGAACTCTGGAATGATGCCGAAGCTTGGAAACCCAATGCGCCTTCTTCTCAGCGGCCTCTGCCTCGCTGGCGGCCTTGCTGCCGCGGCTCCGGTGGATGGGCTGCGGGCAACCGACGATGGCGGGTTGCAATTGGGGGCCGCGCCGTTTCGGGGTATTGGGGTCAATTATTACGATGCGTTTGCGCGCACGTTGGCAGTCGCAGGCGTGACCAACTACGATCTCGGTTTCCGTGAACTGGCGGCGCGGAGAATTCCGTTTGTGCGCTTCTCGGCCGGCGGTTACTGGCCGCGAGATTGGGCGCTTTATCAGTCGAATCGCACGGAACATTTTGCCCGTCTGGATGGAGTGGTGAAGAGCGCCGAACGTCACGGGGTTGGATTGATTCCTTCCTGCTTCTGGAACTGGAGCACCATACCGGACCTGGTGGGCGAGCCGTGCCGTTGTTGGGGAGACACCAACAGCCGCACCATCGCGTTCATGCGTCAATACACCCGGGAGTTGGTGACCCGGTACGCGTCATCTCCGGCGATCTGGGGTTGGGAGTTTGGCAATGAATACAATCTCGCGGCGGACCTGCCCAATGCCGCCGATCATCGGCCACCGATTCAACCGGGGTTGGGCACGCCGACGAAGCGCAGCGCGGAGGACGAGCTGACACACGCGGACTTCCGGGTGGCGTTGAGAGAGTTTGCCCTCGAAGTGCGCAAGCATGATCCAGGGCGGATCATCATCAGCGGCAATGCCACCCCCCGCCCGTCGGCTTGGCATCAGGCGCACGAACACACCTGGCAGCCGGATACCCGGGAACAGTTCGCCGAGATGCTGGCGGGCGACAATCCGACGCCCATCAACACGCTGTCCATCCGCGCGTATGACCTCACCACGGACCTCGGCCGACTGGATCAAGCCCTCGCCGTTTCGCGGTCGCTGGGAAAACCGTTGTTCATCGGCGAATTCGGTGTGCCTGGTGAGGACACCGAGAAATCCCGGCAGCAGTTCGCGGGAATTCTCTCCGCCATCGAGACCAACCAAGTTCCGCTCTCCGCGTTGTGGGTGTATGACTTCACCGCCCAAGCCAAGGATTGGGATGTCAATCCCACCAACCGCCGAAGCTGGCAGTTGGATGCGGTTCAACAAGCCAACGAACGGATGCGCCGGACTCGTTGAGAGCCTGCCCGGAAATCTGAACAGTAACCTCTTGTCAGTGGTGTTGGTCGCATTGCGACATCCCTTCTTGTTGGTAGCACTTGTCGCGCTGCGACCAGCCCGCCCGCGTAGAGCGAGCGGAAACGAATAACCCAGGGCGCACGTCTCCACCCAATCTTTTGCGCCGTCCGAAGCGGCGCTGGTTCTCGCAGCGCGAGAGCCACCACCAGTGGCCAAATCGAAAGCTCCTGCCACTTTGGACCCTACCGCACCTCCGAAAGCGGTGTCGCCGATACGCTCTGCCACCGCAGTCCAAATCTGTGGTGGCAGGCATCCCTGACGCTACGAACAGCGCCGGCGACTTTCGAATTGCCCGTGAGATTTTGGAGTGCGGTGGCAAGCGCAGCGCGACACCGCTTTGCAGTCCGCAACATCACCAGTCAGGCGACACGCGGAAATCATCCGACACTTTCAGTTGATCAGTCTTGAAGCGGTAGAGAGTTTTGATTTGAGCCGGCGTTGCGGTTCGCTCAAACCAGCGCGCGGAACACCACGGATAATGATTCGCCACCGGAACCAGTCCGTGTCTCACAGGGTTTTGGTGTGTGTAGTTGAGCCGGGCCAAATAGGATTTCTCGTAAGTCAGCCGTGTCTCGCGAAAGTTGTGCCAGACTTTGCGCGTCGGAGTGGTGTCAAGTTGGTTGATCCATTTGGACGTCTTCTCGTGCAGGAGTCCGAGCATCCGGGACAAGCTGTCCGCCGTGTCTTCGTCGCCCGGGGAGTGGCCGACGAAGTGATAGTGGTTTGAGAAAACTGTCCAAGCTTCAAGCCGCCAGTTGAACTGTGTGGCGACCTTCAACAAACCTCGATGTAAAACGACCAAGCGCGCCTTGCCGGCGAAGTGATGTTGGCGTAAATAAGTGCTCGCCGTGACAAAGTACGTCCCGCGGACACTAAGGCGATGCTCCGGCGCGTGTGGCCACGGGATTCTGTCAGCGGGCATACAGGGAAGAGTGACGCTTTTGGAGTGCGGTGGCAAGCGAAGCGTACCGCAGTGTGAAGCGCGACACCGCTTTTGCCGGGTCGAAAGCTCCTGCCACTTTGGACCCTACTGCACCTCCGAAAGCGGTGTCGCCGCTACGCTCTGCCACCGCAGTCCAAATCTGTGATGGCAGGCCTCCCTGACGCTCCTGTCCTTGACCGGCTCCCCATCGCACGCGCGAACTACACCTAGCTTGCGCTTCGCCTCATTGGAAAACCACCCAAATGACCGCGCTCGAACGGATCGCACGCGCGAACCACACCCCGCTTGCGCTTCGCCTCTGGTTATCGCCATGCTCGTGTCGTGAAACAGCGGGCCAACAGATTTGCTTTGCTCAGCTTCCTGCTCGCCCTCGGTCAGGGCCTTGGCGCGACGGAGGCGGATCAGGTCCGCCCGTGGCCGGTTTACCGAACCATCCTGTGGGTGGGCGATAGCTTCGGCCGACATCCGGAGCAGGCCGGGCTTTTTTTCCAACGCCTGCGTGAGATGGGCATCAACACCGCGATGGTTTATGGCGACGCCAGTCCCCAGCCGCTGCTCGACCACGAGTTTCCGTATTACGTCGAGAACATCGTCAACCGCGGGCTTTGCCTGAAGTGGAATTCAAAGGTCCAGGACTGGGACGCCTTCGTCACCGCGTGGGCCAAAGGTGGCCGGCCGGAATCCGCCTTTCAGCGGGACTATTGCCTGGAAGACCCGGAATGGCGTTCCTGGGCGCGCGCGCAAATGCAACAGGTCGTCCGCCGCAACCAGTCGCATCAGCCGCTCGCGTACGACATCCGCGATGAGCTTTCGGTCACCATTTCCGCCAATCCATTCGATTACGATTTCAATCCGCGCTCGCTGGCAGCTTTTCGCGACTGGCTGCAAACGCAATACCGCAGCCTGGCGGCGTTGAACGCGGAATGGGAAACGCAATTTCCCACCTGGGGCGCCGTGAAGCCGTTCAGCACCGACCAGATCAAGAACCGCATGGCCAGCGGAGAAGCGAACCCGCGCGGGCGGCCCGATTGGCAGGCGGTTCAACGTCTCCAGTTCGACCTGGCCTCCGCCCGGAAAGAACCCACCCGATGGAATTTCGCGCCCTGGTGCGACTTTCGCACGTTCATGGATCTTTCGCTGGCTCGCGCGTTGGATGACTTGCGCCAGACGGCGCACGCGCTGGACCCTCACACCCCCGTTGGGATTGAAGGCACGCAGATGCCGCACGCCTTCGGCGGTTATGATCTGCGGCGACTGGCCAAAGCGCTCGACTGGGTGGAACCTTACGACGTTGGCAACGCCCGGGAGATTTTCGGCTCGTTCATGCCCGGCAAACCGATCGTGACGACGGTCTTCGAGCAGAACACCAACCCGGCGCGTCGTCGCCTCTGGCATCTACTGCTCGAAGGCGACCGGGGTTGCATCGTCTGGTGGAGCGAAGATTGCCTTGATTGGCGCAATGACAGATACGAACTCACGCGCAAGGCCCGGGCGCTCGCGCCGGTGCTCCAGGAAATGGCCTCGCCCCTCGCGCAGCTTTTTCTCAACGCCCGGAAGGAATCCGATCCCATCTGGCTCTACTACTCGCAGCCAAGCATCCAGGTGGACTGGCTGCTCGAATCCACGGTGGACGGCTCCACCTGGTATCGGCGGTTCTCCAGTTATGAAGCCGAGCACAACCGCCTGGCCAAAGTGCGGAACAGTTGGCTGAAGGCCTTTCAGGACCTGGGCTACTCACCGAGGTTCGTCGAAACCGACACGCTGGCAACACTGGCAAAAGAGTCCACCGGAGTGCTGGTGCTGCCCACCACGCGCGCGTTGTCCGAAGCCGAGCGCAGCGCGATCGCCAGCTTGGCGAATCGCGGCGTTCGCGTCTTCGCAGACGGGACGCCGGGAGCATTCGACGAGCACGGGCGTTTGGTGATGACCAATTCGCTGGAGTCCCTGTTCTCCGTGGCCGGCTCCGCGGAACGGAGTTTCGCCGTCTCCCAAACTTCCAGCCTCGCTGCAAGTTCAAGAGCGGGCGACATCGCGAGTTATGCAAAAGATCGGCTGGCGGGCGAGCCAGACCTGGCGTGGGCGAAATGGATTGGCGACAACCTGTCGCCGGTAGCGCGGGCGGTCACTTTGCCGGCGCAAGCCCGGACTCGCGTTCATCGCTATCAGGCGGGGAGCGCGCAACTCCTCGCCTTTGAACGCAACATTGATTACCAGATGAGCGAGGACTTGAAGCAAGCCGGCGGCAACCAGGCTTTGGAGCAACCGATTCAACTGGAGGCGAAACTGGCCGCGCCGATGCACGTCTATGACTTGCGCGGTGTGAAGTATCTCGGGGAAACCAATCGCATCGTCTTTCAACTCGACGCGTGGCGACCTTCGCTCTTTGCGCTGCTGCGGGAGCAACTTCCCGAGGACGACCTGGTGAAAAGATTGTTATCCCAAGAGCAGCGTAAATGAGCACGGAACGGACTCAAACCCAGAGCGCGCTTACTTTCCTCACCGCGGAATGATCGGCAAAATCAGGTGCGACGGATGTTCAGCGTCGTGGAGAATGGTCTGTTTCGCCGCAAGCATTTCCGTGTCAGTGCCAAAGGGTTTCCCACTGTTCGGATTCCGGTCGAAGTGCGGAAAGTTGCTGCTCGATACTTCGAGGCGGATGCGATGGCCACGCTTGAAGAGATTGCTGGTGACCCACAGATCAATCTCGAAACGCCCGGCCTGGCCCGGCTCCAGCAACGCGGGTTGCTCCATGCCATTGCGATAGCGCGCGCGGATGATGCCGTCGCAAAGGTTGTAAGCTTTGCCGTCGGGATGGACGTCCACCAACTTGGCGGTGAAATCGGTGTCCCGCGCGCTTGAAGCCGCGTGGAGAATCAACTTCACTGGACCGGTCACTTCGACATCCCGATCCAGCGGCGCGGTCGAATACACCAGCACGTCCGGGCGTTCTTCCACCTTGGCCTGGTCGTAGGGGCCAGCGGAGGCGCCGATGAGATTGTTCCCACCGACAGTGGGCACGGGATCATCCCCATCGTAGGTGAATTCGTCGGGTGTTTCCGCTTTTGGTGCGGTTGCGTCCAACGAGCCATCGCCCTGACGCGAGTTCGCTTTGCCGCCGCTGTGCAGGTAGTAAGACGTGAACGCCGTGCGTTGGAGCGGCCATTCGTTTTCGCCGCGCCAGCGATTCTCGCCCATCACGAACAGGTAATACGCCGGCCAATCCTGCACGCCGGTTTCCTTCCCTTTCAGCCAATACTCGAACCACTTGAACTGCCACGAAGCCACGCGGAGTTTGCCGACCTCGCCGAAATCGAGTTCGCCCACCTTCTGCCCGCCCACTCCGTGCGTCCACGGGCCCATGATGACGAATTGATTCCGCCGCACCTGCCGGTCGCGCGAACTGGCGTGGACCTTGGCAATCATTTCCAGCGTGGTCTTGGAAAAGATGTCATACCAGCCGCCTATGTTCAGGATGGGAATCGTCACGTCGGCGTAACGATGTTCAATGCTCCGCTTGCGCCAATAGTCGTCGTAGGTCGAGTGCGCCACCCAATCGTTGAGGTAAGTGACTTTTTTCTCGAACTGGTTTCCAAAAGTATTGAGCGGCAGATGCCGGAAATCCTCGGTCAATTTGTCGGGGCTGACCGCCACGCCGCCGACCGCCGCGCCCCAGCCCATCAGCAGCGCCAGTTGAAACGCGCCGCCCGAATAGGCGATGTCGTAAGCGTTGTCAAACGGCACGACCGGGACCATGGCTTTGAGATACTTGCTCCCCTTGGCGGCGGAGGCCCATTGCGTCCAGCCGACGTACGAGCCGCCTGCGGTGCCGATGTCGCCGTTGCACCAGGGTTGATGGCCCACCCATTCCTGCGTGTCGAAGCCATCCTCCACATCGTAACGGAACGGATCCCAAACACCCTCCGACTGGCCGCGCCCGCGACAATCCTGCACCACCACGACATAGCCCGCAGCCGTGTAACGTTTCCCGTCGTCCCACTTCTCGTCCATCTTGCCGTAGGGCGAACGCATCAACACCACCGGATACCGGCCCTCGGCTTCTGGACGCCAGACGTTGGCCGTGAGTTGAACCCCGTCGCGCATGGCGATCTTCACGTTGGATTCAAAGATGAACGCGCGCCCGGCCTCTTGCGCCAACAGCGAAGTGGCGAGGAAGATCAATCCGAGAATGGTGGCCCGCACGCGGAGGGGAAAATTCGTTTTCACGCGGACATTCAAGCCACATTCCCCCGAGCAAGTCCAGCCACCTGATTCATGGGTGCGATTGGTCATGGCGGGCAACTTAGCGCGGGTATTTTGGGCCCGAGTGAAGCCGACACGATGCCTTTGAGCGGGAAGCATGAGCTGTTGCTGAATCATCTGAGGAACGAGCGGTGACACCACTTCGACTGGAGGGAAGCGATCGGAAACCAGAAACACAGCCTTTGCAAAGGCCTGACGGCTGGTTATCTTGCGACCATGAGTTCGGTTCAAGAAATTGAAGCTGCCATTCCGCGCTTGTCCCGTGCGCAAGTCGAGGAACTCCGCGCGTGGATTGACGACTTTCTCGAAGATCAACTCGAGCTAACGGACGAGGTAAAAGCGAAGCTCGATCAATCCCGTAGCGAAATCGCCGCCGGGAATTACACGACCCACCAGCCCCAGTGAGTCGTGGCTGCGGCGCTCCAAATCTGGTCGCCCACTTTTTCCCGTGCCTTCGATGATCTTCCGCCCGCGATCCGGGAAACTGTGCGGCGCAAAGTGGATGAGATGGGCACACGCCTGGAATCCTTTCCCCACAAACGATTGCAAGGACGCGTGGAGTACAGGTTGCGAGCTGGCGATTACCGGGTGCTTTACGAGTTTGATGTAATGCAAGGACGCATCTTTTTGCACCATGTCGGCAACCGCCGGGAAATTTACAAGCAGAGCTGAGTTGTAGAACCGCCCATCCGCTTCGCGCCGCCAATGCGCATCACCGCGGCGGACGCAGGTTGCATCGTGGAACAGCAATTCGTCGCAACGGAAAACCCGAAAGTGTGCCGAAATTGACACTCGCCGGCCGGCTTGATAGCCTGACCGCATAATTGGGGTCCGTGATGAGCTCAATTCTCAACCAACATGTGCTCGTGTTGAACCGGCTGTGGCAGGCGGTAAATGTCTGCACCGCGCGTCGCGCCCTCACGCTGCTCTTCCAGGGCCAGGCGCAGGTCGTCCTTGATCATGCCGATGGTTCGTTTCAAACCTACAACTTCGCCGCCTGGCACGATTTCTCCCGGCAATCGCCGCATCCGGAATCCGTTCACACGATTTCGTTCCGCATCCGGCTGCCACGCGTGATCCTGCTGCTCGCCTACGACCGGCTGCCGAAGAAGGAGGTCAAGTTCACCCGGCACAACATTTTCGAGCGGGATCGGAACACCTGTCAGTATTGCGGCGGCGTTTTCGACCGGAAGGATTTGAATCTCGACCACGTCATTCCGCGCGATCGCGGCGGGCCAACCTCCTGGGAGAACATTGTTTGCTCCTGCATCGCGTGCAATACGCGCAAGGCGAACCGCACGCCGCAGGAGGCCGGCCTGCACCTGGTGAAGAAACCCAAACGGCCCAAGTGGCGGCCGTTCGTGCAGATCAACTTCAGCCTTTATCACCACGATAGTTGGAAACATTTCATTGATCTGGCGTATTGGAATGTTGAACTGGGCGAGGATGTAGGTTCGTAGGCGGCGGAAGCCTGCGGGCACTGAAGGTTCAGCAAGCGGCACTGGTTGCCGCCTTCATTTCGCGGTTCGGGCCGACTCAATCATCTCCCAGAACTTGGGATTCTCCTGCAAGGCCTCGTCCTCTTTGACCTTCAGCCCGGAGCGATAAAAGAAATCTTTCACCGTGTTGCGACTGAGGACGCGATGCACGAGCACGCCAAGGTCGTGACGCTCGAAATACACGCGATACTCTCCGACGCGGAAACGATGCAGGATGCGCCCGCCGCGTTCGAGTTTGCCAAAGTCATCCAGTTCCGTGCCGATGACCTGCTGGGGCAGTCCGCGAAATTCGCCCAGAATCTGGAGTTGCAATTCCTTGGGCATCCGCGCCAGTTCAGCGGCGCTCGTCGGCGTAAAGATGATTTGAAACGGGGACATGCGAATTGGTAGCGCGTACGGGAATCGAACCCGTCTTTCAGCCTTGAGAGGGCCGTGTCCTAACCGATAGACGAACACGCCATCCTGGACACGAACATCCTAGTCCGGGTCCGTTTTTTGTCACGCCGAAATTCGCACCGGAATTTCGCGCGCCCGGGTTCGGAGGCGTGACAGTCTTTCCCTCCGCGCGACGCAGCTGAAGGAAAGGTTGTCCACGTTACACCACCGTCAACTGGTACGGGCGCGGCCCCAGTCCGGCCAGCCAGTTCACTTCGTATGGCGGCAACGTGACTCGAACCGTTCCGCTCGTGCCAACCGAATGGGATCGTTGAGTCAACAGCTCGGTCCAATCTGTTCCAGCGGCGGCAGCGGTGGCCGTGACGGTCAGGGTCACCGGTTGGTTCGTGACGTTGTGCAGGCAGAGCACCCACTCGGGCCGTTGCCGGGCGATGCGGAGCACGGCGAAGAGCCGGGCATCCGCGTCCAACACCTGTTGCGCTGCGCGCGGACTGAACGCGGCGTGTTCGCGCCGGGCCTTCAGCAGGCCGCCGAAGCGCCCGAAGACGACCGCGCGCAACGATTCCGGCGTGCCGAGTTCAACCGCCAGTCCGGCGCGGGCGAGCTTCTGACGATTGATCCGCCGGTTGATTCCCGTTTGCAATGCGCCGGCGCGATCGTTGCGCGAGCCGAACAATGAGTGAAAATAGATCCCCGGCACACCCGCCAGTGACAGCATGATGGACTGCGTCACCAGGAAACGATTCGCCTGGGTTGCCTGCGATTCGGCCGCCGTCGGATCATTGACCGCGTCGAAATAGACGATGTTCAGCTCATACGGACTCTTCGAGCCGTCGGCGTCGTGTTTGTAATTGATGAACCCGCCGTGTGCCAGACAGCGTGCGGCCAGAAAATCAATCTCCGCCGGGGACAGGATGCCGCGCGCGGGGTTCAGTCCAATGCCGTCGTGCGAGGCGAGGAAGTTGAAGAAGGTGGTGCGGTCCGATGGCGCTTGCAACGTGCCGGCCCAGCGCGTCAGCCGGGTCGCGTCGCCGCGCAACACGGTGTGCAACACCAGTGGCGGGAGGGCGAAGTTATAGACGAGCTGGGCTTCGTTCGTGCCGTCGCCAAAATAGGAGAGGTTGTCCGCGTGCGGCACGTTCGTCTCGGTGATGAGTTGGACGGATGGCGCGACTTCATCCAGCACCGCACGCAGGAGTTGGATGACCGCGTGGGTCTGCGGTCGGTGAATGCACGGCGTGCCGATCTCCTTCCACAAATACGCAATGGCATCGAGCCGGATGAAGCGGGCGCCGTGTTGCACGTAGAACAACAGCGCCTCCAACAAGGCCAGGAGCACGCGCGGGTTCTGCGCGTTTACGTCCACCTGGTCGGCGCTGAACGTCGTCCACACTTTTTCCGGCCCACGCGCGGTGGAAAATTCCGTCAGCAACGGCAACGCGCGGGGACGGACGACTTGCGTGAGATCGGGATGGCCCGTAACGGTGACAAAAAAATCGCGGAAGCCCGGTTCGTCGCGGAGGAAGCGTTGAAACCAGTCGCTCTGCGCGGACAGGTGGTTGAAGACCGCGTCGAACATCAACTCAAACTGCCCGCGAAGTTTTGCAATGTCATCCCACGTTCCGAATTCCGGCGCGACGGCAAAAAAGTCCTTCACCGCGAAGCCGTCATCCGACGACCAGGGATAGAACGGGAGGAGGTGAACGCCACTGACGATTCCGGCCAGGTGTTTTTCGCAAAAGGCCGCGAGTGATTGCAACGGAGCCACCCCCGGTTCCTGCACCTGGTCGGCATAAGTGATGAGCAACGCGTCGCGTTCGGACAGCGGTTGGTCAGCGGGCAGGGACGTAACGCAAGTTCGGTGACGGGCCACCAGTGCTTCAATCTTCCGGCCGGTGTCCGCTCCGATTGAAGCGCCATACAAAAAGCGCAACCGCGACTCGATTCGTGCGCGCGGCGTCTGGTCCGCCGGTTTGGCATCGGCGTCCGCCATTACTGACCGCTTTTGCCAGGCCGGACGACCAGCAGGGCGACGGCGTGTTGCAGTTTTTCCTGAGCTGCGGCATCCGCGGGGAGGGCGTCGGCCTGGAACGCCGGCAGCAGATGATCCCAGATGGCATTCAATTCCGCCTGCATGTCGGCGTGATCGGCGGTGAGGGCGACGACGACATCCTGGTCCGGCATGATGACACAGAACTGGCCACCGGCACCATCCCCACGGTAGGCATGATGCTGGCAGCGCCAGAACTGGAAGCCGTAACCCTGCCGCCAGTCCAAGCCCATTTGGGAATGGGATTCCTGATCGTTCGGCACCTGCTTGCTCGTCGCCTGCTCGACCCATGCCGCCGGGATCAACTGCCGGCCCTGCCATTTCCCTTTTTGCAAATAGAGCTGGCCGAACTTGGCGATGTCTTCGGTGCGCAGCCACAGACCATATCCGCCCAGGGAATTGCCTTCCGCACTGGCATCCCAACGGGGATTCGTGATGCCCAACGGGGTGAACAGTCGCGGCTCGAGATACTCCAGTTCAGTCTGGCCGGTGACCTTGGTGACAATGGCCGAAAGCACGTAGCTGCCCATCGTGTTGTACTGAAAATGCGTGCCCGGCTGGTGCGGCACCGGGTGCGCCAGGAATTGTTTCACCGAGGGAGAACCACCGACGGTCTTGGGTTCGGTGTCGTGGCCGCACGTCATCGTCAAAAGGTCGCGCACCGTCATGGCCTTGAGATGGTCGGACGGATTCGGCGGGGCGTCCGCGGGGAAGAATTTCAACACAGGATCCTCGAGGCTCAATTTGCCGGCTTGAATTGCCAGGCCAACCGCGGTGGCATTGAAACTTTTGCTGAGCGACCACAACACGTGCGGCTTGTCCGCCGCCTCGGGTTTCCACCAGCCCTCGGCGATGACCCGGCCGTGACGCACGATCATGAAGCTGTGCATCGTGTTGATGTTTTTATCCAGGGCCTCGACAAAAGTGAGGATCGCTTGCGAGGAAATTCCCTGCGCCTCCGGGGTGCTGCGCGGCAGCGGATCGCCGGTAGCAGCCGTGCCCGGGCTGGCGGCCAACTGCCAGGCGAGCAGCAGCGCCGGGAGACAAATTTTGATCTTCATGCCGGCCAGTCTAGGGGCGAACTGATTCCGGTGTCCAACGAGAATGCCGCCGTCGTTACTTCGTCGTGAACGTAAACACCGTCGTTTCTTTCAACGGGGTTCCGGGCCGGACGACGATCGAGGGAAAATTCGGGTGATGAATGGCGTCGGGATAGTGCTGCGTTTCAAGGCAGACGGCGGTGTGCGCCAGATGATTCGCAGTGTAGAGTTGCAGGCCGGGCTGAGTGGTGCGCACCTCCAGGATCCGGCCGCTGTGCGGCGACATCAGCCGGGCCGCCAGCTTCATGACCTGGTCTGGGCCCAGAACGTAATTGTGATCGTAGCCGCTCATTTTCGGTTTTAACTGCCCGATCCGGGCGCCGATGCGCGTCGGTTGGCTGAAGTCCATGGGCGTGTCCTTGAGCGGGAGGATTTCGCCGGTGGGAATCAACTCCGCGTCGGTCGGCGTGTAGCTCCCGGCGGAAATCCACAAGCTGTCATCCAGACAACTGCCCCCGCCGTCCAGATTCCAGTACGCGTGACTGGTCAGGTTCACAATCGTGGGTTTGTCCGTCTCGGCCTCGTAGTCGAGCCGCAGCTCGTTGTTGTCGGTCAACGTGTAGCTCACCGTGGTGGTCAAATTTCCCGGGAAACCTTCCTCGCCATCCTTGCTCCGGTAAACCAGCTTGACTGACGACTCACCACTTTTCGGGGAAGCCGCTTCGACCGTCCACACGCTTTGCGCGAAGCCCTTGCGCCCGCCATGGATCGTGTTCTTCCCCGCGTTTGCGTCCAATTTGTAGGTCGTCCCGTCCAGTTCAAACTGCGCGCCCGCAATGCGGTTGGCCACGCGACCAATAATGGCGGCAGGTCCGCCAAAGCTGTGCTGATATTTCTCCAAACTATCCGTCGCGAGCACCACATTGGTGAAATGCCCGTTCCGGTCCGGGGCCTCCAGGGCTTTGAGAATGGCGCCGTAGGTGATGATCTGCGCGCTCATGCCCCGGACATTTCGGAGGGTGATCAGTTTCACGACCGCGCCATCGTCGGTTTTCCCAAAGTCAGCCTGCTCGACGCGCGTGAAGCCCGGGGCGCGGGCGGGGAGAAGCAAGCAGGCGGCCGCCACCGCCGCAAACGTGATCCGGGGGATGAAGATTTGCATGACTCCTTTCCTACCGAACACGGCCCGGCTTCACCAGTTAAAACCATTCCCGATGCGCGCCGTTACAGCGCCGGGAGACTTGACCTGCGCACGGCAATCTTCCCACTCTGGTTCAAGAATTGAAAACCTTCGTCAAACCCCGGCGTGCTGTTGTCATCCCCTTGATTCTCTGGACGACCGTGCGGCTCCTCGTCGCGCAGCCGGCGAACCGGGAACATTCCGTTGCCAACGCCGATCTGGACACCTACCGCCGGTACGCGCTCATCCATCAAGGCGACGTGACGCAGGGCGCGAAGCTGTTCGCCGACGAACAACGGCTCGCGTGCGCCAGATGTCACTCGCTCGATGGGCGCGCGGGCAAGGCCGGGCCGGATTTGTTCGCCGTGGGCGACAAGTTCGGAAGACGCGAGCTGGTGGACGCGATCCTGCAACCCTCGGCCACGATTGCTCCGGGCTATGAGACCATCATCGTCCAAACCCGGGCGGGCGAAGAATACCAGGGCATCCTCAAGCAAGCGAACGACGCTGGCGTGCAATTGATGGGTGCCGACGGAAAACTGGTTCTGATCGCGACGGCCGATCTCAAGTCGCGACGGGGCAGTCCGGTTTCCCTCATGCCCGAAAACTTGCAGAGCGGTTTGTCGCTGCCTGAGTTCACCGACTTGATCGAATATCTGGCGGCGTTGAAGCAGCCGGCAAATTCCCTGGCCAGCCATCACGGCATGCCGGAGGAGATTCCACCAATCGCCCGGCCCATCGGCGTGCGGCCCTTTTTCGCGCAGGCTTTGACGTTGCCCCGGGGCCGACAGGAAACCGGACTCACCGCGCTGCAAGCAGTGCCCGGCCGGGCGCATGATTTCCTCGTGCTCCATCAAAAGGGCATGATCTGGCGAATGACGAAGACGCCGACTGGAGCGGAGCAGTCGGTGTTTCTGGATTTGACGGGCGAGGTGTTCAGCGAGCGCGGCCCCAACGGATTGCAGGACCTGACGTTTCATCCAAACTTCCGCGTGAATCGAAAATACTACCTGGACTACCAGGTGTTCGAGGACGGGAAAGTTTGCTCGCTCATCGTCGAACGGGAGTTCGCGCCGGATTTCCAGCACGACTCCGGCAAGCCGCCGCGCCGCATCATCAATATCGCCAGCGTGGCGGAGGATCACAGCGGCGGCTGCCTGGAATTTGGCGCGGATGGTTTTCTTTACGTGATCATGGGTGACACCGGCCCCCACAACGATCCGAACGGGCACGCACAAAATCTGGAATTGTTGCTGGGCAAGCTGCTGCGGATAGATGTGGACCATCACGAAAACGGCCGGGCCTACGCCATCCCGGCGGACAATCCTTTTCGCGGACGCAGCGCGGCGCGACCGGAGATCTGGGCTTACGGTTTTCGCAATCCCTGGCGCTTCAGTTTCGATCGGGTCACCGGCGATCTCTGGCTGGCCGACGTGGGAGAAGATCGCGTGGATGAAGTGGATCTCGTTCGGCGCGGGCAGAACTACGGCTGGAACGTGTATGAGGGATTCGAGCCGTTCTCAAACCAGTATCGGAAAGCTGCCCGGACGTTCACACCGCCGCTCTTTGCCTACCGGCGCAAATACGGGAATTGCATCACCGGCGGCTACGTCTATCGCGGCGACAAGCAATCCTCCTTTTATGGCGTCTATGTCTGTGGCGACTTCAACGCGAAGCGCATCTTCGGCGTGACCCAGGAAAACGGGGCGCTGAAGACCGTGCATCAGATCGGAATGGTTCCTGAACGGCTGGTTTCCTTCGGCGAAGATGAATCCGGGCAGCTCTACGCCGTCGGCTATGAAGGCACGGTCTATCAATTGGATTTTACCGGCTCGCGCTTTGATGAAACGACACCGGACTGAACCGTGACCACCCGGAGAGCCGGACAACTTCAGCGCGTCGCCTCGCTCACCCCGAATACCACCGCGATCACGAGCAGCAGCAGAAGCAAAATCAGCGCGATCCACAGCACCAGCGAGGTGCGATACCTGACCTGCGGCGTTTGGGCGATGACTTGTTGATACGCCTCGGAAAACACCACTTTGCCCTTCTGCGAAAAGAGCAGGTAAAGGATGTAGGCATTGATGATGGTTCCAAGTGGAATGGCCAGCAGCCCCAGGGCCGAAAAGACGCCCGCAGCCGTTCGCGTCCACGGTTTGAGTCGGCGCAGCCCGAGACCCATCGCAATCTGGAGCGCGGCGAACGCCAGGAGCACGCTGCCCAGGAACAGACCTCGTCGAGACGACGGTGCCGGCATGGACGCGCCGGCAAGGTTGCCCAAGCCGATCACAATCATGAACACGGCACCGATCAGGTAAAGAAACCCGATTGATTTTACCGAAGCCTCGTGTCTGATGTGTTCCTGGCGGATGTGTTCGGCGTCACCGGCATTGCTCACCCCTTCAAGCATTTTCTGGGTGGCGCGTGGCTTGCATTGGGCGCAAACGGTTCGACCGGCCAGGCGGATGACTTCCTCGGGCGGAAAGGTTTTTCCACACTCGGAACACGCCACTCCAGCCGTCGTGCCCGGCGCGGCCGGAGCCGGCAATTGCGACCCGGCCACCTCGGAGTAAGGCTGCCAATCGGTCATGCCTTCGCGCCAGACCAGCGTGCTGTCCGT
Organism: uncultured Bifidobacterium sp.; assembly: GCA_964561105.1. GTDB lineage: Bacteria > Verrucomicrobiota > Verrucomicrobiia > Limisphaerales > JADLHS01 > JADLHS01. Next base: position 19,863 of record CAZLOH010000014.1, on the reverse strand, counting down.
GACGACACCCTGGCGAAACAAACGCTCCCACTCCGGCTGATCCACCGGTCCCTGTTGCTCGTTGTTGACGACGTAGTGCCAGGCCATGCTGATGGCGGAATCGTATTGGCCGCCCCACTTCCGGCAAGCCAATTTGTGGAGCACAAAACCGCAGGCCGGTTCGCGACGACGCCGGCATCGCGCCCCGCCGCCCGAACGGCGTTGCGTTCAGCCGCTGCTCAACTCCTGCCAGAGCAAGGCGCCGAGCCGCTGACCTTGGGCAAATATGTCGAGGTCGAATTTCTCGTTCGGTGAATGGGCGTTGTCATCCGGCAACGCGAGGCCGAGCAGCAGCGTGTCCGCGCCGAGGATTTTTTTGAACTGATTGACGATGGGAATCGAGCCGCCTTCGCGCAACAGCACCGGCTCGTGCCCAAAGGCGCGCCGCAAAGCGCGCAAGGCGGACTGGGCCTCGGCGCTTTGGGGCGAGACGAGGTACGCCTCCGCCCCGTGGCCCGCGTGGAATTCCATCGTCACGGACGGTGGACAATGTTTCACGAAGAACGCGCGGACGAGCTGGTTGACCCGGGCGGGCTGCTGGCCCGGCACCAGGCGGGCGGTGATCTTGGCGCGCGCCCAGGCAGGCACGATGGTTTTGCTGCCCTCGCCCTGATAACCGCTGGTGAGACCGTTCACCTCGAAGGTCGGCCGGGCGGCGCGTTGCTCTTCCGGCGTGTAACCGCGTTCACCGAACAATTCCGGCACGCCGAGGAATTTGCGATACTTGGCCCGGTTGAACGGCAGGCGGGCAAGTTGTTTGCGTTCGTAAGCCGTGAGCGGAATCACGTCCTGATAAAACCCGGGAATGGCGATCCGGCCTCGGGCGTCGTGGACCCGGGCGAGTAACTGACACAGGGCCATGGCGGGGTTTTGCAGCGAGCCGCCAAACATGCCGGAGTGCAGGTCGCGTGACGGACCGCGCAGGGTGATTTCAAACGCGGTGATGCCCCGGAGCGCGTAGGTGAGCGCGGGATGCCTGGGGCTGGGAATGCCGGTGTCGGAAATCACCACGGCATCGCACTTCAATTCCGGCCGGTGCTCCCGGAGAAAACCCGCGAGACTTTTGCTGCCGACCTCCTCCTCGCCTTCGATGACGAAGGTGAGATCGCAGGGCAGTTCCGTGCCCGTTTTAAGATAGGCTTCGACGGCTTTGAGGTGCGCGAGATTTTGACCCTTGTTGTCGCTGGCGCCGCGCCCAAACAGCGAACGGCCGCGAATCGTGGGTTGAAACGGCGGCGTCTGCCAGAGTTCAAACGGCTCGGGCGGTTGCACGTCGTAGTGGCCATAGACGAGAAAGTGCGGACGGCGCGTGACGGCTTTGGGTCGCGGCGTTTTGGCGACGACGATGGGATTGCCGGCGGTGGGGCAGAGTTGCGCCTCCAGCCCGAGACTGGCGCAATGTTGCACGAGCCACTCGGCGCACGCGGTCATGTCCGCGCGATGTTCGGGCTGGGCGGACACGCTGCGGAAGCGGACGTAGTGGCAAAGCTCGTCCACGAAGCGCGTCTGATGTTTTTGAAGATAATGCAGGACGTCATCCATGTGCGGGAGTATTGGCGAACCACGCCGAAAGCCAAGCGGAATGGAGTGGAGTGGACGAAAGAACTCCGCTCGCAAACCCGGCTAAATCTCAAGCCGCTGCCACGTGCTCCGCTTAAATTTCTTTTGCGAGCCTTTTTCGCCGCTATACTCCCGGCGATGTTCAAGACGCAAGATCTGCATGTCCGCGAAATTGTCCGGCTCTCGTCACCGCGCGCCATCAAGGAATTGTTTCCCGCCACGCCCGAGGCGGTCAGCACCGTCGTCCAAAGCCGCGAACGCATCATCCGCATTCTCCGGCAGGAATCTCCCCGGCTGCTCGTCGTCGTGGGGCCGTGTTCGATTCATGACGAACGCGGCGCGCTGGAATACGCCGGGCGGCTCAACGCCTTGCGCAAGGAATTCGCCGACCGCATGGAGATCGTCATGCGCGTCTATTTCGAGAAACCCCGCACCACGATCGGCTGGAAGGGGCTGATCAATGATCCGCGCCTCGACGGGTCGCAGGACATCGAAGCCGGATTGAAGATTGCGCGGCGCTTGCTGGTGCAGATCACGGGACTGGGTCTGCCGGCCGCCACGGAGTTTCTGGACCCCATCGTGCCGCAATACATCGCCGACCTCATCACCTGGGCGGCCATCGGCGCCCGCACGACGGAATCCCAGACGCACCGCGAAATGGCCAGCGGCCTCTCGATGCCCATCGGCTACAAGAACGCCACGGATGGCTCGTTGCAGGTGGCCATTGACGCCATGGGGGCTGCCCGCCATGCACACAGTTTTCTCGGCATGGACCCCGACGGCGCGACGAGCATCGTGCGCACAACCGGCAACCCGGACGGTCACGTGGTGCTGCGGGGTGGCCGCGCCCGCACCAATTACGACGCGGCGAGCATCCGGGACGCCGAGGCGACGTTGCAGAAATGCAACCTGCCGTCGGTGATGATGGTGGATTGCAGCCACGCGAACTCGGCGAAACAACACGCGCGCCAGGAGGATGTCTGGCACAGTGTCGTCGAGCAGCGGGCGGGCGGCACGCGATCCGTCATCGGCCTGATGGTCGAGAGCCATTTGCACGAGGGCAACCAGCCTTTTCCGCGTCCGGCCAGTGAGCTGCACTACGGCGTGTCCATTACCGACGCGTGCGTGAATTGGGAAACGACCGAACGCATGTTGCGCTGGGGGTATCAGATCCTGGGCCGGCCCCAGTGAGGTTCCGTTCGCTCCGCGCGGAGCTTCAAAGTCCGTCGGGCACGTTGCTTCAGTTAGAACTGCCGCAAAAACCGCACGTCGTTTTCGTAGAAGAGCCGGATGTCGTTGATGCCGTAACGGAGCATGGCAATGCGTTCGATGCCGAAGCCAAACGCCCAGCCGGTCCAGACTTCGAGATCGTAGCCGACGTTCTCGAACACCTGCGGATGCACCATGCCGCAACCGGCGATCTCCAACCAGTCCTTGCCCAGCTTCTTCACGAGCGTGTTGGTGAAATCAATCTCATAGCTCGGCTCGGTGTAGCTGAAGTAGTGCGGGCGAAAACGAATCTTCACGTCGCTGCCCATGAGCTCCTTGAAGACGAACTCCACCGTCCCCTTGAGGTCGCCGACGGTGACACCCTTGTCCACGTAGAGGCCTTCGACCTGATGAAACGTGGGATTGTGCGTGGCGTCGGCGTTGTCCCGGCGGAACACGCGGCCCGGAACGATGATGCGCACGGGCGGCGGCTGGGATTTCATCACCCGAATCTGGACGGACGACGTGTGCGTGCGAAGCAAGAGTGGTTTGCCGCTCACCCTGTCCCTCTCCCCATCGGATGGGGAGAGGGTGGCCGGCCGGCCGGGTGAGGGGTTTGCCAGATAAAATGTGTCCTGCGCATCTCGCGCCGGATGATCGGCGGGCGTGTTGAGCGCATCGAAGCAATGATACTCGTCCTCCAGTTCCGGCCCGTCGGCGACGGCGAAACCAATCTTCCGAAACGCGCGTACGATGTCGTCGGTAACCTGCGTAAGCGGATGCAGCTTGCCCAGCGCGCGGCGGCGACCGGGCAGCGTGAAATCAGTCGGCTCTTTGGGCAACGCGGCCTTCAACTCCAACTCCTCGCGGCGCGAGCCGAGTGCGCCTTCGAGTTCGACTTTCGCGAGGTTGATGAGTTTGCCGGCAGCGGGCTTCTCCGCCTTCGGCAGCGAGCCAAGCTGTTTCATCAACGCGGTGAACTTGCCGTGCGGCCCGATCCACGCGCCTTTGGTCTGCTCCAGCGCGGCGAGGTCGGGCGCGGCCTTGAGTTGCGCCAGGGCGGTTTGCTTCAACGGTTCGATTTCATCAAGGAATCCGGGCATAAAATGAATCGCAGTTTAGGGAGAAAGACGCCGCGCAGAAAGCGAATTCCAGTCGCTCAAGCGGCCGCGGTGACCAGGGTCAGCGCAAAACCATCGTAGCCCTTGCTGCCGACGGTCTGGAGGACCGTGGTGCTGAGGCGCGGTTCGGCGGCGAGGAGTTCATTGAACCGGCGCATCCCCTGGACATTCGGGTCCGTGCTGGCGGCATCACAGATGGCGCCCTTGCGCACGACATTGTCGGCGACAATCACACTCCCCGGCCGCGCGAGATTGAGCGTCCACGGCAGATAATTCGGATAGTTCGGCTTGTCCGCATCAATGAAGATCAGGTCAAACGGCGCGCCGCCTTCCGCGACCAGTTGCGGCAGTGTCTCCAGGGCCGGCCCCAGGCGCAGTTCGACCACGCCCGACAAACCGGCCCGAGCGATGTTGGCGCGGGCAACCTGGGCATGTTTGGGTTCAGACTCCAACGTGACCAACCGACCTTCGGCCGGCAGGGCGCGCGCGAGCCAGATGGTGCTGTAACCACCCAGGGTGCCGAGTTCCAGGATGCGCCGGGCCCCGCACATTCGCGCGAGCAGTTGGAGCATTTTGCCTTGCGGAGGCGTGACACTGATTTCGGGCAGGCCGGCCGCCGCGCTATCCGCCAGCGCCAACTCCAACGCCTGGTCCGGCTGGAGAAGCAGTTCGGTCAGATAATGATCAACGGCCGCCCATTGTTCTTGCTTCATGGCGGCCGCAGCGTAGTGAATCGAGCCGGCGGGGAACAGAATGAAAAACGGGCGGACGTTTCCGTCCACCCGTCGCGTAAAAATCAGATCGGAGATTTACGATTTGAAAGCGCTCAAACCTTGGCCAGAGTGGCGGCCGGCTTGTTCTTCAACGCCGCCTTGGCGACGTTGACGATTTCCAGGAATGCGGCGTTGTCCTGCGCGGCGATGTCGGCGATGACCTTGCGATCCAGTCCGCACTGGGCGGCCTTGAGGCCCTCGATCAGGCGGCTGTAAGTGATGCCGGCGGCGCGGGCGGCGGCGTTGATGCGCGCCTGCCAGAGATAGCGGAACGTGCGCTTTTTGACGCGCCGATCGCGGTAGGCGTATTGCCGGCCGTGGTCCACGGCGTCGCTGGCGTAGCGGTAAAGTTTGGAACGCTTGAGACGAAAGCCTTTCGCCGCTTGCAACATGCGATTGCGGCGTTTGCGGGAGGCGGGTGAATTGGTGACGCGCATCTTCTTAGTTGATGGTTGAAAGTTTAGAGTTGAGAGTCAGCAATCAGTGGCTCCACGGGAGGTTCTGTTTGATGCGGTATTCGTCCGTGGCGTGAACGGCCGTCAACCCGCGCAAAGCCCGGCGGCGTTTGGCGCTCTTGCTCTGGCAGAGGTGCCGGCGGCCGGCGCTGGAGCGCAAGACTTTGCCTCGCGCCGTGACCTTGAAACGCTTGGCTACTGATTTCTTCGTTTTGATGCCTTTGGGACGTCGCATAAATCTAGTTTCTTTCCAAAAGAGCACGCAGTCTAGGTAACGCCTCGTTTCCGTGCAAGCGCTAATTTTTGTGCGCTAATTTTTGTGAATGACGACGGCATCGCCGCGCCCACCAGGCAGAATCGTCGTGAACTCAGCGCTTTGACCCGCGTCGCGAAGCTGCTCCAAGCGCTTCAGCGCACCATCAATTTGCCCTGCACCTTCGCCGCGACTTTCAGGCGTAGGCCATTCAGGCGGATGAAGCCCGTGGCGTCGTCCTGGTTGTAAGCCTTCGTTGGGTCGGCTTCCATCGTGGCGATGTGCGGGTTGTAGAGCTCAAGACGGCAGTTCGCGAAGGACCATCCGTAGTTCGCGTTCCAAGGTTTGAAATGCGGTTGCCCGGCGGAGCGGAGAATAATCCGAAATCAATTCGGCAACGCGTTGAACCGCGACTCCAGTCCTAAACTTTTTCAATCGTCGGCGTGGTTTACCAGTAGCTTGAATCAGCGCATCATTGAGAACGGCCTTGGGATCCGGTAGTTCCTCAACCTGCAAGACATTGGGAAGCTGAAGCGCCATGACGCCGTTTGGATTTCCCGCCGCCTGACGAATGGCTGCCCCATCAAACAGCAGCCAAGCTTCGGACATTCTTACCGGCACAACGCAAACGTACTGGCGTCCGGCAAAAAGATCCGACGAGATGCGCTGAATGGCGGAACGAATCTCCGTCACTCGGTTCTCGCGTTTCTCGCGCTCCGCGTCCCGATGCACGAACAACAGTTCACACGGGAAGAGTTCCAGCGCTGTGCGTATTTTTAACTCAAGCGTGGCGGGCGGTTGTGGGAGGCCTCTCAGGTCGGCCCACGTTGACTCAATAGGTTCATTGATACCGTTGGCTTGCAGGAGCCATTTCAATGGATGTAGCAAGGCGCGGTCTGAAGTCCCGTCTGAAACCAAGGTGAATCGCATGGCTTTACGCCCCGGACGGGAGTGACAATAGCATTTGCAGATCGTTGCGATCCATGACGCGCTTTTTGCTCACGTCCGATTCGCGTTCTGCCGCCGAAGGATTCAGATACGCGAGCAAGTTTCCCTTGCCCGTGATTCGTTGGCCCTCCACCGTTTGACGCCAGTTGCCTTCGAGGCAACTGAACTGCAACTGGCGAAACCGAACCAGTGATTTGTTTGTCGCGCCTGCTGTTGGACGAACACCTTCCGCCAATTCCGCAACTAGCAACGAATCTTCGGGTGTCTGCAGCACGACAGATGGGGAGTGGGTGTTGATGATTACCTGCCGCAATGGGTTGTCCTCGTCCACCGGCAGATCCGTATCCGTTGCGATGTCTTGCAGCAGTCGAAGCATCGCGTGGATTCGACGCGGGTGGATACCATTTTCCGGTTCTTCAAAGCACAAAACGCCACCGCTTTGGCGGTCGAACTCGGTCACTGCCAGTGCTAAAAACCGCAGCGTACCGTCGGACAGAGCGCTGGCCGGATGAATCGTTCCATCACGGGTCGTCACTTGAACTGTGAACAGCTGCCTGGTTTCATCACGATCAACCCGCACGTCACGAACGTCCTCAATCAATTCAGACAGCCGGTTCGCAACGCTCGCCAGAACAGCGTTTTGCCTCTCGACATCCGAACGTCCGTTTCCGCCGTTGCCATTGTGCCGGGCAAGCTGATTCAGGGCGGCTGGCAAATGCGCGCCTTCAGGAGTCATCCTGGTCGGGGCGGTAAATGAATCCGGGCGGCGCAACGCGGAACTCTCCAAATGCAGCATACGCCACGACTGCATTTCCCGCCGAACAAGCATTGCCGTCGGATATTCGCCGGCCTGAACCGTGCTTAGTAGTGTGCGCCGAAGGCTCGCGGACGGACGTTTGAACAAACGTCCCGAGCGACCATCTTGATGCAGGCGAATGGTTCGTTGCGCATCTTCTCCGTCGGTTGAGATGAATTTTGCCGTGTGCCTTCCCCTCAACACGGATTTTCGCCATTCCGCGGTGTGCAGGAAACGCAAGTGTTGAGACGCATCTGTAATCCGCAATGGAGACAGGTTTTCTTCAATCAATTCCAGCGGGCCAGCCTCCTTATCCACGGAACTCTCAGACCGCAATCCCAACACTAGCGAATAGCGCACAAATGTGCTTGAGGCTTCCACTGGTTGGCCCAGTTCATCCACACCGACCGGCGGAAGAATCATGTCGGCCTCGAAGCGCATTTGTTCGTCACGACTGTTTCCGACCCGGTGAAATATCCCACGTAGATCACCGGTTCGTTCCGATTCCGACCGAACAGACAATGCCGCCTCTGTCAATGTGCGTTCGGTCAATGAACTGATAAACAATATCGCGTCAAAGAGATTTGACTTCCCGACTCCATTCGGCCCCGCGATGCAGGTGAAAGGCCCAAAGCGAACATCCACGTTCACTAGGTTCTTGAAGCCCGAAATCTGTAGCCGGGTTAACATTAGAATTAAACTACCTGCTTTATTTCAAAGCGCAGTATTTTTCACTTCTTCTTCCCCCGCACCTTCGCCGCGACTTTCAGGCGCAGGCCATTCAGGCGGATGAAGCCCGTGGCGTCGTCCTGGTTGTAAGCCTTCGTTGGGTCGGCTTCCATCGTGGCGATGTGCGGGTTGTAGAGGCTCACCGGACTCTTGCGGCCGGCCACCATGAGGTTGCCCTTGTAGAGTTTCACGCGCACCGTGCCGGTGACGTTCTTCTGCGACTCCTCGACGTAGGCCTGCAACGCGTAACGCTCCGGCGCGTACCAGAAGCCGTTGTAAACCAGCTCGGCATACTTGGGGATGAGCGCGTCGCGTTGGTGCATGACTTCGCGGTCCATCGTGAGCGATTCCATCTGCCGATGCGCGAAATGCAGGATCGCCCCGCCGGGCGTTTCATAGACGCCACGGCTCTTCATGCCCACGAACCGGTTTTCGACCATGTCCACGCGGCCAACCCCGTGTTTGCCACCGAGTTTGTTCAACGCCTTCATCACGCCGAGCGGTTTCAACTTCTTGCCGTTCACCGCCACGCAATCGCCCTTCACGAAATCGAGCGTGACGAATTCCGGCTTGTTCGGCGCATCCTCGGGCAGCACGGAGAGCGTGCAGAAATAGCCGCGATTTTTGAGGTCGTAGCTGTCATACCACGGGTCTTCGAGAATGCCAGCTTCGTAGGAGATGTGCAGGAGGTTGCGGTCCATCGAATACGGCTTCTTCGCGCTGGCCTGCACGGGAATCCGGTGCCGGGCGCAGTAATCAATCATCTGCTGGCGGCCGGGAAATTCGTTGCGATAGCGCTCATCCCGCCACGGGGCGATGACTTGCAAGTCCGGCGCGAGCGCGGCGGCGGTGAGTTCAAAGCGGACCTGGTCATTGCCCTTGCCGGTGGCCCCGTGCGCGATGGCATCGGCTTTTTCCTTGCGCGCGATTTCCACCATGCGCTTGGCGATGAGCGGGCGGGCGATGCTCGTGCCCAGAAAGTATTGGCCTTCATAAATCGCCCCGGCGCGGAGCATCGGAAAGATGAAGTCGCGCGCGAATTCCTCCTGCAGGTCATCAATGTAAATCTTGGCCGCGCCCGTCTGGAGGGCTTTCTTTTCGAGGCCGCGCAGTTCCTCTTCCTGGCCAATGTCCGCACAGAAGCCGATCATCTCGGCGTTATATTTATCCTTGATCCAGGACATGAGGACCGAGGTGTCGAGACCGCCCGAGTATGCTAGAACAATTTTCATGCGGGGCAGATTAAACCGGCAAGCGCGCGGGAACGCAAAATAGAAATGCGCGGAGTCGTGACGAGCCTGGAGCGAGTTGGGCGGCCAGGCTGGCAGCAGTCGTTGGAGTCGCTGATCGCGGCCTACTGCTTGTCCGGCACGGTGAGTTTGAACACCTTGTCATCGAAGCAGAGCACGTAGAGTTCGCCGTCGGCGTCCTCGGCAAAGCTGGCGATATTTTTCGGTTGCGCCAGGAGCTGGCCTTGCTCGGTCACCTTGCCGTTCGCGTAACGCAATCCCCAGATCGTGCCCAGGTTGAAGTCGCCATAGACATACACGCCGCGCAGCGCCGGATATTTCTGGCCGCGATAGACGTAACCGCCCGTGACGCTCTGGCCAATGCTGTGATCGGGAAACTGCGCCTGCGACTGGAGATCCGGCCGATGGGGGTATTCGATGACGGGTTCGAGGAAGCAGGTGCGGGCGGGTCCGGGCTTGAAGTGATGGTGCGCCTCGCGCACGGGCCAGCCGTAGTTGCCGCCTTTGACGATTAGGTCCACTTCCTCCCATTCGTCCTGACCCACGTCCCCTGCCCAGAGGTCGCCAGTCTCCCGATCCCAACTGAAGCGCCACGGGTTGCGCAGACCGTAGGCCCAGATTTCCTTGCGCACCCCGTATTGGTCGGGTTCGTTCACGAAGGGATTGTCCTTGGGAATGCCGTAGGGAAGCTCCCGGCGGTTGCGGCCACCGCCGACCGTGTCCCGCGTGTTGACATCAATCCGCAGAATCTTCGCCAGGAACGTCGCGGTATTCTGGCCGTTGTCATGCGGATCATTTCCAGCCCCACCGTCCCCGAAGGCGATGTAAAGATAACCGTCCGGTCCAAAGTCGAGTTGGCCGCCATTGTGATTCCAGTACGGCTGCGGCTGCGTCAACAGGATGCGCTCGGATGCCAGGTCAGCTTTGTCCGGATCGTTCGCCGCCACTTTGAATTCGCTGACGACACTGTGACGGGGATTTTGCTGGCTGTAATAAATGTAGCAGAGGCCGTTCGTTTTGAATCCGGGATGAAACGCCAGACCCAGCAGGCCCTCTTCATTTTCCACATAGGGTTTGCGGTCCACGATGTTCAGGAATTCCTTCATCTGCGCGCCGTCACTGCCTTTGGGAGCGATGAGGATGCGGCCGCGCTGCTCGACGATGAACAACCGTCCGGAGCCGTCCGGCGCTTCCGACATCCAGAGCGGCCGTTGCAGCGCGCTTGCCGGAAAAGCGTCGGCCAACGCCACCTTGGGCAATGCCGCGTCCGCCGGAGATGCCAACGCCAGAAGGGAACCGAAAACCGCGCCGCCAATTCCAAGAATCATTTTTGACATGCCGGAAGAGTACAACCGCGCCCGGCGGACGCAAAAGGATTTATGACGGTCGCAACGGCGCGAAGCCGCCCGGGCGGAAATGCTATTTCGCCGGCTGATGCAATTCGCGGACGTAGAGGTTTTTGAAACGGACCGCGGATTGGTGTGCCTGCAATTCAATCGGGCCGAAGGGAAACACCGGCAGGTCGGGCTGCCAGTAGTTTTCGAGCGGCACGCCGTTCACCACGAGCTCGCCATTGAGATAAACATGCACGATATCGCCGGCCATGATGATGCGGAAGCGATTCCATTCGCCGACGGGTTTGTCCGCCACCACCAACGGGGTGGCGCCGCCCCGCTTGTTATTGTACAGCCCACCCGAACCGACCGCGTTCCCGTTCTTGACCGGCTGGGTGTAGGGATCCCAAATCTGCACCTGCGGGGTTCCGCGCAGGTAAATTCCGCTGTCACTGTTCGGTTCGATCTCCCAGTCCGCCAGAAGTTCAAAGTTCACAAAGTCTTTGGTCGTGCAAAGGTTGTCGAAGTTCGTCCCGCGATAAACGAGCGCGCCCGCCTCGATCCTCCAGTCCGCCCGCATCAAGCGGTCCGCCACGGCCTGGGCATTGGCCAGTTCCGTGGGCGACATCGTGGCGCGTTGCTTGGGATCCGCCACCAGACCTTTCCAGCCGGCGAGCGATTCGCCGTCGAACAGTGAAACGAAATCCCTGGGCGGAACGCCGGCCCGCGACGCCTCCGGCAATTCTTTGAGGCGGAGGTGTCGGAACTCGATGTAATCGTCGTGGCCCAGCAGGCCAATGTGCCCGCGCTCGCGAAACAAACCGGGATGCTTCGCAATCGTGATCGGATCCTCCACGGCGTTGAGGTCCGCGTCGAGGACGGTGACGCCATTGACCACGACCTTGATGTGGCGGCCTCGCGCGGTGATTTCCTCGGTGTTCCATTCCCCGTTCGGTCGCAACGCGCCTTTCCGGGCCGGCACGACGTCGTAAATCGAGCCATGATATTGCTCGGGTCGCAGCTTGCCCCACTTGCCGCGCTCCGCCGCCCCTTCATCGAGAATCTGGATCTCCATGCCGAGATAAGCGGCGTCGCCGGCGAGGGGCGCGCGAATGCCGATGCCGTTGTTCGATCCGTCCTCCAGCTTGAACTCGAAGCGCAGGATGAAATTGCCGTATTCCTTTTCCGTGAATAAGTTGCCGCCGCCGCCGCGCGCGCAATAGATCACGCCGTTCGTCACCCCATAACCGCCGCCTTGCGCGTCCACCAATTTCCAGCCGTCCAAGGACCGGCCGTCAAACAAACTATGAAAACCCGCTTCGCCCGAACCCAACGGTGAGCGACAGCCCGGCAGCAGCACGATCATCAAAGCAAACAGCGAGAACACGGCGGCGCCAAACGGGAGAGCTTGCGGACAACTTTTTTTCATTCGGTCATACGGTGTTGAACGGCGCGGCGAGCGTTTGCGAAATCGGCGAAGGTGTCAAGCGGAGGTTTGCCGGCGGCCGCGCCTTCAGCACTGCAAATAGACCGCCTTCAAATACTCCGCCTCCGGGAAAGTCGCGGGATGGTCCGGCGCGTGACCGGTGGTCCGCAGCTCGGTGAACTTGCGCCCCGACACGCGCGCCGCCTGCCGCACCGCGCCAAAAAACTCCTCGACGCTCACATGCGCCGAACAGGAACAAGCCACCAGGATTCCGCCCGGCGCAAGATGGTTGAGGCCAGACTCCGCGAGCTTCGCATAAGCGCGAATCGCTCCGGCGCGTTCCGCCTCCCGCCGGGCCAGCGAAGGCGGATCGAGCACGATCAGATCAAATTTCCGGTCCCGATTTCCCGCGAGCCAGTCGAAGGCGTCGGCCTGAATGGATTCATGCCGGCAACGCGCGATGGCCGGCTGCGTTTCGTTCAGCCGGAAATTCCGCCGGGCCGATTCGAGCGCGTGGGCGCTGAGGTCGAGATCGGTCACGGTCCGGGCCCCGCCGCGCGCGGCGTAAAGGGAGAAGCCGCCGGAAAAACTGAAGGCATTGAGCACCGCCCGCCCACGAGCCAGGGTTTCCACCAGCCGACGATTCTCGCGCTGGTCGAGGAAAAATCCGGTCTTCTGTCCGCGCCAGACATCGGCCTCGAAACGCAGTCCGGATTCCAGAAAGGTGACGGGAGCGCCGGACTCCGATCCGGCGCGCGGGGGCTGGGGAAGGCGAACAGCCGCTTCGAGGTTTCGGCTGCAGCGAAGCACGACCTGTCCCGGCCGCAATTCTGCCCAGATCAGTCCGACGATTTCCTCCAATCGCTCCCGCCACGCGGCCGTGTAAATCTTGAGCACCAGGGTGGCGTCATAGCGATCGAGCACCAGCCCCGGCCAGCCATCGCTCTCGCCGTGGATCAGGCGGGCGCCCGTTGTTCGCTCGTCCAGCAAACCCGCGCGCCGCCGCCAGGCGGCTTCCAGTCGCGCGCGCCAGAACTCCAGATCAACCGTCAGCGGTTTGCCGACGTGCAACACGCGCACGCGGATGGGAGAATCCGGGTCGAAGAAACCAACCGCGAGAAACCGGTCGTGGCGATCATAGATCACCGCCAGTTCGCCAGGAATACCCGCCCGATTCTGTTCGCGAACGCTGTCCGCGAACACCCACGGATGTCCGCCGCGGACGATGGATTCCGCGGCCGTCGTGAGCCGGAGGCGGAGGCGTGGCGCCCGGGACGAGGCGGCGGTGGGTTGGTTGGCGCGCATGAGTGGCCAATTGAGCCGGGACGGCGAAGACCTGTCCAGCCGCAACCGCTACGGGCACGGCGGCGCGCCGGGTTTGGGCAAGGACTCCTCCTCCCGCAAGTCGCCCCACTTGCGCCGCATCAAATAATCCAGGCCGAGGCACATGCCATTGCGGTGCGGCAGGGTGTAAACGAAGCCCGTCAGCAGCGCCACCACCAGCACGTAAAACCACTTCGAGTCCGGGATGTAGAGCCGGAAATAAATCATGGCGACCATCGGGAAAATGAACAGCGCCCGGTCCACCGCCAGGAGATACGCCCACAAATCGCCCTGGTCGCGCAGAAATTGCAACTGACAGTGCGGGCAGCGGTCGTGCATGGACACCCAGCCCCGGAAGATTTTGCCTTCGCCGCAGTGCGGGCAGCGCCGCCGCCAGCCACGCGCCAGGATCGTGCTGAGTTTTGGCAGAGGATCGCGCATCAGGCCATCTTCTTGCGGAAACGCAAGACGCAGAGACCAAACAAGATCGCGCCCATGCCGGCGAGCACCACGAGGTTGTGCCAGAAATCACCTAGCGTCGCGCCGCGCAGAATCAACGCCCGTTCCACTTCGATGTAATACGTCGCCGGGATCACCGTGCTGATGGCGTAGAAAATCTGCGGCATGGTTTCCCGCGGGAAGATGAAGCCGGAGAAGAACACGCTGGGCAAAATGAACATCATGCTCATTTGTAGCGCCTGCATTTGATTCTGCGCCCGGGTCGAAATCAGCAGCCCCAGGCTGAGCAGCGCAAACACGTAAAAGAACGTCCCACCCAACAACGCGCCAACATCGCCCGCAATCGGCACGTGAAACACCCAGCGCATGAGCGTGAACAGAAACACGCTCATCATCATGCCGATGACCAGATACGGGATCAACTTGCCCAGCATCAGGCCCCAGCGCGAGAGCGGACTGACCATCAACTGCTCGAGCGTGCCGCGTTCGCGCTCGCGCACCAGCGACATCGCCGTAGTAAAGGTCGTGGCAATCTGCAACACGATGCCGATCACGCCGGGCAGGAAGAAATTCGGGCTGCGCATCTCCGGATTGTACAGAATCTGCGGGCGCACCTCGACCGGGAGATCGCGCAGACCGAATTTGTCGGCCAGCGCCCGGATGCTATTGAGAAAGCCCACATTGAGCGACGTGTTCAGGGCGGCCGACGCAATCGTCGAGTTCGAGCCGTCTATTAACACCTGCAACTTCGCGCTGCGCCCCGCGCGCAAATTGCGCGTGAAGTCCGGCGGAATCTGGATGCCCACGTAGGCCCGACCGCGACGGATCAACGCCGCCAGTTCCGACACACTTTGCGCGTCGCCCACGACCTTGAACGTCCCCGTGTTCTCGAATTGTTTCACCAGGGCGCGGCTCTCGGTGGTGTGATCCTCGTCGAGGACGATGGCCGCCATGTTCTTCACGTCCGTGTCCAGCGCGTAGCCAAAGGCGATCATCTCCACCAACGGCGGAAACATCATGAAGAACAGCGTGAACGGATCACGCATCACCACCAGGAATTCCTTGTAGAGAATGGCGGTGAAACCGCGAAAGGGCGTTTTCATGCGGGCCGCCCTTGTTCAAATGCCAACGACGCCGGCCACAACCTGCGGGCGAACCGGCTCACGCCGGAGCGATTCCTCCTTTCGCGATGCTTCATCAGTCTGTCGTGCTCTACGTTCACGGTCCGGGATTCCCATTTTTTGTCAGCGCCACAAACACATCCTCCAGCGACGGCATGATCGGCCGGATGTCCGCCCGAGGAATATGCTGTTTGGCGAGTTCGGCAAGGATGAATTGCTCGGACACGTTCCGATCCACCAGCAGATGCATGGATTGCCCGAACACCGTCGCGGTGCGCACGCCCGGTAGTTGCCGCACCGCCTGCAAGCCCGTGGTCACGTGCTCGCACGTCACGTCAATGCGCTTGGTGTCGGGCGGGTTCACGATGGGCAGTTGTTTGAGTTCATCCGGCTCGCCGCACACGACCAGCTTCGACATGTGGATGTAACCGACATGCGAACAACGCTCCGCTTCATCCATGTAATGCGTCGTGACAAACAACGTCATCCCGCGGCTCGAAAACTCGAACAGCAAATCCCACAACTCGCGCCGGGCCACCGGGTCAATGCCCGCCGTCGGTTCGTCGAGGAACAACACCGCCGGTTTATGGACGAGCGAACACGCCATCGCCAGCCGTTGCCGCCAGCCGCCGGAGAGCAACGCCGCGCGACGGTGCAAATAAGGCTCCAGATGCGTGAGCGCGATGAGTTCGTCGTAGCGTTGCTTGAGCGCGGCGCCTTTCAAGCCGTAGAGCCGCCCGTAGAAGTTCAGGTTTTCGTGCGTGGTCAGTTCATCGTAGAGCGAAAACTTCTGCGACATGTAACCGATGAGATGCTTGATCTCCTCCGTTTGCCGCGCCACGTCGAACCCCGCAATGCTCGCCCGCCCCTCGCTCGGCTCCAGCAACCCGCACAACATGCGGATGACCGTGGATTTCCCCGATCCGTTCGGTCCGAGGAAGCCAAAGATCGAACCTTTCGTCACCGAGAACGAAACGCGATCCACCGCCGTGAAATGCCCGAAACGCTTCGTGAGCGTGTCGCAGTGGATCATGGTTTCAGCGGGCATGAAAAATTGGCTCCCCACCCTACTCCCGCACCGTCTTCAACCCGGTGCGAATGATGCGCTGGATGAGCTGCGGATACGCGGCCCCGGCTTTGAGGGCCGATTGCGCAAAGTCTTCGTCGGCCGCGAGGTGCGGATTCGGGTTGGCTTCGATGAAATAAATCTCGTTGGCCGGCGTGACACGGAGGTCCACGCGCGCGTATCCGTCAATGGTCAGCAAACGATAAATGCGTTTGCAGGTTTGCCTGATGTTCTTCGCCAGCGCCGGGTCGAGCGCCTCGGCGAACTGGTTTTGCAGCCCCCATTTCTTGCGATACTCTTCGTCCCACTTGGCGCGGTAGGTCGCGATCTTGGGTTCCTCCGGCGGGACCTCCTTGAACACCAGCTCGCGGATGGGAAACACCTCGAGCCGATGATTGCCCATCACGCTCACGTACAACTCGCGACCGGCGATGTATTCCTCGGCGATGACATCGCAATCGTGCGAGCTGTGAATGAACTGGACGCGCTCCTTGAATTGTTCGTCCGTCTCGACGAACGACGCCTGCGAAATGCCGTACGACGCCTCCTCCTTGAGCGGTTTGACGAGAATGGGAAACTTGAGCCGCGCCGGGCGGGCACAACGCTGGCCGCGGGCGATCACCGTGAACTCGGGCACGCGGATGCGATGGTAGCCGAGAATCTTCTTCGAGATCGCCTTGTGTTTGCAAAGCGTCAGCCCGGTCGAGCCGCAACCCGTGAAGGTGACCCCGTGCATTTCGAGGAAGGAAACGATGTTCTGGTCGAACGCGCGGTTGTTTTTGAACTGGTCGGCCAGGTTGAAAATGATGTCGGGCTGAAAGCTCTGCAACTTCTGTTGCAGCAGATCGAGATTGTCGAAAATGGCGAGGTACTCCGTGGTGTGACCGAGTTCCTGGAGCGCGCCGAGGACATGGGCCTCGGTCTGCCAGTCGGGCGTCTGCAACTCGGCGCTCAGGTCCTGGTCAATCGTCGTCGGCGCAATGGCATCGAACAGGGCGAGGATTTTGAGCTTTTTCTTCACGGCTATTTCGTCCGTTTGAATTTGCCGGTGAACAGGTGATTCATCACCAGCGTGGTGATGTAGGCGGCCACCTGGAGATTTTGTTTCGGGTCGTAGGCTTTGAGATGCAACCCCAGCCGGTCGCACCGCTCGATCAGTTTCCCGACCAGTTTGTTCACGCGATATTTGTTCTCGTTGCTCCACTGGCAGACGGCGCCCTCCAGCTCGCGCCGGTGCCGGCGCAAATAAACCGACGCCTTCACGCGCCCCTCCACGTCCACGCCCGCGTCGAAGAGTTGCCGCAAATCCTTGTCGTAAAAATCCGGGAACGAATGTTCGTAATCCTTCCGCTTCTTCGCGTAGTAGGTTTTGAGTTTGACGTTGAGGCAGTCGTAGTCCGCCACCTGATATTCCGGCAGCGGCTGGGGCGGTTTGCCCGCGAGTGAACGCATCAGCTCGTCCACATATTCGAGCTTTTGCAGCGCCTTCCAGTCCCGGTAGCGCCCCCGCCAGTCCAGACCCGGCGTGAGCCAGACCGCGAATGTTTCCGCGAAATCCTCGTCCGGATGGCTCTGTGCGTACCAATCGTCGAGGTTCATCACGAAGCTGCGACTGTAGGGGCGTGGCCGGTAGAAGGACGGCGTTTCGTCCGCCGAGGACTTGCCAAAGGTCTGCTGCCATTTGCGTTTCCGAACGAACGGATAGGCGTAGGTGTAGGCGTGGGCCGCCTCATGCCGGATCAGCTTCATGAACCATTCCGGCGTTTCGCCCTCGACTTCGAGAATGATTTTCTTTTCCAACTGCCGCAACCGGTCATGCGTGAGAAAAAACGGAATGAAGATCGCCGGGATGCCGACCGGGACAAACCATTCGTCGCCGACGTGGCACGGCGGATGGAACGTCAACCCCTTTTGCGACAACTCAGCGTACAACTGCTGGATCAGCGGCTGGACCTTCGGGCCGTCAAGTTTGAGGCCGAGCTGGGAAATGCGTTTCTCCATCAACTCGTCATCGCTCAGGCTGGGCCAATCCGGTGAATCCATGCGCGGAGACTAGCGACGCGACCGGAGCGTCACAAGCAAACGCATTGGCCACGGCCTGTCCGGTGGGGCGAGGCTCCTGACGAGCCGGCCCGCAAGGACGCCCGCCCCACCAAGGGGCCGCTCACATTGGGGCAACCGAACCGAATTGGGGATCGCTCGCGTGTCGCCCGTCCTACGGAATCGGTCGAGCTACGGCACGGAACGCACGCGCCAGAAGTTGTTGGTGGTGACGACCGGCGAATTGGTGAAGGTCAGAACGCCGCTAACGCTCATGGTATTGGTTTCTTGGCCAACCCAACCAATCGGCGGGGACAGATTGAAGGTCCGCTCCAGCGCGTAGTTGGTGGCCGGATCGCCTACATACGACAACTGCATGGCGCCGCCTGGCAGCAGTTGGCCGGTGATCTGATTGTAATCCGGCGCATCCCCCAAGACCGCCCGCGCTACATAGGCCGAAACTTTGCCACCTGCCGTCAAGAACTTGCCTCCCGCATACAAGTCACTACCTGACACCGCCAGCGCAAACACAGAGGGGTAAATAATCCCTCCCATCCCCGACCCCAGCGCGCTCCAACTGTTCCCGTTCCATTTGGCAATGTAATTGGCCGCGCTCCCGCCCGCCGTCGTGAAAAAACCTCCCGCATACACGTCGCTGCCCGACACCGCCAGTGCATACACGAAAGCGTTAGCTCCTCCCATCCCCGACCCCAGCGCGCTCCAACTGCTCCCATTCCATTTGGCAATGTTATTGGCTGCATTCCCGCCTGCGGTCGTGAAATTGCCCCCCGCGTACACGTTGCTGCCCGACATCGCCAACGCATACACATAGTTGTCCAACCCCGAACCCAGTGCGCTCCAATGGCTCCCATTCCATTTGGCGACGTTATTGGCTGCGCTCCCGCCCGCCGTCGTGAACTGGCCACCCGCATACACGTCACTGCCCGACACCACCAGCGCAAACACCAAAGTGCTGACTCCTCCCATCCCCGAACCCAGCGCGCTCCAACTGCTACCGTCCCATTTGGCAATGTTGGTCGCCGCGCTCCCACCCGCCGTCGTGAAATTTCCGCCCGCGTACACGTCGCTGCCCGACACCGCCAGTGCAGACACGGGGTTGTTCATCCCGAAACCCAGCGCGGTCCAACTGCTCCCGTTCCATCTGGCAATGCAATTGGCCGCGATACCACCTGCCGTCGTGAAAAAGCCGCCCGCATACACGTTGCTGCCCGACACCGCCAGCGCAGAGACGTAGCCATTCATCCCCGAACCCAGCGCACTCCAACTACTCCCGTTCCATTTGGCAATCCGATTGGCCGCAATACCACCCGCCGTCGTGAACGAGCCGCCCAAATACACGTCGCTGCCCGACACCGCCAGCGCATTCACATAGCTGTTTATCCCCGAATCCAACGCACTCCAACTGCTTCCGTTCCATTTGGCAATGTTCTTGGCGGCGCTCTCGCCCGCCGCCGTGAAAAAGCCGCCCGCATAAACGTCGCTGTCCGACACCGCCAGCGCGTACACGTTAGGGTGGGCAGGGGGTGCATCTCCCTCCATCCCCAAACCCAACGCGGTCCAATTGCTCCCGTTCCATTTGGCAATGCACTTGGCCGCGCTCCCGCCCGCCGTCGTGAAATTGCCGCCCGCATACACGTCGCCGCCCGACACCGCCAACGCATACACAATGTTGTTCATCCCTTCACCCAGCGCACTCCAACTGCTCCCGTTCCATTTGGCGATATTGGTCGCCGCAATCCCGCCCGCTGTCGTGAACCCGCCCCCTGCATACAAGTCGCTGCCCGATACCGCCAGTGCAGACACCCCGCCGCTGATCCCCGAACCCAGCGCGCTCCAACTGCTCCCGTCCCATTTGGCGATGTTGGCCGCCGCGCTCCCGCCCGCCGTCGTGAACCCGCCCCCTGCATACACTTCGTTGCCCGACACCGCCAGCGCAGCCA